>CAKTOW010000004.1 GCA_934590325.1 uncultured Oscillospiraceae bacterium
GCCTGCTCCGGCGGCGTTATGGGCGACCACTGCTCCCCCATCTCCGATACCACCATCATGGCTTCCGCCGGTGCGCACTGCTTCCACCTGAACCACGTGTTCACCCAGCTGCCCTATGCCCTGACCGTTTCCGGCGTGGCGTTCGTCAGCTTCATCCTGGCCGGCCTGATCCAGAATGTGGTCATCTGCCTGATCATCGCTGTGGCGCTGATGGTCGGCACCCTGCTGGTCATCAAGGCGATCATCGCCAAGAAGCACCAGGGCATCTTCCAGGAGATGGCCGAGGCCAACAAGGCGCTGGCTGCCAACAAGTAAGACATCCGCACACAAAAAAGAAAGCCCGGAAGGGCTTTCTTTTTTTGCGTGAAACAAGACAAGACGGGGAATTTTGCGAAAAGGGTGACAAACGGCGGAAGGTGTGGTACAATACCCCTATTAAATATTTCAGGAGGTGTCGCTGTGCGGCAGTATCCCCAATTGGAATTTGACCTGGCCCTGCTGCGCGGCAACGCGGAGGCCGTGATCTCCCGCTGCCATAGGGCGGGCATCCGCGTGTGCGGCGTGATAAAGGGCGTAGACGGTATCCCGGAGGCGGCGCGGACGCTGCTGGCCGCCGGGGCGCAGGAGCTGGGCACCAGCCGGCTGGAGCAGGTGGCCAAATGCCGCGCCGCCGGTGTGGCGGGCCCGTGGCTGCTGATACGCATACCTGGCCTGACGGAGCTGCACGACGTGGTGTCGCTGTGCGAGACCTCGCTGCAGAGCGAGTGGGCCACGCTGCTGGCGCTGGAGGAGGAATGTCTGCGTCAGAACAGGACACACCGGGTCATCGTTATGACCGACCTGGGCGATCTGCGCGAGGGCTATTGGGACAAGGACGAGCTGGTCGATGTCTGTGAGCGGGTGGAGCGCGAACTGCCCCATGTGGAGCTGGCGGGCATCGGCGTGAACCTGAGCTGCTACGGCTCCACCAAGCCCACGCCGGAGAAGATGAACGAGCTCACCGCGCTGGCGCGCCGGGTGGAGGAGCGCATCGGGCGGAAGCTGGAGATCGTGTCCGGCGGCGCCACCAGCTCCTTTACGCTGGTGCACTGGGGCACCATGCCCCAGGGGATAAACCATCTGCGCATCGGCGAGGCCATCCTGCTGGGCAAGGACCTGCAGGTGGATTGGGGCATCCGGGATATGGACTATCTGCGGATGGACACCCTGACCCTGCGGGCGGAGGTGGTGGAGGTCAAGGACAAGCCCACCTACCCCATCGGGGAATTCGCCATTGACGCCTTCGGCCGCAAGCCCACCTACGTGGACCGGGGCATCCGCCGCCGGGCCATACTGGCGCTGGGGCGCGCCGATGTGGGCGACCTGGAGAGCCTTATCCCCCGGGAGCCGGGGATGACGGTCATCGGCGGCTCCTCCGACCACTGCATCGTGGACGTGGAGGACTGCCCCCGGCGGCTGCAGGTGGGGGACGTTGCGGAATTTTCGCTGAGCTACAGCCACATGCTGTACGCCACAGCGCGGAGTGATATGCGCATCCTTTTCAAAAACGAAACGGCACAGGAGGAGTAGAGAGGAAATGGGAGACTTTACGATTTTGATCATCGGCGTGGTGGATACATTCTTCGCCTTTTTCGTGGTGGCACCCATGATGCTGCAGGCGGCCAGCCTGTTCGGCGTACAGAAGCAGTTCGCCAAGGCTATGGTGCAGGAGGGCGTGGTCACGCAGGAGGCGGTGGACCGCATCCATCCCAAGAAGCAGATCGCCGGTGTGGTGATCTCGCTGCTGGTGCTGGCGGTGCTGGCCTATACCTGCACCAAGGCGGCCCCGTGGGGCTATATCTGCGGCGGCGTGGGCCTGGTGGTGGGACTGCTGAAGTACCGCAACATCGTGCAGTACAACAGCGAGACCGTCAAGCGGTTCAAGAACACCTATAAGGACGAGATGGACGTGAAGAAGTTCAACAAGTTCGTGGAGAGCCACTTCTGAGCAAAAAACATCCCCGGCCGTCGGCCGGGGATGTTTTTTTGCTTTATTCGCTGGCCTCGATGGTGCCGCCGCCCAGCACCACGTCGCCGTCGTACAGGACCACCGCCTGTCCGGCGGTGATGGCGCGCTGGGGCTCGTCAAACACCACCCGCATCCCGCCGTCGGGCAGGGGATAGGCGGTGCAGGGGGACTCCACCTGGCTGTACCGGGTCTTGGCGGCGCAGCGCAGGGGGGCGGCGGGGGGCTCGCCGCTGATCCAGTTGACCCGTGAGGCAGTCAGCGTCCGGTGGAAGAGCTTTTCGTTGTCCCCCAGGGTCACGGTGTTGGCGGCTTCATCCTTGTCCAGCACGTACACGTGGCGGCCCACGGCGATGCCCAGACCCTTGCCCTGGCCGATGGTGTAGCAGGGAAGGCCCCTGTGCCGCCCCAGAACGCGGCCCTCCTCGTCCACGAAGTCGCCGGGGGTCAGGGCCAGCCCCTGCCGCTGCAGGAAGCCCACGTAATCCCCGTCGGGCACGAAGCATATATCCTGGCTGTCGCCCTTGTCGGCGTTGTCCAGCCCGGCCTGGCGGGCCTTGTCCCGGATGGCGGGCTTGTCGTAGTCGCCCACAGGCAGCAGCAGGTGGGATAGCTGGTGCTGGGTCAGCTGGTAGAGCACGTAGCTCTGGTCCTTCTGCCGCTCCGCGCCCCGCAGCAGGCGGTACTTGCCGCTGGCCGGGTCGAAGTCCACCCGGGCGTAGTGGCCGGTGGCGATGTAGTCGTAGCCCAGGGTCAGGGCGCGGTCCAGCAGCGCGCCGAACTTCAGCTCACGGTTGCAGTCGATGCAGGGATTGGGTGTCCGCCCGGCGGCGTATTCCGCCACGAAGGCGTCCATGACGCAGCGTTGGAAGCGGTCGGTCTCGTTGAATACATAGAAGCGCATGCCCAGCCGGGTGGCCGCCTGACGGGCGTCCTCGGCATCGTCGGCGGAGCAGCAGCGGCTGTCCTCGTTGGGGGCCAGCTTCAGCATGGCGCCGTCGCACAGGTAGCCCTGCTGCACCAGCAGCGCCGCGGCGGCAGAGCTGTCCACGCCGCCGGACATGGCCACCAGCACTCTTTTCTTCTCGTTCATAGCGTTCTCCGTGCCGCGCGGGCCGCGCGGCGTATATTCCTCGGTAAAAAGTGGAAAGCTATCGGGCGAAAGAGTTCTCTTTCGCCCGACGGTGGGTCATTCGTCCAGATGCTTGGCCAGATACGCCTCGCCGGGAAGGGCGTCTGCCAGCTCCAGCAGCACCCGCTGGAATCCGCCGGTGTACTGGAACGTGTTGTCGCTGACGGAGCTGTCCGTCCGCCGCAGCGGCAGCACCAGGGTGGCCGTGGTGCCCTCGCCCTCGCGGCTGTTCAGCAGCAGCTGCCCGCCGTGGAGCCGCGCCACCTGATAGGTCACCGGCAGGCCCACACCCAGGCCGCCCGTCAGATACTCGGGCGTCAGGGGGCGCATGAACCAGTCGAACAGCATATCCTGCCGGTCGGCGGGGATGCCGCAGCCGTCGTCCGCCACCTTCAGCAGCACGTGGGGGCGCTGTACCGCCAGCGTCACCGTCACCAGGCCGCCGGGGGAGCAGGCGCGCAGGGCGTTGCTCAGCAGGTGCCACACCGCCTGGCCCAGCCAGTGCAGGTTGGCGGCGGTGACGGCGTGCCGCTCGGCACAGACCATCTCCAGCGTCACGCCCCGCAGCTCGAAGGGGACGGTGGCCTCCCGGACGATCTCATCCAGCCAGACCTTCAGGTCCGCGTTCTCCTCCGGCAGAGGCTCGCGCCGGTCCAGCAGCTCCAGGGATTCCAGGTCCTTGGCCAGCCGCAGCAGGCGGTAATAGCCCTGGTACAGCAGGGCGGCGTTCTTGTCCAGCTCCGGGTCGATGTCCCGCTTCTCCGGCGGTGCAAGACGCTGAGTGGCGTAATAAATACTGCCCAGCGCCGTGCGGATGTGCATTGCGGCTAAGGGCATACGGTCAAACAAGGGTCTTTCCTGCGCGTTATTATCCATAGCGACCAGCCTCCTCATGCTGTCAGCATACCATCCTACGGCGTCTGTCAATCGTGCCAACTCCCGGCAGTCTGACCACATCATACCAAAGTCAGCGCATAAATACAAGTTTTTTGTCAATTTTCCGCGAAATTAAAATTTTTTTCAAAAAGGGCTTGCATTTTTGAAAAAATTGCATATAATTCTAAACATACCATACATTTAGGATATTCCATCAGAGAGGAAGATGTTTTATGAGCATTAAAGTCGGTATCAATGGGTTTGGCCGTATCGGCCGTATGGTCATGCGCTGCTGCATGGATCACCCCAACATCGAGATCGTGGGCATCAATGATCTCTGCCCCGCCGATTATCTGGCGTATATGCTGAAGTTCGATACCATGCACGGCAAGTTCAAGGGTGAGGTCTCCTCCGAGGGCAACAACATCATTGTCAACGGCAAGTCCATCCCCGTGTTCGCCGAGCGTGACCCCGCCAACCTGCCCTGGGCCAAGGTCGGCGCTGAGTACGTCATCGAGTCCACCGGCCTGTTCCTGACCAAGGAGAAGGCCGCCGGCCACATCGCCGCGGGCGCCAAGCACGTGGTCATGTCCGCCCCCTCCAAGGACGACACCCCTATGTTCGTCTGCGGCGTCAACGAGGACACCTACACCAGCGATATGCAGTTCGTGTCCAACGCCAGCTGCACCACCAACTGCCTGGCCCCCATCGCCAAGGTGCTGCACGATAACTTCGGCATCACCGACGGCCTGATGACCACCGTACACTCCACCACCGCCACCCAGAAGACCGTGGACGGTGTGTCCCTGAAGGACTGGCGCGGCGGCCGCGCTGCCTCCGGCAACATCATCCCCAGCTCCACCGGCGCCGCCAAGGCCGTGGGCAAGGTCATCCCCAGCCTGAACGGCAAGCTGACCGGTATGTCCATGCGCGTGCCCACCCTGGATGTGTCCGTGGTGGACCTGACCGTGAACCTGAGCAAGCCCGCCACTTATGACGAGATCTGCACCGCCATGAAGAAGGCCAGCGAGAATGAGCTGAAGGGCATCCTGGAGTACACCGACGAGGCCGTTGTGTCCTCCGATTTCCTGGGTGATACCCACACCTCCATCTTCGACGCCAAGGCTGGCATCGCTCTGACCGACACCTTCGTGAAGGTGGTCAGCTGGTACGATAACGAGATGGGCTACTCCGACAAAGTGCTGTGCCTGATCGAGCACATGTACAGCGTCGACCACAAGTAAATCCGCTTACTACCGAAAAGGTTTTCCTTCTTTTTGTTCCGCAAACAGCGCCGCTTACGCGGCGCTGTTTGCGTAGCGGGGGAGCCCGTGCCGCAAAATTCCGGGCACCGTGCATGAAAACCGACACGGTGATAAAAAAATTTCAAAATAGCGCATTTACCCACTACCATTTCTCTGGATTGTATGGTACAATAGGTACAACTTACCCAAGGGTACGCAAGGGAAAGGAACCCGACCATGGAACAGAACCCCATTCTACATACCACGCTGTCGCTGGACAGCGATATACCTCTTTACGCCCAGCTGGTGGGCATCATCAAGCGCAACATCTCCACCGGCGTGCTGGCCGTGGGCGCGCTGCTGCCCAGCGAGGCCGAGCTGTGCCGCTGTCTGAGCATCAGCCGCAACACCGTCCGCCAGGCCATCGGCGAGCTGGAGGACGAGGGCCTGGTGGTGCGCAAGCGCGGCCGCGGCACCTTCGTGGCCGACCCGGCCACCAACCGGCGCGGCGTGCGCTACTCCTTCACCACCGAGGTGTCCTCCATGGGCAAGGTGCCCTCCTCCACCCTGGTGGACTTCGACGTGGAGACCCCCAACGCGGTGATCTGCGAGAAGATGGAGCTGCGGGAGGGCACGCCGGTGTACTGCTTCACCCGTGTCCGCAACGTGGACGGAGAGCCCCTGATACTGGAGACCAGCTACTATCCCCAGTACATCTACCCCAACCTGACCCGCGACATGCTGCAGACCCACAGCTTTTACAGTTTGCTGTACCATGTGGGCATCGTGCCCTTCGCCGCTGACGAGAGCTACGAGGCCGTGATCCTGGACGACAGCCGCGCGGCGCTGCTGGGCGTGGAGCCGGGTAGCTGTGTCTTCTTCCACCAGCGGCTGACCCGCACGGAGGACGGGCGCATCTACGAGTACACCCGCAGCTATATCCGCGGCGACCGGGTGCGGCTGGATGTACACATGCAGAAGAGCGGCATGAGCTTCGTCCGTACCATCGACTGAAAAAGAGAGCACCCCCGTGGGGGTGCTTTTTTCTGTGTAAAGCCCGTCGGGGCGCATGGTATGCTCTCCGCACAAAGCCCCGCCCTTCGGGCGGGGCAGAGCTGTTTACGGCAGCAGCAGGCGTATCAGCAGCCGCGCCAGCGCATAGCTGCCGGCGGCCGCAGCCGCGCCGCTGACCACCGCCCAGGTGCGGCGGCTCCTGGCGTGGGGCACCTGCTGGTCGTACAGCCGGTGGTTCTCACGGGTCAGGCCCACCAGTGCCTCCGGATTCCGGGCGGACACCGCCTGTACCAACGCGTCTGCCGACCGGCGGCTGCCGCCCCTGCCGAGCTGCAGCGTGTAGGAGCGCCCGTCGTAGGTCATCAGCTGCACCACAGTGTGCTTCGCCCACAGCAGGCGCATATCGTGGCGATAGACCCACAGCACGTCCGCCAGGGGCAGGACGATGTTCTGCCGCCGCCCGTACAGGAAGGCGGTGCTCACCAGCGCGTTGGCGCGCCGGTCGCCCTCCAGATAGTGGAACTCGCTCTCCGCCCGCTCCTGCAGGCCGCTCTTCCGCAGCAGCTTCAGGGTGCTGCGCAGCTGGGCGGCGTAGGACTCGGCCACGATCAAGACGACGAAGGCGGCCGTGGCGAACAGCACGGCGATGTAGAACCAGTCGTTGTCCAGCGCGGCGGGGACGGCGGTACCGTCGATGTAATAGTCGCCGTAGGTGTTGATGAAGTCGTCGGCGGTCATGCCGTCGGCGTCGGCCATGTCGGTGATGTACTCCGTGGGCGTGGTGCGGATGATGCCCGTCAGACGCACCGGCGCGGGGGCGGTGACCTGCGTCAGGGGGATGTACATGGCCAGCTCGGAGGCCGTATCCCCTGCCTGTCCCGTGGCGTCCAGCAGGCTGCTGTCGTCGGAATAGGTGTAAGCCACGATGTCCGCGTAGGCGGCGTACTGCTCATCGGTCAGCAGCACCAGATAGCCGTAGCCCTCCGCGTCCCAGGCGATGTAGAAGGTGTTCCTGCTTCCGTCGCCCAGAGTGACCCGGTATACCCATTCGGTCATGTACTGCACGTCGATGTAGTTGTAGTCGTCCAGATACACCGTGTCCCCCAGCGGCGTAGGCGCGGCGTCCTCCCGCGCCCGCTGCTCCGCGGAGCCCAGCAGGATGCACACGGCGGCCAGAGCGGCCAGCACAAGTCCCGCCACCCACCAGGCGGGGGAGTGTCTCACATAGCGGCGCATTTCCATATCGTACCCCTCCAGAATGTCTGTATGTCCACATATTGTACCATATCGGCGGATAGCACGCAAGATGAAGAGGTAAAAAGAACGTTCCCGGAGGGAACGTTCTTTTCGCATATCACAGTGCTGCGGCGCCGATGATGCCGGCCTCGTTGCCCAGCTTGGCGGCCTTGATCACCGGCGGGGTGCGGTCGTGGCCGCCGAAGCAGTTGGCCGCCACGTACTCCCGGATGGGTGCCAGCAGGCGCTCGCCCTGGCGGCTGATGCCGCCGCCGATGAGCACCAGCTCCGGGCCCAGGATGTTCACCAGGTCGGTGATGCCGGCGGCCACGTAGACGTAGTACTGCTCCAGCACCGCCTTTGACGCGGCGTCGCCGCGCTCTGCCGCGTCAAATACGTCCTTGGCGGTCAGACTGTCGCCAAAGGCCGCCAGCGCCGATTCGGGGTGCGCCTGACCGGCGCGCTTGCCCTGGCGTATCAGGCCGGTGGCGGAGCCGTAGGCCTCCCAGCAGCCCTTGCGGCCGCAGGTACACTGCTCGCCGTCCAGCACCAGGATGGTGTGCCCCACCTCGGCGCCGGTGCCGCCCACGCCCTCCAGCAGCTTGCCGTCGGAGATGATGCCGCCGCCCACGCCGGTGCCCAGGGTGATGAGGATCATGTTGCGGCAGCCGATGGCCGCGCCGGCCACTGTCTCGGCCAGGGCGGCGCAGTTAGCGTCGTTGCTCAGGCGGCAGGGAAGGCCCAGCTTTCGGGTCACCATGTCGCACACGGGCACGTCGAACCAGCCCAGGTTATACGCCCGTACCACCACGCCCCGGCGGCTGTCGCAGGTGCCGGGCGAGCCGATGCCGATGCTGGCGCAGTGGGCGGCGGTGATGCCCGCCTTCTCCATGGCCATTTCCGCCGCGCGGCATATATCCGCCGCCACGGTCTCCGGGCTGCGCTCCGCGCCGGTGGGGATGCTGACCTCCGCCACGATGTGCTGGCTCTCGTCTACCACGCCGGCGGCGATGTTGGTGCCGCCCAGGTCGATGCCGATACGATACATACTGTACCTCCTTGCGAAAAAATGGGGCGGACAGATCGCCCGCCCCGGTATATGTCTTGTGTCAGATGTGGGTCACGAAGTCGGTGTTCACCGCCACGGGCCGCGCGATGTCGGACGAGCGGATGCTGCCGAAGATGGTGCGCATGGTGGTCAGCGCCTCCTTGCCGGAGACCTCGGGATCACGGTCATGTACCAGCGCGTCCACGAACTCGTCGATGACGCCGGACTTCTCGGAGGTGGTGTCAAAGGCGAAGCTGGTGCGGTTGCCCTCCAGATCGCTGACGATGATGGGGGCGGAGGGTTCGCTGTAGATCATCATAAGGCCCTTGGTGCCGTAGAGCACGGTGGACTGGCACTCGTGGCCGTACACGGTCCAGCTGGCCGCCATGGTGCCCAGAGCGCCGCCGGACATCTTCAGGATGCACAGGGCGTTGTCGTCCACGCTGATGAGCTTGCCCTCGGCGTCACGCTTGTTCAGGGTGACGACCTTGGCGGTGGTCTCGATGACCTTCTGACCCAGCAGATACTGGATCAGGTCCACCTTGTGGATGCCCATGTCGGACAGGGCGCCCATGGCCGCCTTATTCTTGTCGAAGAACCAGGCGTCACGGTCCTCGGACCAGCCCTCGGGGCCGGAGTTGCCGTACACGCTGCGGAAGGTGATGACATCGCCGATAAGACCGGCGTCCAGCAGCTGCTTGGCCTTGCGGTGTACCGGGTCAAAGCGCATATTGTGGCCCACCATCAGGTGCTTGCCGTTGCGCTCGGCGGCGGCCACCATGGACTCGCACTCCGCCAGCGTGATGGCCATGGGCTTTTCCACCAGCACATGCTTGCCGGCGTACAGTGCCGCCGTGCAGATCTCCGCATGGCTGCGGTTCTCCACGCATATAGATACGGCGTCCACACCGGGATCGTCCACCAGCTCGTAGAAGCTGTTGTAGACCTTGCCGCCGTAGCGCGCCGCCATTTCCTCGGCGCGGGCCTTGTTCTTGTCGTAGAAGGCTACGATCTCTGCATTGGGGTTGGCTGCATACTCAGGCAGATGGCGCACCTGTGCGATCTTGCCGCAGCCGATGATGCCGACTCGGATCATAAAAAGCGAACCTCCTCTGTCCGTCCTGAAACCGCCTGCCGCATACGGGCGGCGGCTCTCCTCATATCGCTATTGTACCAAAAGAAACGGGGAAAGAAAAGCCTTTTTTGCAAACTTTGCAAAAATTTTCACAAAATCTGCGCTGCCACCGTCAGGGCGCAGCCGTTTTTCTCCGTATAGTCCAGCGTCACGCCTGCCGGAAGGGTGAAGCGGCTCAGCGCCAGCAGCGGGCCCCTGCCCGTCAGCTTGAACAGCGACTCCTTGGCCGTCCATATCTCCCAGAACCGGCGGCAGTCGCCGTCGCTGCCGGGACGGATGCAGGCCATCTCCTGTTCGGAGCACACACGGCGCATGAACTTCTCCTGCGCCGAGCGGACCACCTCCACGTCCACGCCCACCGGCACCTCCGCCGTGACGCACACCGCCCAGGGGCCGGAGTGGCTGACGGACACGTATAGGCCGTCTCCGGCCACGGAGGGCTTGCCCAGCTCGTCCCAGGTCAGGGGAACGTCCCTGTCCGCGCAGCCCAGCTTCTCCGCCAGCATGCGCCGCGCCAGCAGCTCACCGGCGATGGTGCGCTTCCTGTCGTCGTCCCCGGCGATGTCGGCCACGCGGCGCTGCCTGTCGCCGTCCATCATGCCCATGACGGCCTGCGCCGCCTGTTCGGTCAGCTCCCGGATGTCAAACCACTGTAATTCCATATCCCGTGCCTCCTGCGTAAGTTTCTTTGCCCGTATTGTATCACGATTTCCGCCGATGTGCCACTTATTTTTGCAGCTATTGCAATTTGTCTGAAAATGTCGTACACTGGTATTGTGTTTGCACAGAGTGATAGGAGGATATCCCTATGGTTTCCATTATAGAAGTCACCACAAAGGCGCAGCTGCGTCGGTTCGTGGACTACCCCAACCAGCTGTATAAGGACGTGCCGCAGTTCGTCCCCGCCACCTACGATGACGATCTGTCCGACTGGGACAGGAGCAAGAACCCCGCCTTCGACTACTGCGACGCCCGCTGCTGGCTGGCGGAGCGTGACGGAGAGATCGTGGGGCGCATCGGCGCCATCCACTCCCGCAAGGCCAACGACAAGTGGGGCACCAACCGCCTGCGGTTCACCCAGGTGGACTTTATCGACGACCCGGAGGTCTCCGCTGCCCTGTTCGCAGTGGTGGAGGACTGGGCCCGTGAGCTGGGCTGCAGCGCCGTACACGGTCCCCTGGGCTTCACCGATATGGACAGGGAGGGCATGCTGGTGGAGGGCTTTGACCGCCGCAGCTGCTTCTTCACCTACTATAACTACCCCTACTACATCGACCACATGACCGCCCTGGGCTACGGCAAGGACGTGGACTGGATCGAGCAGCTCATCACCGTCCCCACGGACGAGGCCACCGTGCAGCGGTGGGAGAAGATCTCCGACTTCGTCCTCAAGCGCAACCATCTGCACATCCACGAGGCGAAGAACCGCCTGGCCTATCTGCCCCTGCTGAAGCCCTTCTTCGAGCTGGTGAACGTGGCCTACGCGCCCCTGTACGGCACGGTGGAGCTCAGCGACCGGCAGATCAAAAAGTACTCCTCCAAGTTCGCGCCGCTGATCAACCCCAATACCACCTGCTTCGTCATGGACGAGCAGAACCACATGGTGGCCTTCGGCGTGGGCGCGCCCAGTCTGGCCACCGCCCTGCAGAAGAACCGCGGCCGCCTGTTTCCCACCGGCTGGGTGGACGTGCTGAAGGCCTTCCGGAAGAACGACACTGTGGACCTGCTGCTGATCGCCGTGCACCCCAAGTACCAGAACAAGGGCGTCAACGCCATCATCCTCAGCAAGACCATGAAGGGCTGCCAGAAGCTGGGCATCAAGCAGGCCGAGACCGGCCCCATGCTGGAGCTGAACAACAAGGTACAGTCCCAGTGGAAGGACTTCCAGACCGAGCAGCACAAGCGCCGCCGCTGCTTCATCAAGGAACTGTAAAAAACGACCAGTCCGCGCCAGACGGCGCAGGCCGGTCGTTCTCTTACATCCGGGCCTCCGCCCAGTCGCTGAGCTGCTCCAGAATGGGCAGTAGCTCCCGGCAGCTGCCCGTGGGACCGTACTCCACACGCACCGGTACCTCCAGGTACTCCCGCCGGGTCACCAGGCCGTCCCGCTCCAGCTCCCGCAGGGCGGAGGCCAGCACGGTGTTGGATATGCCGTCCAGCTTGCCCCGCAGAGCGTTGTAGCGTATGCTGTCGGCGTTGGCCACGGCGCACAGTATTTGCACCTTCCACTTGCCGCCGATGAGCTGCATGGCATGGTGCAGCGGGCATTTCTCCATACAGGGACAGTCGTAGTGGGCGTCGGACATGGTCAGTTCCTCCTTACTTACCCATAAAAATCTGCGTTCTTGCGTTTTCCTGCAATAGTGCTATTATGATAGCAGATAAGAAAAAAGGAGTAAATACCCAACATGAATATTTATCTGCAGGGTCTGACCATGGGTCTGGCCTATGTGGCGCCCATCGGTCTGCAAAACCTGTTCGTCATCAACAGCGCCCTGACCCAGAAGCGCAGCCGCGTCTACATCACCGCCCTCATCGTCATCTTCTGGGACATCTCCCTGGGCATCTCCTGCTTCCTGGGCGCCGGCGCCCTGATGCAGGCGCTGCCCTGGCTGCAGAAGGTCATCCTCGGCCTGGGAAGCCTTATCGTCATCTACATCGGCGTCGGGCTCCTGCGCTCCAAGGCCAGCCTGGAGGGCGGCCGGGACGTGAACGTGCCGCTGTGGAAGCTGGCGGGCTCCGCCTTCGTGGTCACCTGGCTGAATCCCCAGGCCATCATCGACGGCACCATGATGCTGGGCGCCTTCCGGGCCACCCTCACCGATGGCGGCGACCTGCCCTTCATCTGCGGCTTCGGCTCCGCCTCCGTGATATGGTTCCTGACCCTGTCCACCGTGGTGTCCCTGCTGGGCAGCAAGTTCAACGAGAAGGTGCTGAATATCATCAACAAGGTCTGCGGCGCGGTCATTATCTTCTACGGCTGCAAGCTGCTGTGGAACTTCATTAAAATGATGGGTTGGCTGTAAAATACTTCACAAATCACGCCCTTTCTGCTATACTGTGGCAGAAAGGGCGTGATGCGTTATGCAGCAGAATTACAGACTGACCATTGCCTATGACGGCACCCGGTTCTTCGGCTGGGAGCGCCAGCCGGACAAGGACACCATACAGGGCAAGCTGGAGGCCGTGCTGGGACAGCTGCAGGGCGCAGCCGTGAACGTCATCGGCGCGGGACGCACCGACGCCGGCGTCCACGCCCGCGCCATGACCGCCAATGTGGTGCTGGACGTAGCGCAGACGCCCGATGAGATACGGGACTATCTGAACCGCTATCTCCCCGACGCCATCGCCGTCCGGGAGGTGAAGGAGGCCGCGCCCCGGTTCCACGCCCGGTACAACGCCCTGGGAAAGACGTACCGCTACACCTGCCACACCGGCGCGGTGAAGCCGGTGTTCGACCGCAGGTACGTCACCCTGCTGGATTACGACCCGGACGTGGAGAAAATGCGCCTGGCGGCGGCGTACCTGCTGGGGGAGAACGACTTCGCCAGCTTCTGCGGCAATCCCCGGATGAAGAAGTCCACCGTCCGTCTGGTAGATCACATCTCCATCGAGCGGCGGAAGGACCGGGTGGTGTTCACCTTCCACGGTACCGGCTTCCTGCAGAACATGGTGCGCATCATGGTGGGCACGCTGCTGGAGGTGGGCCGGGGCTACTGGGAGCCGGAGCACGTGCAGGAGATACTGCAGGCCAGGGACCGCAAGCAGGCGGGCCCCACCGCGCCCCCGGAGGGGCTGTGCCTGATGAAGGTGGATTATTAAAGAAGGATGCAAACGGTGACCGCTGTGCCGGGTCACCGTTTGCGCCGTATGGAGGCCTCGCAGAGTTTGCGCCCGCAGGCGCAAATAGAACAAGATATATTTTCGGCGGCGGCGTGTACGTCGCCGAAAATTCTTCTCGGCCTGCAAACGTGCGAAATGCCGCCCGAAAGGGCGGCATTTCGTGCGCTGCAGCAGGCCGCAGCTCCCTCAAACGCGGTCCCAGCGAAGCGGACCGCGTTTGAAATAGTTACATGTTGTGGATGTCGTCCAGCAGGTCCTCCAGGGACATGGTGCGCACCTCGTCCTCGTCGGCCTGTGTGGGCTCGTCCACGGCGCTGCGCTCCTTGGGCTGGGGTGCGGGCTCCTCCGCCGGGGCGGGGGGCGTCACGGGCGCCGCAGGGGTCTTGTCGGGCACGGGGGAGGGATCGCTGCCGTCCAGCTCCTCGCGGGGCACCAGGCGGGGCACGCGGGCGGTCTCCCGCTCCTGGGGCAGCAAGGGCTTGGCCGGTGTGCGGGGCTCGTCGTCGTAGTCGTCGCCGCCGTCGTCACTGCCGCCCGTATGGCCGCGGCCGATCAGGAAGCCCAGCAGGAACAGCACGATCACCAGCAGCACCGCCGCGGCGATGGCCACATAGGTGGTCTTTACCTCGCCGATCAGGGGCAGCGTTACCGTGCCGGGGACCTCCAGCGGCGGCACATCGGGAATGGTCTCCGGGTCGATGACCTCCACCGTGGGGATGATGCCCGTGTAGGCGGGCATCCGCAGCACGTGGATGGTGTAGTTCTGCTTCGTCTTGCCGTCCTCAGCGGTGCCGGTGACGGTGATGACGGTCTCCGCCTCCGTGGCGGACAGCTGTACCGCGCCGGTGCCGGATACGCCCTGGGCCTTCTCGTCCTTGGCGGTGGCGGCGATGGTCACCTGGCGGACCTCATAGGGCACGTAGGCGATGTAATCCGTCACCGCGGCGCTGAAGGCCGGGGACAGGGTGGCTCCCTCCAGACTCAGGGTGGACAGTGCAGCGTCGGTGGACGGCTTGTAGTTGGGGTCCTGCTGCCGGGTCACGTCGATGGT
Source organism: uncultured Oscillospiraceae bacterium (assembly GCA_934590325.1). Classification (GTDB taxonomy): domain Bacteria; phylum Bacillota; class Clostridia; order Oscillospirales; family Oscillospiraceae; genus Vescimonas. The sequence continues at coordinate 14,585 of CAKTOW010000004.1, forward strand.
GTAGGTCTTGCTGGCGCCGTTGGCCGCCGTGACCTTGATGCTCACGGTGTTGGCGCCCACGGCCAGGTCGTTGCCGCTGACGGACACGCTGGCGGTGCTGTCGGCCTTCTTGTAGTTCAGATCCAGAGAACTGACGGCGAAGGGCACCGTGCAGGTGTAGTTGGTGGTCTTGGCGGAGAAGGAGGGGCTGAGCGTGGCGTTGGAGCAGCTCAGGGAGCTCAGGTCGCAGTTGCCGCTGGGAGCCGCGCCCACCTTGCCGGACCAGCTGGCGCTGCCCAGATCGGTGTCGCTGTTGCCGTCGGATACAACGATGTTGGAGAACGTGGCCGACAGGGCGTCGCCCTCCTTGGCGCTGCCGGAGACCTTCATCTTGATGGTCACCACGCCGCCGCTGGAGCTGGACGTGCCGTACACGCTGAACATGTTGTTGTTGACGATGATGCTCCACCCGCTGACGGAGCAGTTGTAGTTGGTGAAGGACAGGTTGCTGCTGTAGCTCAGCTCGGCGGTCAGGCCGTACACCTTGCTGGGCACGGACAGCGTCAGTGTGACGGTGTCCCCGGCCTGCAGCGAGGCGGTACCGGTCAGGCTGGCACCGGCGGCGTGCGCCGTCTGCGGCAGCAGGGTGACCACCAGCAGCAGCGTCAGCAGTGCCGACGCGGCCGCGCGTAAGAATTTGCTTTTCATAAAGGTGCTGCCTCCCGTCAGTTGATGGTGCGCTGCCCAACGGTGACCTGGGCAGCCTGTACCACGTCGGTGATGGTGACCTTTCCGTCACCGTTGATGTCGCCGGCCTTGGCGTAAGCGCCGCTCAGCTTGGAAGCCCCGGCCACGCTGCTCTGCAGCTTGACCACGTCTGTGATGGTGATGCGTCCGTCGCCGCTGACATCGCCGGTGACCACGATGGTCACGCTGGTGCCGTTACTGACGGCGGTCATGCCGGTGCCCACCAGACCGGAGGTCACCTTGGTACTGCCGCTGTACACGGTGTAGCCGCTGGTGGTCAGCGAGGACACGGAGGTGCTGGGGGACACGCCGGTCAGATAGTTCCCGCTGGGCGTGGGCGTTGTACCGCCGCCGTTGCCGCCGCCGTTGCCGCCTCCGCCGTTGCCGCCACCGCCGCTGTTCCCGCCGCTGTTGGCGGTCTGGGTGAACACGGCCGTGTAGGTCACGTTGCCGGCGGGCATGTAGGTCACGTTGGCCACGAACTGCTTGCCGCTGTCATCCACCCAGTGGCTGAAGCTGTACACGTACTTGCTGGTGGCGGCCTTCACCGGGTTGGCCGGCGCCTGGATCAGGCTGTCCTTGGCCAGCTGGCGGGTGCGCACCACGCTGCCGTCCACCTTGAAGGTGACGGTGTACAGGGTGCCGAACTTGGCCTCCACGGTGTGGTCCTCAGCGGCCACCATGGAGTTGGAGAAGATCTGCACGCCGTCGGAGGTGAACCAGCCCTGGAACCCCTCGGTGGTGATCTCGGGCAGCTCGCCGTAGGTGTCGCCCAGCTTGTATACCTTGGTCTTGACCACGGTGTTTCCGTTCTTGAAGGTGACGGTGTACTTCTCCTGGGAGATGGTGCCGGTGGTGCCGCTGTCCCTGGCGCCCACGGTGAAGGAGCTGGACAGCAGCTGCACGGACTGACCGTCGCTGTTGATGCCGGTGATGGTCAGGGTGTAGGTGCCCTGCTTCAGAGAACTGAAGGTGCACCTGTCGTCCAGCGTCCACAGGTCGAACCAGTTGCCGCTGCCGGTGCCGGTGGCGGTAAAGCCGCCGCCGGCGGAGTTACGCACCTCCACGGTCACGGACCGGATGCCCTGGGTGCAGGACACCACGCCGCGGATGGGGAAGGAGGAGTTGCCCTCGGTCAGGTGGTGGGTGACCTTATTGCCGATGGCATCGGAGTCGCTGCAGCCGGGATAGAACATCCCGGTCAGCGTCCAGGCATCCCGGCCGGTGGCCTTGTTCAGGGACCAGCGGGCGGCGTTGGCGGCCTCACCGGCAAGGCCCACGGTGTAGGTGGTGATGGTGGTGGTCGTGGCCGCTTCGGCGGCCATCTGCTCGTCCACCAGCTTACCGGCTACGATGGCGATGATCTCGTCAAGCGTTTTGCCGGTAAAGTTCTTAATGGATTCGAGATACGCATTCTCAAGCTCAGAGAACTGCTTCTGATGCTCTTCCGTGATTTTGTCTTCATCTTCCGGGAGAGAAACGATGAAGTCATACATAGCCTTTTCGGCGGCTTCGAGCTTATCGAGGTCAGCTTTGATCTCATCCTCACTTTTGTCCTTCAGATGTTCCTCAGTCAGGGCGGTGACCTCTGCAGTCGTCAGCTCTTCAAACCGCGCCTGAGTGGTCTCGTCCAGCGTGTCCTCGCCAACAGCGGTGATCATGGCGGCCACGCGCTCATCACGGGTCAGCACGTCGCTGCCGTCCTCCGTGACCTCCTTGCTGGTCACCGTCACGGTCACATACTGCTTGGTGCCCATGTTCTGCAGGGTATAGCCGCTGCCGCCGCTGATGCTCCAGAACTGGCTGCTGCTGGTGGAGGGGGCCTCCAGCACCAGCTTGCCGTTGGAAATGGCCAGCCGCTGGCCGTCAGCGGTGGAGAGGATGTAGCAGTCATTATCATAATAGGTCAGCTGCAGCTGTACGGCGTTCTTGCTGTCCACCAGCGTGGACTTGCTGGGGTCTAGCCCGTGGTTCTGCTCGCTGCCGTTTATGTAGGTCAGGGTGTACTTGCCCTCGGCGATGCCGGGGGCGGTGTTGGCGTAGCGCATCACCAGCGCGTCCGCCGGTTCGTTCACGTGCAGGCGGCTGTACACGGAGGTCTGCACGCCGCCGCCGTTGACGTTGAAGTAGGCCATGGAGCGGCCGTACACGCCGTACTTGGTGGCGGTCAGGGTCTCCATATTGTCCTTCTTGTACATGCCTTTGGGATCCAGACGGCTGCACTCGGCGTAGATGGCGGCGATAAGCTCCGCCTCGCTCTGGTTCTTGAAGCCGCCCAGAGCGTTGAACGCCCGGTAGATGACGCCGGTGGCGCCGCTCTTGCCGTCGCTGCTGTTGGCGCCGGAGGTCACGCCCACGCCGTGGTGGACGCTGCGGCTCCAGAACACGTTCTTCAGGGCGATGGAGTAGTTGTCGATGTCAAAGCCGGGGAACAGGCGCTCCACATTGGTAATGAGGTCTGTGTACTGGGTGCTGCCCCAGAACTCCGTCTGCGCCTGGCCGAACTCGGCGGAGTTTTTACCGTGGCCGATAGACTGCCACGTGTTTTTGAAGTTGGTACCGAAACCGGGATAATATTCACCCTTGGTGTTAAAGGCGTAGGCGTTATACAGTGTATCGCCGAAGCCGCGGTACACGGCATTGTCGGACTTTTTCAGCCAGTCCATAAAGGTCGCCACCGTGCCCTCCACGAACATATACAGTCCGTAGGAGGTGCCGCCGCTGTCCTCATCCACGGTGGAGATCAGGCCGGGATCGGCGCTGTTCCCCGTTTCGTAGTATTGGCTCAGCGAACCGAGCTTCGTGTCGCTCCACGGCTTGCTGGCGGCCAGCAGTATCGTGGTGACGCAGCTCACCAGCATGACCGTCGCCAGTACCAATGCCATTCCCCGTTTTGTCCTTTTCATAAACACACACCCTGCCTTATCTCTAAGTTGTATGGGAACTCCGGCGGCGGCAAAAGCCCCTCCGCCGATTTACATAACAATATTCACGTGTAGTATACCATCGGTCTCCCCGGTTGTCTACCAAAAAAATGGGAAAAACACAAAAAATATGAAAATTTTGTCGTAAGCACCACAAGATTTGGGTGGATTTATGGAACAGGATGTCGTATAATGGCCGCAGGCTGACAAAAACACGCAAGGAGAATTTAATTTATGTCAACGAAAACTGAGAAAAAACGCGGCGGCGGTGCGGCGGTGGTCGTCATCGTCCTCTGCCTCATCGCCCTGGGTGCCCTGGGATATGTGATATGGCGGCAGTTCTGCCCCGCTGTGCCGGACACGGCGGCGGGCTATGTGGCCTCCGCCGGGACCACCGCCCCTGTATATGACGAAAAAGGGGAGCAGTTGGGTTCCCTGGTACGCGGCGCGGAGGTGCAGTACGTCGCCGAGGATGTGGAGAGCGGCGCGGAGCGCGTCCGCGTGGTCAACGGCGAGGGCTATGTCTACGTGGCCCCGGCCAACATCGCCGCGGATTATAGCGGCGCTGTGCTGACGGAAACGGTGTACGCCCTGCGGGGCATGAGCCTTGTGGACGAGACCGGCGTCACCCCCGGCTGCGCCGTGGAAAAGGGCATGGCGCTCACCGTCACCGGCTTCGACGGGCTGGACGAGGCCGGCCAGGTCCTCCGCTGGAGGGTATCCTGTGACCGGGGCGAGGGCTATATTTCCAATGAAAATGTCCGCCTGACCCAGGAGGAGGCCGCCGCACAGTACGACGCCGAGGCCTATGCGATACACGCCGCCCGCGGTGACGCCTGGGGCGGCGGCGACGCGGCGGATCTGGACTACTACCCCACGGAAAAGGGACCCATCCCCGGCAACGATATGCCCGACGAGGTGCGGGCACTGTATCTGAACGGCAGTGCCATCCAGTACGCGGACAGCTACCTCCGCGTGGCGGCGGGCACCGGCATCAACGCCTTTGTGGTGGACATCGTGGACGGCACCGCCGTGTCCTACGCCTCCCCGGTGATGCAGCAGTACAGCCCCTCGGCCTATGCCGCGGCCCAGGACACTATGGAGAACTTCCGGGCCAATGTGCAGAAGCTCCGGGACGCTGGCTGCTACGTCATCGGCCGCATCACCGTGTTCAACGATGCGCACCTGGCCGCCGACCACCCGGAGTACGTGATCTCCGACCTGGACGGCACCCCCCTGAAGATAAGCTCCATGTACTGGCCCAGCGCCTATAACCGTACCGTCTGGCAGTACAAGACCGACCTGGCGCTGGAGGCCGCCGCCCTGGGCTTCAACGAGATCCAGTTTGACTACATACGCTTCCCCGACGGCGCGTACAAGTACGAGCAGGCGGGCACCATCGACTATAAGAACACCTACGGCGAGAGCAAGGCCCAGGCCGTCCAGCGCTTCCTGATCTACGCCGCCCAGCGGCTCCACGATGCCGGGTACTATGTTTCCGGCGACGTGTTCGGCGAGTGCGCCAACGCCTACGTCACCGCCTGCGGCCAGTACTGGCCGGCCATCAGCTCCGTGGTGGACGCCATCTCCGGCATGCCCTATCCCGACCATTACAGCGCCCAGGGGGACTATAAGCCCTGGGAGCACCCCTACACCACCGTCCATAACTTCGGCGAGAGCGCCATGGCCCGCCAGAGCGAGACCGCCTCTCCCGGCGCCGTCCGCACGTGGATACAGTGCTACAACGCCATCCGCGAGCCCTATAACCACTACGGCGCGGCGGAGCTGGCCGACGAGGTACGCGCCCTCCGCGACGCCGGCTGCACCGGCGGCTTCATGACCTGGAACGGCGCCTCCGACATCGACAAGTACCGCGAGGTCATCTCCGCCCTCAGCTGAAAACGCGCAAAAAAAAGAACCGCCTTAGGCCACCTGGCCTAAGGCGGTTCTTTTTTTGTGTCCCGGCATCCGCCGTTCCTTGCGATAACGGAAGTGCCGGGACAGCAAGAGGGGGGAGGAGTAAAACCACAAAGGGTGTTTCTGCGTATCATGCCTGCGCGGCGTCCGTCCGGTCGCCGGCCAGGTGCTCGAAGATGAAGTTCCAGTATTCCACCTTGCCGATCAGGGCGGAGCGGTCCGCCAGCGCCTCGTCGGAGAAGAAGTCCTTCAGCACGGTCTCGTTCTGATAATCGGGCTTCATCAGGCAGTATTTCATTTCCTGCACCAGCACCCGCAGGGTCTCCATCCGGTGGGAGAACATGATCTGCGCGGCCCGCTCCGGGTTCCGCGCCTCGATCTCCGCGATCAGCTGCTGGTGCTCCTGCAGGGAGTTTTCAATGTGACTGGGGATAAGCAGCAGGATGGAGCGTGTGTGGTAGGCCTTGCGGGTCAGGTCATCGATCATGTCCTGCAGCCGCCCGCAGGGGGCGAACTCGTACAGGGACTTGTAGAACTGGCGGTTGACGATGACGTACTGCTCCAGCTCCCCGGCGCGGTACGGCCCGCTGTCCCAGCGGATGCCGTACACCTGCTGCATCCATTCCTTGTACGCCCCTACTTCTTCGCCGACTCGTCCCAGACGTTCATGCTGCTGGCGGGCTGGCAGTACTACGGCTACGAAAAGCTGGAGTTCACATTCGTGGGCGAGTCCACCTGCTCCGACAGCTGGGTCAGCACCATCCTCACCGGCAAGCCCAAGGTCTCCATCCCCAGCTTTGCCGACCGCAAGTTCGCCGGCCTGAAGGACGACGAGCTGGTCATATCCATGAAGGCGGCGGACCTGGAGCGCGCCGTCAACGGCGAGTACGAGTTCGCCGGCACCATCGTGGAGCGCTTTGCCGGCTACCACCGCCAGAGCTACGGCGGCTGCAAGGTGGGCGTGGGCGCGGCGGCCGTGGGTTACCGCACGGAGTCCATGCACGGCGCAGGCTCTCCTCAGGCCCAGCGCATCATGATCGCCCGTCAGAGGAACATCCAGGAGAAGAAAAAGCTGGCCAAGAACATCGCCGGTATCCAGAAGTGACGTGAGGAGGAGCGTATGGATTTCAATTTGAGCCGTGAACATCAGCTGATCCGCAAAATGATGGCGGAGTTCACCGAAAAGGAAGTCAAGCCCATCAGCAAGTTCCAGAACACCCAGTTCACCCTGGCCGACATGGAGCTGGGCTGCGAGGCGGGCCGTCTGCTGACCTATCAGGCCGCTGTGGCCAAGGGCGAGGGCAAGCGCTATACCAAGCTGGCCGCCATGGCCAAGTTGTTCACCTCCGAGCACGCCATGAGGACCACCACCAAGGCACTGCAAATGTTCGGCGGCTATGGCTACACGAAGGACTTCCCCATGGAGCGCATGATGCGCGACGCAAAAATTACGGAAATTTACGAAGGCACCAGTGAGGTCCAGCGCATCGTCATCTCCGCCAATATGGGGCTGTAAAACGAAATACCCGCAAAAAAGAACCGCCATCCGGCGGTTCTTTTTTACTCCTTACTGTTTCTCCATGGCTTTCTCCGCGAAGCTGTTGTCCACCAGCTTGTCGAAGTCCACCCACTGCTCCTTCGTCAGCTCACCGGCCTCCGTCATGACGGTCTCCAGCCGCTCCAGCGCCGACCGGGCCATCATCGGCCCTGCGTTCCAGGCGTCGATGGCCCGGTGCCGGGCGGTGACGGCCTCCAGCGTGTCGATGTCCGTGTCCGGGAACTGGTCGATGATGGCCTCCGCCACCTCCCGGTCACTGTGCTCCGTGATCCACTGCTGCGCCCGCGCGATGGCGTTGGCAAAGCCCTGTATCACCTCCGGATGCTCCGCCATATAGCTCTGGCTGGCGAAGTAGGCGGTGTACGGTATCTCGCCGGATTCCTCCCCGATGGAGCACAGGATATACCCGTGTCCGGCCCGCTCCACCTCCGTGGCCGTGGGCTCGAACAGCGTCACATAGTCCCCCTGCCCGCCGGTGAACGCCCCGGCCATCATGTTGAACTGCACCGAGGTGTCCACCACCGCGTCCTCCTGGGGCACGATGCCGTGCTGCTTGAGCACGTACTCCAGCGTCATCTCCGGCACGCCGCCCTTGCGCCCGCCGATAATGGTCTTGCCCTTCAGGTCATTCCAGTCGAACGCGCCCTCTGTGCGCCCCACCAGGAACGAGCCGTCCCGCTTGGTCAGCTGCGCGAATATCACCGGGAGATCGTCCTTCCCCTGCCCGTGGACGTAGATGCAGCTCTCCGGCCCCGCAAGCCCGATGTCCGCGCCGCCGGAGACCACGGCGGTCATGACCTTATCCGCCCCGCCGCCGTTGCTCAGCTCGATGTCCAGTCCCTCGTCGGCGAAGAACCCCTGGCTCATGGCCACGTACTGCGGCGCGTAGAACACCGAGTGGGTCACCTCGCTCAGCCGCACGGTGACGGTCTGCGCCGCCGCGCCGTCCGTGCCCGCCGTGTCCGTGTCCGTTTTCCCCGCGCCGCAGCCGGTCAGCAGGCCCAGCGACAGCAGCGCGGCCATACAAATGCAGATGATGTGTTTTTTCATGTCCGTACCCCCCATAGATGATTCAGGAATGTTTCCGCCCGCAGCACCAGCAGGTACATGCCCACCGCCGCCAGTCCCAGCACCGTCACGCTGGCCATGACCAGGTCCATGTTGAATACCTGCGAGCCGTAGACGATCAGGTACCCCAGCCCCGCCCGGGACACCAGGAACTCGCCCATGATGACACCCACCCAGCTGAGCCCCACGTTCACCTTCAGGGTGGAAAACAGCGTGGGGCAGTTGGCGGGGAACACCAGCAGCCACAGTATCTGCCGCTTGCCGGCGCCCATTGTCCGCATCAGGCGTATCTTCTCCGGGTCGGTGGTGCGGAACCCGGTGTACATGCTCAGGATGGTGACGATCAGCGAGATGGCCAGCGTCATGGCGACGATGGCGCCCATGCCCGCCCCCATCCACACGATGAAGATGGGGCCCAGGGCGGTCTTGGGCAGGGCGTTCAGCACCACCAGATACGGGTCCAGGATGCGCGCCGCGGTGTCCGACCACCACATGCCCACCGCGGCGGCGGTGCCCAGCAGCGTCCCGGCGGTGAAGCCCAGCACCGTTTCACCGCAGGATACCGCCGCGTGGCGCCACAGCTCCCCGCTGCGGCACAGTGTCCACAGCGTCCGCACCATACGGCTGGGGCTGCTGACCAGGAATCCGTCGGACAGCCCCACCCGGCAGCTCAGCTCCCACAGGGCGAACAGCCCCGCCACCAGCGCGATCTGCCATATCCGCACCCGGCGCTTCTCCCGCCGCACCGCCGTCAGATACGCCGCCCGCCGGGGCGACAGCACGGTCTCAGGCATGGATGTCCAACTCCTTCCATATAGCGTTGAAATACCGGTGGAACTCCGGCGTGTCCCGCCGCGCCATGGGCTCCATGCCCCGCAGAACGCCCATATCCACCTGTGTCTTGACCACGGCAGGCCGCCGGGACAGTACCACCACCCGGTCGGACATGCTCACCGCCTCCGAGATGTCATGGGTCACCAGCAGCGCTGTCTTGCCCTCCTGCCGCAGGATGCGCCATATATCCGCCGACACCGCCAGCCGCGTCTGATAATCCAGCGCGGAAAACGGCTCATCCAGCAGCAGTATGTCCGCTCCCGTGGCCAGTGTGCGTATCAGGGCGCACCGCTGGCGCATGCCCCCGGACAGCTGTCCCGGCTTCTTTTTGGCGAAGGCCGCCAGCCCGTACCGCTCCAGCAGCTCCTGTACGTGGGCGTAGGCCGCCGGGTCCGTTTCGCCCCGTATGGTCAGCCCCAGCGTCACGTTGTCCCATATATTCCGCCACTCGAAAAGCTGATCCCTCTGGGGCATGAACCCCACCCGGGGCGACGTGCCCCGCACCGGCTCCCCGCCGATGCGTATCTCGCCGCCGCTTAGGGTCTCCAGCCCCGCGATGGCGCCCAGCAGCGTGGATTTACCGCAGCCTGAGGGGCCCACCAGGCTGATGAACGCGCCGTCCTCCACGGAAAACGACACGTCCCGCACCGCCTCTACCTCGCCGTCGGCGGATTGGTAGCAGGCGGCGGCATGACGGAGCTCTATGCTCATATCCTATGTGACCTCCTGTCGGGAATGATGGGAGACTTCTCTCCGTCCTCATTCTACGCAGGAGCGTCCGCGGGGGTGCCTTATCCCACCGCCCACGGCGCCGCCGCGGCCGCCAGCAGCGCCGACAGTGCCGCCTGCAGCCCCTTGGCCGGTATGTACCGCCCCAGCCGTATGCCGCTGCCCGCCGTCACCGCCGCCGTCTGACAGTGTACGCTCAGTCCGCCCCAGCCCAGCAGCGCCGCCGCCAGCACGAAGCCCCGCCGCCCGGGCTCCAGCCGCAGTATGCCGTTGGTCAGCTCCAGCACGCCTGCCGCCGCGCCCAGGGACCCGGTGCAGCGCTCCATCAGCCGCAGCACCACCAGGAAGAACACCACAAAGGCGCACACCCGCCCCATGGCCGCCGCCGCGTCCTCCACCGCCCGCAGGGATCGCGCCGCGAAGTTCTCCTGTGCCGGTGTCTCCGCCGCTGCCGGACGGCGGCGTTCCGTGGGGTCTCCGCCGCCCCGGCACAGCACCAGTCCCGTGACCAGCGCCGCCGTGATGTGGATGAGGTACAGGTACGCCCCCACCCGGGCGCTGCCGAACACCGTCACACCCGCCACGCCCACGGCGAAGGCCGGCCCCGCGTTGTTGCAGAAGGTCAGCAGCCGCTCCCCCTCTCCGGTGGACAGGCTGCCCTGCCGCACCAGCGCCGCCGCCGTCCGTGCCCCTACGGGATAGCCGCCGATGAAGCCCAGCAGCACCGCGCCGCATCCTGCCCCGCCGCAGCGGAACAGCCGGCGGAACACGCCGCCCAGTACGTTCTCCGCCGCCAGCGCCGCACGCCGGTCCGTCAGCAGCGACGATACGGCGAAGAACGGGAACAGCGCCGGTATCACCGACTGCACGCACAGTCCTATACCGTCCCGCACGGCCTGGGCCGCCGTTTCCGCCTGCATGAGCAGCAGTATCGCCATCCCTGCCGCCCCCAGTGCCGCCAGCCGTCCGCTTCCTTTCATCCGCCATCACCCGCCCCAGCCTATGCGTCCCGCCGCCGGGAAATGCCCCGCCCCCGGACAGGCAAGTTTCCCCGCCCCGGCGCATAGGCTCCTGTATCGCTCACAGGGAGGTGGCCGCCTTGGCGGGACTGAAACGAAAGCTGGCGCAGGTGGGGCAGGACGCTCTGGAGCGCCTGGAACTGCCGGTGAACATCGCCGCCGGCGTGGCGCGCATCGAGCTTCTGGGCAGCCGCGAGCTGTATATGGACCGCCACCGGGGCGTCCTGGCCTACACCACCGAGGAGGTGGACGTCAACGGCGGCGATATGGTGGTGCGCGTTCACGGCTTCGAGCTGCAGCTGCTGGTGATGACGGAGCAGGAGCTCCGCATCACCGGCCGCATCACCGGCATCGAGCTGGTGGAGTAAAAGGGGGAGGGAGCGCGTGTACCGTAAAGCAGTCAACTATCTGCGGGGCCAGGCCGTGGTGCAGGTCGTCTGTGCCGCCCCGGAGCGGGTGGTGAACCTGTGCGCCGCCCACGGCGTGCCCTTCTGGGACCTCACCTGGCAGTCGGAGACCGCCTTTCGCGTCACCACCACCCTGTCCGGCGCCCACCGCCTGCGGGAGGTGACGGCGGAGGTGGGTGCGGAGGTGACGGTACTGCGCAGATCCGGCGCCCCGGAGCTGTGGCGCCGCTGCAGGCGCCGCTATGTGCTGCTGGCGGCGGCGCTGGTGCTGCCCCTGCTGCTGGCGGTGGGCAGTGCGTTTATCTGGGACTTCGAGGTCACCGGCAACGACACCGTCCCCACGGAGCAGATATTGCAGGCGCTGGAGCGCTGCGGCATCCGGGTGGGCACCCGTGGCATAGGACTGGACCAGGACGACCTGCGCAACCGTGTCCTGCCCCTGCTGCCGGATGTGGTGTACATGGCGGTGAACGTCCGGGGCTGCACCGCCCACGTTCAGGTGGTGGAGCGCACCCGTCCGCCCCACATCTACCGCGACAGCGATGTGCAGAACATCGTGGCCGCCCGCGACGGTCTCGTGACGAAGGTGGAGGCCCTGGACGGCGTCGCCTGTGTCTCGGTGGGGGACACCGTCCAGGCGGGACAGGTGCTCCTGTCCGGTGTGGCGGACTCGCCCAGAGGCTGCCGCTATATGCGTGCCACCGGCCGGGTCTGGGCCCGGACATGGTACCAATGGGAGGTATACGTACCGGTCACCGTTATGCAGAAAAATGCAGAAGGTACGTTGGCCGAAAGGGTAACCAAAAGGGTCACCATAGATGTGGGACGGCAGCGGATAAAATTATACGCAGGGGGTAGCGTATTGCAGGGGAATTGTGATAAAATAACAGAATACCATGGTCTGCGTCTGCCCTTTGGCCTGCGTCTGCCGGTGACGCTGGTGGTGGAAAGGACCGTGCAGTACACCGCCGCCCCCGCCGCCCTCGCGCGGGAGCAGGCCGCCGCCCAGGGCGAGTCGCAGCTGAAAACCCAACTGGCACAAGCGATTGGGGATGATGGCGTTATCCTGCGTACGGAGTTTTCCCGGCGGGAGGTCTCCGATGGCCTGTGGATAACGCTGTGGGCGGAATGTGAAGAACAGATCGGCGCCGACGCGCCGCTGGCTATAACAAGCGATACAGGGAGGTAATACCCGACATGGAACAACGTATCGGTATCGAACGCATGGAGGAGGCCGTCAACCTTTTCGGCTCCTTCGATGAGAACATCCGCCTTCTCGAAGCGGAATTTCAGGTGCAGGCCGTGAACCGCGGCGGCGAGATCGTAGTCTCCGGCGAGCCGGAGAACGTGATGCTGGCCGTCAAGGCGGTGCAGGCGCTGCTGACCCTTTCCAATAAGGGCGAGACCATCACCGACCAGCACGTGCGCTACGTGATCGGCCTGGTGCGCTCCGGCCAGTCCGAGCGCATCAGCGAGCTGACCCAGGACGTGATATGCATCACCAGCAAGGGCCGCCCCGTCAAGCCCAAGACCATCGGGCAGAAGGAGTACGTCAACGCCATTATGAAGCAGACCGTCACCATCGGCGTGGGGCCTGCCGGCACGGGCAAGACGTATCTGGCGGTGGCGGCGGCGGTGGCCGCCTTCCGGGACAAACAGGTGAACCGCATCATCCTCACCCGCCCCGCGGTGGAGGCCGGCGAGCGGCTGGGCTTCCTGCCCGGCGACCTGCAGAGCAAGGTGGATCCCTATCTGCGGCCGCTGTATGACGCCCTGTTCGACATGCTGGGCGCCGAGACCTATCAGAAATACCTGGAACGGGGCAACATCGAGGTGGCGCCCCTGGCGTATATGCGCGGCCGCACGCTGGACGACAGCTTCATCATCCTGGACGAGGCGCAGAACACCAGCCGCGAGCAGATGAAGATGTTCCTGACCCGTATGGGCTTCGGCTCCAAGGTGGTCATTACCGGCGACGTCACGCAGATAGACCTGCCCGCCGACAAGGCCAGCGGCCTGAAGGAGGCCATGAAGGTCCTACGGGACGTGGAGGGCGTGTCTATCTGCCGCCTGACAAAGGAGGATGTGGTGCGCCACGTGATGGTGCAGCGCATCATCGAGGCTTACGCCAGATTCGAGGAGAAAAAGAAATGAAACGACACTATATTCCCGTCACTGCCGACGTTCCCGGCGTCAGCGAGGGCACACGGAGCTTTCTCCGCAGGGTCATCCGCACCGCACTGGCGGCGGAGGGGGTGGACTTCCCCTGCGAGGTGGACGTGCTGGTCACCGGGGACGAGGGCATCCACGCCATCAATCTGGATATGCGCGGGGTGGACCGGCCCACGGACGTGCTGAGCTTCCCAGAGTTTGAACTGGCCCCCGGCCAGCTGCCCGGCGCGGAGGACGCAGACCCCGGCACAGGCTATGTACCTCTGGGGGATATGGTCATCTCGCTGGAGCGGGTGAAGGCCCAGGCCAGGGAGTACGGCCACAGCAACCGCCGCGAGCTGGCCTATCTGGCCGTCCACTCCGTGCTGCACCTGCTGGGCTACGACCACATGGACGAGGGGCCCATGAAGGCTCAGATGCGGGAACGGGAAGAGACTATTATGGCAAAATTGGGACTGGAGAGATAGAAGATACAAAATTGCTCAAATGAAAGAAAGTTGAGGATCACCTATGAACATCACAAAAACCGCTATGATCACCGTGTGCGGGCGGCCCAATGTGGGCAAGTCCAGCCTGACCAACGCCCTGGTGGGCGAGAAGATCGCCATTGTTTCGGACAAGCCCCAGACCACCCGGAACCGTATTTACGGCGTATTTGAGCGGGGCGACACACAGTTCGTCCTGCTGGACACCCCCGGCCTCCACAAGCCCCGCTCCCGCCTGGGCGACTACATGGTCAAGGTGGTGCGGGAGAGCCTGAGCGAGGTGGAGTGCGCCCTGCTGCTGGTGGAGCCCATCCCCCACGTGGGCGAGCCGGAGAAGGTGCTGCTGCGGCGCATACAGGAGGAGGACCTCCCCTGCGTGCTGTGCATCAACAAGATAGACACCGTGGAGAAGAAGGAGTCCCTGCTGGAGGTCATCGCCGCCTACAGCGCGGAGTACGACGGCTTCGACGCCATCATCCCCCTGTCTGCCCGCACCGGCGACGGGCTGGACGACCTGCTGGAGCAGCTGCAGAAATACGCCCAGGAGGGCCCGCGCCTGTTCCCGGAGGGCATGACCACCGACCAGCCAGACAGCCAGGTGTGCGCTGAGATCGTCCGCGAGAAGATGCTACGTTGCCTGGACAAGGAGATACCCCACGGCACAGCGGTGGAGGTGACCAGGTTCTCCGAGCGGGAGGACACGGGCATCATCGACTTGGATGTGACCATTTATTGTGAAAAGGCCAGCCACAAGGGCATCATCATCGGCAAGGGCGGCGAGATGCTCAAGCGCATCAGCTCCGCCGCCCGCCGGGACATCGAGAAGTTCATGGGCACCAAGGTGTACATGGAGACCTGGGTGAAGGTCAAGGAAAACTGGCGGGACAACCCGAATTTCATTCGGAGCCAAGGCTATAACGAGGAATAAGAAACAAAATCGCCGCAGAAGCTCCCGCAGGGAGGCGGCGCGAAGCAACAAATTTCCAGCCATAAAACCGCGTCCGCCTGCCATGCTATGAGCAGGGAGGTGAGCGGCACGGATTACTGGGAATTGTTTCTGGACACCGGCGCGCCGGAGGCGTATCTGCTCTACCGGGACGCGCAGGAGGCTGTATGCAAACAGGAAAGACCGTGACCAGCGGCGTGGTGCTGCGGGTCACCGATACAAAAGAGACCGACCGTATCCTGACGGTGCTGACAGCGGACAGGGGGAAGATACCCCTTATCGCCCGGGGCGCCCGGCGGAAGAACAGCCGTCTGGCGGCGGCCTGTCAGCTGCCGGCGTATTCCGAACTGACCATCTACAAGCGGGGCGGCTGGTACATGCTGGACGAGGCGTCGCCCCTGGAACTGTTCGACGCCCTGGGGCGCGACATCGAGCTGCTGGCGCTGGCCTCCTGGTTCTGCGAACTCACCGAGGCCGTCTGCGCCGAGGAGACCCCCGCCCCGGAGGTGCTGTCGCTGCTGCTGAACGCCCTGTACGCCCTGTGCTACACGGACAGGCCGCCCCGGCTGGTGAAGGCCGCCTTCCAGTTCCGCCTGATGGCGCTGGCGGGGTTCGAGCCGCTGGCCGATGGCTGCGCCCTGTGCGGCCGGGGGGATGCGGAGGCGCCCATGCTGGATGTGCAGGGGGGCTTCGTCACCTGCGGCGGGTGCAGGGGCCCCGACGCGGGGCTGCGCCTGCCTCTGACGGCGGGCGGGCTGGCCGCTCTGCGGCACATCCTGTCCGTGGAGCCCAAGCGGCTGTACAGCTTTACGCTGGAGCCGGGGGCGCTGGCGGCGCTGGACCACGCGGGGGAGGCCTTTATCTCCGCCCAGCTGGAGCGGGGCTTCCGCACGCTGGACTACTATAAATCCCTTTTGCCATAACACGAGGATATACATATATGAGCGACTTATTTGAAAAATCCATCCGCACGCTGGAGCTTCCCGCTGTGCTGGAGCTGCTCTCCCACCACGCCGTCAGCGACGAGGCCAAGGCCCGCTGTCTGCGCCTGCGCCCGTCTACGGACGCCGCCGTGGTGGAGCACCTGTTGGACGAGACCGACGCGGCCAAGACCCGCGTGGGGCTCCACGGCAGTCCCTCCTTCGCCGGGGTCAAGGACGTGTCCCGGCCATTGGATCGCGCCGACCACGGCGGTGTGCTGAATACCCGTGAGCTGCTGGACATTGCCGGTGTGCTCACCGCCGCCCGCCGCGTCAGTGACTATGACGCGGAGCGGCAGGGGGAGCCCACCGCCATCGACCGGCTGTTCTCCGCCCTCCATGTGAACCGCTATCTGGAGGATAAGATACGCGGCGCTATCCTGGACGAGGAGACCATCGCCGACACCGCTAGCCCGGAGCTGGCGGACATCCGCCGCAGTATGCGCGCCGCCGCCAGCAAGGGACGGCAGATACTGCAGCGCATCATTTCCTCTCCCTCCTATGCCAAGGTGCTGCAGGAGGCGCTGATCACCCAGCGCGACGGGCGCTTCGTGGTGCCGGTCAAGGCCGAGTGCAAGGGCAGCCTGCCCGGCCTGGTACACGACGTGTCCTCCTCCGGCGCCACGCTGTTCGTGGAGCCCATGGGTGTGGTGCAGGCCAACAACGAGTTGAAGGAGCTGCAGGCCAAGGAGGAAAAAGAGATCGACCGTGTGCTGCGCATCCTGTCCGGGGAGTGTGCCGCCCAGCGGGAGAACATCCTCTATGACTACGACCTGCTGGTGCAGCTGGACACCATCTTTGCCCGGGCGCAGCTGAGCTATGCCATGGATGCGGGGCGTCCGCTGGTGCGCAAGAGGGGCGGCATCGACCTGAAGCGCGCCCGCCATCCGCTGTTGGACCCCGCCAAGGCGGTGCCCGTCACCGTGTCCCTGGGCGGCGCGTATGATACGCTGGTCATCACCGGCCCCAACACCGGTGGCAAGACCGTCACCCTCAAGACCCTGGGTCTGCTGTGCCTGATGGCGCAGTGCGGGCTCCATATCCCCGCCGGGGACCAGAGCGCCGTGCAGGTGTTCACCCGTATCCTGGCGGACGTGGGCGACGAGCAGTCCATCGAGCAGAGTCTGTCCACCTTCTCCGCCCACATGGCCAACACCGTAGAGATACTGCGGCAGGCCGACGACCGCAGCCTGATCCTGTTCGACGAGCTGGGCGCGGGCACCGACCCGGTGGAGGGCGCGGCGCTGGCCATCGCCATCATCCAGGACGTCCGGGGCAAGGGTGCCCTCACCGCAGCCACCACCCACTACGCGGAACTGAAGACCTTCGCCATGACTACCGCCGGTGTGGAGAATGCCAGCTGCGAGTTCGACGTACAGACCCTGCGCCCCACGTACCGGCTGCTCATCGGCATACCCGGCAAGTCCAATGCCTTCGCCATCTCCCGCCGTCTGGGACTGGACGAGAGCGTCATCGAGAATGCCAAGGCGCAGATGGACAGTGAATCCGTCCGGTTCGAGGACGTGCTGACCCAGCTGGAGGAAAAGCGCCAGCGGCTGGAGAAGGCCCAGGGCGAGGCCGACCGCCTGTGGCGCCAGCGGGAGGAGGATGCCCGCAAGGCGCGGACCTTCCGCGAGCAGATGGAAAAGGCCAAGGACAACGCCCGCACCAAGGGCGAGGCCGAGGCGCGCCGCATCGTCCAGCAGGCCCAGCGTCAGGCGGACACCGTGTTCGCTGAGCTGGAGGAGCTGCGCAGACAGCAGCAGCGGGCGGACTATCAGACCATCAACGACCGCAAGGCCGACATCCGCCGCCGCCTGAATGAGGCGGAGACTGCCCTGCACCAGCGGGACGACACCGCCGAGCCCATTCCCGCGCCCACCCGGCCCATCGCCGTGGGCGACACGGTGGAGCTGTCCGGCGTAAGGACGGGAGCCACGGTGCTGGCCGTCAACGGCGACGGCACGCTGCTGCTGCAGGCAGGGAAGATGAAGATGACCGTCAAGGCCGCACAGGTGCGCCTGCTGGAAACGGCGGAGGAAGTGGAGAAAAAGAAGAAGCAGTCCGAGACCGCGCGGCAGCGCAGCGGCCCCGCCGTGTCCATCAACACCGCCGCCCGGGCCTCCGCCGAGCTGGATATCCGTGGGCTGGAGACCCTGGAAGCCGAGAGCGTGGTGGAGAACTATCTGGACGCGGCCTCCCGCGCCAAGCTGGGCACCGTCACCATCATCCACGGCAAGGGCACCGGAGCCCTCCGCGCCGCCGTCCACCAGCTGCTGAAAAAGAGCAAGCAGGTCAAGTCCTTCCGTCTGGGACGCTACGGCGAGGGGGAGGCCGGCGTCACTGTGGTGGAGCTGAAGTAGGTCATTTTCCACAAATCGTGGTACGAATTATAGGGCAAAACGCGGTATTTTCGTATCAATGCCCATTGCAATCCGCCGGAAAACCAGTATAATAGGGGATGGTGAGGGTTAGATTCTGCGCGCTGCACCCTCTGGCGCGATATTTCTAAAAATGTGCGTAAGGAGTGCTGGTTCATGTATACACGGGAGATCACAGTGAAGAATGAGGTCGGTCTGCATGCCCGTCCCGCTACCTACTTTATCCAGAAGGCCAACGAGTTCAAGAGCGGCATCTGGGTGGAAAAGGAGGAGCGCCGCGTTAACGCCAAGAGTCTGCTGGGCGTGCTCAGCCTGGGCATCATGAAGGACACCACCGTCACGCTGATTGCTGACGGCGGCGATGAGAAGGAAGCTGTTGACGCGCTGGCCGACCTGATCGAGAATCTGGACGAGTAAAAAGCGAACAAAAAAAGAACCGCCGGAAGGCGGTTCTTTTTTCTGCTTTATCCGCAAATACAGCGGGCAAAAAAACACGCGGAGCGCTTTCACGCTCCGCGTGCCGGGTGTCGGGTAAAAGGGGGAAATACCCGACAGGGGGTAACACTCGTAAAGGGGGGTGACTTTACTTGTGTTCAATCGTATTGTACACCTATCGACGGCATTTGTCAAACGATTTTTTCCCGGTACCGACGCCGGGAATTACTGGATTTTTCTCCTTGCCCCCACACGCAGCCGGTGGTATACTGTCTCCAACATGCATGGAAGGGAGGTGCCCGCCGTGACACGGGACGAACTGCGCGCCAAGGCCAACGAGCTGCCGCTGCTGCCGGGCGTCTATCTGATGATGGACAGGACCGGGCAGGTCATTTACGTGGGCAAGGCCAAAAAGCTGAAAAACCGCGTCAGCCAGTATTTCCAGGACACGTCCTCCCACAACGAAAAGACCCGGATGATGGTGGCCCACGTGGACCGCTTCGACACCATCATCGTCCGCTCGGAGTTCGAGGCGCTGGTGCTGGAGAACTCCCTGATCAAGCGCCATCAGCCCCGGTACAACATCCTCCTGAAGGACGATAAGGGCTATCCCTTTGTCCGCCTGGACAGCGGCGAGTACCCGCGTTTTTCCCTGGTGAACCGCACCGCAGACGACGGTGCCAGGTACTACGGCCCCTTTGGCGGCCGGCACGAGACACGGCTGGCGCTGGATGCTGTCTGCGCCGCCCTGCACCTGCCCACCTGTTCCCGAAAGTTCCCTCGGGACATCGGGAAGGAGCGCCCCTGCCTGAACTTCCACATGGGGCGCTGCGACGGCTTCTGCCGCCCGGACGGCCCCGGCGCCGACGAGTACCGCCGCCGCATGACCCAGGCCGCCGCCCTGCTGGACGGCAAGCTGAAGGCCGTCACCGCCGAACTCACCGAGAGGATGACCGCTGCCGCCGAGGCGCTGGATTTCGAGACCGCCGCCGCCCTCCGCGACCGGGTGCGGGCCCTGTCTGTGCTGACGAAGGACCAGCAGGTCATTGCCGGTATCTGCGCCGACACGGATGTGTGGGGTGCCTACACCAGTCCCGCCCGCTCCGGCTGCGCTATCCTGCACATCGAGGGCGGCGACCTGCTGGCGCGGCAGACCGAGGTGTTCCCCGACGCCGCGGACAGCGAGAGCGCCCTGCTCTCCGCCGTGGTGCCGCAGTACTACCTGTCCCGCAGCGCTCTGCCCCGCGAGATACTGCTGCCCGCGCCCATGGAGGACGCCGACGCCCTGGCCGCCCTGCTGACCGAGCGCGCCGGCCGCACCGTCACCATACGCCAGCCCCAGCGCGGCCAGCGCCGCGCCCTGCTGGACATCGCCCACCGCAACGCCCGGGAGGAGGTGGAGAGGGTCACTGACGCCGCCCAACGCATCAACGGCACCCTGCGCCTGCTGCAGGAGACCGCGCAGCTGCCCGTCCTGCCCCGCCGCATGGAGAGCTACGACATCTCCCACACCGGCGGCGCCGACCAGGTGGGCGGCATGGTGGTCTTTCAGGACGGTAAGCCCCTGAAGTCCGCCTACCGCCGCTTCCGGATAGAGACCTGCGACGGTGCCGACGACTACGGCGCCATGCGGGAGGTGCTCACTCGGCGGTTCCACCGGTATCTGGACGGCGACGAGAAGTTCGCCCCCCTGCCCGACCTGCTGCTGATAGACGGCGGCCAGGAGCACGCCCGTGTGGCCGAGCAGGTGCTGTCTGAGGTGGGGCTCACCGTCCCGGTGCTGGGCATGGTCAAGGACGACCGCCACCGCACCCGCGCCCTGATCACCGCCCGCGGGCAGAAGCTGGGCATACAGCAGACCCCGGCACTGTTCGCCCTTATCGGCACTGTGCAGGAGGAGGTACACCGCTTTGCCATCGCCTACCACCACCAGAAGCACACAAAGTCCGCCAAGCGCTCCCAGCTGGACAACATCCCCGGCGTGGGCGAGGCGCGGAAAAAGAAGCTGCTGCAGCACTTCGGCACCGTCACGGCGGTGAAGAACGCCACGGCGGAGCAGCTTGCCGCCGTGGTGCCGGAGACCGCCGCCCGGGCGGTGTATGAGAAGTTCCATGGATAAATAGGAAAAGCCCCCGTATCCGGGGGCTTTTTTGCGTTAATTCAACGCGCTCTCGTTCAGTTCAAACAGCGCGGCGATGCGGCGGCGCAGGGGCGCGTGTTCGCCCTCTGACAGCGTGGGGTCGCGCTGGAGCAGCGCCTGCGCGGCGTCCCGGGCCTCGGCCAGCAGCGGCATGTCGCAGCTGAGGTCGGCGGCTTTCAGCGCCGGAAGGCCGTGCTGCCGGCTGCCGAAGAAGTCGCCCGGTCCCCGCAGCTTCAGATCCTCCTCCGCGATGCGGAAGCCGTCGCTGCTCTCCGTCAGCACCTTCAGGCGGCGCTTCGTGTCCTCGTTCTGCACGTCGCTGAGCAGCACGCACCAGCTCTGCGCCTGCCCCCGGCCCACGCGGCCCCGCAGCTGGTGCAGCTGGCTCAGGCCGAACCGGTCGGCGTTCTCCACCACCATCAGCGTGGCGTTGGGCACGTCCACACCCACCTCCACCACCGTGGTGGACACCAGGATGTCGCTCTCTCCGGCGGCGAAGGTTGCCATGACCTTCTCCTTTTCCCTGGGTTTCATTTTCCCGTGCAGCACCGCCACCCGCAGGTCAGGGAACGTCTTTTCCTGCAGCGTCTTGGCGTAGGCCGTTACGGCCTTCCGCTCGTCGGGCACATCGTCGTCCTCGTCGCCCACCAGCGGGCATACGATGAACACCTGGTGTCCCTCCTGTACCTGTTTGCGGATGAATCCGTTCAGCCGCTGGCGGTATTTCTCCCCCAGGGCGAAGGTGTCCACCCTCTGCCGTCCCGGCGGCAGCTCGTCGATGACGGATACCTCCAGGTCGCCGTAGATGATCAGTGCCAGCGTTCGGGGGATGGGCGTGGCCGACAGCACCAGCAGGTGGGGGGAGTGCCCCTTCTGCGCCAGCGCCGAGCGCTGGTCCACGCCGAAGCGGTGCTGCTCGTCCGTGATGACCAGGCCCAGGCGGCTGTACTGCACGTCCTCCGTCAGCAGCGCGTGGGTGCCGATGCACAGGTCGATGTCCCCGCTCTGCAGCCCGGCCAGTATGGCCCGCCGCTCCTTGGCGGGGGTGGAGCCCGTCAGCAGCGCGCACTGCATCCCGAACCGCGTGAACAGCGGCTGCAGGTTCTCGTAGTGCTGCCGCGCCAGTATCTCCGTGGGCGCCATCAGCGCCGACTGCCAGCTGTTTTCCGCCGCGAACCACGCGCACGCCGCGGCCACCATGGTCTTGCCGCTGCCCACGTCGCCCTGGCACAGCCGGTTCATGGGCCGCCCGGAGGTCATGTCGCCTACCGCGTCGCCGATGGCGCGCTTCTGCGCCCCCGTCAGTGGGAATGGCAGTGCCCCGTAAAAGCCCTCCATGTCCACCGGTCCGCACTGCGGGCCCTGTACGTTCTCCCGCCGCTTCCGCAGCAGGGACAGGCCGCAGCTGAGGGTGAACAGCTCCTCGAACACCAGCCGCCGCCGTGCCGTGTCCAGCGCTTCCGGCGATGCCGGGAAGTGTATGTTCTCATAGGCGAACCCGGCGTAGCACAGCCAGTGTGCCTGCCGCACCTCGTCGGGCAGCACGTCCTCCGGCAGGTCCCGGCAGGCGTCCAGCCCTTGCCGCACGGCCTTGGCCATCATGATCTGGGTGATGCCCGCTGTCAGAGGATAGACGGGCATGATGCGCCCAGTCAGCAGTTGCTGCCCTTCGCGCTCCAGCAGGGGATTCACCATCTTGCGGCGTATGCCGCCGCCCTCCGCCTTACCGTAGAAGATATAGGTCTCGCCGGTGTGCAGGCTGCTCTCCCGGTAGCCCTGGTTGAAGAACGCCACGTCCAGCACGCCGCCGTCGTCCACCGCTCGCACCTGCACCAGCGTCCGCCCGCCGGGTATACGGGTACCCCTGGGGGGCTGGGCGATCATGGCTCTGCAGCAGGCGTATTGTCCCTCCGGCAGCTGCCGGATGGGGAATATCTGTGACCGGTCCTCCCACCGCCGGGGGTAGTAGGACAGCAAATCCCCCAGCGTCCGTATGCCCAGCTTCTCCAGAGCCTTGGCCCGGGTCTCGCCCACGCCCTTTACGTACCGCACATCGGTGCTCATGTCCGCCATCTGTTTCCCTCCCTCCGGTGTGACGTATTTCTGCCATTGTACCATACTTCCTCCGCGAAAACAAACAGAAAACCGGGACGGCGCCGCCGTCCCGGTTTTGCGGTTTATTCATTTTCCACCAGGTACCGTGCCACGTACACGCCGCTGGCGCTGGCGTGGGACAGAGAGTGGGTCACGCCGCTGCCGTCGCCGATGACGAACAGGCCCTTGTGAGGCGTCTCCAGATGCTGGTCCAGCGCCACCTCCATGTTGTAGAACTTCACCTCCACGCCGTAGAGCAGCGTGTCGTCGCTGGCGGTGCCGGGGGCGATCTTGTCCAGGGCGTAGAGCATTTCGATGATGCCGTCCAGGATACGCTTGGGCATCACCAGGCTCAAATCGCCGGGTGTGGCGGCCAGCGTGGGGGTCATGAAGCCCTTTTCGATGCGCTTGGGGGTGCTGCGCTGGCCGCGGATCAGGTCGCCGAACCGCTGGACCATCACGCCGCCGCCCAGCATATTGCTCAGGCGCGCGATGCTCTCGCCGTAGCCGTTGCTGTCCCGGAACGGCTCGGTGAAGTGCTTGGACACCAGCAGGGCGAAGTTGGTGTTCTCCGTGTGCATGGCGGGGTCCTCATAGCTGTGGCCGTTGACGGTGACGATGCCGTTGGTGTTCTCGTTCACCACCGCGCCCCGGGGATTCATACAGAAGGTGCGCACCTTGTCCTGGTACTTCTCGGTCTTATAGACGATCTTGCTCTCGTACAGCTCGTCGGTGATGGGGGCGAACACCTCGGCGGGCAGCTCCACCCGCACACCGATGTCCACGCGGTTGGACTTGGTGGGGATGTCCAGCGCCTCGCACACGGACTCCATCCACTTGCTGCCGCTGCGCCCCACGGAGATGATGCACTTGCGCCCCACGAAGGTGCCCTTGTCCGTCTCCGCCTCATAGCCGCCGTCGGCGGTCACGGTCAACGCCTTCACCGGGGTCAGGAAGTGGAACTCCACGTGCTCCTTCAGCCGGGCGTACAGATTTTCCAGCACCTTGTAGTTGATGTCCGTGCCCAGGTGGCGCACGGAGGCGTCCAGCAGATGCAGGTCGTTCTGCAGGCACAGCCGCTTGAAGCTGCTGTCCGCCGTGGAGTACAGCTTGGTGCCCGCGCCGCCGCAGGCCACGTTGATGTCGTCCACATAGCGCATCAGCTCCATGGCCTTCTGCTTGCCGATGTACTCGTACAGGGTGCCGCCGAACTCGTTGGTCAGGTTGTATTTGCCGTCGGAGAACGCGCCCGCGCCGCCGAAGCCGTTCATGATGGCGCAGGTCTTACAGTGGATGCAGGACTTGATCTTGTCGCCGTCGATGGGACAGTGCCGCTTCTCCAGCGGATTGCCCGCCTCCAGCACGGCCACCTTCCACTCCGGCTTGCGCTGCATCAGTTCATAGGCGGAGAAGATCCCGCCGGGGCCTGCGCCGATAATCATTACATCATAAGTCATGGAGATACCTCCTTATTTTTAGTCCACAAATCATTATACCAAGGAAAGCGGAAGTTGCAACTTACAATTTTTAATGGCTGGTATATGGAAATGTGATTCCGTTTTGCGTCGGAATATGCTACAATGGAGAAAATCACACAGGAGGGCGCGACTATGAGCTACGCAGACCGCATTTTCAAGGAGAACTGCCGGGAGATCCTGACCCGCGGCGTCTGGGACACGGAGCAGAACGTCCGTCCCCACTGGGACGACGGTGCCCCCGCCCACACGGTAAAGAAATTCGGCATCGTCAACCGCTATAATTTGCAGGAGGAGTTCCCCATCCTCACCGTTCGCCGCACGTTTTTCAAGACGTGCATCGACGAGCTGCTGTGGATCTGGCAGCAGAAGTCCAACAACATCCACGACCTGCGCGGCCATATCTGGGATAGCTGGGCGGACGAGACCGGCTCCATTGGCAAGGCCTACGGCTACCAGCTGGCGGTGAAGCACCAATACCCGGAGGGCGAGATGGACCAGGTGGACCGGGTGCTCTATGACCTGAAGCACAACCCCGCCAGCCGCCGTATTCTGACGAATATCTACAACTTCGCCGACCTTCACGAGATGGCTCTCTACCCCTGCGCCTACTCCATGACCTTCAATGTCTCCGGCAGCACCCTCAACGCCATCCTGAACCAACGGTCACAGGATATGCTGGCCGCCAACAACTGGAACGTGGTGCAGTACAGTGTCCTGGTACACATGATGGCGCAGGTGTCCGGGCTGCAAGCGGGCGAGCTTGTCCATGTTATCGCCGACGCCCATATCTACGACCGCCACGTGCCCATCATCGAAAGACTGCTGGAGCGGGAGGAGAGCCCCGCGCCCGAATTCATTATCGACAAGTCCGTTACGGACTTCTATCAGTTCACCCGCGACAGCTTCTCTCTGGAGGGCTACGACCCGCAGCCCTTCGAGGACAAGATCCCCGTGGCCATTTGAGGAGGAACGCCCATGTACGCCATCGTTGCCGTTGACGAGCGGTGGGGCATCGGCAGGGATAACCGACTGCTGTTCCACCTGTCCGCCGACCTGAAGCGCTTCAAGGCGCTGACCTCCGGGCACACCGTCCTCATGGGGCGGAAAACGCTCCAATCCCTCCCCGGCGGCAGAGGGCTGCCCGGCCGCCGCAACCTCGTTCTGACCGGCGACCGCGGATTTTCCGCTGAGAACGCCGGGACCGTCCACTCGCCGGTGGAGGCCGTCCTCGCCGCGGGGGAGGACGCGTGGGTCATCGGCGGCGAGAGCGTCTACCGCCAGCTGCTGCCCCTGTGCCGGCGTGTCTTTGTCACCCGCATCGCCGCCGACGGCGGCGCGGATACGTTCTTCCCCGCGCTGGACAGTGACCCCGGGTGGACGCTGGACAAGCGCTCGGAGGACATGGAGGAGGGCGGCCTGCGGTTTTGGTACGAGGAGTACGTGCCCGCGCAGACAGACGAAGACGAATAAAGAGATGACCGGCTTTCGCCGGTCATCTCTTTATTCGTCCATTTCCACGGTGATATTGTCCGTGCCGTGTTCCTCAAATTCACCCAAATAGGTCTCCATCCGCGCCATGATCTCGTCATAGTTCTCCGGCGTGATGGGTGGATCGTCCATATCCCGCAGGGCCAGCTCCTGGGCCAGTATCTCGAAAAACGTGGTGTCCTCATAGGCCATGATGGCCTCGTGTATGCCGCCGTCGGCGAAGGCGCGGGAGGGGATCAGCTCCCCCTGGTACAGCTCCGTCAGCGGCGCCATGCCGTGGTCAAGACAGTGGGCGAACACCAGGCTCTCCACCTGGTCGTACTCCTTGATGCGGTCGTCGCCCCGGGTGGAGTTCAGCACCCAGTTGCCTATGTACACCAGATCCAGCAGACGCCGGAACTGCTTTTCCGTCATTTTCAGTTCCATCATACCACCTCCGTCGTGTCGGGAACTTCATTTTCACGATTATAGCACGTTACGCGCGGGATTGCCACAGAAAAAAATGAACAGGTGCGCCAATTTTTAGCTTGTATCGGCAGTGGAATCATAGTACAATGTATTAGTTAATCTGGAGCAGTATCGAAAGGAGGGCGTGTATGGATCAGCGGCCTATCGGGGTGTTTGACTCCGGACTCGGCGGCCTCACCGCCGTGCGGGAGATACGCAGTATCCTCCCCTCTGAGAACATTATATACTTCGGCGACACGTCCCGTGTCCCCTACGGCGGCCGCTCCCCGGAGATACTTCTGCGCTACGCCCGCCAGGATGTGCATTTCCTCCGCAGCTTCGATGTGAAGGCACTGCTGGTGGCCTGCGGCACCGTGTCCACCAACGCTTTGCCAGTGCTGGCCGCCGAAAGCGACATCCCCATCCTGGGCGTGGTGGAGCCGGCCTGCGCCGCCGCGGTGCGGGCCACCCGCAACAAGAGGGTCGGCCTGATCGCCACCGCAGCCTCCGTCCGCACGGGCGCCTACGAGCGGCGTCTGGCGCTGCTGGACAGCGGCATCCGGGTCTATGCCAAGGCCTGTCCCCTGTTCGTCCCGCTGGTGGAGAACGGGCGCTTCCGCCCCGGCGACGCGGTCATCGAGACCGTCGCCAGGGAATATCTGGAGCCCCTGCGCGCCACCGGCATCGACACGCTGATCCTGGGCTGCACTCACTATCCGCTGCTGACGGAGATCATCGCGGACATCATGGGCCCCGGCGTCACGCTGGTGGATTCCGGCGCGTCGGCGGCACAGGCCCTGCGGCGCGAGCTGGACACCGCCGGGCTGCTGGCACAGCGGGAGAGCGGCGGGCTGACCCTGTACGCCAGCGACCGGCCGGAGGACTTCGGCGTGCTGGCGGGGCAATTCCTGCGCCGCCCGCTGGAGGGCGCCGTGCAGCACGTGGACATCGAGAGGTACTGACATGGACAAGGTACATGTACTGGCCCGCAGCCGCAGCAATTTCGCCGGCGGCGTGGACGAGCTGACCTTCCGGGGCACCGGCACGCTGGAGACCACGGACTACGGCCACCGGCTGCGCTACACGGCACAGAACGAGGCCGACGGCAGCGGCGTGGCCTCGGAGATACGGCTGGAGACAAAGGAGCACCGGGCGGTGGTCATCACCGAGTCGAAGGACGGCGGCTATGGGCTGCTGCTGGACCCGAAGCGGCAGACCGTGACCCAGATCGCCGGGGGCGACGGCGGCGCCCTGACGCTGCATGTGGACACAAAAGAGGTATCCTGGCACCTGCCCCGGAGGGGGGAGGGCCGCATCACACTGACGTATACACTGCTCCTGGGCACGCAGGCGCTGTCCGCCCTGTGCCTGGAGCTGACACTGACGAAAGAGGAGAAGGACGTATGAACATGATCGACAGCGCCAAGGCGCAGGTGCGGCAGCTGACGGCGGCCGCATACGAGAAGGCTGCGGCGGCGGGGCTGCTGCCCGGCGGCATCGCCGTGGAGCCGGCGGTGGAGATCCCCAAGGACACCGCCAACGGCGACTACACCACCACCTTCTGCCTGGCCGCGGCTAAGGCCATGAAGATGAACCCCCGGCAGGTGGCGCAGACGCTTATCGACAACATGACGCTGGAGGGCAGCTACTTCACCTCCGTGGAGATCGCGGGTCCCGGCTTTATGAACTTCCGGCTGGGCGGCAAGTGGTTCGCCGACACCGTTGCCGCCATCGAGAGCGCAGGGGAGAAGTACGGCGAGAACGATTCCCTCGCCGGGAAGAAGTACATGGTGGAATTCGTCTCCGCCAACCCCACCGGCCCCATGCACATGGGCAACGCCCGGGGCGGCGTGCTGGGCGACACCCTGGCCAGCGTGCTGCAGAAGTCCGGCGCGGATGTATGGCGTGAGTTCTACGTCAACGACGCCGGCAATCAGATAGAGAAGTTCGCCAAGAGCCTGGAGGCCCGGTACTTCCAGATCATCAAGGGCGAGGATGCGGTGGAGTTCCCCGAGGACGGCTACCACGGCGACGACATCCGCGAGCTGGCCCGGGCCTTCTATGAGAAGGAGGGCGACAAGTACCTGGACTGCGACGGAAAGACCCGTCACGACGCCCTGGCCCAGTTCGGCCTCAGCGTCAACATCCCCAAGATGAAGGCCGGCCTGGCGCGGTACGGCATCCGGTACGATGAGTGGTTCTTCGAGTCCTCCCTCCACGAGAGCGGCTACGTGGCCGACTCCGTGCAGGCCCTCACCGACAAGGGCTATACCTACGAGAAGGACGGCGCCCTGTGGCTGAAGACCTCCGACATCCTGGCACAGCAGCTGCGCCGGGAGGGCAAGAGCGACGAGGCCATCGAAAAGCTGGGGCTGAAGGACGACGTGCTGCGCCGCGCCAACGGCTTCTACACCTACTTCGCCGCCGACATCGCCTACCACCGAAACAAGTTCGCCGTCCGCGGCTTCGACAAGGTCATCAACATCTGGGGTGCCGACCACCACGGCCACGTGGCACGGCTGAAGGGTGCCATGGACGCGCTGGGGCTGGACGGTGAGCACCGGCTGGACATCGTGCTGATGCAGCTGGTGAAGCTGGTGCGTGACGGTGAGATCGTCCGTATGTCCAAGCGCACCGGCAAGGCGATCAGCCTAACCGACCTGCTGGACGAGATACCTGTGGACGCCTGCCGCTGGTTCTTCAACGCCAAGCCGGAGACCCAGATGGAGTTCGACCTGGGCCTGGCCGTCCGGGAGGACAGCGAGAACCCGGTGTACTACGTCCAGTACGCCTACGCCCGTATCTGCACGCTGCTGAAGGCGCTGGCCGCCGAGGGCTTCACCGTGCCCGCCGCGGCGGACGTCGACCTGAGCGTGCTGACCGCCGACGAGGAGAAGGCGCTGATCAAGCAGCTGGCGCAGTACCCCACGGTGGTCTATCTGGCTGCCCGGGACTACGACCCCAGCTTTATAAACCGCTATCTGGGCGAGTTGGCCGCCGCCTTCCACAAGTTCTACAACGCCTGCCGCATCAAGGGCGAGGCCGAGAACGTGCTGCTGGCGCGGCTGAAGCTGGCGGACACCGCCCGCGCCGTGCTGAAAAACGGCATGACGCTGATTGGCTGCTCCGCACCGGAGAAAATGTAACGCAGAAAGCTCCCTCAAGTCACAGGACTTGAGGGAGCTTTCTTGACAGCAGATGGCTGCGGGGCGGCTAAGTGCCGAAGAAGAGGCGGACGGCGAGGGCGGACGCCAAGTACGCCGCCACGTCCGCCGTCAGGGCCGCGGGGATGGTGTATCGGCTGCGCCTGATGCCCGCCGCGCCGAAGTACACGGCGACGGTGTAGAAGGTCGTCTCCGTGCTGCCCAGCATCACGGCGGTGCAGCGTCCGATGTAGCTGTCCGTGCCGTACCGGCGCATCAGGTCGCTGCCCGCGGCCAGCGCCCCGGAGCCGGACAGCGGGCGTATCACCAGCAGCGGCGCGGTCTCCGGCGGCACGCCCAGGGCGGTCAGCAGCGGCGTCAGCAGGGCGGTCAGGCTGTCCAGCGCGCCGGAGGCGCGAAGCATATACACCGCCGTCAGCAGGGCGGCCAGCGCGGGCAGAATGGACGCCGCCACCCGCAGGCCTTCCTTCCCGCCGGCGACCAGCGCCTCGTATACGTCCACCCGCCGGCGGCAGCCCCACACCGCCGCGCCGCACAGCAGCACCGGCAGTATCCAGGAGGAGAACGGCTCCACGGTCACGCCCTCCATACCCGGCGCAGCAGCCCCGCCGCCGTCAGCCCCGCCGTTACCGACACCGCCGAGGACAGCCACACTGCCGGCAGGATGTCCAGCGGCGCGCCGCAGCCCAGCCCCGCCCGTATGGCCGCCACGGTGGAGGGCAGCAGCTGGATGGACGCGGTGTTCAGCACCACCAGGCGGCACAGCTCGTCGTCGGCGGTGCCGCCGCAGCCCGCCGCCATCCGCCGCGCTGCCCGTATGCCCGCCGGGGTGGCGGCGTTGCCCAGCCCCAGCAGGTTGGCGCTGACGTTGGCGCTGACGGCGGCGAGTGTCTCGCTGTCCCGTCCCGCCTTGGGAAGCAGCCACCGCAGCACCGGACGCAGCAGACGGCCGAGCCCGGCGGCCATGCCGCTGCGCTCCATCAGCTCCAACACCCCCGACCACAGGCACAGCGCGCCAGCCATGGCCAGCGTCAGCTCCACCGCCGCGCCCGCGCCCTCCAGCGCCGCCGCCGTGACCTCCGTCAGCCGCCCGTTGACCGCGCCGCACACCAGTGCGGCGGCAGCCATCACCGTCCACAGAATACCCATCGCCATGCCCGACGCCCCCTTTCAGGGCAGTGTACGCGGCGCATTGAGCGGTTATTTGCAAAAAATAACGACACGTTTCGATTGACTGTTGACATATTTGGGCGAAAGTGTTAAAATCAAAGAGAAAACAGTGCTGAATTTGGTACTACTACATAGGAGGGGGTATTTTTTGTGAAGTCGACGGGTATCATTCGCCGCATAGACGACCTGGGCCGCGTGGTCATTCCCGTGGAGATGCGCCGCACGCTGGACATCGGCGACAAGGAGGCGCTGGAGATCAGCGTGGAGGGCGGAGCGATCCTGCTGCGCCGTGTACGCACCACCTGCGTGTTCTGCGACGGGAGCAAGGATGTTTCCGATTTCCGCGGCAAGTGCGTATGCGCCAAGTGCCTGCGGGAACTGCAGAGCATTTGAATGCAAAAAGTACATCAGGGAGAGAATGTGAACAGCAAACAGCACCGGAGCGTGGCTCCGGTGCTGTTTTATGCAGTCTCAGGCTTTCAGTGCCGCGTCATACAGGGCGTTGCGGGGCAGTCCGGTGTCATCCGCCACCCGGCGGACGGCCTCCTTCAGCTTCATGCCGCCGTCCCGCAGGGCCAGCACCCGCGCCGTGCCCTCGTCCAGCGTCAGGGCAGGGGCGTCCTGCTTTTCCCGCCCGGCCACTACCAGTACGTACTCGCCCCGGGGCTCGTTGGCCTGGTAGAAGGCCGTGGCCTGGGCCAGCGTGGTGCGCACCGTGTCCTCGTGAAGCTTCGTCAGTTCGCGGCACAGGGCCACGGGCCGGTCGCCCAGCAGCTCCGCCATGTCGGCCAGAGTCTGCCGCAGGCGGTGGGGCGCCTCGTGGAACACCATGGTGCGCGCCTCGCCGGTCAGCTCCTCCAAAGCGGCGCGGCGCTCCTTCTTCCCGGAGGGAAGAAAGCCCTCGAAGGTGAACCGCCGGGTGTCCAGCCCGGACACGGCCAGGGCGGCGATGGCGGCGCAGCAGCCGGGGATGGCCTGCACGGTGACGCTGTTGGCGGCGCACAGCGCCACCAGCTCCTGCCCCGGGTCGCTGATGGCCGGGGTGCCCGCGTCCGTCACCAGGGCACAGGTCTCGCCGGAGAGCAGCCGCTCCAGAATGGCCTGTCCCGCCGCCGCCCGGTTGTGCTCGTGGTAGCTGACCAGCGGCTTTTTGATGTCGAAGTGGTTCAGCAGCTTCACGGACACACGGGTGTCCTCCGCGGCGATGAAGTCCGCGGCGGCCAGCGTTTCCACGGCCCGGGGTGAGAAGTCGCCCAGATTGCCGATGGGCGTGGCCACAAGATATAGGATACCGGCCATTGGGTATTACCCCCTGTCTCTGAAATAGATGCGGCACAGCTCATCGCTGTCGCCGCCGTCGTCCTTCTGCAGCAGCAGCGGCGTGTGTACCGTCAGCCCCGCGCCGCCGTCCCGGCGGCAGCCCAGCAGCACCAGCCGGGGCGGCGTGGCGCTGTCCTTCTGTACGAAGCGCAGCTCCTTCGGCTCCAGCCTATGGCGGCGCAGGGTCTCCATCAGCTCCGCCGTGCGCTCCGCCCGGTGCACCATATAGAACCGTCCGCCGCTGCGGAGCAGATACGCCGCCGCAGTGCACAGCTCATCGAAGGTACACGTTAGCTCGGCACGGGCGGCTCCCCGCTGTCCCGCCGCCACGCGGCCGGCAGCGGAGGGGAAGTAGGGCGGGTTGGCGGTGCAGAGGTCGAAGCTGTTGGCCTCGGGCAGCTGCTCCCGCCGCCGCAGGTCGGCGCACAGAACGGTGACGCGCTCCTCCAGACCGTTGACTGCGGCGGTCTGCCGCGCCATGGCGCAGGCGCGCTCGCTGACATCCACGTTCGTCACGCGGAGCGTCGCCTCCCGCGCCAGCAGCAGCAGTCCCAGCAGCCCGATGCCCGCGCCCAGATCGCACATCCGCTCGCCCCGCCGCACGGCGGCAAAGCCGCCCAGCAGGAACGTGTCGGTGGAGGGCTTGAAGGCACCGTCACCGAAGCAGAAGCGATAACCGCCCCGCCACAGCTCGTCCCAATGCTCCACAGCGTCACCTCCCTGTGCGTTTTTTCTATTGTAATACGGAACCGCCGTTTCGGCAACAGGAAAGTGTGCGGCGAGGTTTATCGGCTTTATCGAAACGCAAAAAAGTGACCGGCGGAGCCGGTCACTTTCTCTTGTCGTTGCTTGAGTTAATTACTCAGCGGGGCTGATAGCACCGTTGGGACAGGTGTCGGCGCAGGAACCGCAGTCCAGGCAAGCACCGGCGTCGATGACGTAACGATCATCACCCTGAGAAATAGCGCCCACGGGGCAAGCATCAGCGCAAGCGCCGCAGCTCACGCAAGCAGAACCGATCTGATAAGCCATAGTATGTACCTCCATTAAGATTGTAAGGACATTGTACCATGAATGGCGAAAAAATCAAGTCCATTTTCCGTGGAAATACAAGGTTTTTGGTTAATGCACACTAACCGCTCCGCCGCCCCTCCGGCAGCCTCTCATCCGCCCGTCACCAGCATATACAGCAGTGCCGCCGTCTCCCGCGCCCAGTACCCCGCCGTCAGGAACCACGGGCTGGCGCAGCCGTCGGAGTAGGGCGTCAGGCCGCTGCGCTCGGCCCAGATGGCGGCGCGCAGCTGGTGGAAGTTGTCCGAGGCGATGGCCACGTCCGTGGGCAGCCCCTTCTCCCGTATCAGCGCGGCGGAGAAGGCCAGGTTCTCCTCCGTGGAGCGGGAGCGATCCTCCAGCAGAATGCGCTCCGGCGCGATGCCCATGGCCGTCAGCGTGTCGCGTATGCACTGCGCCTCGCTGACCGGCTCGCTGCCGTTCTGTCCGCCGGAGGCGATGCACACTGCCTCCGGGTGGCCGGTCAGATAGTCGTAGGCGGCGTCGATGCGCCCCCGCAGCATCAGACTGGGGTGGCCGTCCGGGAACACCTGGCAGCCCAGCACCACCACGGTGCACTCCTGCCCGTCGGAGGGACGGTGCAGTGCGGCGGAGGCCATTTTGCCCAGCGTCACCAGAATGACGGTCACGCACACCGCTATCACGCAGCCCACCAGCCGCCGCAGCCACCGGGGCTTCAGCAGCCGCCGGAAAAACTCCGGCCACATGAGCCACGCCGCGCACAGCAGGAACAGCGCCGCCGGCCATACCATGCCGAAGTGCAGGATGCCCGCGCACAGGGGTATCAGGAAGAACACCGCCGCCAGCAGGCACAGTGCCGCAAGCACACGGCGCAGGGTCTTGGTCATATCAGCTCTCCTTGATGTGGCTGGCGATGCGCTGCATGATCATGTCCAGCGCCACCAGGTTGTGGCCGCCCTCCAGCACGATGATGTCCGCGAATTTCCGGGTGGGCTCCACGAACTGCTCGTGCATGGGCTTCACGGTGGTCAGGTACTGGTTCACCACCGATTCCAGTGAGCGTCCCCGCTCCTCCACGTCCCGGAGGGCGCGGCGCAGGATACGCACGTCGGCGTCCGTCTCCACGAAGATCTTGATGTCCAGCAGGTCCCGCAGCGCCTTGTTCTGGAAGATCAGGATGCCCTCCACGATGACCACCTTGGTGGGCCGTATCTTCACGGTCTGATCGGTGCGGTTGTGGATGGCGTAGTCATACACGGGGCAGTGGATGGTCTCGCCCCGCTTCAGCGCCTTCAGGTGGGAGATCATCAGGTCGGTGTCAAAGGCGTCGGGATGGTCGTAGTTCTGCAGGCAGCGCTCGGCGAAGGGCCTGTCCTGCCGCTTGTAGTAGTTGTCGTGGTGCACCACGCTGATGTCGCTGCCGAAGCGTGCCGCCAGGTGCTCGGTGAGCGTGGTCTTGCCGCTGCCGGTGCCGCCGGCAATACCGATGAAGATGGTGTTCATAGTCCAGCCTCCCCGTGTTTTCTCACTGCCTCTATTATAGGAACTCCCGGGGCGAAAAGCAAGGGGCGGCGCGGGGTGATGTAAAAAAAGGATGAATTTCCTCGAAATGCAGTTGACGCGGCGGCCGAAAATGAGTATTATATGTATTATGTAAATCCAACGCCCGGTATGGAGGTTTCCGATATGAGTCTCATCAAATGCCCCAAGTGCGGAGAAATGTTCTCCGACAGCTATAAGACCTGCCCCTTCTGCGAGGAGGACGAGGCCTATTACAGCGGCAAGGTGCGCAAGCACAAGGGCCGCCGCGCCGCCGAGAGCAGCCGCCGCAAGGCGCCCAGCATCTTAGGCCCTGTGGCCATCATCGTGCTGGTGCTGCTGGCGGCACTGGTGGTGTGGCTGATATTCGGCGATCAGATCAAGAACGCCATCACCGGGGAGAAGCCCCCTATCACCGACGTGAACAAGCCCGACGACTCCGCCAACAAGCCCGACGATACCGTCGTGACGCCCACCATTTCCCTGAACCGCACCGTCCTGGTGCTGACCGTGGGCGATAAGGACAGCCTGAAGGTCAGCGGCACCGAGGACACTGTGGAGTGGAGCAGCAGCGCGCCCACCGTGGCCAGCGTCACCTCCGCCGGCGAGGTCACCGCGCTGACCAAGGGCAACGCGGTCATCACCGCCGCGGTGAACGGCGAGTCCGTCACCTGCACCGTCACCGTCAAGGACGAGAGCGACACCCCCGATGACAACACCACTACCCCCGATACCCCCGACGATAACACTTCCACCAATAAGCCCAGCACCGGCACCACCAAGGTGGACGTGAGCAAGCTGAAGCTGAAGCTCACCATGGGTGAGTGGGTCTCCACCATCGAGAGCCCCGATCACGACGGCAACTTCGAGATCACCAGTGTCCAGGGTGAGGAATGGACGCTTGCGGTGGACGGCACCACTGCCGCCGTCACCTGGTCTGCCGAGAGCGGCAATAGCGTAGCCACGGTAAGCGGCGACACGCTGAAGGTGACCGGCAGCAGCAGTGGACGCTATACCACCATAACCGGCAAGGTCGGCGACGCTACCATCAAGCTGGTCGTCCGTATCCGCTGACCGTTGATATGATACCGCCGCCATACCCCGGTATGGCGGCGGTTTTTCGCGCGTATGACGTGTTTGTTCGTTGCGCCCGCGGCGAAATTATGCTATACTATATCCCCAAAATGACTGAACGAGGCGTACCATGACCACAAAAGACTATCAGACCCGCAGCCCCCTGCGGATATTCCTCTCCTATTTCAAGCCCCACCGCCGGCTGTTCGCGCTGGACATGACCTGCGCATTCCTCATCGCCTGCATCGACCTGGCGTTCCCGCTGGTGTCCCGCGCCGCCATGTACTCGTGGCTGCCCCAGCGGCAGTTCCGGGTGTTCTTCATCGTCATGGCCGTGGTGGTGGCGGCCTACGTGCTGCGCTCCGGGCTGTACTTCGTGGTGGCCTATTGGGGCCACACCTTCGGCATCCGCGTGGAGGCCGACATCCGCCGCGACCTGTACCACCACATCCAGGAGCTGGGCTTTGATTTCTACGACCGCAACCGCACCGGCCAGCTGATGAGCCGCCTGACCAGCGATCTTTTCGAGCTGACGGAGCTGGCCCACCACGGCCCCGAGGATCTGTTCATCTCCACCGTGACCATCCTGGGCGCCCTGACGGTGATGTTCATCCTCCGCTGGGAGCTGGCCCTGGTGCTGCTGGTGCTGCTGCCCATCCTGCTGGCCGTGGCCCTGCGCCGCCGCAGGCAGATGAGCGCGGCCTCCCGCGCTGCCAAGCAGAAGACCGGCACTATCAACGCCGCCATCGAGTCCGGCCTGTCCGGCGTCCGCACCACCAAGGCCTTCGCCAATGAGGCAGCCCAGCAGCAGCGGTTCGACGAGGCCAACGAGGTGTTCAAGACCGCCAAGCGCGGCTTCCACAAGGAGATGGGGCGGTTCAACGCGGTGATGGAGTTCTGCACCGGTATCCTGCCGGTGGCCGTCATCGCCGTGGGCGGCTGGCTCATCATGCGTGAGAAGATGGACTATGTGGACCTGATCACCTTCTCCCTGTACGTCACCACCTTCGTCAGCCCCATCCGCAAGCTGGCCAACTTCGCCGAGATGTTCTCCAACGGCTTCGCCGGGCTCCACCGGTTCATCGAGCTGATGTCCACCGAGCCGTCCATCCAGGACGCGCCCGACGCCGTGTCGCTGCAAAACGTGCGTGGCGACGTGGACGTGGAGGACGTGTCCTTCGCCTACGGCGAGAAGAACGAGGTGCTCCACGATGTGACGCTGCACATCCCCGCCGGGGAGACTGTGGCGCTGGTGGGCCCCTCCGGCGGCGGGAAGAGTACCCTGTGCCAGCTGCTGCCCCGGTTCTACGACGTGGACAGCGGCAGCGTGTCCGTGGACGGCCACGATGTGCGGCAGCTCACCCAGAGCTCCCTGCGCCGCGCCATCGGCATCGTGCAGCAGGACGTGTTCCTCTTTGCCGACACCATACGCGAGAACATCCGCTACGGCCGTCCCGACGCCACCGATGCCGAGGTGGAGCAGGCGGCGCGGCAGGCGGAGATATACGACGATATATGTGCCATGCCCGACGGGTTCGACACCTATGTGGGCGAGCGCGGCGCGCTGCTGTCCGGCGGACAGAAGCAGCGGGTGGCCATTGCCCGCGTGTTCCTTAAGTCGCCGCCCATCCTGATACTGGACGAGGCCACCTCCGCCCTGGACAGCGTGACGGAGACGCGGATACAGGGCGCCTTCGACCGGCTGGCCCAGGGCCGCACCACACTGATCATCGCCCACCGGCTGTCCACTATCCGCGCGGCGCACCGAATACTGGTGATACAGGACGGGGCCATCGCCGAGCAGGGCACCCATCAGGAGCTGCTGGAGAAGAACGGCGTGTATGCCACGCTGTACCATACACAGAATTTGGGGGAGTGACCATGGACAGACGGGAATTGCTGGACAGGACCGCCCGGACAGAGGAGGAACGCCTCCTCCTGAGCCGGGTGTGGGACAAGCGGGAGCAGTGCCGCCTGCGGAACATCCCCACCGCCACCGGATTTCTCTCACCCCAGGAGCAGGCGTCGGCCCAGAGCCTTCTCAACGCCCTGGGCGCCCGGGAAGGCTATGTGTTCTGGGGCGGCTATCCCTCTGCCGAGCGCAGGCGGCTGCTGTTCCTGCCGGACTGGCAGGAGGGCCCGGATGGCATGGAGACTGCCGCCCTGCTGGCGTCGTACCGCAGCGGCAATGACCTGACCCACCGGGATTTTTTGGGCAGTCTCATGGCTCTGGGATTGACCAGAGAAAAAATAGGCGATATACTGGTGCTGCACGGCGGCTGCCAGGTGCTCATCGACCCGGCGGCACAGGAATTCCTGCTGCAGAGCTGGGAGTCCGCCGGCCGGGAGAAGCTCACCGTCACGGCGCTGCCCCTCGGGGAGCTGACGGTGCCCCAGGCGGCGGTGAAGGAGATACGGGACACGGTGTCGTCCCTGCGGCTGGACAATGTGCTTGCGGCGGGGTTCTCCGTCAGCCGGGGCAAGGCGGCGGAGGCCGTGGAGCGCGGCGCGGTGCAGATGGACTACGTCACCTGCCAGAAGCCCGACAAGACCGTGGCGGCGGGGTGTACCATCACCTGCCGCGGCATGGGAAAATGCGTGCTGGACAGCGTGGGCAGCCCTACGAAGAAGGGCCGGCTGCCGGTGTTCATACGGCGATTCATATAAGGGAGCGATAGACATGGATGAAAAGAAGATAGCCCGCATCAACGAGTTGGCCCACAAGGCCAAGGCCGAGGGGCTCACCGACGAGGAACTGAAGGAGCGGGACGCGCTGCGCCAGGAGTACCTGAACGCCGTCATGCGCAACGCCCGGGATGTGCTGGACAATACCTACATCGTGGACGAGAAGGGCAACAAGCGCCCGCTGCGTAAAAAGGGAGAAGGGGAAGCATGAGCTACGAATACGACGAGAACAACGGCCTGCAGCCGCGGCCGCCGAAGAAGAACAACAATAACGACCTGGGTTCGTGGATATTCATCGCGGTGATGTTTGCCGTGGCCTGGCCCGTGGGCCTTATCCTGCTGCTGAGCAAGCTCAGCGAGGGCGGCGGCAAGCGGATGCGCGACCAGGCCCGTGACGCCTGGAGCCGCACGGCGGCGGGCAGCGCCGCGCAGGGCCGCACGGCGGCCGCATCCAAGGCCGCCAAGCCCGACGCGGCCAAGAAGGCCGTGCGCCAGGTGACAAAGACCCCGGACTACTCCGACAAGGGTGCCCGGACCATGAAGATCATCGGTGCGGTGCTGGGCGTTCTGGGCTGTATCGCACTGCTGGGCGTGGTGCGGGATGACCTGTCCTACGCCTACCACTACAACGAGTGGTGGTATTTTGCCCGTCAGCTGTTCTATCCCGTCGGCCTGGCTGCCGGCGGCGTGTCCCTGCTGCTGGGCAGCGGCGCTATGAAGCGCCGCCAGCGGCGCTTTGCCACCTATCTCCGTACCGTCGGGCAGAAGCAGGCCGTGCCTCTGGACTATCTGGCCCGGGCCGCCGACGTGTCCCGCCGCCGGGTGGAGAAGGACGTGAACCTGATGCTGGATAAGGGCCTCTGGGGCGACGAGGCCTATATCGACCTGGGCAGCGGCATGCTGTTCCGGTCCCAGGCCGCCGCCACGGCGTACTTTGACGCCGCCCGCCGCGCCAAGGCGGAGCAGGAGCCTCCCGCGCAGAACACCGCCGCGCCGGAGGGCTACGCCGCCATCCTGGCGCAGATCCGCGAGCTGAACGACCGCATCGCCGACGAGACGCTCAGCGCCAAGCTGGACCGCCTGGAGCAGGTGTCCGGCCGCATCTTCAAGGTCATCGAGGAGGATGAGGACAAGCGCGCCGCGGCGGGCACGTTCCTGAACTACTACCTGCCCACCACTCTGAAGCTGCTGGAGAACTACGCCGGCTTTGAGGAGGCGGGTGTCAGCGGCGAGAACCTGACCCAGGCCAAGGCCAAGATAGAAAAGACCATGGACAGCATCGTAGCGGGCTTCGAGCACCAGCTGGACGAGCTGTACCGCACCGATGCCATGGACATCGACAGCGACATCCGCGTGATGGAGACCATGCTGCGCCGCGACACGGCCAGCGTGGCGGACGATTTCGGCCTGAACGGCGGCGTCGCCGTGCAGCAGGAGGAAGAATGAGCGACAAGGGAGATACGGCCGCGGCCGTGTCTCCCTTTTGCGTATATTTCGCCAAAAGGACAGGAACCTTTGTTGACGGCGGAGACAAAAAGAGGTACAATATTCGGGAACGATACCGGAGAGCGGGACGACCTGTTTCGCTCCCCTTGTCACGGCGGATATGTTACCCTGAAAAGAGCGAGTAAAGGAGAGCAGAGACCATGACGCACGACCCGGCGCACAACGCTTACAAGTATCTCGGCGCGCACCCGGCGGAGAGGGGCTATACCTTCCGGGTATGGGCGCCCAACGCCCGCGCCGTGGCGCTGGCCGGCGATTTCAACGGCTGGGACTGCCGGCCCATGACCCGGCTGGACGACGGTGTGTGGGAGGCCGCGGCGGAGAATGCCAAGGTCTACGATGCCTACAAGTACGTGGTCACCGGCGCTGACGGCCGCACCGTGTGGAAGGCCGACCCCTATGCCTTCCACGCCGCCACCCGCCCGGGGACGGACAGCAAGGTGTTCGACATCGGCGGCTACGTCTGGCGTGACCAGGCGTGGCTGGAGCGCCGGCGGGAGAAGCCGCCCCTGGAGGGCGAGCTGCTGATATACGAGGTGCACCTGGGCTCCTGGCGGCGCCACGAGGACGGTACGTCCCTCAGCTACCGGGAGCTGGCGCGGGAGCTGCCCGCCTACGTGAAGTCCATGGGCTACAACTTCGTGGAGCTGCTGCCCGTGACGGAGTACCCCCTGGATGACAGCTGGGGCTACCAGTGTACCGGCTACTTCGCCCCCACCAGCCGCTACGGCACGCCCCATGACTTCATGGCGCTGGTGGACGCCCTGCACCGGGCGGGCCTGGGCGTGATACTGGACTGGGTGCCCGCCCACTTCTGCAAGGACAGCCACGGTCTGATTGAGTTCGACGGCACCTGCCTCTACGAGTACAGCGACCCCCTGAAATGGGAGCACGCCGGCTGGGGCACCCGGGTCTTTGACTTCGGTCGGCCGGAGGTGAAGGAGTTCCTGCTCAGCTCCGCCGTGTACTGGCTGCGGGAGTACCACATCGACGGCCTGCGGGTGGACGCGGTGGCGTCCATGCTGTACCTGGACTACGACCGGCAGGGCGGCGCGTGGCGTCCCAACCGTGACGGCGGGCGCGAGAATCTGGAGGCCATCGAGTTCCTCCGTGACCTGAACCGCGCGGCCTTCGCCGCCGATCCGTCGGTGCTGATGGTGGCGGAGGAATCCACTGCCTGGCCGCTGGTGACCTATCCCCCGGAGCAGGGCGGCCTGGGCTTCAACCTGAAGTGGAACATGGGCTGGATGAACGACCTGTGCCACTACCTGAAGATGGACCCCTACTTCCGCCAGTTCCACCACCGGGACGTGACCTTCTCCATGGTCTACGCCTTTTCCGAGAATTACGTGCTCCCCCTGTCCCACGACGAGGTGGTGCACATGAAGGGCAGCCTGCGGGGCAAGATGCCCGGCGACGACTGGCGCCAGCTGGCGGGCGTCCGTGGCTTCTACGCCTACATGCTGTGCCACCCCGGCAAGAAGCTGCTGTTCATGGGCAGCGAGCTGGGCCAGTGGCACGAGTGGGACTTCCGCGGCCAGCTGGACTGGTACCTGCTGGACGACCCCGCCTGCCGGGGCACCCACGAGTGCATCCACCAGCTGAACCGCCTGTACAAGCGCAACCCCGCCCTGTGGGAGAACGACCGGGACTGGGAGGGCTTCCAATGGCTGGTGGCGGACGATAACCACAACAACGTGCTGGTGTTCCTGCGGCGCAGCCGCAGCGGCCGCGAGATCGTCTGCGCGGTGAACTTCGCCCCGGTGTCCTGGGAGAGCTACCGCTTCGGTGTGCCCGGCGGGGCGCGGTATGAGGTGCTTTTCAACACGGACGACACCTGTTGGGGCGGCAGCGGCTGCGCCGCCCCGGCGGGCAGCGTGATACAGACCGACGACATCCCCTCCCACGGGCAGGAGAGATCCCTGTCCATAACGGTGCCGCCCCTGGGCGCGGTGCTGCTGCGGCGGGAGGGCACGCCGAAACGCCATGACCACAAAGCAGGAGGTACGCAAGGATGAAAAAAGAGTGTGTCGCGATGCTGCTGGCCGGCGGACAGGGAAGCCGCCTGTACGTCCTCACCGGCAGCATGGCCAAGCCCGCCGTCCCCTTCGGCGGCAAATTCCGCATTATCGACTTTCCCCTGTCCAACTGCACCAATTCCGGTATCGACACCGTGGGCGTGCTGACCCAGTACCGCCCGCTGGAGCTGAATACCTACATCGGCAGCGGCCAGCCCTGGGAGCTGGACCGCATCAACGGCGGCGTACACATCCTGCCGCCGTATCAGAGCGCCGGCGGCGCCGTGTGGTATAAGGGCACCGCCAACGCCATCTATCAGAACATGGGCTTCGTGGACCTGTACGACCCGGAGTATGTGCTGATACTCTCCGGCGACCACATCTACAAGATGGACTACTCCCTCATGCTCCGCCGCCACAAGGCCACCGGCGCCGCCTGCACCATCTCCGTCATGGAGGTGCCCTGGGAGGACGCCAGCCGCTTCGGCATCATGTCCGTGGACGGCGAGGACAACATCACCGAGTTCGCCGAGAAGCCCAAACAGCCCAAGAGCAACCTGGCCTCCATGGGCATCTATATCTTCACCTGGAAGAAGCTGCGCCAGTACCTGATGGCCGACGAGGCCGACCCCGCCAGCGAAAACGACTTCGGCAAGAACATCATCCCCACTATGCTGGCGGCGGGGGAGAAGATGTCCGCCTACCGCTTCGAGGGCTACTGGAAGGACGTGGGCACGCTGGACTCCCTGTGGGACGCCAATATGGATATGCTGTCCCCCGGCTCCGGACTGAACCTGCTGGACAAGAAATGGCGCATCTACGGCCGCACGCCCACCTGCCCGCCCACGTACATAGGTGCCCGCGGCGACGTGGGCAACAGCGCCGTGGCCAAGGGCTGCACCGTGCTGGGCGAGGTGAAGAACTCCGTCCTCAGCACCGGCACCCGCGTGGCGGAGGGCGCGTCCGTGTCCTACTCCGTGGTCATGCCCGGCGCCGTTATCGAGGAGGGTGCGAAGGTGTCCTACGCCATCGTGGGCGAGGGCTGCCGCGTGGGCAGGAACGCCGTGGTGGGCGGTGCCCCCGGCAGCGTGGACTTTGACAGCTGGGGCATCGCCGTGCTGGGCCCCCGCACCGCGGTGCCCGACGGTGGGACCATCGAACCGAAAATGATGCTGGGCGAAAACGGCAAGGAGGTGCGGCCATGAACGGTATGCACGGGATCATCTTCTCCTACGAGAAGGAAAACGGCCTGCGTGAGCTGATAGAGAACCGCGTCCACGGTTCCATCCCCTTCGGCGGCGACTACCGCATCATCGACTTCATCCTCTCCAGCATGGTCAACGCCGGAATCACCGATGTGGGCGTCATCATGCACGGCAAGTGCCAGTCCCTGCTGGACCATCTGGGCAGCGGCAAGAGCTGGGACCTCAGCCGCAACTTCGGCGGCCTGACGCTGCTGCCCGCCTTCGCCTACACGGAGCAGCGCCACGGCGATGGGCAGTTCCGTGGCCGTGTGGAGGCGCTGTACAGCGTCCTCAACTACCTGAAGGGCATCCGTCAGGACTATGTGGTGCTGTCCGACAGTGATACCGTCATCAACGCGCCCCTGGAGGACGTGCTGCGCCGTCATGTGGACACCGGAGCGGACATCACCGCCGTGTGTACAGCCGTCCCCGGCGACGGGGAGGACACCTATTTCCGCCTGGACGGCGACGGCTGCATCACCGACACCGCCTATGGCCTCCACACCCCGGAGGGCTACCGCTGCCTGAACATCTTCGTCCTGCGGACGGAGCTGCTGGTGCAGCTGGTGACGGAGTGCGTCAGCCGCAACGGCTACAGCCTGCGCCGCAATATCCTGCAGGAGATGGGCGCGCGGCTGAAGCTGCAGGGCTACGTCTACGACGGCTACGCCGCCCACATCAGCACCCTGCAGAGCTACTATGACCGCAGCATGGAGCTGCTGGACAGCACCGTGCGCAGCGCCCTGTTCTGCCCCCAGCGCCCCGTGTACGGTAAGGAGAACGACTCCCCCTCCAGCTACATCGACCCGGAGGGCGGCTGCGTCAACTCCCTGGTGGCCGACGGCTGCGACATCCAGGGCAGCGTGAAAAACTGCGTTCTTTTCCGCAATGTGCGCATTGAAAAGGGTGCCAGCGTGGAAAACTGTATTCTGTTCAAGGATACGGTGGTCCGCCGCGGCGCTATCCTGCGGGGCGTTATCACCGACAAATACGTGACCATCAGCGAGAATGTGACCCTCATGGGGCACGAACGCTATCCCATCGTCATCGCCAAGGGCGCCACGGTGTGATACGGGAAAGGAGACAGGTATGAGGCTTCTCTATGTGACCAGCGAGGCGTATCCCTTCTGCAAGACCGGCGGTCTGGCCGATGTGGCCGGCAGCCTGCCCCCGGCGCTGGCGCGCGGCGGCATGGAGACCGCGGTCATCCTCCCCCTGTACGATAAGATCAGGGACGACTGGCGGCAGAAGATGACCTTCCGCCGGTATATCTACGTGGACCTGGGCTGGCGGCACGAGTACTGCGGCCTGTTCTCTCTGGAGTATCGCGGCGTGACGTGGTACTTCGTGGACAA
Source organism: uncultured Oscillospiraceae bacterium (assembly GCA_934590325.1). Lineage (GTDB taxonomy): Bacteria > Bacillota > Clostridia > Oscillospirales > Oscillospiraceae > Vescimonas. The sequence goes on from CAKTOW010000004.1 coordinate 58,920, forward strand.
CGAGAAATACTTCCGCCGCGGTCGCCTGTACGGCGAGTTCGACGACGGCGAGCGGTTCGCCTTCTTCTCCAAGGCGGTCGTCGACCTGCTGCCCAGTCTGGACTGGATGCCCGACATCCTCCACTGCAACGACTGGCAGACGGCACTGGTGCCCATCTACCTGAAGGATGTGGCCACCCGCTGGCCGGAGGTGCGGGGCATCCGCACGGTGTTCACCATCCACAACATCGAGTACCAGGGCCGCTACGGCAGCGACACCGTGGACCAGCTCTTCGGCCTGGACCGGGGCTGGTACGACGACGGCACCCTGCAGATGGACGGCGACGTGAACCTGATGAAGGGCGCCATGCTCATGGCCGACGCCGTCACCACCGTCAGCCCCACCTACGCCGCCCAGCTCCACGACCCGGCCTATGCCGAGGGACTGGACAGCATCATCAACGCCGTCGGATGGAAGATGCACGGCGTGGTCAACGGCATCGACACTCAGGACTACGACCCCGCCCGCGACCCGGCGCTGCCGGAGCGTTACGACTCCGACCACATGGCCGGCAAGGCCGCCTGCAAGGACGCCCTCCAGGCGGCGCTGGGCCTGCACCGGGAGGCCGACACCCCGCTGATCGCCATGGTGACGCGCCTGGTGGGCCACAAGGGCCTGGACCTGGTGCAGCAGGCCATGGACGGCATCATGGCCACCGGCTGCCAGTTCGTGGTGCTGGGCACCGGCGACGGCGGCTATGAGGACTTCTTCCGCTGGAAGGCCGGGCAGTACCCTGGCCGCCTGTCGGCGCAGATACTGTACGCCGAGGACTTGTCCCGCCGCATCTATGCCGCCGCCGACCTGTTCCTGATGCCCTCCCGCAGCGAACCCTGCGGCCTCAGCCAGATGATAGCCATGCGCTACGGCGCGGTGCCCATCGTCCGTGCCACCGGCGGCCTGGCCGACACGGTGCGGTCCTGCCAGGTGGGGCAGGAGGACGGCACCGGCTACCTCTTCGGCGACTACGACGCCGGAGCCATGCTGTCCGTCGTCGGACAGGCCACCGGCCTGTACCGCGGCGACCGTGAGGGCTTCAACGCCGTGCGCCGCCGCGGCATGACTGCCGACTTCGGCTGGGAGCGCAGCGCCGCGGCATACCGCCACATTTACGAGAACCTTTGACCATAGGAGGAAACACCCTATATGACGTATAACAAGGAAACCTTAAAGGAAGCCATCGTCCAGAAGCTGCGGCTGAACTACGGCTGCACCGAGAAGCAGGCCACGGACGGTGAGATGATGAAGGCCTGCGCCATGGTGCTCCGCGACATCATGGCCGAGCGCGGCGTCCAGACCCGCGAGGAGACCGCCCACGAGGAAAAGCGCAAGGTCCACTACCTGTCGCTGGAGTTCCTCATGGGGCGCAGCCTTATGAAGAACGCCTTCAACCTCGAGCTGCTGGACGAGCTCACCGCCGCCATCGGCGAGCTGGGCTTCAAGGCCGCGGACATCTTCGACATGGAGCCGGACGCCGGCCTCGGCAACGGTGGCCTGGGCCGCCTGGCCGCCTGCTATCTGGACAGCATGACCACCCTTGAGATCCCCGCCGCGGGCTATTCTATATGCTACGAGCTGGGCATCTTCAAGCAGAAGATCGTGGAGGGCCAGCAGGTGGAGCTGCCCGACGACTGGATGCAGCTGGGCGACGCCTGGCTGCTGCCCAAGCTGCAGGAGGCTGAGGAGGTCCACTTCGGCGGCAAGGTCCGCACCCGCTGGGACAACAACCACCTGATGGTGGTACACGAGGACTACACACGCGTGCTGGCCATCCCCTGCGACATGGAGATCGCCGGCTACGACACCGACCACGTGAACACCCTGCGCCTGTGGCAGGCCCGCAGCCCCAAGCCCATCGACATGAAGCTGTTCAGCGAGGGGCAGTACCTCCACGCCGCCGAGGAGCGCGCCATGGCGGACGCCATCAGCCAGGTGCTCTACCCCGAGGACAACCACTACGAGGGCAAGTCCCTGCGCCTGAAGCAGCAGTACTTCTTCGTGTCTGCCACCATCCAGTCCATCACCCGCAAGCATATCCAGCAGTATGGCACGCTGAAAAACTTCCACGAGAAGAACGTCATCCAGATCAACGACACCCACCCCACCCTGGTGATCCCTGAGCTGATGCGCATCCTCATCGACGATGCCGGCATGGGCTGGGACGAGGCGTGGCACATCACCACCCACTGCGTGGCCTACACCAACCATACGGTGCTGTCCGAGGCACTGGAGATATGGCCGCAGCAGCTGTTCGAGACCCTGCTGCCCCGCGTGTGGCAGATACTGCAGGAGATCTCCCGCCGCTGGCAGCAGCACGTGGAGGAGTTCTACCACGACCCGGCCAAGACCGCCAAGCTGGCCATCATCTGGGACGGCGGCGTGCGCATGGCGAACCTGTGCATCGCCGGCAGCATGGCCGTCAACGGCGTCAGCGCCCTGCACTCCGAGATACTGCGCAAGGACCTCTTCAAGGACGCCTGCCAGATGGAGCCGGACAAGTTCAAGAACGTCACCAACGGCATCGACCACCGCCGCTGGGTGCCCCAGATCAACCCCGGGCTGGACAGCCTGATCCGCGACCTGATCGGCGACGGCTACCTCACCCACCCCCAGGAGCTGAAAAAGCTGGAGCAGTACGCCGGTGACAAGGAGGTACTGCAGCGGCTGGAGGACGTCAAGAAGCAGAACAAGCTGACCTTCGCCGCCTTTGCCAAGCGCCACCAGGGTGTGGTGCTGAACACCGACGCCATTTTCGACGTGCAGGTGAAGCGCCTTCACGAGTACAAGCGCCAGCTGCTGAACGCCCTGCAGATCATCTACCTGTACCAGCGCCTGCAGGACGACCCGAACCTGGACATCCCGCCCCAGACCTTCCTCTTCGGCGCCAAGGCCGCCCCCGGCTACGCCGTGGCCAAGCGCATCATCCACCTCATCAACTCCCTGGCCGACCAGGTCAACAGCGACCCGCTGTGCAAGGACCGTCTGCAGGTGGTGTTCCTGGAGAACTACCGTGTCTCCCTGGCGGAGGTGCTGATGCCCGCCAGCGAGGTCAGCCAGCAGATATCCACCGCCGGCAAGGAGGCCAGCGGCACCGGCAACATGAAGTTCATGATGAACGGCGCGCTGACCGTCGGTACCCTGGACGGCGCCAACGTGGAGATGCACCAGCTGCTGGGCGACGACAATATGTTCCTCTTCGGCCTGAAAGCCGACGAGGTGGAGCATCTGCGCCACACCTATGACCCCAACCTGCTCTACCAGCGGGATCCCGTGCTGCGCCGTGTGCTGGATACCCTCAAGACCGGCTTCCGCGACGGCGTTACCTACGAGGACCTGTTCCAGCGCCTGGTCACCGGCGCGGACGGTCAGGCGGATCAGTATATGGTGCTGGCGGACTTCGCCGCCTACTGCGAGGCCGAGTCCCGCATGCGCCACACCTACACCGACCGGGAGACCTGGAACCGCATGAGCCTTACCAACATCGCCCGCAGCGGCATCTTCGCCGCCGACCGTGCCATCGCCCAGTATGCCGACACCATCTGGCACGTGCCCTACAAGAAGTAAACACGAAAAAATATCCCCCGACCATTGGTCGGGGGATATTTTTTGCTTCTTAATACCGGCTCTCCGTGGGATAGCGCTCCCCGGCGGGCAGGGGCGCGTAGATATCCTCCACGCCCAGGCAGCGCAGCGCCGTGTGCAGCTGTCTGCCGCAGTGGGAGAAGGCCACGGCACAGTGGTGGGGAAAGTGGTGCTCCAGCAGCACGTGGCGGTAGAACCGCCCCATCTCCGGCACGGCGATGATGCCGCGGCTGCCGAAGGAGCCGTCCTCCGCGTCCAGCACCTCGCCCTGGGCCATATAGGCGCTGAGGGCGCCGTCGGGGGTGCCGTGCAGGCGGAACAGCGTCACGTCGCCGGGCAAGATAGTGCCCTCCAGGGTGCCCCGCGTGACCTCCGGCGGCAGGGTGCGCGCCATGATCAGCTGGTTCTTCAGCTCCGGGCTGCGCAGCTTGCAGGCGGGGGTGTTGCCGCAGTGGAACCCCATGAACACGTCCCTCCGGCCGTAGTCCGTGCAGGGCTGCACGGCGCGCTTGTACAGGCCCTCGGGCAAGGTGTTGTTGATGTCCAGCAGGGTGACGGTGTCGCGGGTCAGCGCCACGCCCATCAGCTCGCTGAGCGCGCCGTACATATCCACCTCACAGGCCACGGGCAGCCCCCGCGCCGTCAGGCGGCTGTTCACATAGCAGGGCACAAAGCCGAACTGTGTCTGGAACGCCGGCCAGCACTTCCCCGCGATAGCCACGGTCTCGTGGCAGTCGTCGTCTGCCCAGTCCAGCAGCGTCAGCTCGTACTGTGCCAGCTGGCGCAGCAGGTCCTCGGGGGCGCGGCCGCCCAGTTCCCGGCGCATGTCCTCCGCCACGGCGGGGATGCGCTTGTCGCCGCCGTGGGCCTTATAGGCGGCGTAGAGATCCAGCTCGGAGTTTTCCTCCACCTCCACGCCCAGGTCGTAGAAGGGCTGCAGCGGTGCGTTGCAGGCCACGAAGTCCCGGGGCCGGGGGCCGAAGGCGATGATCTTGGCCTGACGCACCGCCAGCACCGCCCGCGCCGCCGGCAGGAACTCCGCCATCATGGCGGCGCACTGCTCCGGCGTCCCCACCGGATAGTCCGGCAGCCACACCCGGCAGCGGCGCATGCCCAGGTTGTAGGATAGGTTCAGCAGGCCGCAGTAGGCGTCGCCGCGTCCCTGGATGAGGTCGTCGTCCTCTGCGGCGGCCACGGCCATGGACACGCCGCCGAACCGCTGCAGCAGCAGGGACGTGGGCGTTTCCGGGCCGAAATTCCCCAGATAGATGCACAGCGCGTTGACGCCGTGGGCGCGGAGATCCTCCAGCGCCCGCAGGGCGTCCCGCTCCGTTTCCACGCAGACGGGACATTCATATACCGGCAGCGCCAGCGCGCGGCAGGCCGCCGCCACGCGGGCGCGGCGGCTCTCGGACAGGGTGCGGGGGAAGCAGTCTCGGCTGACAGCCACCAGCCCCAGCGTCACAGAGGGAATATTACGCATACTCTCACCATCCTTGGATTTTTACACATGATAGCACAGAGAGGGCGCGGTGTCAAAAGTATACGCGTTCTTTTTCCCGCAGGAAGTCCAGCGCGTCGCGCAGCAGCTGCTCCTCCGGCGCGTCGGTAAAGCTGCGCCACAGCGCCACAGAGGCGGCGATGCCGCCGCCGGGGGTCATAAAGGACTCGATGTCCAGCCGCCCGGCGTAGCCGATGTCCCGCAGGGCGGCGAAATAGTCGTCCCAGGGGAACTGGCCCATGCCCGGCAGGCGGCGGTTGTTCTCCGCCAGATGCAGGTGCTTCAGCCGCTTGCCGGCGGTGTGCACGGCGCCGGTGAAGCTGTCCTCCTCCATGGACAGGTGGAAGTTGTCCAGCATCAGTCCCACATTGTCGTTGCCCACCATCTCGCAGAAGGCCACGCCCTCAGCGGCGGTGTTGATGAGGAAGCCCTCGAAGCGGTTCAACGGCTCGATGGCGATCTCGATGCCCCGGTCGCCGATGGTGGAGACCGCCTTGGCGAACACCTCAGCGGTGCGTGCGGTAATGGCCCGCTTTTCCTCCGCGGACAGCGGCGCGGTGCGCAGGCTGGGCCACTTGGTCTGGCAGGTGCCGCCCAGCAGGCGTATGCCCGCGCCGTCCATGACGGAGAGGATGCGCTCCATGTGCCGCACGCCGTTCTGCCGCACCTCCGGGTCGTCGGAGGCCATGTCGTACTCTGCGGCGAAGCCGCAGCTGAACACGACCTCCACGCCGCGCCCTGCGGCGTAGGATACGATGTGCTTTGCCTCGCCGTCCTCCAGGAACGGCTCCGGGGGCAGCTCCACACAGTCGAAGCCCAGCGCGGCGAAGCGGTCTATGACCGCGGGGAAGTCGGTGACGCCGTCCTTGGCGCCAAACAGGAAATGAATGCCCTTTTTCATGGTGTTTCCTCCGGAAAACGGAAATGCCCTATACGGCGGATAGCGCCCGGCATACGCCGGACGCTATTCGCTTGCAAGGGGGGGAGTAAAGGAAGAAGTTACTTGCTTCGATATTGGTTTGTTACTTCGCCAGCAGGCCGAAGGTCTCCAGGCCGTTGGCCTTGATGTAGTTGCGGTACCACTCGTTCATGGTGGCCTCGCTCTGGGCGCGGTTCATCAGCTCGTCGGTGACCTCGGCGCTGGTGACCACCTGGCCGTCGTACAGGTTATCCTCGGGGTTCAGCTCATAGCCCTCCTGCAGCATGCGGGCCAGCGCCTGCACGGGCAGATAGCCCTCCAGCCACACGTTCTGGAACGCGCAGACATCCAGATAGCCGTCCTTCAGCAGGTTCAGCGCCTCGGTGCCGGGATCGTATGCGGCCATGACCACGTCGGAGTTGTTGGCCTTGGCGATCTTGCCCATGTTGGTGGTCTCCATGGCGGACAGGCCCACCATGGCCTTCAGCTCGGGATTGGAGGTGAGGATGTTCTCCCAGTTGTTGTAGTTCAGGGTGGTGTCCAGATCGGTCTCGAACACCTCGGTGAACTGCATGTCGGTGCCCTCATAGGCGGCCTTCACCTGCTCGGCACGGATGGTGTGGGACTCGGGGCCCAGCACGCAGACGCCCAGCGCCACAGTGCCCTCGTCGCCGGTCTGTGCGCGGACGGCGGTGCCCAGGTCATAGGCCAGCTTGGCGGTGTTCACGCCGAAGTACGCGGCGCGCTGAGAGGTGGGAGCGTCGGAGTCGGTGATGACCACGGTGACGCCCTTTTCCACGGCGGCGGCGATGGGCTCATCCCACACGGTGGAGTCGCCGGCGATGATGACGATGGCGTCGCAGCCGGCGGCCACCAGGGACTCGAACATGGAGATCTGCTGGGTGTTGTCACTGTCGGCGGGGCCGGTGTAGGTCAGCTTCACGCCGTAGTCCTCGGCAGCGGCCTTGGCGCCGTACTCGATGGCGGCCATAACGTCGCCGGAGGTGGTGTGTACGACGAAGCCGATGTGGTACTGGCTGTCGTCAGCGGTGTTGTCGCCGGAGGTGTTGTTGTCCTCCGCCTTCTGACCGCAGCCCGCCAGCAGGCTCATCGTCATGACGGCGGCCATCAGAAGCGCAAAAAGTTTCTTCATGGTTCTTCTCCTTCAAGTTTGTTTTTTTAGGCAATACCGCATAATGGAACAAGAGCGATCTGTGAGCAATTTTGCGTACTGACGAGGCGCGGTCTCGCGGCAATACTTGCCGTATTGCAAGAGATCGCAACAAAGTCAGGGCACAAAATTTCCGCAAAGCGCCGCAGCTTTCATTGTGCGGTGCTGCCTTTATTTTAGGCGTCATACAACGCGCTAAAAACTCTCACTGTTTCCCGTGGCGGCGCAGGGCGCGCTTTTCCACCACGGTGTCGATGGCAATAGCGATCAGCATGGTCACGCCGATGAACAGGCTGCGCCACCCGGACTGCAGGCCCAGGAACACCAGGCCGTTCTGGATGACCGTCACCAGCGCGATGCCGATCAGGGAGCCCCACATGGAGCCCGCGCCGCCGCCCATCTTGGTGCCGCCGATGACCACGGCGCCGATGACGGACATGGCGTAGTCCGAGCCGGTGGTGGTGTCGGCGGAGGTCAGGTTGGACAGGGTCAGCGCCGCGCCGATGCCGCACATCAGGCCGCTCATGGCCATGACGCCCACCCGCAGGCGGTTGGTGTTGATGCCGCGCTTCTTGGCGGCGATCTGATTGTCGCCGGACAGCAGCAGGTGCCGTGCGTACTTGCTGTTGCGGAACATCCACGCGCACAGGGCGAAGATGACCAGGCAGACGACCGACAGCAGGGACACGCCGCCCACCTGTACCCGCGCCATGTTCAGGAACGACCCGGCGGGCAGGCCGCTGATGGTCTTGCCGCCGTTGATGACCAGCGCCAGACCGCGGTAGATGGACATGGTGCCCAGCGTGATGACGATGGTGGGCAGGTCAAAGGCCACGGCCAGCAGGCCGTTCAGCGCGCCCAGCGCGGTGGCGAACACCAGTCCGATCAGCACGCACAGCCACGGGTCCAGCCCGGTGGTGGTCATCAGCAGTGCCATGATGCCCATGGTGGCATTCAGCACCATGCCCACGGACAGGTCCACCTCGTTGGCGCAGAACACGAAGGTCATGGCGAAGGTCAGAATGCCCAGAATACTCATCTGCTTGAGGATAACGGACATGTTGCCGCCGGTCATGAAGGACGGCACGAACACGGCGAAGCCCACGATCACGGCGATAAGCGCCAGCAGCACGCCGCTCTCCTTGAAGCTCAGCAGCTTCTTCAGCCGCTGCAGCAGGGAGGGCTTGGCCTCCTGCGCCGCCTCTGCGGGCGCGGACTGCTCCTGTGCGGCGGCGCGCTCCACGGTCTCGCCGGCGATGTACTTGAGTATGGTGCCCTTGGTGGTGCCCGCGGGCACGGTCTTGATGTGCTTTCCGTTGCGGAACAGGAGTATCTCGTCGCTGAGGGCCGTCAGCTCGTCGATCTCCGACGAGGTCAGCACCACGGCGAAGCCCTGCCGCGTAATGCGGTCGATAAGCTGGTATATCTCCTGCTTGGCGCCCACGTCGATGCCGCGGGTAGGGTCGTCCAGTATCAGCAGCTTGGGGTCAGTGGCCAGCCATTTGGCCAGCAGCACCTTCTGCTGGTTGCCGCCGGACAGCTCGATAACGGCGTTCTCCGGGGAGGTGCAGACTACGTTCAGCTGCTGGATGTACTCCTCGGCGATGCGGCGGTTGTCCTTGTGGCGGATAAGCCCCTTCCGCGAGGTCATCCGCAGGATGCTCTGGGCGATGTTGTGCGCGATGGACCACTCGGTCATCAGTCCGGTGTCGCGCCGGTCGGAGGGCACCATGGCGATGTTCTTCTTCATGGCCTCCAACGGGGAGGAGGGGGAGATGACCTCGCCGTCCAGGGTGATGGTGCCGCTGTCGAAGCCCTGCAGGCCGAACAGCACCTTCAATATGGTCTCATAGCCGCAGCCGGCCAGACCGGACAGGCCCACCACACTGCCGGCGCGCACCTGGAAGGATACGTCCTGCACCGCGTCGCCCACGGTCAGGTGCTGTACGTCCAGCACCACGTCGCCTTTCTCACCGGGGCTGCGGGTATAGACGCACTTGGCGTCGTGGCCCAGCATCAGGGAGATGATCTCGTCCACGTTGGTGTCCGCGGTGTTCAGGGTCTTGATGTACCGCCCGTCCCGCATAACGGTGATGCGGTCGGAGATCTCGAACACCTCGTCCATACGGTGGGAGATGTACAGGATGGTCATGCCCTTGGCGGTCTGCTCACGGATGAGGCGGAACAGTATCTCTGTCTCATACATATTCAGGGCGGAGTTGGGCTCGTCCAGAATAAGTATCTTCGCGTCGTCGGCGATGGCCCGGGCGATCTCTATCCACTGCCGCTGGCCGATGGTCAGCAGCTCCACGGGGGTATCCAGATCGATGTCCAGTTCCATCTCGTCCAGCACCTGCTGGGTGCGGCGGCGCATCTCCTTGTGGTCCAGGGACAGCCCCTTGGTCAGCTCCTTGCCGGCGAAGATGTTCATCTCCGTGGCCTGCAGGGAGAACATGGACAGCTCCTGGAACACGATGCTCACGCCCGCCCTGCGGGCGTCGGCGGGGTTCTTGGGGTCGTATACCTGCCCGTCCAGGCGCATCTCACCGGAATCGGTGCGGTACACACCGGCGATAAGGTTCATCATGGTGGACTTGCCCGCGCCGTTCTCGCCGCAGATGGCGTGCACCTCGCCCTTGCCGATGGAAAAGCTTACATCGTTGACCGCCTTGACCGTGTGGAAGCTCTTGCACACATGGTCAAGCTGGAAGTATGTTTCGTTCATGGCGTTACCTCCCCGGTCATCTGGTCTTGCGGTTGGTCATCCGCTGCAGGGCGATGGCGAACACCAGGAGGATGCCCTCGGTCGCCTGCTGGTAGGCGGTGCTGATGCCCATGAGCATCAGGCCGTTCTTAATGATCATGATAAGGGCGATGCCGCCCAGGGTGCCCCACACGGAGGCGGTGCCGCCGTCGGTGGAGCCGCCGCCCGCCACCACGGCGGTGATGGCCAGCATCTCGTAGCCGCTGCCGCCCTCGGAGGTGGCGGAGGCCATGAAGGACAGGCTCAGCACACCGGCCAGACCGGCGAAGGCACCCATCAGCAGCTCATTCTGCACCTTGCGGCGCTTGATGGGCACGCCGGAATACAGTGCGGCGTTCTTGTTGCTGCCCATGGCCAGGAAGTCCCGTGCCATCACGGAGTTCCGCAGCCACCAGGCGGAGATGAGCACCACCACGATGGCCACATAGACCGTGTTGTTGATGCCCAGCGTGCTGCCCACGCCGAAGTCGAAAAAGCTGCTCTGCCCCAGATTGCCCACGCTGTATCCGCCGGTGAGCACGGAGGTCAGCCCCTTGTAGATGTAGGACGAGCCCAGTGTGATGATGATCATGGGCAGTCCCAGGAACACGCCGATCAGTCCGTTGATACCGCCGCAGAAGATGCCCAGCAGTATGCCCAGCACCGCGGCCAGCCAGGGGTCGATGCCCCAGTGCAGTATCATCAGCGCCATGCAGTTGACCACCAGGTTATAGATGGCGCCCACGGAGATGTCCATCTCGCCGGTGGCCACCACGAAGGTCATACCGGTGGAGATGACCACCATCACGGCCATCTGCCGCAGCAGGCGCGCCAGATTGCTGGTGGTGGCGAAGGTCGTGGTCACGGCGGAGAACAGGATGCACACCAGGACGATACCTATGACCACGGCGAGGCTCGTTTTGTTCTTGATATGGAATTTTGCAGTCATGCGCTTGTCAGCGGCCACAGTCGTCATAGGGCAGCACCTGTCATGCCTTTCTGGGGAATATCCCCTCAAGATACTGGATGTGCGCGTAGCCACGGTGCTTTGTGCGGGTCTTGAGCACGCTGCCGATGCAGGTGATGAACAGATCGCGTCCGTCCGCGCCGCCCCAGGTCAGGTTCAGCGCCGTGTCCAGATGGCTGATCATCAGGATGCCCAGTTCCTTGCCCGCCTTGTCGTAGATGTGCAGGCCGTCGGGGCCGCAGCAGAACACGTTCTCCAGCTCGTCGATCTTCATGCCGTCGGGCACGGTGTCGTCCTGGCCGATCTGCGTGGTCTTGGCGAACTCCCGTCCGTTGGACAGGCTGCCGTCCTCCGCCACGTCGAAGGCCATGATGCGGTAGTTGGGGGAGTCGTTGACCAGCAGCGTCTTTTCATCCCGGAAGAAGCACAGCCCGTTGGGATTGGCGAAGCAGTCCGCGCCGATGCGCAGCTCCTTTGTCTCCGGGTCCAGGATGTACACCGGCCGCATGTCAGAGGGGATGGGCCGCCCGATGCCGGCGGGCTTGTTCTGCCGTCCGTAGGCCGGGTCGGTGAAGTAGATCATGCCGTCGCCGCGGCAGATAACGTCGTTGGGGCTGTTGATCTCGATGCCCTTGTAGTGGGTGGCCAGCACTTCATAGTTCATGCCGTCGCTGGTGCAGCGGCTCAGATGGCTGCTGGCGTGCTCACACACCACCAGGCGCCCCTGGGGGTCAAAGCACTGGCCGTTGGCCTTGTTGTGGTTGTTGTAGATGACCTTGGCGCCGTCCTTCTCCGTCCAGCTCATGGTGTTGGACACCGGGATGTCGTTGAACAGCAGCCGGTCGTTCTCATAGTCCCACACGGCACCCTCGGTCAGGTGCATATCGGGCACGATGACCTCCAGCTGGGCGTTGGGGTCGATAACGTCATAGACGCGCTCGTCAAAAACGTGGAGTTTGATGTTCATTCCGCCGCCTCCTTATTCCGCGTGGGTATTCTTGGCCTTGTCCAGCGCCGCGTCATACTCCGGCCACAGCTTCATGATGGCCTGGGAGATGAAGAAGGAATCCTGGGGGAACCCGAACATGCTGGCGCCCTTGTCCGCCCACTCCTTCAGCGCGCCGCGCTCCATGGCCGGCCAGGCCAGGAACGGCATGCCCGCCTTGACGCACACCTCAGCGGCGTGGTCCATATAGGCCTTGATGCGGGGGTCGTCCTGACGGCCGCCCAGACCCATGCCCACGGACAGGTCGCCGGGGCCCAGCACCACCATGTCCACGCCCTCCACCTGTACGATCTCCTCGATGTTCTTGAAGCCCTCTTCCTGCTCCACGATCATCATCTTCAGGGTCTCCTTATCGGCGATGTCCACATAGTTGGCCTGGCCGATCTGGCCGTAATGCCCGGCGCGCTGGGGGTTCCAGCCCCGCAGCCCCTTGGGGGGATACGTGCAGGCGGCCACGGCCTCTCTGGCGTCCTGTGCGGAGTTGATGAAGGGGAAGCCGATGATGTCCGGCCCCATGTCCATCACCGGGCGCACCAGCGCCGGATCGCGGTAGGGCAGACGGATCATGGCCGCCGCGCCGCCGGCGTGGGCACCGATCATCAGGTCCTGCATTTCCTTGCGGCCCATGGCGCCGTGCTCACCTTCGATCCACACGAAGTCGTAACCGGCCATGCCCACCAGCTCGCTGACGGCCGGGTCATTCAGCGCTACACACACGCCGCAGACGATCTTGCCGTCGTTCATCTTTTTCGTCAGCTTGTCAAGATAAATACCCATAGTCTTGCTCCTACCTTTCTTTGTTGGTCATAGAACGATATAGTGCGCAGTAGCGCGCGTATTGCTTTTCATAGGCCTCCCGCCGCTCCGGACACGGCTCCAGCCGCGTCAGCAGGCGGCACTGTGCCGCCGCCTCCTCCGTGTCGTGCCAGAAGCCCCCGGCCACACCGGCCAGCAGTGCCGCGCCGTAGGCGCTGCCCTCCGCCGCGCCGCCGGTGGTGCACACCGGCAGCTGGAACACGTCCGCCAGTATCTGCCGCCACAGACCGCTCTTGGAGCCCCCGCCGCACACCACGATACATTCCGGTGCGCCGTCCTCCGGGCTCCGGGTCAGGTCATAGACCTGCCGCAGGGAGTAGGCCACGCCCTCCAGCACCGCCCGGGCGAAGTGCCCCTTGCCCATGGTGCTGTCGATGCCCCAGAAGGCGCCCCGTGCGTCCGCGTCGAACAGCGGGCACCGCTCGCCCATCAGATAGGGGAAGTACAGCAGTCCGCCGCACCCGGCGGGCACGGTCTGTGCCTGTTCGTCCAGCAGGATATAGGCGTCCACGCCTTCCTGCTGCTGCCGCAGCAGCTCGTGGGTGCCCAGCGTCTGGCAGAACCAGTGGTACGACCCGGCGGCCGCCAGCGTGCAGCCGATGGCCGTCCAGGTGCCCGGCGTGGTGCTGCAGAACATCTGCAGCTTGCCCTCCGGGTTGGGCCGATAGCTCTGTATGGGTGCCGCCACCACGCCGGAGGTGCCCAGCGTCACGCCCAGCCGGTCGTCCCGCGCGATACCGGCGCTCAGCAGGCTCAGCACAGCATCGCCGCCTCCGCCGCATACCGGTGTCCCGGCCGCCAGCCCCGTGGCCGCCGCGGCGTCCTCCGTGACGGTGCCGGTGATGTCCGGCGATTCGCACACCGGGGGGAAGATCTCCTCCGGCAGCGCCAGCTTTTTCAGCAGCTCAGCCGCCCAGCGGCGCTGCCGCACGTCGAACAGTCCTGTGCCGGAGGCGTCGGACACGTCCGTCATCAGCACTCCGGTCAGCCGGTACCGTAGGTAGTCCTTGGGCATCAGCACCGCCTGCAGACGGCGGAAGTTCTCCGGTTCATGCTCCCGCAGCCACAGCAGCTTCCCGCCGGTATAGCCGGTGAGCATCATGTTGTTGGTATAGCCCAGCAGCCCGTCCAGCCCGCCGGCTAACTCCTGTATCTCCCGGCACTGCTCGGTGGTGCGCTGGTCGTTCCACAGGATGGCCGGCCGGATGGGCTCCATGGCCTCGTCCAGGGCCACCAGGGAGTGCATCTGCCCCGTCAGTCCCACGGCGGCGATGTCCGCCCCGCCGCACACGCCCGTGTCCAATACCCGGCGGCAGGCGGCGCAGCAGGCCTCCCACCACGACCGGGGCTCCTGCTCCGTCCAGCCGGGACGGGGCTGCGCCAGAGGATATGTCTCCACGGCGGAGGCGCGGACGGCGCCCGCCCTATCCGCAAGGAGGACCTTGCAGCCGGAGGTGCCCACGTCGATGCCGAGAATGAAATTTTTGTCAGAATTGGAGCGTGTCATGTGCAGGTGTCCTTCTGTGAAGAAAATTACTTTTTAAATGTTATTAAAAAACTGGTGTCATTATAATACCATCCCCCTCGGTTGGCAAGGGGTTTTCGTGAAATTGCGGGTCCATGCAAGATATTTCGGCAGAGTAAACAGAAAGAAAAGATGCTATTTGTGCGTTTTAACGGAACGAAATGGCATGATTGCCACTTGTTCTTTTCCGGACGGGTGGTATAATAAAATAACAGGCAATATTTGCCGTTCCCGGGGTGCCACAGGGCACACTGGAAAACTTTGTTAAATACACTTATAAAGAGTTTCGGGGGTATTCGGATATGGTGCGGAGCGGAGAAGGGGTCAACAACACATCGGTACGGGCGGAGAACCGCAGGCGGGTGGCCTACCTGCTGTACCAGCGGGGCGCCCTGTCCAAGCAGGCCATCGCCCGCGAGCTGGGGCTCAGCATCCCCACGGTGAACCTGCTGGTCTCCCAGCTGAAGGAGGAGGGCCTCCTGACGCTGCAGAGCGGCGCCTCCACCGGCGGGCGCATCCCTGAGATCGCCCACTTCCGCTACGACAGCCAGTACGTATTCGGCCTGGAGATCACCGACCACCACCTGCGCATCGTGCTCATCGACCTGGCGGGTACGCCGCTGTTCCACGCCTACCACGACCTGCCCTTCCGTAAGGAGCAGTCCTACTGGATAGAGGCCCGCGGCCTGCTGTACGGCATCATGAAGCAGCGGAACCTGACGCCCGCCAACATCCTGGGCGTGGGCGTGGCCATCCCCGGCGTAGTGCGGCGTGACCTGCACCAGGTGGACTTCGCCCCCACCTTGGACCTGCGCTACTTCGACTACCGGACGGTGGAGGACATCTTCACCCTGCCCGTGATCATCGAGAACGAGGCCAACGCCGCCGGCTTTGCCGAGTCCTGGCTCCACAGCAGCCACCAGGCGGACGGCATCTACCTGTCCGTCAACAAGGGCGTGGGCGGCGCGGTCATCGTGGACCACGCCCTGTCCTACGGCATCAACCGCCGCAGCGGCGAGTTCGGCCACATGACGCTGGTGCCCGGCGGCCGCCGGTGCTCCTGCGGCAAGGAGGGCTGCTTCGAGGCCTATTGCTCCACCCGCGTGCTGGCCGACCTGGCGGGCGGCGACCTGGCGGCCTTTTTCCGCCGCAAGGGGCAGGAGCCGCCCCTGCAGCAGGCGTGGGAGACCTACCTGCGCTATCTGGCGCAGGCGGTCAGCAACATCTGTGTGGCGCTGGACGTGCCGGTGGTCATCGGCGGCGACATCGTCCCCTGTCTGGAAAACGACTTCCCGCACTTCACCGACATGGTGGAGGCCATGATACCCTTCAGCAGTCACCCCTACGTGACCCTCAGCAGCGCCGGCGCGGACGCTGCCTGCGTGGGCGCGGCGCTGCTGCTGGTGGCGCGGCGTCTGCAGCTGCTGCCCGGCGTATAAGAACAGAAAAAAAGAACGGTTCCCGCCGTTCTTTTTTCATGCCGTTGCAAGTCGTTGACAGATATGTTATAATTTTTATTCGGTATATTATGTGAAAAACGAGGAAACAGCTATGGAAGTGACACAAGGCGCACCGTTTGAGAGCTTCGGCCTGTCAGAGGCCACCATGCGCGCCATCCGCAACAAGCATTACACCGTCAGCACCCCCGTGCAGGCCGGGTGCATCCCCCCCATGCTGGAGGGAAAGGACGTCATCGCCAAGGCCCCTACCGGCACCGGCAAGACCATGGCCTTCGGCATCCCCATCATTGAGCGTATCGACCGCGGCAGCGAGGAGGTCCAGGCCGTCATCCTTGCCCCCACCCGCGAGCTGGCTATGCAGATCACCGACGAGATGCGCGATATCGCCGTCTGCCACGAGGGCGTGCGGCTGGTGTGCCTGTACGGCGGCCAGCCCATCGGCAAGCAGATCGACGCGCTGAAGCGCCGTCCCCAGATCGTGGTGGCGACGCCGGGACGGCTCAGCGACCACATGAAGCGGCGCACCGTCAGCCTGAAAAGCGTGCAGACCGTGGTGCTGGACGAGGCCGACCGCATGCTGGACATGGGCTTTATCCACGATGTCACCCGGATTCTGGACAAGATCCCCAGCCGGAAGAATCTGGGTATGTTCTCCGCCACCATCTCCCGGGAGGTCATGGACATCTCCTGGGTCTACCAGCGCGACCCGGAGGAGATCACCGTGCAGGCCACCAAGGAGAACAAACCCGACATCCTCCAGTACCGTCTGGAGGTGTCCTCCGACGGCAAGGTGGACGCCATCGCTAAGATCCTCGCCCACGAGGACTACGACCGGGTCATCTGCTTCTGCAACACCAAGGGCAGCACCGAGCGTCTGACGAAGTTTTTGCAGATGCGGGGCGTGGACGCCCAGTGCATCCACGGCGACATCCCCCAGCGCAAGCGGGAGGAGGTCATGCAGCGCTTCCGCGACGGCAAGCTGCGGGTGTTCGTGGCCACGGACGTGGCCAGCCGCGGCATTGACGTGGACGACGTGGACGCGGTGTTCAACTACGAGGTGCCGGAGGAGAACGAGTATTACATCCACCGCATCGGCCGTACCGGCCGTGCCAAGAAGCACGGTGTGGCCTACACCCTGCTCAGCGACTTCCCTAGCCGCCTGCGGCTGGACAACATCGCCCGCAATACCCGCAGCCACATCGTGGCGGCCACCCTGGGCGACGACGGCAGCGTGACCCCCAACGAGAAATAAAAAAGAAAGCCCACCGGGCTTTCTTTTTTATTTCTCTCCGTTCTCCGCCACCCATTGCCGCACATAGTCCACGAAACGCCGCGTGGCGGCGGACAGCGCCCGCTTGTCCTTCACCCCGATGCCTATGCTGCGGTAAAACCGCTCCGGGGCGCGGCAGGCGACCACCGGGTAGGGGCTGTGGCGCACCATCAGCTCCGGCAGGAGGCTGATGCCCAGTCCCTTGGACACCATGGCCAGCATGGTGCGGTCCTCCCGTGCGGTGTACTTCACGTTGGGCCGCACGCCCATCTTGTCCAGTGCCGCCGAGATCTCATAGTCCCGCCCCTCCTCCAGCCGTATGAACGGCTCCGCTGCCAGCGCCGCGGCAGGGAAGGGGTCACTGTCCGCCAGCGGGTGCCCGCAGGGCAGGATCACCTGCAATTCGTCGCGGTACAGTGCGTAGGTCTGCAGATGCTTCACCGACGGCAGCCGCAGGAACCCGCAGTCCACCTTCCCCTGCAGTATCCAGTCCTCGCTCTGCCCGTAGTAGTCACCGGTGGCTACCTCGAATTCGATGTTGGGGTACAGCTCGCCGAAGCTCTTCAGTATGGACGGCAGCCACTGCGCCGACACGCTGGAGAACGTGGCCACCCGCACGTAGCCCGCGTCCATGCCCTGCAGGTCCGCCGCCGACTGCATCAGCTCGTGGTGCGCCGCGCACAGCTTCTCAATGCGGGGCAGCAGCGCCCGGCCGTCCGCCGTCAGCACCACGCCGCCCCGGTTGCGGCTCAGCAGCGTGACGCCCAGCTCGTTCTCCAGCGCCTGCACCGCGTGGCTGACGGCGGACTGGGTGAAGTTCATCTCCTCGGCGGCCTTGGAAAAGCTGCCGCACTCCACGGTCTTCAGGAACATCTGATACTTGTTCACGCTCATGGCGCCACCTCCGTATATGCGTTCCCCCCGCCGGAGGGGGGAAATATCGTCCTGTCTGCATTATAATACTTTTCTTCATACTTGCATATACAATTATGCGTTTTACAACTAAGAAATTTTGTGGTAATATAAGGACAACAAAACGAAACAACAATATGGAGGTAAAAAATTATGGCTATCATTTCCAAGATGACCCGCTGCGCTGCCTGCGGCAGCACCGCTGTGACCTATTCCGAGGGCACCAAGCTGTACCACTGCGCCGACTGCGGCGCCGACCGTCCCGACGCCATGCCCGCCGCCGACGTGGCCGCCATCAACAGCATCGTGGCCCTGGGCGACACCGAGGGCAAGCTGGAGGCCCTGCGCCGCCGCTACGCCAACCTGGACATCACCAACTGGACCCGCGAGAACCGCGTCCAGATGGGCTGAACCAAGCTTTTCTTTTTCGGGTTTTACCCTCTTACAACGAAGGACCGGCGCCCCAGGGCGCCGGTCCTTCGTTTCCGGGAACAGCAAAAAGGGAGACCGCCCTCCGGCGGTCTCCCTTTTGCTTATGTAATGTCTCAGCCCTCGATGATCAGCTGGAAGTAGATGGCGGTGGTGCCGGCGGAATCCATAGGCACGACCATGTAATCCATATCGTTCATGGAAACGAACACCGCATTGTAGGTGATGCCGCCGATGGACATCTGCACGGTGTAGCCGTCCTCGGACAGGACGTAGGTGCCGTCGGTCAGGGTGTCGGAGCCCTCATAGAGGGTCACGGCCGTGTCGTCCACGAACTCGTACTGATACACGTCCATCTGCTGGGAGATGCTGGTGACCTGCTCATCGGTCATGTCCGCGCCGTTGGCGTAGCCGCCGTCAAAGATCCAGGTGGTGCCGGACAGAGAGGGTGCCTCTACGAAATAGTCCTGCAGCACTTCCAGCACGCTCATGGGCTGGTCGCCGGTGTTGTCCTCCACCTGGGTGTCGTCGCCGGTGTTGGTGTCGTCGGTGGTGTCGCCGCCGCAGGCCACCAGGCTCAGCGCCATGACCAGGGCCAGCAGGCAGACAAGAAACTTCTTCATGATGATCTTCCTCCAAAATTTTCTTTTTCCCGCCCCTGCCCCGACCCCTCGTCGCCGGCAGGGAGCGCGTTTTATATAAGCCGCGTGCGCGGTTTATACCGGTTTATTCATAGATGCTGGTGAATATGTCGTCGCCCTCCACCTCAAAGGTCACCGCCTGCGAGGTGCCGCTGTTGCCCTGGGTGTCCCAGAACTCGAACAGCAGCATGTACTCGCCGTCGGGCAGGTCCATCTCGGTGAAGGCGGTGCCCTCCGTGACGGTCAGTGTCTCCGCCTCATAGGCCTCGAAGTCGCTGTCGTCGGACAGGGAGGCCATGTACCAGATGGTGGTCAGCTCATCGCCGCTCTGCAGCTTCCGCAGCTCCTTGTCGGCCATGCCGCTGTCGTCGATGCCCTGCCGCGCACCCAGGATGCTCCATGCCTCGTCGTTGAAGTCGTACACCACCTGCAGGTTGTATGCCTCGCCGTTCAGCAGCACCGGCACGGAGTACAGGTTGTAGTCCTCGCCCTCATAGCTGAGCTCCATATACACCAGGCAGCCGTCGATGCTGCCCCACACGCCCCGGAAGTTGTCGGTGAACACACCGTTCTCCCAGTCGGCGGTGATGTCGTTGTCGGTGCCCAGCAGCAGTACCGCGTCGCTGTCCTCGTCCACCCTGTACAGGGAGAAGCCGATACCCGCCAGCACGCTGTCCGCCTCCGGGCCCAGCGTCAGTGAGGCGTAGCCGTCGTCGTCCAGCGTCAGGGGCGCGTTGTCCCACCGCATGGCGGACAGGCTGGGCAGCGCGGGCAGGGAGTCCAGCCCCAGCTGCGCCAGATATGCCATGCCGTCCGCGTCCAGCCCGCCGGTGAGCTGGTAGGCGTACAGGTACTTGAAGGCCGCGCCCGCCCCCTCGGTGATGTAGCCGTTCAGGTCGGCGATGTCGTTGTTGTAGGAGTAGTAGCAGGACAGCCCCGTGGCCTCGCTGCGGTACTTGCCGCTGACCCGGTAGAGCACGCAGCCCTCCAGCGCGTCCAGCACGTCCCGGGCCGCCGGCAGCTCGCCCACGGTGCGGCGGGCGATGGCGCCCATGTCCACCATGTTGGTGTAGCCCTGCTCCCGGGTGTTGCCGCCGTAGTTCTCGCTCAGGTCGGCCTCCCGGCGGAACCGGCTCAGAAAGCCGGGGTCCTCCGCTGCCGCGGCCAGCGCCTGCGCGCCAAAGGTCTCGTAGGCGTCCAGCAGGGGCGCCAGCCTGCTCAGGTCGGTGACGGACAGCGTGGCGTTCTCCTCGGTGCCCACGTCCTCACAGCCCTCGTAATAGGCGTCGCATATCACTCTGCCCAGCGCTGCGCCGTCCATGGACGGGTCGTCGGCCAGGGCCTGCAGCCAGCGGGAGTAGTACCAGCCGTTGGCGGGCTCCGTTTCCTCTGAGGCCACCAGGTACCGGCTCAGGTCGCAGAAGGTATAGGCCGTGTCCACCGTGGCCATCAGGCAGGTGTCAAAGCCCACCAGCTCCAGCGGCTGGTCCTCGGTGTCCGGCTCCCACACGGCGGAGAAGGCCGCGTACATCTCGCTGAGCGTCAGCGCGTCGTAGCCGTACACCTCGTCAAAGGCCGCCCCGGCCACGGAGCCGCCGCCGTGGTTCCAGAACACCACCGCCGTCCTGTCGGCAGGGTAGTTCTCCCTGGCGAAGCGCAGGAAGTCCTCCAGCGTTCCGCTCTCGCCCATACTGGCCGACGGCTGCTCGTCCACAAGGGTCAGCCCCTCGCTGTCGTAGACGTACCTCTGCAGCACGCTGCCGTCCACCAGTTCGTTCTGCCATTCCAGCGCGCCGCCGGTCTCGATGACCACGGTGACGTTCTCCGGCAGATCAGCCTCCATCAACTCACTGAGGTCACCGGTGGCAAAGCCGCCGTCGCTCTCCAGGTCGCTGCCGCAGAGATACCAGTATATGGCCCAGGAACCGCTGTCAGCGGAAGGCTCCGACCCACCGCCGCAGGCGGTAAGGGTCAGAGCCGTCAGCAGCGACAGCAGCAGAGCCGCTATGCGCTTATATGTATTCATCCTGTATTATCCGTTCCTCAGATGCCCAGCAGCTGCCGCTTCTTGGCGGTGAACTCCTCTTCGGTGAGCACGCCCGCGTCCAGCAGTGCCTTGTACTTCTGTATCTCGGCCACGGTGTCCACCGCGGGTGCGGCGCTGGCCTGCACGGCGGCCACGGCCGCTGCCGCTGCGGCTGCCGCCGCCGCGGCGGTGCTGTCCGCCTGGGCCGTCTGCCCGCCGGGCACATCGTCCCACTGCTCGGCGCCGTTGGCGTCCATGATGTGCAGCAGGGCGGCGGCCAGCTCATGCAGCCCGTTCACCTCGTCCTCGTACTCGTTGAGGTACTCTGCCACGCTGGGGTCGTAGCTGTCAAAATCGGGCGCGCCGGTCTCCTCGCGGAAGTTGTGCCAGTAGGGATGCGCCAGCGTCAGCTCCACGATGAACTTCTGCGCCGGCGCCTTCATGTCGAAGGTGGGGCGGAAGCGGACGGGCCGGTCATCGTCGTCCCGGTGCATCCGGCGGTCCATGTCCTCCATGCGCTCGTATTCATGTACGTCCATGTAGAAGCGGTCGATGGCCGGCTGCATGGCGGCGGCCCTGTCGGCCACATCGCTGTAATGGCAGTACAGTACGCCGTCCCTGCCCTCGAACAGCACCTTCCCGTCCTCCAGTATCCGGAAGGCCTTCAGGTTCTCCGGACCGAAGGCGAAAGCGCCGTCGCCCGGTCCCACGCGGAACAGCCGGTGGTCGGTGTCCAGGGTCAGCGTGCCGCTCAGAAAGCCGAAGCTCCTGCGCAGTGTCTCGGTGAACTGCTCCCGCCGCGCCCTGTTCTCCTCATAGACGGTCATGTACTTTTCCACATCGGCCAGCGACATGGTGTTCAGCGCACCGCCGGGCAGGTCGATCTTGTTGGCGCACTCCTTGCACAGGGGCATATCCTCCACCTTGGTGGCCAGCAGCCGGGGCGTGGGCGCGCCGCAGAGGGGACAGAGCTTCTTGTTGTTACTGAACAATCCCATGGTACTTCCTCCCGAAAACAGCGTCCGACGTGTCGGACGGAATTGGCCGGTCGATTCAGTCGGCCTTCTTCTCGCCCTTCTGCTCGGGCTTTGCCGGGGCGGAGAACGCCTTGATCTCCACGCCGCCGCGGATGACGGCGCCCTTGACCACCGCCAGCGTGCCGGTGACCAGCCCGCCGCTGATCTGCGCCTTCTCCTCCAGCGTAGTGCTGCCGCTGACCTCCAGGTCGCCGTTGATCTTACCGGCACACAGCAGCTCCTTGGCGCTGATGTTACCGGTGACCTGCGAATCCTCGCTGACGGTGACGGTGCCGGTGACCTTCACATCGCCGGTCAGGGTGCAGCCCATCAGCTTCAGGCTGCCGGCGGTGATGTTGCTCTGTATCACGGAGCGCAGGGTCACGGTACCGCTGGTGATGATCTCACCCTTGAAGGACCCGGCGATCTCGATGTCTCCGTCGGAGCGCAGCGTGCCCTCCAGCGCGGTGCCGGAGGCCAGATAGCTGGCGGCGGGCTGGGGCTTTGCCGCCACGGGCTGCACCGCGGGCTTTGCGGCCACGGGCGCGGGCTTCACAGGCTCGGACTTACCGGGCTGCTTCTTGCCGCCGGCGGCCAGCACCTTGTCATCCTCGCCGCCCACACCGAACAGCTCGAACATAGTACGCTTCATTTCATCTCGCATAACAATACCCTCCCAATGGTCGTTGTCGTTGTGTTTCTCCTTCATATTCATGCTTCATTGTATGTATACCCGCTCAGTCCAACGGCTCTTCAGCAAAGCCCATCAGACGTCCCGGAATATAGATGAGTGGTTCTTTCAGCACGGCGTTGTAGTTCTCCGCGGCCTGGTGATAGATGCTGCGGCTGCGCTGCAGTACCCCCGTCACATCGGCATCGCTGACGGCGGCCGCGGCCCGCTTTTCAAAGGCCTCCATCTGGCTGCGTGCGCTGACCACCATACTGTGCTGCTCCCGCAGTTTGCGCCGCACCTCCCAGAACCACAGGACGATCAGCGCGGAGGTGCTGAGGATGACCAGCAGCCACAATACCCATTTCATACGCACCCGCCCCTTTCTGAGGGCAAAGTCCGCCCCCTCTTTCTCTATGTTCCATAGCGTAGCACATCCGCGGGATATTGGGTGACGAAACGCCTGAAATGCATCAGATACGACACGAAATGTAAAATCAGCGGCTGACAAGCCGGTTTTTCTGTGATAGAATACCCTCACGGACCGTACAGCCCGCCTGTACGGATCATCGGGGAAGGGCAGGTGCGCGCCGTGTATATCGCCGTATGTGACGATCAGATCGAGGAACTGGAAAAGCTGACAGGTCTGCTGGAGGCCTGGCGCACGGACCGCAAGGCCAACGTGCGCTATCAGACGTTCCGCAGCGCCGCCGAGCTGCTGGACGCGGCGCAGCGCGAGGGCTTCACCCTCTACCTGCTGGACGTGCTGATGCCCGGCATGAGCGGCATGGAGGCCGCCCGCGAGATACGCGCCTTTGACGCGGCGGCGGAGGTGGTGTTCCTGACCACGTCCCCCGGCTTCGCCTACGAGAGCTACGGCGTTCGCGCCCTGGAATACCTGCTCAAGCCCCTCAGCAGCAAGCTGCTGTTCCCCATACTGGACAAGCTCTACCTCCGCGAGCAGAAGCCCCAGGACGGCCTCACCGTCCGCTCCGACGGCATGCTGATACGCCTGCCCTTCTCCCACCTCAGCTTTGTGGAGGTCAACGGCAAGCACCTGTTCTTCAACATGGCGGACGGCGCAGTGCACGAGGTGTCCGCCAGCATGAAGGAGTACGAGGGCGCGCTGCTGGCCCGTCCGGAGTTCATGCGGGTGCACCGCTCCTACATCGTCAATATGCTGCAGGCAGAGACACTGTCCCCCACCGGGCTTACCACCTTCTCCGGGCAGACTGTGCCCGTGTCGCGGCTGCTGTACGGCCAGCTGCAGAGGGACTATCTGGCGCTGCTGTTTTCGGGAAGGGAGCTGTAACATCTATGTTCGACATGTCCCTTCGTTCCGCGCTGGATGTGTTCTGCTACGTGCTGGTGCTGGTCTACGGGCTGGCCCTCAGCGCGGACATCGCCACCGGCGGCACCGTCACCCGCCGCCAGAAGCGTATGCTCTCGCTGCTGTGCCTGCTGTTCCTGGCGATACAGGCCCTGGGCTTTGTGCTGCTGGGCGAGCGCATGGTGGAGCGCCTCTACCCGCTGATCGTCCACCTGCCCCTGGTGCTCATCCTGATGGTATTTATGAAGCGCCCTGTGGGCGTGGCCGTGGTCAGCACCTGCGCCGCCTACCTCTGCTGCCAGCCGCCCCGCTGGGGCCGCATCGCCGTGGAAGCGCTGACCGGCAGCACCCTGGCCGCCCAGCTGGTCTACATCCTGCTGGTGCCGCTGCTGTACTGGCTGTTCCACCGCTTCTTCGTGGGCGCGGCCTATAGCGCCATGACCGCCTCCCGCTCGGCGCTGCTGCTGTTCGGCAGCCTGCCCGTTACCTATTATGTTTTCGACTACGCCACCACTATTTATTCCGACGCGCTCTACTCTGGTATCCAGGCGCTGAACGAGTTCCTGCCCACGGCGCTGGTGACGTTCTACGTGCTGTTCCTGCCCGCCTTCCACGCCCAGACGCAGAAGCGCGCCGCTGCGGAGATGCAGCGCTCCATGCTGGAATCGGAGCTGGAGCAGTCCCAGCTGGAGATGGATTCCCTGCGCCAGCTGGAGGCCCAGACCGCCATCTACCAGCACGATATGCGCCACCACCTGAACATGCTGGACGGCCTGCTCTCGTCGGGCAAGCCCGACCAGGCGGAGGAATACATCCAGAAGGTCCAGGCGGACATCGAGTCCATCACCCCCCGTCGCTTCTGCGAGAACGAGCTGGTGAACCTCCTGTGCTCGTCCTTCACCGCCAAGGCCCGCAAGGCCGGCATCACGCTGACCGTGGAGGCAAAGCTGCCTAACGCCCTTGCTATCTCCGACACGGAGCTGTGCTCCCTCCTGAGCAACGGCCTTGAGAATGCCCTCCACGCCGTGTCGGAGCAGCCCGCCGGTGAGCGGTGGGTGACCCTCTACTGCGGCGTGCGGCAGAACAAGCTGCTCATCGAGATACGCAATCCCTGCCACGGCGAGGTGCCCATGCAGGACGGCATCCCCGTCAGCGGACGGGAGGGCCACGGCTTCGGCTGCCGCAGCATCCGCACCATCGCCCAGCGCAACAGCGGCCTGTGCATGTTCACCGCCCAGGGCGGCGAATTCTGCATGCAGGTGATGCTCCCCGTGCTGGATACCAATGCGTAACACGACCTGACGAACCACAGAAGGGAGGATATGGTATATGCGGCTGGAGACCTTCTCCCCGGCGCTGACGCTGCTCTTCGTGGCGGTGATGATGTGCATGATGATGGACATCCACTATGCCGCTCTGACGAAACTGCAGAAATGGCTGGCGCCCCTCATCGTCCTGGCACTGATGGTGATGAACCACCTGCTGCACGTCTACCACGGTGTCTACGCCGAGCGGTATATGTGGCTGAACATGCACCTGCCTTTCTTCCTGCTGTTCCTGTGGCTCACCCGCTGCGGTGTCATCAAAATGGCTTTCATGATACTGTCGGCCTTCACCTTCACCGCCCCCACCATCGTCCTCAGCAACTTCGTGATGATGCTGCTGCCGGACGACCGCTGGGCGCTGCTGGCCAGCAACCTGATCTCCTATCTGGCCATCCTGGCGCTGGTGCAGTTCGTGTTTCGCCGCGGCTTCAACTACATCGTCAAGTACGGCAGCAACCGGCTGTTCCTGCAGTTCTCCGTGGTGCCCTTCGTGTACTACATCTACGTGTTCGCGGCACTGAACGCGGACTTCTCCTCCCTGGTGACGCCCCTGACCCCTGGAAACCTGCTGGTGCGCTATTTCCCCTCCCTTGAGGTGTTCGTGTTCTATTTCCTGCTGCTGGAGGTCTACCGCAGTCTCAGTGAGCGCAAGGAGATGGAGACCACCCAGACGGCGCTGACCCAGCAGCTGCGTTCCGCCGAGGAACAGATGACGCTGCTGAACCAGTCCCAGACCCAGACGGCGGTGTACCAGCACGATATGCGCCACCACCTGAACATGCTGGACGGCCTGCTCTCGTCGGGCAAGCCCGACCAGGCGGAGGAATACATCCAGAAGGTCCAGGCGGACATCGAGTCCGTCACCCCTCGCCGCTTCTGCGAGAATGAGCTGGTGAACCTCCTGTGCTCGTCCTTCACCGCCAAGGCCCGCAAGGCCGGCATCGCGCTGACCGTGGAAGCAAAGCTCCCCAACGCGCTGTCTATCTCCGACACGGAGCTGTGTTCCCTTTTGAGCAACGCGCTGGAAAACGCACTGCGGGCGGTGTCGGAGCTGCCGGAGGGACAGCGTCACGTGTCCCTGTACTGCGGTGTGCGGCAGAACAAGCTGCTCATCGAGGTGCGGAACCCCTACGCCGGCGAGGTGGTCATGCAGGACGGTATCCCCGTCAGCGGCCGGGAGGACCACGGCTTCGGCTGCCGCAGCATCTGCACCATCGCCCAGCGCAACGGCGGCCTCTGCGTGTTCGCGGCGCAGGACAAGGAGTTCTGTATGCAGGCGATGCTGCCGGTGCTGGAGAGGTAAAAGAGATTTCGGGAGAGGTAAGAAAAGCTTTCGAAAGAGCCGCCCAAGGCGGCTCTTTCTTTTTTGCCCGGTATTCTCGACATACTATCACGCTTTGGACAAAATGCGGCGGTTCTCACCTTGTTTTTCCGTCGTTCCCGTGCTATAATTTCTGCAAATACCAGAGATAAGCCCGGCCGGGCGCAAAGGAGAGATACACTATGGCGACATTTACCGTGAACGGCAAGTCCGTCACTGTGGAAAAGAACCAGAAGCTCATCCGCTTTCTGCGGGACGAGCTGCACCTGACCTCCGTGAAGGACGGATGCAGCGAGGGTGCCTGCGGCACCTGCCACGTGCTGATCGACGGCAAGCCCACCAAGGCCTGCATCCCCCAGACGGACAAGCTGGAGGGCAAAAGCATCGTCACCGTGGAGGGCCTTTCCGACTGGGAAAAGCAGGTGTTCACCTTCGCCTTCGGCGAGGCGGGCGCCGTGCAGTGCGGCTTCTGCATCCCCGGCATGGTCATCTCCGCCAAGGCTCTGCTGGACGTGAACCCCGACCCCACCCGTGAGGAGGCCGCCTTTGCCATCCGCAACAATATCTGCCGCTGCACCGGCTACGTGAAGATCATCGACGGCATCCTGCTGGCGGCGAAGATCTTCCGCGAGGGCGCGATCCCCGCCCCCTCCGCCGACGACTGGCGCATGGGCAGCCGCGTCCACCGTCTGGACGTGGAGGAGAAGGTGCTGGGCTATGGGCAGTACCCCGACGACGTGTACGTGGACGGTATGTGCTACGGCGGTGCGGTACGCAGCCAATACGCCCGCGCCCGGGTGCTGTCCATCGACACCGCGGCGGCGGAGGCTCTGCCCGGCGTCCTCTGCGTGGCGACGCAGAAGGACATCCCCGGCAAGGTCAATGTGGGCCACCTGAAAAAGGACCAGCCCACCCTTATCGGCGTGGGCGAGCTGGTACACTACCTGGGCGACAGCGTGGCACTGATCTGCGCCGTGGATCAGGAGACGGTGGAGGCGGCCAAAAAGCTGGTCAAGGTGGAATATGAGGTGCTCCCCGCCGTCCATAACCCCGCCGAGGCGGCAGCGCCCGGCGCGCCCCTGGTGTTCGACGAGGAGGAGAGCAACGTCCAGGCCTACAAGCATGTGTCCCGCGGCGATGCCGAGACCGCCATCAAAAACGCCAAGTACGTCTTGACCCAGCACTTCTCCACCCCGTGGACGGAGCACGCCTTTCTGGAGCCCGAGTGCTGCGTGGCCCTGCCCCTGGACAACGGCGGCGTGAAGCTGCTGACCACCGATCAGAGCTCCCACACCACCATGCACGAGTGCGCGGCCATGCTGGGCGTGGACTACGACCACTGCCAGGTGCAGAACTGTCTGGTGGGCGGCGGCTTCGGCGGCAAGGAGGATATGTCCGTCCAACACCACGCCGCGCTGCTGTGCTATCTGACCCGCAAGCCCGTGAAGTTCAAGCTCAGCCGTCAGGAGTCCATCCTGGTCCATCCCAAGCGGCACAGCATGGACATGGAGTTCACCATGGGCTGCGACGAAAACGGCATCATTCAGGGCGTCAAGGCCAGCGTGGTGTCCGATACCGGTGCCTTCGCCTCCCTGGGCGGGCCCGTGCTGGAGCGCGCCTGCACCCACGCGGCGGGCCCCTACGCCTACGAGAACTTCGAGATCGAGGGCCGCGCCTACTATACCAACAATCCCCCCGCCGGTGCCTTCCGGGGCTTCGGCGTGACCCAGACCTGCTTCTGCACGGAGACGCTGCTGAACCAGATGGCCGACCTGGTGGGCATCACCCCCTGGGAGATACGCTACCGCAACGCCATCCGTCCCGGCGGCGTCCTGCCCAACGGCCAGATCGTGGATGACTCCACCGGCCTGGTGGAAACGCTGGAGGCCATCAAGCCCGCCTATGACGAGGCCGTGGCCAACGGCGACCCCGTGGGCATCGCCTGCGCCATGAAGAACGCCGGCGTGGGCGTGGGCATCCCCGACTGGGGCCGCTGCAAGCTCATCGTGGAGGAGGACGGCAAGGTACACATCTACTCCGGCGCCAGCTGCATCGGGCAGGGTCTCGGCACCGTGCTGGTGCAGGTGGTGGTGACCAACACGGGGCTGCACCGTGACGACATCGTGTACGAGCGCAGCAACACCTGGATCGCCCCCGACTCCGGCGACACCTCCGGCTCCCGCCAGACGCTGGTGACGGGCGAGGCTACCCGCCGCGCCTGCGAGAAGCTGAAGGCCGAGCTGGATGCCGGCAAGTCCCTTGCCGACCTGAAGGGCACGGAGTTCTACGGTGAGTACCTGGCCAAGACCGACCCCCTGGGCGCCGACGTGCCCAACCCCGTCAGCCACGTGGCCTACGGCTACGCCACCCAGATGTGCATCCTGGATAAGGACACCGGCCGCATCAAGAAGATGGTGGCCGCCCACGACGTGGGCAAGGCCGTGAACCCCCTGAGCGTGGAGGGTCAGATCGAGGGCGGCGTTGTCATGTCCATGGGCTATGCCCTGACGGAGAAATACCCCATCGACGAGAACTGCAAGCCCACCGCCAAGTACGGTATGCTGGGCCTGTTCCGCGCCAACCAGATCCCCCCGGAGATACAGGCCATCGTGGTGGAGAAGCCCGGCCTGAACGTGGCCGGCGGTGCCATCGGCATCGGCGAGATCACCTCCATCCCCACCGCCCCCGCCATTGCGGACGCCTACTACCGCCTGACCGGTCAGCGGGAGTACAGCCTTCCCCTGCAAAACACCCCCTACGCGAAGAAGTAAGGTATCGCTGTGGAAGAGATATGTCGTATTGACATCGACAAATACGCGTGCGCGGTATCCGGAGTGATCCGCTCGGGGTTGCTCATTCTTACAGACAATCAGAAGGAGCATATCATCAAGAGGCGTGGGCAGGATTTCTATGATGTGTATAGCCCTTACTTCCCGGAAATAGCGAAAGACCCGGATTATATATTTGCGGATGGGGCCCACGACAACACAGTGCTTGCCAGCAAAACCGTGTTGTCGGCCGGGCGGAATGTGCATCTTGTTATTCGCCTTGCGCTGACGGATGACGCCGAAGGAATGGAAAATTCGATAATCACCGCCATTATAGAAAATGATAAGCGTTATGAGCAGCGCCTTCGTAACAACGTACCCCTTTACAAAAAGGGATAAACTGTGTATAATGAAGGTAGAATAGAACAGGTCACTTGAGGTGGTGGATTTCGTAGCAACCACACGCTCTATGAGCCAAAAGGGACGCAGGAGAATGCTACGCCTGCCAAGTGACTATTCTTTGAGGAGCTGCTTCTGGCAGCTCCTCATCTTCTGTGGTATAAAAGAGAGCACCCGTCCGGGTGCTCTCTTTTATACCACTGTATCTTTCCCCACCCGCGCCAGCGCCTCCACCGTATCCACATCCCGCAGCTCCGCCGCGGACGTCTCATACAGCAGCAGCGCGTCCGGGTGTGCGCGGATGACGGCGTTGCCGCCGGTGTCGCCTGTGAGAGCCATCAGCTCCGGGAAAAACCGCCGGGGGAACACGCAGGGGTTGCCCCGCACGCCGTTGTGGGACAGCCCCACGATGCAGTCGGGGTGCGCCCGGAAGAATTCCAGCTCCCGGCGGACGGTGCCCCTCTCCAGCAGCGGCTGGTCGGCCACCTGATAGAGGATGGCGTCGCAGTCGGCCATGGCCTCCGTGCCCAGCCGCACCGTGCGGCTCAGCCCGTCCTGCGGCCGGTCGTTGCGCGCCACGTCAAAGCCGAAGCTCTCTGCCAGCGCGGCGGCCCCATCGTACTGCGTCACCACCGTGATCCGGTGGAATTCCTCCACGGGCACCGCCTCCAGCGCCCGCCGCAGCAGGCTTTTCCCGTCCACCTCGGCCTCTAGCTTGTTGCGGCCGAAGCGGCTGCCGCAGCCCGCCGCCATGACGAGACAGCCGATGCGCAGTTCTGCCATGTGCACCACTCTCCTTTGCGTTTTCCAGTGTATCAGCTTCAGTATGCCCCGTCAAGTTTCGCCATATCGTTATTCATAAAATAAAATCACGGGTACGCTGTACATTTTGTGCGCCATGTGCTATAATCCCCATGAATACATTATATTAGTGTGGATTATAGACAACATTTCCAAGTTTTGCAACAGGAGGCTGCCTGCTATGAGTAAGGTGGGAAAGAGCGAGGTCCGCGTGGATGCCTTTGACAAGGCCACCGGGCGGACAAAATACTACGAGGACCGGATGCCCGCGGGCGCGCTGTACGCCCGCATCAAGCACTCCACCATCGCCCACGGCTACGTCAAGTCCATTGACACATCCGCGGCGGAGGCCATCGACGGCGTGGTGAAGGTGCTGACCTGCTTCGACGTGCCGGAGCACTGCTTCCCCACGGCGGGCCACCCCTGGTCCATGGACCCCGGCCATCAGGACGTGGCGGACCGCAACCTGCTGAACCGCCACGTGCGGTACTACGGCGACGATGTCGCCGTGGTCATTGCGGAGGACGAGGTCTCCGCAATGCAGGGCGTCCGGGCACTGCGGGTGGAGTATGAGGAGCTGCCCTTCGTGCTGGACGCGCAGAAGGCCATGGCGCCCGACGCCCCCCAGATACACGAGAACTGCCCCAACAATATCCTGAAGCACACCGACATCCGCAAGGGCGACTACCAGGCCGCCATTCAGGAGCCGGGACTCATCAAGGTGGAGGGCTGGTACGACACCCCCACCGTGCAGCACAGCCACATCGAAAACCACGGCTGCTTCGCCTACGAGGAGAACGGGCGCATCGTGGTGGTAACGTCCACCCAGATCCCCCACATCATCCGCCGTATCGTGGGGCAGGCCCTGGGCCGTCCCTGGGCGGACGTGCAGATCATCAAGCCCTACATCGGCGGAGGCTTCGGCAACAAGCAGGACGCCCTGTACGAGCCGCTGTGCGCATGGTGCACCACGCAGGTGGGCGGCCGCTGCGTCCGCGTGGACTGCTCCCGTGAGGAGACGTTCGTCTCCAACCGCGTCCGCCACGCCATCCGCTTCCACATCATCACGTGGCTCCGCAAGGACGGCTCCATCGCCGCCCGGAAGGTGGAGTGCTTCTCCAATCAGGGCGGCTACGCCTCCCACGGCCACTCCATCGTGGCCAAGGCGATGGGCTCCTTCCCCCAGATCTACCCCTGCGACAACTTCGAGGGCGACGCGTGGACGGTCTACACCAACCGCCCCGTGGCGGGAGCCATGCGCGGCTACGGTATGCCTCAGGCGTCCTTCGCCGACGACGCCAACATCGACGAGTGCGCCAAGGCGGTGGGCATGGACCCCCTGGAGTACCGCATGAAGTACATCATGCCCAAGGGCTTCCACGACGGCTTCAGCGGCAACACCAACTACTACGACTCCTTCCGTGAGTGCCTGGAAAAGGGCAAGGCGTACATTGAATACGACAGGAAGAAGGCGGAATACGCCAAGGACACCGGCAACATCCGCCGGGGCATCGGTGTGGCGGCCTTCTGGTACAATACCGCCGTCTACCCCATCTCGCTGGAGACCTCCTCCAACCGCATGCTGCTGAACCTGGACGGCACCGTCACCATGCAGTGCGGCGAAACGGAGATCGGCCAGGGCGCCGACACCGCCTACTCCCAGATGACCGCCGAGGCCGTGGGACTGAAGAGCTACAAGGATGTCCGCGTTGTCTCCTGTCAGGATACGGACATCACCCCCACCGGCCTGGGAGCCTACGCCAGCCGCCAGACGTACACGGCGGGCTTCTCCATCCGCCAGACGGCCACCCTCCTGCGGCAGAAGATACTGGCCTACGCCACGAAGTTGACGCGGCAGGCGGTGGACAACATGGACATCGTGGACGGCAATATCGTCCGCAAGCAGGACGGCGCGGTGCTTCTCTCCCTCAGCGAGCTGGCCATGACCGCCCAGTACAACGCCGCCGACAGCGAACATATCACCGCCGAGTCCACCTACACCATCCGCAACAACGCCTACTCCTTCGGCTGCACCTTCGCCGACGTGGAGGTGGACATCGCCCTCTGCAAGGTCAAGCTCAACAAGATCATCAACGTCCACGACTGCGGCAGCCTCATCAACCCCGCCCTGGCGGAGGCCCAGGTCCACGGCGGTATGTCCATGGCCATCGGCTACGGCATGAGCGAGCAGCTGCTGTTCGATGAAAAGACCGGCAAGCCCCTGAACAACAATCTGCTGGACTACAAGCTGTCCACCTTTATGGATCACCCCCATCTGGAGGCGCAGTTCGTGGAGAATCCCGAACCCACCTCCCCCTTCGGCACCAAGGCGCTGGGCGAGCCGCCGGCCTGCTCCGGCGCACCGGCCATCCGCAACGCCATCTACAACGCCACCGGCGTGGCCATCGACTGCACGCCCATCACGCCCCACGTGCTGTTTGCCGAGTTCACCAAGGCGGGCTTGATCCACGACAGCTGGAACGAAAAGGAGGCTGAGTAAGCCATGTATGATATGAAAGCCTTATACGAGGCCGCCAGCGTGGAAAACGCTGTGGCGCTGCGGCTGGAGCATCCCGAGGCGCAGATCATCGCCGGCGGCAGCGACGTGCTGGTGCAGATGCGCGAGGGCAAGCGCGCCGGCAAGGAGCTGATCTCCATCTACGGCCTGGACGAGCTGCGCGGCGTCACCATCGACGCCGACGAGAACATCCGCATCGGCTCCCTGACCAGCTTCTCCCACATCACCCGCGACCCCATCATCCAGAAGCACATCAACGTTCTCAGCGAGGCCGTGGACATGGTGGGCGGCCCCCAGATCCGCAACATCGGCACCATCGGCGGCAACACCTGCAACGGCGTTACCTCCGCCGACTCCTCCTCCACCCTCCACGCCTGGGACGCCATCGTGGAGCTCACCGGCAAGAACGGCGTCCGCCGCCTGCCCATCCACGAGTTCTACATCAAGGCGGGCAAGGTGGACATCCGCGTGGAGGACGGCGAGATACAGACCGCCATCCTCATCCCCAAGGAGAGCTACGACCGCTGCTGGGGCCACTACATCAAGTACGCCATGCGCAACGCCATGGATATTGCCACGCTGGGCTGCAGCGTCAACGTGCGCCTCAGCGCGGATAAAAAGACCGTTGACCGCGCCCGTATCGCCTATGGCGTAGCCGGCCCCGTGCCCCTGCGCTGTGCCTGCGCGGAGGCGGCGGCACAGGGCAAGCCTCTCACCGAGGAAACGGTGGAGACGTTTGCCCACGCCATTCTGGACGACATCAATCCCCGCGACAGCTGGCGCGCCAGCAAGGCCTTCCGCCAGCATATCGCCGTGGAGATCGCCAAACGCTGCTTCGTGAAATCCATTGAACTGGCAGGAGGTGAGCTGGTATGAGCAAGCAGTATAAGCTGATCCGCTGTAATATCAACGGCAAGGACGTGGAGAAGATGGTGGATGTCCGCGCCAGCCTGACGGATATGCTCCGCAACGACTACCACCTGACCTCCGTGAAAAAGGGCTGCGAGGTGGGCGAGTGCGGTGCCTGCACCGTGCTCATCGACGGCGAGACGTTCAACTCCTGTATCTATCTGGCGGTGTGGGCGGACGGCAAGCACATCCGCACTCTGGAGGGACTTCTCAGCCCCGACGGCGAGCCCAGCGACATCCAGCAGGCATTCATGGAGGAGGCGGCGATCCAGTGCGGCTTCTGCACCCCCGGCTTCCTCATGTCCGCGGTGGAGATCCTCGACAGCGGCAAGCTGTACTCCGACGAGGAGCTGCGTAAGCTCCTCAGCGGTCACCTGTGCCGCTGCACCGGGTACGAGAACATCCTCAAGGCGGTGAAAAAGACCATGTACCGCCGCCTCGGCATGGAGGTTCCCACCCTCTGAGGGAAAAGCGAATAAAAAAAGACCGCCCCACCGGGCGGCCTTTTTATTCATAGAATCGCACGACCTCGTTGGGAGAGCAGCCGACGATACGGCACAGCTTCTCCAGCGTGACCATCGTGATGTTCTTATTCTTCTTGAGAGAATCCAACGTCTTGTTGTCTATGCCGTTTTTCAGAAGTTGGTATTGCGTAACGCCCCGCTGCTGCATGGTTTCCCATAGCGGACTGTAGTCGAAAATGGCTGCTCACCTCCACTTCTCTTGACTACGTCCATTATAGGGAAATTTTTTCAAAATCAGTATTGTGGATATAGCCACAATATGCTATAATAAGTAATGTGAATATAAGAGCGCCCGCATCGAATCCGAGAATAAAAGAATGACCACCCGCAGGCGGTCACTCTTTCACTCACTTCGCTGCCCCACCTCGATCGGGCCATGCTCCTTTTCGTAGGCGGCAATGCAGTCCCGGATAAGAATGTTGATCTGCCCGTTGGCAGAGCGCCCTTCATAATCCGCCACCACGTGGAGCTTGTCCAGCATTACCGTGTCGATTCGGATAGATAAGCTCTTAACAGCCATATATTCACCTCAAAATAAATCTATTTCGTATTGATAATAGAATTATTTTGTGCTATGCTGTGCAGTATGAACGCATTTTATATCTAAAATGCGTTTAACAAACAAAAGGGGAGGGGTATACGTATGCCGGATTATGAAAAGATGTATCACATCATGTTCAATGCTGCGCAGGATGCCCAGCGTATCGCCGGGGACGACCTGCTGGCCACACTGGATTCGCCGTGCCTGGCGCAGATACTGCGGACGCTGATACGGGCGCAGCAGGAGTGTGAGAATATCTACATCGAATCAGAGGAATAAAAGAATGACCGCCCCACCGGGCGGTCATTCTTTTATTCCTCTGTGCAAAACCCGAACAGCTCCCGGAACAGCGCCCCGCTGTACTCGTCCAACTTCCTGCAGTACTCGTCGTACGCCGCCATGATCTGCCGCGCCTCGTCGGTCAGGGTCGCCCCGCCGCCGCCGCTGCCGCCTATGGTGGACACCAGCAGCTTGCAGCCGAAGCCCTGCTCCGCCCCCCGTATGATGCTCCACGCCTTGGAATAGGCCATGTTCATGGACGCTGCCGCCGAGCGCAGGGAGTGCAGCTGCTCCACCGCGGTCAGCAGCCGCTGCACGCCGGGGCCGTAGCACTTTTCCTCCGCAAACAGCCGCGCGGTGATGTGGACGGTGATGTTGTGGTTCACGGGAACACCCTCTTTCGTTTCTTACGGCTATTGTAACAGACCCGCCGCGGCCCGTCAACGCCCCCTTTGTTGACAACCCCATTTCGTTGTGCTATTGTACGAATAACGATGCAGACAACGGCAGACGCGCCGCCGGGCGTGCTTGCCTGTGAAAACAGACTGAGGTGATACCATGCTCGTTCTCATACGCGGCGCCGGCGACATCGCCACCGGCATCGCCCTGCGGCTCCACCGCGCCGGGCTGCGGGTGGTCATGACCGACCTGCCCGCCCCCACGGCCATACGGCGCACCGTGTGCTTTTCCCCCGCCATCCTCCACGGTGAAACGGAGGTGGAGGGCGTCCGCGCCCTCCGTGCCGACAGTCCGGAGCAGGCGCTGTCCCTGCTGGCGCAGGGCGTGGTGCCCGTCCTTCCCGACCCGGACTGCCTGTGCCGCGAGCAGCTGCACCCGGACGCACTGGTGGACGCCATTCTGGCCAAGAAGAACCTGGGCACCCGCATAACGGACGCGCCTGTGGTGGTGGGCATCGGCCCCGGCTTCACCGCCGGAGAGGACTGCCACGCGGTGGTGGAGACCATGCGCGGCCACACGCTGGGACGCGTCATCTACGAGGGCTCCGCCCTGCCCAACACCAACATCCCCGGCCTCATCGGCGGCTACGCCGGCGAGCGGGTGCTCCGCGCCCCGGCGGACGGCATCTTCCGCCAGCTGCTGGACATCGGCGCGGAGGTGCAGCCCGGCGACGTGGCCGGCGAGGTGGACGGTCAGCCCATGCGCTGTACCATCGGCGGCGTGGTGCGCGGCATCCTGCCCGACGGCACGCCGGTCCACAAGGGCATGAAATCCGGGGACGTGGATCCCCGCTGCAGACCGGAATACTGCACCACCGCCTCGGACAAGGCGCTGGCGGTGGGCGGCGGCGCGCTGGAGGCCATTCTGCACCTCACCGGCGCATTACGATAGGAGGGAACCATGGAAGAGAAGAGCATCAAACTGACAAAACTGACCAAGTGCGCCGGCTGCGGCGCTAAGGTGGGCGCCGGTGTGCTGGCCCAGCTGCTGGAGGGCATCCGCGTCCACCGCGACCCCAACCTGCTGGTGGGCTTCGACAAGAGCGACGACGCCTCCGTGTATAAGATAAGCGACGATCTGGCGCTGGTGCAGACGGTGGACTTTTTCCCGCCCATTGCCGACGACCCCTACCTGTTCGGCCAGATCGCCGCTACCAACGCCCTCAGCGATGTCTACGCCATGGGCGGCGAGCCGAAGCTGTGCCTGAACATCATGGCCGTCCCCGAGGATATGCCCAAGGAGGCCGTCCACGACATCCTCCGCGGCGGCTACGACAAGGTGTACGAGGCCGGTGCCCTGATCACCGGCGGTCACAGCATCCTGGACGAGGAGCCCAAGTACGGCCTGGCCGTCACCGGCTTCGTCCACCCGGACAAAATGCTCACCAACTCCGCCGCCCGTCCCGGCGACGTGCTGGTGCTCACCAAGCCCATCGGCATCGGCGTCCTCACCAGCGCCGGCAAGGCCAATCTGCTGACCGGGGATACCGTGGACTTCATGAACCGCATGATGACCACCCTGAACAAGTCCGCCCGGGACGTGATGGTCCGCTATGAGGTCCACGCCTGCACCGATGTCACCGGCTTCGGCCTTATGGGCCACGGCTTCGAGATGGCCCAGGGCAGCGATGTGGAGCTGCACATCGACGTGCAGGCCGTCGACCTGATACCCGAGGCTCTGGAGTTTGCCCGCATGGGCGTATTGCCCGCCGGTATGTACCGCAACCGCACCTTTGCCGAGCCCGGCGTGGACGTGGGCGATACGGAGCTGGCGGTGCAGGACCTCCTGTTCGACCCCCAGACCTCCGGCGGCCTGCTGATGGCCGTGGCCCCCTCGGACGCGGACGCCCTGCTGTCTGAGCTCCGCGGCGCCGTCCCCAGCGCCCAGCGTATCGGCACCGTGGCCGCCTACCGCGGCGGCAAGCGCATCTTCCTGCAATAAAACAGAGCCGGGCGGCTCAGCCGCCCGGCTCCTTTTCTCATGCCAGTTCCCGTATGGCGCGCAGCGCCGCGTCCACGTCCGCCTCCGTGTTGGCCCAGCCCAGCGAGAACCGGACGGTGCCCCTGGGGAACGTGCCCAGCGTTTTGTGTGCCGACGGCGCACAGTGCAGTCCGCAGCGGGTCAGGATGCCGTACCGGGTCTCCAACGCGTAGGCCACCTCGGCGTTGTCCCGCCGCAGGAAGTCCACGGAGATGACCCCTACCCGCCTTTCCGGGTCCTCCGTGCCGCACATGCGGACGTGAGGGGTAGCCAAAAGGGTATCCAAAAAGCGCCGGGTAAGGAAAGTCTCGTGTGCCAAAAGGGTATCCAAACCCTTATCCTCTATGAACCGCAGTGCCGCCTCCCAGCCGTAATAGCCGGGTATGTTGGCCGTCCCGGACTCGAATTTATCTGGAAGGAACTCCGGCAGGTACTCGCTGTCTGACGCGCTGCCCGTGCCGCCCGCTATAAGCGGCGTCAGCCGTTGTGCCACAGCGTCTGTCAGCAGCAGCGCCCCCGTCCCGCCGGGGCCCAAAAGCCCCTTGTGGCCCGGCACCGCCAGCGCGCTCAGGCCGAATTTCTGGAAATCCACCGGCCAATGTCCCGCTGTCTGCGCCGCATCCAGAGCGAAAAATACCCCCCGCTCCGCGCACATTTTTCCAATTGTCTCCGCGTCCTGCACCGTCCCGCACACGTTGGACCCGTGGGCCATCAGCACCAGCTTTGTGTTGTTGCGGAACAGCCCCGGCAGGGCGTCCAGATCGGCCAGACCCGTGCTGTCGCAAGGGATACGGCTGACCTCTACCCCCGGCAGCCGCAGCAGCGGACGCATGACCGCGTTGTGCTCCATGCTGCTGACGATGCAGTGGTCTCCTGGCCGCAGCAGCCCGGAGATGAGCATATTCAGCGCCGCCGTCGCGCCCGGCGTCAGAATAACATGGGTAGGCGGCTCCTGAAAGTTGAACAGCCGCGCAAGCCTCTGCCGCAGCGTCAGCGTCACCAGCCCCGCCTCCTGCGCGGCGGTATAGACCGAGCGGTTCACGTTGGCACCCACACAGTCCAGATAGTACTTCATGCGGTCGCTGATGCCCTCCGGCTTTGGGAAGGACGTGGCGGCGTTATCCAGATAAATGGCGTCCATAGCGGCACCTCCTGACATACTGACAAAAAGCATACCACATCACAGACAAAAAGAAAAGAGGCGAAAACATGCTGGACATCACCCTGCGGCAGCTGGAGAGCTTTGCCGCCACCGTGGAATACCGCAGCTTCACCCGCGCGGCGGAGAGCCTGTACCTGACCCAGTCCACCGTCAGCGCCCACATCGCCGCCCTGGAACAGACCCTTGGCGTGCCCCTGCTGCTGCGCGGCGCCCGCAGGCAGCTGACATTGACGGAGGAAGGCCGCCGGGTCTACACCGCCACCCTGGATATACTGGAGCGCTGCGGCGCGCTGCAGGCGCTGTCCGTGCCGCCGGGCGGCGAAACGCTGCTCATCGGTGCGTCCACCGTGCCGGGGCAGTACATCCTGCCGGGCCTGCTGCAGGGCTTCCTGCAGCGCTGCCCCACCGCCCGCTATCAGCTGCGCCGGGGCGACAGCCAGGCGGTGCACCGCCTGCTGGAGCAGGGCGAGGTCCACATCGGCTTCGTGGGCGCGGCGCTGGACCGAAAGCGCTTTTCCTACCACACGGTGGCGGAGGACCGCCTGGTGCTGGCCACGGCGGACCAGGAGCGATTCCGCGCCGAACAGCAGGAGAGCACCGACGCCCTGGAGCTCCTCCTCCGTGAGCCCGTGCTGGCGCGGGAGAGCGGCTCCGGCACGGAGCGAGCACTGGAGCAGTACCTATCCGGGCGCGGCGTGGCGCCGGAGTCACTTTGGGTGACCGCCCGCATTGACAGCCCGGAGGTGCTGAAAAGCGCCGTGATGCAGGGCCTGGGCGTGGCGGTGCTGTCGGAGCTGGCGGTGCGGCAGGAGGCCGCGGACGGCCGTCTGCTGGTGTTCGAGCCCCACCAGGGCGCCATTACCCGCCGCATCTACATGGCCCTGCGGCGTGACGCGGCCCTCAGCCGCGGCGAACGGGACTTCGCCGCCTATGTCAAAGAGACCACCCGCGGAAAGTATCATCGTTAAAAACGATGATACTTTCCGCTTTATGTATAAATCGAATTGAAAAGCCGACCTGCGCGCGGTATAATGATGCCGCTATTCTTAGAAAGAAATAACGAGAAGGAGAATCACAGCAATGAAAAAAGTCAGTTGGATCGTGGTCGCCGCCGGCGCGGTGGTCGGTCTGGCCGCCGTGGTGCTGACCCATCTGGGCAACCCGGCCAATATGGGCTTCTGCATCGCCTGCTTCCTGCGGGACATCACCGGTGCCGTGGGTATGCACGGCGCGGCCAAGGTGCAGTACGTCCGCCCGGAGATCATCGGCCTGGTGCTGGGCGCGTTCATCATGTCCGTGGCCACCAAGGAGTTCCGCGCCAAGGCCGGCTCCTCTCCCGCCACCCGCTTCGTGCTGGGCGCCTTCGTCATGATCGGCGCCCTGGCGTTCCTGGGCTGCCCTCTGCGCATGGTACTGCGTATCGGCGGCGGCGACCTGAACGCCGTGGTGGGCCTGGTGGGCTTCACCCTGGGCATCTTCATCGGCATCCAGTTCCTCAAGCGCGGCTTCTCCCTGAAGCGCGCCTACCCCGTGGGCAAGGGCGAGGGCGGCGTGCTGCCCATCGTCATGACCGGCCTGCTGATTTTGGTCATCGCCGTGCCCAGCCTGTTTAAGTTCAGTGAAGAGGGCCCCGGCTCCAAGCACGCGCCCATGCTGGCCGCGCTGCTGATCGCCGTGGTAGTGGGCGCTCTGGCCCAGCGTGCCCGTCTGTGCATGGTGGGCGGCATCCGTGACGCCATGCTGTTCAAGGATTTCAAGCTGCTGTATGGCTTCGTGGCCATCTTCCTGGTGGTGCTGGCGGGCAACCTCATCACCGGCGACTTCAAGCTGGGCTTCGAGCTGCAGCCCATCGCCCACAGCAGCCAGCTGTGGAACCTGCTGGGCATGGTCCTGGTGGGCTGGGGCAGCGTTCTGCTGGGCGGCTGCCCGCTGCGCCAGCTGATTTTGGCCGGCGAGGGCAACGGCGACAGCGCCGTCACCGTGTTCGGCATGATCGTGGGCGCGGCCTTTGCCCACAACTTCGGCCTGGCCGGCAATGCCGACGCCCTGAACGACGCCAAGGAGATCGTGGTGGGCGGTATCTCCAACAACGGCAAGGTGGCCGTGTGCCTGGGTATCCTCATCATGCTGGGCGTGTCCCTGTGGAATATGCCCAAGACCGCCGCGCCGGACGCGGCAGCCGCCAAGTGAAAGGAGTACAACGATGACTGTTGATGCAAGAGGGTATTCCTGCCCCATGCCCGTGGTGATGGTGCAGCAGGCGGTGAAGGGCCAGTCCCCCGCCGCGCTGGAGGTGCTGGTGGATAATCAGTGCTCCGTGGAGAACGTGACCCGTTTCGCCCAGAGCAGCGGCTACAAGGTGTCCGTGGCGCCGGAGGGCCAGGATTTCCGCCTGACCCTCAGCAAGTGAGCCGCTATATCGCCACGTTCCACACCCATCTCTCCGCGCTGCTGACCTGCCAAAGCCTGACGGCGGCGGGCGTGTCCACCCGGATGATGCCGGTGCCCCGGAAGCTCAGCGCCTCCTGCGGCACCTGCGTGGACTACGAGGCGGAGGAGCCGCTGCTGGAGAAGATGGACACCGACGTGGAGCGTGTGTTCGCCGTGGACGGCGACAGCTACGCCCTGCTGCTGGAAAATGAGTAAAAAAGAGAGTGAGTGCCTCGCACTCACTCTCTTTTTTCTCTTTTTCAGTCCACCTTGGCCAGATGCAGGTGCTCGCCCCGCTGTGCCATGGGGATGTAGTGCTCGTGGGTGGTGACGGCGCGGTAGGCCGGGCGCATGATGCGGTGGCAGGTGATGACCTCCTCGATGCGGTTGGCGCACCAGCCGGCGATACGTGCGGAGGCGAACAGCGGCGTGAACACCTCCTCCGGGATGCCCAGCATGGAGTACACCAGCCCGGAGTACATATCCACATTGGCGCACATGGGCGTGTCGCTGTGCTTGCGCTCCATCACCAGGGGGATGCCCAGCTCCTCCACCTTCTGCAGCAGGGCGAAGTCGTCGGCGTAGCCCTTCAGCTCCGCCATCCGCTGTGCGTACTTCTTCAGCAGCACGGCGCGGGGGTCGGACATGGTGTACACCGCGTGGCCCAGGCCGTACAGCTTGCCGGAGCGGTCTCCGGCTGCGCCGTCCAGCAGCTTGTTCAGATAGTCCTTGATGGACCCGTCGTCATGGGGGTCCACATTCTCCTTGATGTAGCGGAACATCTCCATGACCTTGGCGTTGGCGCCGCCGTGCAGCGGCCCCTTCAGCGAGCCTACTGCCCCGGCGATGGCGCTGTAGGTGTCCGTGCCGCTGGAGGACATGGCGCGGCAGACGAAGGTGGAGTTGTTGCCGCCGCCGTGCTCCGCGTGTACCATCAGCATCATGTCCAGCAGATGGGCCTCCTCGTCGGTGTAGCTCTTGTCCGGGCGCATCATCCGCAGGAAGTTCTCCGCCGTGGACAGCTCCGGCACCGGGAAGTGGATGTGCAGGGAGTCGCCGTGGAAGTAGTGCCGCTGCACCGCGTAGGCGTTGGCCACGATGGAAGGGAAGTAGCCGATGAGCTTCACCGACTGCAGCAGCATGTTGTCGATGGACGTGTTGTCCGGGTCGGGGTCGTAGGAGTACAGGCTCAGCACGCTGCGGGCCAGTTCGTTCATGATGCTGTGGCTGGGGTGCCGCATGATCATGCCCTCGGTGAAGCCCTCGGGCAGCTTCCGCGCCTGGTTCATGATCTTGTCGAAGTAGGCCAGTTCGTCCTTAGAGGGCAGATAGCCCATCAGCAGCAGGTACGCCACCTCTTCAAAGCCGAAGGTGCCCGCCTTGCGGTGCGCCTCCACGATGTCGGTGAGCTCGATACCCCGGTAGTACAGCTTGCCGGGCGCGGGTACCCGCTGGCCGTCCTGCATCAGATAGCCCTGCACGCTGCCCACCTTGGACACGCCCACCAGTACGCCGGTGCCGTCGCTGTTGCGCAGCCCCAGCTTGATGTCGCCCTTGTAGTGGTCGGGGCTGATGGCGTACTGCTCCTGGATGCTGCGGCTGAGGGGACTGGTGTATTGCTTCAGTATGGTGGTATCCTTTTCATTCATGGTGTCGGTTCTCCTTTCGCCGCAGGCGGTGGTTTTGTTTCACGGGATGATTATACGGCGGCGATTCTGGTTTTGCAAGTAGCAAAATGAAAAATTTCAAAATTTTTCGTCAAGGCCGTGTAAAAGCCGCAGATTGTCAAAAAATATGCAAAAGAATTTATCGCAACTTGCAATTTCGCAGAATTTCCTCTTGCATTTTCCCGCAGCCGTGCTATACTGACTACATTATTTATTACCCGGGTCCCCGTACCCGGATCTCCCGAAAGGGGTGCTGATATGATAAAGCTGTACAACGAGGGCGTCGTCTGGAAGGACGGCGCCGTGCACCGGGCGCCCGGCGCCGCGGCCGCGGGCCGGGACAAGACCATGGCCGCCGGTATCCTCCGGCAGCACAACAGGGACACCGGCGACGGACTGCTGCACCTGACCTTCGACAGTCTCATCTCCCACGACATCACCTA
This sequence comes from uncultured Oscillospiraceae bacterium, assembly GCA_934590325.1. GTDB lineage: Bacteria > Bacillota > Clostridia > Oscillospirales > Oscillospiraceae > Vescimonas. Next base: position 102,467 of record CAKTOW010000004.1, read on the forward strand.
CGTGGGCGTCATCCAGACCGCCAAGGCCAGCGGCCTGCGTGAGTTTCCCGTGCCCTACGTGCTGACCAACTGCCACAACAGCCTGTGCGCCGTGGGCGGTACCATCAACGCCGATGACCACGCCTTCGGCCTGTCGGCGGCGGTGAAGTATGGCGGCGACTACGTGCCCGCCAACCAGGCGGTCATCCACCAGTACGCCCGCGAGATGCTGGCCGGCTGCGGCAAAATGGTGCTGGGCTCCGACAGCCACACCCGCTACGGCGCCCTGGGCACCCTGGGCGTGGGCGAGGGCGGCGGCGAGATCGTCAAGCAGCTGCTGCGCAACACCTACGACCTGGCCGTGCCGGAGGTCGTCCTGGTGCACGTCACCGGCCGTCCCCGCCACGGCGTGGGCCCCCACGATGTGGCCATCGCCCTGTGCGGTGCCGTGTACAAGAACGGCTTCGTGAAGAACAAGGTGCTGGAGTTCGTGGGAGACGGCATCGGCGGCCTGAGCATGGACTACCGCATCGGCATCGACGTGATGACCACTGAGACCGCGTGCCTGACCTCCGTGTGGGAGACCGATGGCGCCGTGCGGGACTACCTGGCGCTGCACGGCAGGGAGGAGGACTTCCGCCCCCTGCACCCGGCGGACGGCGCCTACTACGACGCCCTCATCGAGCTGGACCTTTCCGCCATCGAGCCCATGGCCGCCCTGCCCTTCCACCCCTCCGAGGCGGTGACCCTGCGCGAGCTGATCGAGAACCCCGGCGACATCCTGCGCCAGGTGGAAAAGCGTGCGGCGGAGCAGTTCGGCGGCAAGGTCAGGCTGCACCTGACAGACAAGGTGTCGGATGGCAAGCTGCGGGTGGAGCAGGGCGTCATCGCCGGCTGCGCCGGCGGCCTGTACGACAACATCGCTGCCGCGGCCAATATCCTGGACGGCTGCGACGTGGGCAGCGGCAACTTCGACTTCTCCGTGTACCCGCCCTCCGTCCCCGTGGAGCTGGAGTTGGTGGAAAACGGCGTGACCACGCGCCTTCTGCGCGCCGGCGCCGTGTGCAAGCCCTGCTTCTGCGGCCCCTGCTTCGGCGCGGGGGATGTCCCCGCCAACGACGCCCTCTCCATCCGCCACACCACCCGCAACTTCCCCAACCGCGAGGGTTCCAAGCCCGGCGACGGCCAGCTGTCCGGCGTGATACTGATGGACGCCCGTTCCATCGCCGCCACGGCCCGCAACCACGGCGTGGTGACCTCCGCGGTGGACATCGAGTACGACGACACCGTGGAGAAAAACCGCCGCTTCGACGCCGCTGTGTACGACAAGCGCGTCTATCGCGGCTTCGGCCACCCTCAGCCGGATGCCCCGCTGCAGTACGGCCCCAACATCGCCGAGTGGCCCGCCATCCCGGCGCTGTCCGACCACCTGCTGCTGCAGGTGTGCTCCGTCCTGCGTGACGAGGTCACCACCACCGACGAGCTCATCCCCTCCGGCGAGACCTCCTCCTACCGCTCTGACCCGCTGAAGCTGGCGGAGTTCACCCTCTCCCGGCGTGACGCGGGGTACGTACCCCGAGCCAAGGCCACCGCCGCGCTGGAGTCTGCCCGCGCCGCAGGCGAGATCCCCCCGGAGCTGGCCCCGGTGCTGGACGCCTTGGGGCTGGACACGGCCGTCGTCCTGCACGGTGTACACATCGGCTCTGTGCTGTTCGCCAACAAGCCCGGCGACGGCTCCGCCCGCGAGCAGGCGGCCAGCTGCCAGCGGGTGCTGGGCGGCAGCGCCAATATCTGCTACGAATTTGCCACCAAGCGCTACCGCTCCAACTGCATCAACTGGGGCCTGCTGCCCTTCACCCTGGCGTCGGGCGACAGCTTCGACGGCGCGGACGGCGACTTCATCTACGTGCCCGACGTCCGCGAGAAGGTAGCCCGCGGGGACGAGGAATTCCCGGCCCTGCTGCTGCACGGCGGACAGACGGCGCCCCTCACCCTGTACCTGAAAAACACCAACGCCGAGGAGCGCGAGCTGCTGCTGCGCGGCTGCCTGATCAACCACTACGCCGCGAAAAGTGAGGAACATCATGGATAAGATAAAAATGCCTTACCCCATCGCCGAGCTGGACGGCGACGAGATGACCCACGTGCTGTGGGGCATGATAAAGGATGAACTGATACGGCCCTTTGTGGCGCTGAACACCGAGTACTACGACCTGTCCCTGCCCCACCGTGACGAAACGGAGGACGCGGTGACCGTCGAGGCGGCGGAGGCCATCAAGCGGCTGAAGGTGGGCGTCAAGTGCGCCACCATTACCCCCAACCTGCAGCGGCAGGAGGAATACGGGCTAAAAAAGCTGTGGAAGTCCCCCAACGCCACCATCCGGGCGGCGCTGGACGGCACGGTGTTCCGTGCGCCCATCCTGCTGCGGCGGGTGAAGCCCGTGGTGGCCTGCTGGGAAAAGCCGGTGACCATCGCCCGCCACGCCTACGGCGATTTGTACAAGGCCGTGGAGTACCGGGTGCCCTGCGCCGGGAAGGCGGAACTGGTGTTCACCGACGAGGGCGGCCGGGAGCTGAGCCGCCAGACGGTGTACGACTTCAAGGCCCCCGGCGTGGTACAGGCCATGCACAACCGTGACGATTCCATCCTGTCCTTTGCCCGCTGCTGCTTCGGCTATGCCCTCTCCGTGGGGCAGGACGTGTGGTTCGGCGTCAAGGACACCATCTCCAAGGACTACGACCAGACCTTCAAGCTGCTGTTCCAGAAGGTCTATGACGAGGAATTCAGGGCCGCCTTTGAGCAGGCCGGGCTGCACTACCGCTACGGCCTTATCGACGACATCGCGGCCAAGGTCATCCGCAGCAAGGGCGGCATGGTGTGGGCCTGCAAGAACTATGACGGCGACATGATGAGCGACCTGATCGCCGCGGCCTCCGGTTCGCTGCCCATGATGACCAGCGTGCTGGTGTCCCCGGACGGCTGCTTTGAGTACGAAGCCGCCCACGGCACCGTCACCGACCACTTCTACCGCTGGCGGAAGGGGGAGAAGGTCTCCACCAATCCTCTCGCCACCATGTTCGCCTGGAGCGGTGCGCTGCGGAAGCGGGGCGAGCTGGACGGGAACGGGGAGCTGGTGCGGTTCGCCGGGTGTTTGGAGCAAGCGGGGCTGGACGTGTTCGAGGCGGGGCATTTCTCCGAGGATCTCACCATGCTGTGCGACAGGACGGAGTACGTTGACCAGCCGGACAACGAGACGCTGATAGGGCTCATCCGCACCCGGCTGGAGGAGCTTCTGGCCATGTAAAAGAACAAGCCCCGCAGGCTCCGCCCGCGGGACTTGTTCTTTTCCCCTGGTTTATATTGACAGACCACCGGCATATCTGTATAATGTAAGCAATTCTATTGGTACAGGGAGGCTCTATCACAGGATGGACACAGCCGGCAGCGACTCTTGCCCTGAACGAAATATGAATACGGAACGGAAGCGAGACATGACCTGTGCGCGGCGCACACAGGCCGTGTCTTTTGCGCTTTTGCAGAGGAGTTAAAAAGGGAGGTGCCCCGCGTAAAACGGCGGGACACGGGAAAGGAGAAACATTTTGGATACCTCAATAGGTTGGTTATTGCTCTTACAGGTGGTGCTGATCGCGCTGAACGCGGTGTTCGCCTGCGCGGAGATCGCCGTGCTGTCGGTGAACGACGTGAAGCTGAACAAGATGGTCGCCGACGGGAATCGGAGAGCCAAGCGGCTCAGCAAGCTGACGGCGCAGCCGGCAAAATTCCTCGCCACCATTCAGGTGGCTATCACACTGGCGGGCTTTCTGGGCAGTGCCTTCGCCGCGGAGAACTTCTCCGACCCGCTGGTGGACTGGCTGGTGTCGCTGGGCGTGACCGTCCCGCGGGGCACGCTGAACACCATCGCCGTGATACTGATCACGCTGGTGCTGTCCTTCTTCACGCTGGTGTTCGGCGAGCTGGTGCCCAAGCGCATCGCCATGAAGCAGTCCGAGAAGGTGGCCCTGGGCATCTCCGGCCTGATCACGGTCATCTCCAGACTGTTCGCCCCCATCGTGTGGCTGCTGAGCGCCGCCACCAACGGCATCCTGCGTCTGCTGGGCATCGACCCCAACGAGGCGGAGGAGCAGGTGGGCGAGGAGGACATCCGTATGATGGTGGACGCCAGCAGTGAGCACGGCGGCATCGACCACGAGGAAAAGGAGTTCATACAGAACGTATTTGAGTTCGACGACCTGACCGCGGAGGAGATCGCCACCCACCGCACGGACGTGGACCTGCTGTGGCTGGACGACACCATGGAGGACTGGGCGGAGACCATCCACAACACGCGGCACACCCGCTACCCCGTGTGTGAGGACAGCGCGGACAACGTGGTGGGCATACTGAACGCCAAGGAGTATTTCCGTCTGGCGGACAAGAGCCGGGAGAGCGTTATGGCAGGGGCGGTGCGGACGCCCTACTTCGTGCCGGAGACCATCAAGGCGGACGCGCTGTTCCGCAACATGAAGCGCACCGGGAACCCGCTGGCGGTGGTGCTGGACGAGTACGGCGGCATGGTGGGCATCGTGACGCTGAACGACCTGGTGGAGGAGCTGGTGGGCGATCTGGGCAGCGACGACAGCAACATCCCGGACGACGACGAGCCCCGCATCGAGAAGCGGGAGGACGGCTCGCTGGTCATCAGCGGCAACGTGGAGCTGGACGACCTGGAGGACGCGCTGGGTATCGAACTGGACCAGGAGGAACACGACACGCTGACGGGCCTGGTGTTCGACGCCCTGGGGATGATCCCCGATGATGGCCAGCAGGACATCACGCTGGAGGCGGAGGGTATGCGGATACACGTGACCTCCATCCTGGACCATCAGGTAAACGCGGCGGAGATAACGCTGCTGCCCGAACCGGAAACAGACGAGGACGACGAATAAGACACGCAAAAAAGAAGCACCCAAAGGGTGCTTCTTTTTTGCGCGGCGCGGCTCACAGGGCGGCGCGGATGCCTTCGAGCAGCTCGCTGTATTCCTCGAAGGCGGGCAGGTGGGGGTAGTCCTGCTTGATCTTATCCGGGCCGCGGAACAGGAAACCCGCCTTGCTGTGAAGTATCATCTCCAGGTCGTTGTAGCTGTCGCCGCTGGCGATGGTGTCGTAGCCGATGGACTGCAGCGCCTTGACGGTGGTCAGCTTGGAGTGCTCGCAGCGCATGATGTGCCGGGTAATGAAGCCGTCGCCGTCCACCTCAAGGGTGTTGCACAGCAGGGTGGGGTAGCCCAGCTTGGCCATCAGGGGCATGGCGAACTGGTCGAAGGTGTCGCTGAGAATGACCACCTGTGTGTCCCTGCGCAGCTCATCCAGAAATTCCTTCGCGCCGGGCAGCGGGTCGATGCGGGAGATGGTTTCCTGTATCTTGCTGAGCTTCAGGCCCCGCTCACGCAGTAGGTCGATGCGCCAGCGCATGAGCTTGTCGTAGTCCGGTTCGTCGCGGGTGGTGCGCCGCAGTTCGGGGATGCCGCTCTCCTCGGCAAAGGCGATCCATATCTCGGGGACGAGTACGCCCTCCATATCCAGGCAAACGATATTCATAGTCGGTGTCCTTTCCGGTCATTTCAATATTTTTTCAAGTTATTTCAACTTTTGTTCCAAATTAATTCGGGATTTGTCCACGTTCATTCAGGGTATTTCCACGTTTTTCAGGTCATTTCAGCACGTCGCCGAGCACGTAATCCAGCATATCGCCGGTGTCTATCACGTCCGTATGCAGGACGGGACGGCCCTCCAGACCGCGCAGATTCCGCGGGATCTCCACGCCTGTGATACCGTGCAGCTGCTCCATCATGGCGAATTCGCTGCTGCTCTCCGGCTGCCCCAGCGCGGTCAGCACCGCCGCGGGGAACTTGTAGGGAGAGGCGGTGGACAGCACCACCATGGGCGCCTCCGCGTGGGTCTGATGCTCCGCCACGGACCACGCCACGGCGGTGTGCGGGTCGCAGAGATACCGCTGCTCCTTCCACAGCCGGCCAATGACATCCGCCGCGCCGGCATCGTTGCAGCAGCCGCAGCCGAAGGACTCGTGCAGCTTCTGCAGCAGCTCGTCGCTGACCTGATACCAACCCTGGCTGTTCAGCTGGGCCATCAGCTCCGCCACATAGTCCGCATCGCGGCTCAGCAGGTACAGCAGGCGCTCCAGATTGCTGGAGACCAGTATGTCCATGGAGGGGGATGTGGTCTTATAGAAGGGGCGGCGCTTGTCGTAACGGCCGGTGGTCAGGAACTCGGTGAGTACGTCGTTGGCGTTGCTGGCGCAGATAAGGCGCCCCACTGGAAGGCCCATCTCCTTGGCGAAGTACCCGGCCAGAATATCGCCGAAGTTGCCGGTGGGCACGGTGTAGTCTACCACGTCACCCATTTTGATGCGCCCGGTCTTCACCAGGTCGCCGTAGGCGCGGAAGTAGTACACTACCTGGGGTGCCAGACGGCCGATGTTGATGGAGTTGGCGGAGGACAGCATGGCACCGTGGAGGTCCTTGTCCTTGCAGGCGGCGAAGATGTTCTTCACGCCGGTCTGTGCATCGTCAAAGTTGCCGCGGACGGCGCAGACGCGGACGTTGGCACCCTCCTGGGTGGCCATCTGTGCCTGCTGCACCGGGGACACGCCGCCGTAGGGATAGAACACAGTGATGCGGGTGCCGGGCACATCGTGGAAGCCCTCCATGGCGGCCTTGCCGGTGTCGCCGGAGGTGGCGGTGAGAATGATCACATCGCCGGTCATGCCCTCGGCCCTGGCCGCCGCGCCGATGAGCCGGGGCAGCACGCTGAGGGCCACATCCTTGAAGGCGCTGGTGGGCCCGTGGTACAGCTCCAGCACATAGCGGCCGTCCACCGGCACCAGCGGCGTCAGGTCGCTGGTGGGGAACTTGCCGGCGTAGCTCTTGCGGACGATGTCCTCCATATCCGGGAAGTCGGGCAGCAGCGCGTGGAGGATGTCCGCGGCCATGGTCAGGGTGTCCTTCGCCAGTGCGGCGCGCCAGTCAAAGCGCAGCGCCGCCGGGTCGCAGATATACAGGCCGCCGTCGGGGGCGATGCCCTGCAGTACCGCGTGGGTGGAGGACGCGGTGATGTTTTCATTTCTTGTGCTGTGGTAGATCATACAAAAAGCCTCCGGAAAAACTTTTGAAATTTGGTCTTGCATTTCTGATACCGCTATGATACACTGTCTCCATCAAAAAAGCAAGTGTTTTTCTATGGCGGACAAAAAATAATTTTTTGTAGCGTAAGAAAAAGCCTGCAACCAATATACACAGCGAAAGAGGCGAGTTCTATGTTAAAAGTGTTAAAATTCGGCGGCTCCTCCATGGCGGACGCCCACCAGTTGGCGAAGGTGCGCTCCATCGTGGAGGCTGATCCCAGCCGCCGTGTGGTGGTGGTCAGCGCCGCCGGTAAGCGGTACAAGGACGACCACAAGATCACCGACCTGCTGTATCTGTGCCACGCGCATCTGCAGTACGGCGTCAGCTGCGACGCTATATTTGATATGATACGCAGCCGGTATCTGGAGATACGGGACGAGCTGGGGCTGTCCACCCCGCTGGAGCAGGAGTTCGACGCGCTCCGCGCCAAAATGGACAAGGGCATCTCCGCCGATGAACTGGTGAGCCGCGGCGAGTACTTCGCTGCGCGCCTTATGGCGGACTACCTGGGCTTCGATTTTCTGGACAGCAGCCTGTGGCTGCACTTCCGCATGGACGGCACCGTGGACCAGGAGGCCAGCTATCAGGCGCTGCAGCGCGCGGCGGGCGGCCGTAAGGTGGTCATCCCCGGCTTCTACGGCGTGCTGCCCGACGGCAGCATCCACACCTTCAGCCGCGGCGGCAGCGACATCACCGGCGCACTGGCCGCCGCCGCGCTGGACGCGGACGTGTACGAGAACTGGACGGACGTGTCCGGATTCCTGATGGCCGACCCGAAGATCGTGCCCGATCCCCGGCCCATCGAACGCATCACCTACGCGGAGCTCCGTGAGCTCAGCTACATCGGCGCCCAGGTGCTGCACGAGGGCACCGTGTCCCCGGTGCGGGAGAAGAACATCCCCCTGAACATCCGCAACACCAACCAGCCCGACCACCCCGGCACCATGATACGTGAGACCTTCGAAGACACGGAGGCCGAAAAGCTCAGCGGCAGCATGATCACCGGCATCGCCGGGAAGAAGGGCTTCTCCGTCATTACCCTCACCAAGAACGGTATGTCCTCGGAGCTGGGGGCCATCCGCCGCATCCTGGAGATACTGGAGCGCTATCACATCAACGTGGAGTACATCCCCTCCGGCATCGACTCCGTGTCCCTGGTGGTGGAGACCGCCAAGTCCGCGCCCTATCTCTATCAGGCGCTGGGTGATATGGAGAAGGAGATCAAGCCCGACAGCCTGCACGTCACCGACGGCATGGCCGTGGTGGCCGCCGTCGGCCGGAAGATGGCCTTCCAGCCCGGCTCCTCCGGCAAGATCTTCGGCAAGCTGGGCGAAAACGGCATCAACATCCGCATGATCACCCAGGGCCCGGAGGAGCTGAACATCATCGTGGGCGTGGACGCCACGGACTTTGAGCGCGCCATCCGCGTGCTGTACAACAGTTTTGTGAAGTAAGGAGATATGTGCCATGAAAAAGTATAAAGTTGCTATTCTGGGTGCCACCGGCGCGGTGGGCCGTGAGATGATGAAGGTGCTGGCCGAGCGGGATTTCCCCGTCGAAGAGCTGCACCTGTTGGCGTCGGCCCGCTCCGTGGGGCAGGCCATCCACTGGAAGGGCCATGACATCCCCGTGGAGCTGGCCTGCGATGCGGCCTTTGAGGGCATGGACATCGTGCTGGGCGCGGCGGAGAACGACATCGCCAAGCAGTTCGCCCCGGCCATCGTCAAGGCGGGTGCCGTGTTCGTGGACAACTCCAGCGCCTTCCGCATGGACCCGGATGTGCCCCTGATCGTGCCGGAGATCAACCCGGAGGACGTGAAGAAGCACAAGGGCATTATCTCCAACCCCAACTGCACCACCATCGTCAGCCTGGTGGCCATCAACGCCCTGAACCACGACAGCCCCATCGAGAGCATTGTGGCCAGCAGCTACCAGGCGGTGTCCGGCGCCGGTGCCGGAGGTCCCATCGAGCTGATGGACGAGGTGGAACTGCTGCGGGAGGGCAAGCCGGTGGAGCCCAAGGTGTTCCAGTATCAGATCGCCTATAACGTCATCCCCCAGATCGGCGGTGAGGCCTTCGAGGGCTATACCTCCGAGGAGATGAAGATGCAGAACGAGGGACGTAAGATCATGCACCTGCCGGAGCTGAAGGTCAGCTGCACCTGCGTCCGCGTGCCGGTGGTGCGCAGCCACAGTGTGTCCATCGTGGTACGCACGAAGGAGAAGATCTCCGTGGAGCGGGCGCGGGAGCTGATCGCCGCCGCGCCGGGCTGCCGCCTGGTGGACGACCTGTCCAACAAGCGCTATCCCATGCCGCTGGAGACCAGCGACCAGGATCTGGTGTTCGTGGGCCGTATCCGGGACGACCTGACCTCGGATAACGGGCTGAACATCTGGTGCTGCGGCGACCAGGTGCGCAAGGGCGCGGCCACCAACGCCGTGCAGATCGCGCAGCTGCTGATCGAGAAGTAAAAAACGAGTAAAGTGGTGCGCCGGAGGCGCACCACTTTACTTTTTGCGCGGGAACATATATAATGGGAAAAAGTCTATTCCCGGAGGAACCCCTATGAGATACTGGAAACGAGCGGCGGCGCTGCTGCTGGCGCTGTGCATGACCGCGGCGCTGCTGAGCGGCTGCGGCGAGTCCCTCAACGACGAGGCGAAGCTGTCGGTGGTCATGACCGGCGGCATTGATACGGTGGACCCGGCGCAGGCGGCGACATCCGCCGAGCGCACGGTGGTGCTGCACCTGTTCGACAACCTGTACCGGCTTACCGGCGAGGGGGTCATCCCCGCCGCGGCGCAGTCCTATCAGGTGGAGGACAACGAGGACGGCACGCAGACCTACACGTTCCACATCCGCTCCGACGCCAAGTGGTCGGACGGCGCGGCGGTGACGGCGGAGGACTTCGTGTACGCCTGGCAGCGGCTGGTGTCCCCGGACACGGACAGCCCCAGCGCGGAGATACTCTCTATGGTGGCGGGATATGAGGACGCCCGCGCCGGAACGCCGGAGGCGCTGGGTATCAGCGCGGAGGACGAGCATACCTTCGTGGTGACACTGAGCGCGCCGTGTTCCTGCTTCGTGGACGCGGTGTGTACCGCCGCGGCCACCATGCCGGTGCAGCGCGCCGCCGTGGAGGGCGGCGAGGACTGGACGGCCAGCCGCACGTGGTTCGTGGGCAACGGCCCCTACCGGCGCACTGGGGATTGGGGCAACAGCAGCTTCATCTCCCTGGTGAAGCAGAGCGACCACTATGACGCGCGGCGCACGCTGCCCGACCGCATCGAGATACAGTTCAAGCCCGCTGCCGAGGCGGCCAAGTCCGCCGGGGCGGTGGATGTGGTCATCGGTGCGGCGGGGACGGACGGCGCCCTGGGCGGTGAGCCCACCGTGGGCGTGCTGCTGATCAATCAGATGGCCACCAACATGGACAAGACCGGCCTGCGCCAGGCCATGAGCCTGGTCATTGACCGGAACGCCGCCGCCAAGGCGCTGGGCACGGACTATGCCGCCGCCGACGGGCTGGTGCCCTACGGCATACGCACCGCCGAGGGCGGGGAGTTCCGCCAGGTCAACGGGGCGGTCATCGACAACGAGCCGGACACCTATGGCCAGCGCTGCGCCCAGGCGGTGGAGCTGAAGAACGGCGCGGGGCTGGGCCGGCCGGAGGCCATGGCCTCTCTGGGCACGGTGACGCTGCTGTGCCGCAACATCCCGGCGCAGACCGCGCTGGCGCGCCAGCTGCAGCAGACCTGGAGGGATAAGCTGGGCCTGTCCGTGACCATCCAGACCGCCGAGGACGAGGAATTTGACCAACTGCTCAGCACCGGCGAGTTCACCCTGGCGCTGACGGAGCTGACGGCGCTGTACAACGATGCGTCCGCCTACCTGGACCCCTGGCGCACCGGCGACGCGCGGAATTACGCGCTGATCTACATGAACGCCTACGATATCCTCATGCGCGTGGCGGCGGCCAGCACCTCTGCCGAGGCGCGGGACGCCTATCTGAAGGACGCGGAGGGATTGCTGCTGGACACCGCTAACGTGATACCCATCTACGGGCGCCGGCAGCCCTACCAGCTGCGGGAGGACGTGCTGGGCGTCTGTGAGGACGGCATGGGCGCGTGGTACTTCGGCATGGCGCGGAAAGCGGTAAAGTGAAATAAATATCCCCCGGCTCCGCCGGGGGATATTTATTTCCCACGTCCGACCGGATGGCCGTCCCCCTTTCCGTAGGGGGCGGAGTCCTCGACGCCCCGTGCCCCCGTAGGGGACGATGCCGCATCGTCCCGTTCTTCCCCGTGGCCTTTAGTAGGAACTGTTGCACATACATTTGTAACAAAAATATATTGGCAAAAATACATTTACGACCTATAATAATCATGACGGCTCGATGCATTATTAAAGGAGGTGGGCAGACAATAAAAAAGAGGATGATCGCCGCACTGCTGTTGGTGGTGCTGCTGGCGCTCACAGCTTGCGGGAGGAAAGACGAACTGCCGGAAGAAGTGATACTGGGCGGTAGGCTCTATTTCGTGTTTGAGGGGTTGAATCTCGACCCGCCAGTGACGCCCACGGAGGCGGACTATGCCGGTACCATCAAGTCATGCCGGCAGCCGGCGCCTGCCGAGAATGAGGAAACGAATGTGTCGTCGCTTGTCGGCCAGCCCTACGCGCTGGTGGAAGGGAACTATTTTGTCCTGTATGGCGACAAATGGACGGTTTGCACTGTGCCGGGGGAAGTGGAATAACGAAAAAGGGGAGGCGTGTACGCCTCCCCTTTTTCGCCTTTTCAAGGATGGGAGACAGGGGGAAGGGAACTAAGGGATCCATTCTCCTTTGAACGGCGCTTTTGGCTACTTTTGCCGCCGCGGGCAAAAGTAGATCGTCCCCGCCGAAGGTCATTACGCCCGCAGGCGCGACCTCCGTTATTTTTGGGATATTACTTCCGCTTCGCGGAGTTGACCACCACCGCCTGAGCGGCGGCCAGCTTCAGGTCGTGGCGCAGGCGCAGGGGCGGCAGCTGCTGGCGCAGCAGCTCGGCGGACAGGCCGTACTGCCCGGACAGCTCTGCGTACTTGGCGTCCACGTCGGCCTCGGTGATGTCGATGCCCTCGCGGCGGGCGATCTCCGTCATGGCCAGCTCGTACCGGGCGGCGGCCGCCGCCTGCTCCCGGGCGTGGGAGCGCAGCTGCTCCATGGTCATGCCCCCGGCCTCCAAATATTGCTCCAGGGACACGCCCTGAGCCTGCAGGTGCCCGCGCAGCTCGTTGACCAGGCCGTCCAGCTGGTTTTCCACCATAGCGTCGGGGATGGTGACGGTCATGCCCTCCGTCACCTGGCGGATCAGGTCGTTGGCGAACTGCTCCGCGGCCTGGGCCTGCTTCTTCTGCACGGCGGTCTCCATAACGGCGCGGCGCAGGGCGGACACATCGGCGAAGCCCTGCTGCCGGGCGAATTCATCGTTCCACTCCGGGGTGGCGCGGCGGGTGATCTGATGCACCTTGATGCGGAACACCGCGTCCTTGCCGGCCAGTTCGGGGACATACTCCGTGGGGAACGTCACCTTCACATCCCGCTCCTCGCCCACGGCGGCGCCGGCTACCTGCTCCTCAAAGCCGGGGATGAAGTAGCCACTGCCCAGCAGCAGAGGGTACTGCTCGCCCTTGCCGCCCTCGAACGCCACGCCATCCACGAAGCCCTCAAAGTCCAGCGTGACCTCGTCGCCCATGGCGGCCTTCTCCGGGTGCTCGATGGCGGGGTGCTGCTGCGCGTACTCGGCCAGCGCGGCTTCGGTATCATCGCTGCTGAGTTCCACCTCCGGATAGACGGCGGTAAGGCCCTTGTACTGCCCCAGCTGTACCTCCGGGTACAGGTCGATGACGGCGGTGAAGGTGTAGCCGTCGGGGCCGATGGTCTCCACCGTCAGGGTGGGGGTACCGGCGATCTGGATGTCGCTCTGGCCGATGGCCTCCACCAGCGCCTGGGGATAGGTGTCGTTCACCGCGTCCTGGTACAGGAACTCGGCGCCGTATTTCTTCTCGATGTTCTCGCGGGTGGGCTCGCCCTCCACGGGGAACACGGACTTCACGCCCTGATAGCAGCGTGCCAGGGACTGCTGCCATGTCTCCTTATCCACGGAGATGGCCAGGCGTACCTGGCGCTTTTCGGGGATGTTCTGCCGCATAATGACCTGCATACTGTGACCTCCTGATGTCTGTGATTGGAAACAGTATACTATACGGTGGGCCTGTTTGTCCAGCCTGTTGAACACTGGGGAGACTTTGCCTGAGTTGTAAAAATTCTGTGATATTTGCGCGGTGGGGGTTGCCATGGACAGGGCTGTTCTGCTACAATACGGGATACTGAATTTACTATCCTGTCTCTGTCGGAGGGTCTCATGCAGCGCATCAAGGAGTTTTTCCGCACCCACCCCCACGCGTGGTGGGGCGCGTATCTGCCGGTGTATCTGGCGATGTTTTTCACCATAGAGCATTTCATCACGGACAACTACTGGGCCACCCAGACGGTGCTGGACGACCATGTGCCCTTTTGCGAGTGGTTCATCTTCCCCTACGTGTCCTGGAGTCCCTTACTGGTGGTGCTGGGTATCTACCTCATCCTGAAGGATGGCGAGGGGTTCCGCCGGTACATGTGGTTCATCATGGTGACATTCACCACGGCGGTGGTGTTCTGCATCATCGTGCCCAACGGGCAGGACCTGCGCCCGGCGGTGATGGCGCACCACAACGCCGCCACGTGGCTGGTGGAGTACACGTATTCCATCGACACCAACACCAACGTGTTCCCCAGCGTGCACGTGCTGGGCTGCATGGCGGCGGTGGCCGCCGTGTGGCACACACCGGGGCTGAAGAAGCCCGGCTGGCGCTGGGGCGTGACGCTGTACGCCGCGCTGATCATGGCGGCCACGGTGTTCGTCAAGCAGCACGCCGTTATCGACGTGTTTGCCGGACTGCTGACGGGCGCCATCGCCTACGTGTTCGTGTACGTGGTGGTGGGACGGCGCAGGGACAAACGGCTGCAGGCCGCCGGGAACGAATAAACGAGAGCCGCTGCCCTGCCGGGCGGCGGCTTTTTCCACGGTTTTCCGTGGATTTTGGTATTCTGATAATTGACGATTTCACGCGGTGATGGTACAATACAAGGACGGACACTGGCGGCGGCGCTGCCGCCGTGCATTATGAAGAAAAGGAGCCGTGATGTATGTACCGTATCGTCAGAAAAGAAGCGCTCAAGCCCACCGTGATCCTCTATGAGATCGAAGCCCCCATGGTGGCCAGAAAGGCGGAGCCGGGCCAGTTCATCATCCTGCGCGTGGATGAGAACGGCGAGCGTATCCCCATCACCATCCATGACTACGACAGGGAAAAGGGCACTGTGACAATCATCGTCCAGACCGTGGGCGCCACCACCGAGAAGCTGAGCCATAAGCAGCAGGGCGAGTGCCTGCACGATTTCGTGGGCCCCCTGGGCCGTCCCACCGAGACCGAGGGCAAGAAGAAGGTCTGCGTCGTCGGCGGCGGCGTGGGCTGCGCCATCGCCTATCCCGTGCTGAAGAAATTCCACGACTGCGGTGCCGAGGTGCACGCGGTGGTGGGCTTCAAGAGCAAGGACGTGGTCATTCTGGAGGACAAGTTCAAGGCCGTTTCCTCCGTGCTGAAGGTCTGTACCGACGACGGCTCTTACGGCCGCAAGGGTCTTGTTACCGAGGCGCTGAAGGAGCTGCTGGACGAGGGCAACGTGTATGACGAGATCTTCGCCATCGGCCCCATGGTCATGATGAAGTTCGTCTGTAAGACCACCGCGCCGTACAATATGCCCACCACTGTTTCCATGAGCCCCATCATGATCGACGGCACCGGTATGTGCGGCGGCTGCCGCCTGACCGTGGGCGGCGAGACAAAGTTCGCCTGCGTGGACGGCCCCGACTTCGACGGCCAGAAGGTGGACTGGGATCTGGCGGTGAAGCGCAACCAGATGTACCACGACTTCGAGCTGCGCAAGCACGAGGAAGTCTGCAATCTGTTCAAGCAGGAGGTAAAGTAAGATGGCTGCTAAGATCAATATGCGTTTGGACAAGAACGAGATGCCCTCTCAGGATCCCAATGTCCGCAACAAGAATTTCCTCGAGGTGGCCCTGGGCTACACCGAGGAGCAGGCGCTGGACGAGGCCGCCCGCTGCCTGAACTGCAAGAACCATCCCTGCGTGGACGGCTGTCCCGTCAACGTGCGCATCCCCGAGTTCATCCAGAAGATCGTGGAGAAGGACTACGAGGGCGCCTATCAGGTCATCCATCAGACCAGCTCCCTGCCCGCCGTGTGCGGCCGTGTCTGCCCCCAGGAGAGCCAGTGCGAGATGCACTGCGTCCGCGGCAAGAAGGGCGACCCCGTGGGTATCGGCCGTCTGGAGCGCTTTGTGGCCGACTGGCACAACGCCCACAGCACCGAGGCCGCGCCGGTCCCCGCACCCAACGGCCACAAGGTGGCTGTGATCGGCTCCGGCCCCGCGGGCCTGACCTGCGCCGGCGACCTGGCCAAGAAGGGCTATGAGGTCACGGTGTTCGAGGCGCTGCACCTGGCCGGCGGCGTGCTGGTGTACGGTATTCCTGAGTTCCGTCTGCCCAAGGCCATCGTCCAGAAGGAAGTGGACGGCCTGAAGGCCATGGGCGTCAAGGTGGAGACGAACACCGTGGTGGGCCGCACCATCACCATCGACGAGCTGATGGAGGAGTACGGCTTCGAGGCAGTGTTCATCGGCTCCGGCGCCGGTCTGCCCATGTTCATGAACATCCCCGGCGAGAACCTGAAGGGCGTCTACTCCGCCAACGAGTTCCTGACCCGCATCAATCTGATGAAGGCTTACCGCGAGGACAGCGATACGCCCATCATGGACCTGAAGGGCAAGACTGTGGCCGTGGTGGGCGGCGGCAACGTGGCTATGGACGCCGCCCGCTGCTCCAAGCGCCTGGGTGCCGAGGTGTACGTGGTGTATCGCCGCGGTATGGAGGAGCTCCCCGCCCGTCACGAGGAGGTGGAGCACGCCATCGAAGAGGGCGTTATCTTCAAGACCCTGAACAACCCCGTGCAGATCAACGGCGACGAGCAGGATTGTGTCAAGTCTATGACCTGCATCGAGATGGAGCTGGGTGAGCCGGATGCCTCCGGCCGCCGCCGTCCCGTGGAGAAGAAGGGCAGCGAGTTCGACCTGCCTGTGGACGCGGTCATCATGTCCCTGGGCACCAGCCCCAACCCGCTGATCAAGTCCACCACCAAGGGCTTGGAGGTCAACAAGAAGGGCGGCATCATCGTCAACGAGGAGGGGCTTACCTCCCGCCAGGCGGTGTACGCCGGCGGCGACGCTGTTACCGGCGCGGCCACTGTCATTCTGGCCATGGGTGCCGGCAAGTTGGGCGCCAAGTCCATCGACGAGTACCTGAGCAAGTAAATAATACATAAAAGCCGCCGCAGACCGTGAAACGGTCTGCGGCGGTTTTTTGCGCTTTATTATGCGGTTTATTCATTCGGCTCCGCGGTCTCGGCGGGTCCCTCGTCCTGCGTCACCTGGATCTCGCCGGTGCGGTGGTTGTCCACGCGGGTCACCAGCACGTGGAGATCGTCGTAGTCGAACCGGTCGCCCACCTCGGGGACGCGGTCGCACTTCTCCATGACCCAGCCGCTGACGGAGGTCATCTCGGTCTCGTCGGACAGGTGGAAGAACTCGGCGAAGTCGTCAAAGTCCATGGCGGCGTCCACCAGATAGGTGCGGGGGGCGATCTTACGGATAAAGACCTCCTCCTCGTCGTGTTCGTCCCAAATCTCGCCCACCAGCTCCTCCAGGATGTCCTCCATGGTGACGATGCCGCAGGTACCGCCGTACTCGTCCACTACCACGGCCATCTGGGTCTTGGCCAGCTGCAGCTTCTTCAGAAGCAGGCTGATGGGCTCGTTCTCCAGCACGAAAACGGCGGGGGAGAGAATGTCCTCCAGGGGCTTGTCCGTAACGCCGCAGCCCACGTAGAAGTCCTTCTGATGCACGGTGCCGAGGATGTGGTCGATGTCCTCCCGGTAGATCAGCAGACGGGAGTACTTGGTCTGTGTGAACAGGTCGGCCACCTCCTCCTTGGAGGCGGTGACGGGCAGGGCCGCCAGGTCCACGCGGTGGATAAGGATGTCCTGGGCCTCCTGATCGGAAAAGCCGATGGCATTTTTCAGCAGGTCGCCCTCGTCCTTGTCGATGCTGCCGTCCTGCTGTACCTCGTTGACCAGCATCAGCAGCTCCTCCGGGGACATCTTGCTGTCGGCGCTGAGGTGGAACAGCTTAGCCAGCAGTTTCTTCCACAGGGAGAACAGGAAGTTCAGGGGCATCAGCAGCCAGATCAGGCAGCGCAGGAAGGGCGCTGCGGTCATGGCCCACTCCTCGGCACAGTCCTTGGCGATGCTCTTGGGGGAAATCTCGCCGAAGATCAGCACCACCACCGTCACTACCACGGTGGACAGGGTGGCGCCGGCGTCGCCGAAGCTCTTGACGAACAGCACCGTGCCGATAGAGGCCATGGCGATGTTCACGATGTTGTTGCCGATGAGGATGGTGGACAGCAGCCGGTCGTACCGCTCCAGCAGCTTACAGACCAGAGCGGCGCGGCTGTTGCCCTTCTCCGCCAGCATTTTAAGGCGTGTGACATTGGCGGAGGAAAACGCGGTCTCCGTGGCCGAGAAGTAGGCGGACAGCAGGAGACAGACCAGCATAATGATGATATATGTTGTATTTGACAAAACAAATGCCTTCCTTTTTTCAATAAATCCCGCCCATTATATACAAAAATCCCGTCTGTGTCAAGGGCGGGCGCGGAAAAGGGAGGGCGCCTTGCGGCGTCCTCCCTTTGTATGTATTCTCAGCCCCAAAGGGTGGTCAGCATGGGAATGACCTGCTTCTTGCGGGACATGACGCCCGGCAGGAACACGGTGTTGTCCTTGGGCTCCACGGCGAAGGCGTTGCGGATGGTGTCGTCGCTGCCGATGTACAGCAGCTGAGTGCCCTCCTGCAGCACGTCGGTGAGCATCAGGATGACCATGTCGTAGTCGTGGGACTTCTGCGCCTTGCGCATGGCGTCCAGCAGTTCCTCCTTGCGCTCCATGAGCTTCTGCGAGTCGATGCAGGTGATCTGCCCCACGCCCAGTATCTGCTCGGAGATATGGAACTCCTTGAAGTCGCTGCGCAGCAGCTCCTCGGCGGACTTGCCGTCGTTGCTGCCGCTGAACAGCTCACGTCCCAGGTCGCTGAGGGACACGCGGGCGATGCGCGCCAGACGCTCGGCCATGGACACGTCCCGCTTGGTGCAGGTGGGGGATTTGAACATGACGGTGTCGGACAGAATGGCCGCCGCCATAAGACCGGCCATGTGGGGAGAGGGCGTGACGCCGTGCTCCTGGTACATGGAGGTGATGATGGTGTTGGTGCTGCCCACCGGCTCGTTGCGCACCACGATGGGCTGGCGGGTCTGGATGTCCGCCAGACGGTGGTGGTCGATAATGGCCAGTATCTCCGCCTGATCGATGCCGGGGACGGCCTGCGCCAGCTCGTTGTGGTCCACCAGCACCACCTGCTTGCGCCGGGGCTTCAGCAGGTGATAGCGGGACAGCGTGCCCACGACCTTCTCCTCGTCGTCCAGGACGGGATAGCAGCGGTAGCGGCTCTTCAGCACCACCTCGCGGACGTCGTCGATGTAGTCGTCCAGGTGGAAGGAGATGAGCCCTTCCTTGGCGCAGGGCCGGTCGATGGGTGTGGCCTGATAGATGAGCCGGTGGACGCGGCTGGCGTCCAGAGGTGTGGAGATGATGCAGGTCTTTCCGGCGTTCTCCAGCCATTCGGGCTCCACGTCCGTCTGGCAGAGGATCAGGCAGGCCACCTGTTTGTCCAGCGCGCGGCGGATCATATCCGGCTGGCTGCCGCACAGGACGATGCTGTCGTTACCGTCGAACAGGAGGTTCTCGCAGTCCTGGGGCAGGGCGATGGCCACGGAGCCGCTGACGGTGTCCACCAGGTCGCCGCCGTCGCCCATGACGCGGCCCTCGATGACGCTGAGCAGGTTGAACAGGGGGATCTCGTCCACCCGGGGGTCACCCACGGTGTTCAGACTGAAGGTGGCGATGTCGCCGGCGGACAGCATACCGTGGAGGGTGCCGTCCTCATTGACCACGGGGATGGCGGAGATCTTCTGTTCGCGCATGAGCTTCCACGCCCTGTCCATGGTGACGGAGGCGTCCAGGCAGGGGGGACGGTCGAACTCCAGGTCCCGCACCTGGGTGCGGACGTTCTGGATGAACCGGGGCGGCTTGAAATTGAAGCGCTCCAGCATGCGGTTGGTCTCGTCGCTGATGGTGCCCATGTGTACCGCCACGTATTCCTTCTCGCCCAGCGCGTTTTTCAGCGCGGCGAAGGACATGGCGGCCACGATGGAGTCGGTGTCCGGGTTGCGGTGCCCGACCACATATATCTCGTTCATACGCACTCGCTCCTTTGCGTAAAATAGCTTCTCTTGACCACTCATTATAGAGCAAGTTTTTCCGGCGGTCAATTATTTCTCCGTACAGGATATTGCCCCCCGGAGAGGGACCATATATTCAACCTGACCGGAGGGAACGGCTGGGCTTATCGCTGGTATTCGAATTCCAGATCGTACATGCTGACGATGTCGCCGTCCTGGATGCCCATCTGCTCCAGCGTGTCGAACAGGCCGCTCTGGCGCAGCATCTTGTCGAAGTACATACGGCTCTCGTAGTCGGAGAAGTTGATGTTGCCCATAAGGCGCTGCAGCCAGGGCCCCTCCACCAGCCAGGTGTTGTCCTCCCGCTCGATGTGCAGGGGCTCTGTGGTGTCGATGACCGGGGGCTTGGGCACGTATTCCGGCTCATAGACCGTCACCGGCGGCAGTTCGCTGAGCCGCTGGCCGATGCGCTGCACCAGTTCGCGGGTGCCCTGGTGGGTGGCGGCGGACATAGCGAAGAACTCATAGCCCAGGGCCTCCACATGCTGCCGCAGGGCGTCCAGGGGCTCGTTGTCGCACAGCAGGTCGGTCTTGTTGGCCACCACGATCTGGGGCCGCTCCGCCAGCTCGGGACTGTACTCCTTCAGTTCGCCGTTGATGGCGTCGAAGTCCGCGATGGGGTCGCGGCCCTCACTGCCGGACACGTCCACCAGGTGTACCAGCAGACGGCAGCGGTCGATGTGCCGCAGAAAGTCATGGCCCAGGCCCGCGCCCTCGCTGGCGCCCTCGATGATGCCGGGGATGTCCGCCATGACGAAGCTGACGCCCTCGTCCACGTATACCACGCCAAGGTTGGGATACAGGGTGGTGAAGTGGTAGTTGGCGATCTTGGGGTGCGCCTTGCTGACCACGCTCAGCAGCGTGGACTTGCCCACATTGGGGAAGCCCACCAGGCCCACATCCGCCAGCAGCTTCAGCTCCAGAATGACGTCGTGGCTCTCGCCGGGCAGGCCCGCCTTGGCAAAGCGGGGCACTTGACGGGTGGGGGTGGCGAAGTGCTGGTTGCCCCAGCCGCCCCGGCCGCCCTTGCACAGCACGTAGGGGGCGTCGTCGGACATATCCTTGATGATCTCGCCGCTCTCGGCGTCCCGTACCAGCGTGCCGCGGGGCACCTTGATGGTCAGGCTCTCGCCGTCCTTGCCCGTCTTGCGGCCGCCCTGGCCGTCCACGCCGTTGCCGGCCACGTACTTGCGCTTGTAGCGGAAGTCCATCAGGGTGGACATGTTGTCGTCTACTTTCAGGATGATGGAGCCGCCGTTGCCGCCGTCGCCGCCGTCGGGGCCGCCGGCTGCAATGTATTTCTCCCGGTGGAAGGCCACCGCGCCGTTGCCGCCGTTGCCGGCGCGCACGGTGATCCGCGCTTTATCGATAAACCCGTTTGCCATGGCAGTTACCTCACTGTATCTGAAAATTTGCCTATTTCTCCAATATAGCTGTATTCTACCCGAAAAGGGCAAAAAGGTCAATAAAAAAGCGTCCGCCGCGGAAACGCGGCGGACGTTGACGATTTATACGCGCGGGGCTGCGGCATTGTCAAGTAAAAACCTCTCCTGCTTTCGCAGGAGAGGTTTTTCATCATACCAATTACTCGGCGGGGTAGACAGAGACCTGCTTGCGATCCTTGCCCAGACGCTCGAAGCGGACAACGCCGTCCGCCTTGGCGAACAGGGTGTCGTCGGTACCCTTGCCCACGTTGGTGCCGGGGTGGATGTGGGTGCCGCGCTGACGCACCAGAATGTTGCCAGCCAGCACGAACTGCCCGTCAGCGCGCTTGGGGCCAAGGCGCTTGGACTCGGAATCACGGCCGTTCTTGGTGGAGCCCATACCTTTTTTATGGGCGAAGAACTGCAGAGAAATGTTCAGCATTTTCAAGTACCATCCTTTCTGTAAGATGATCGAGGAATGAGGCTCACGCCTCCATAACTTCGATGTTGTCGGGATATTCGTCGTGGAGCTGTGCCAGATACACCATCAGCCCCGTCAGCAGATTCTGACAGGTGCTTTCGGCGTCGGACGCCAGCCCGCCGGGCAGCCGCAGGGTGATAGACGCCTGCTGCTCGTTGACCTTGACGGCGGCACACAGCCCCATCACGTCGTTCACAGTGGCCTCCACCAGCCGCACAGCGCTGGTGATGGCGGCGCAGACGATGTCCTCGCCCGCGTCAGCATAGCCGCTATGGCCGCTGACCTCAAACCCGACGATACGCGATTCCTCCGTGAGGAATGTAACAGTGGTCATTGCCGTCTTAGAACGTGATCTTGCCGATCTCGACCTTGGTGTACGGCTGACGATGACCCTGCCGTTTGCGGTAACCCTTCTTGGGGGTATACTTGAAGATACGGATCTTCTTGCCCTTGCCGTTCTTGACCACGGTGGCGTCCACCTTCGCGCCCTCCACCACGGGAGTGCCGAACTTGGTGTTCTCACCATCGACGATCGCCAGAACCTGATCGAACACCACGGAATCGCCAGCGTTCACGTCCAGCTTCTCGATGAACAGAGTGTCACCCTCGCTGACGTTGTACTGCTTACCGCCGGTAACGATAATAGCCTGCATAACCTTGTTGCACCTGCCTTTCCTTAATTACGGACTCGCTGTCGGGGGCGTCCGGACGCGCCGGAACTTGCTTACCCATTCAAAGCGGCTTATCAAGTATAACAGCGTCTTTCCCCCTTGTCAACAGGAAAAGACGCTGTTTTCACAAAAAGTGCGCGGAAAAATCACTTTTCCGCCGCGGCCGGTGTGCATTTATGCGTCCAGCGCGTCCAGGAAGGCCATGGCGGCCTTGTTCAGGTGTTTCATGGCCTCCGGAAAGCTGAAATAGGAGTCGTGGTGCGCCAGCAGACAGTCGGACACGGACTTCAGCGCCATGAAGGGCACGCCGTTGCGGTAGCACACCTGCGCTGCCGCGCCGCCCTCCATCTCGATGAGCAGGGGGTGGAAGGTGTCGGCGATCCACTGTGCCCGGTCGCCCTTGGTGGCGAACCACTCGCCGGTGGCCACACTGCCCACCAGGCAGTCGTAGCCCGTGCGGTCCATGGCGGCCTTGGCGCGCGCGGGATCGGCGGCGGGGAAGTCCATGCGGTTCACCGTGGACACCAGCCCCACGGGATCGCCCACGGCGGAGGTATCCACATCGTGCTGCAGGAAGCGGTCCGCCAGCACCAGAGTGCCGATGGGGACATCCTCAAAGCACCCGGCCACGCCCACGTTGACGATGCGGCCCGGACGGTACAGGTCGATGAACAGCTGGGTGGCCATGGCGGCGTTCACCTTGCCCACGCCGCCGCAGCAGGCCACCACATCCTCGCGGATGCGGTAGAAGGGCACGCCGGCAACTGTTTTTTCCGGCTGCGCATCGGGGGGCAGCAGGCTCTTGATCTCGCCCGGCATGGCGTACAGCAATCCAGTCAGCATAGTAAAAGACCTCGCTTCTTGCGTTTTCTACATTGTAAATACCGGGGCGGTACAATGTCAAGTTGCATTTCGCAGGGTTTCACGGTAAAATGGTAAAAAACGAGAGGAGAGCGCCCATGATCGTCGGCATTGTATGTGAATTCGACCCGCTGCACAACGGACACGCGCGGCTGCTGGCCCATGCCCGGACGCTGGGCGCGGACGTGGTGATCTGCGCCATGAGCGGCAATTTCACCCAACGCGGTGATTTCGCCGCCCTGTCCAAGACGGCGCGGGCGGAGATGGCCGTCCGCTGCGGCGCGGACCTGGTGCTGGAGCTGCCGGCGCCGTGGGCCATGGCCACGGCGGAGACCTTCGCCCGGGGCGGCGTGGCGCTGCTGCGCACGGCCGGGGCGGATAGCCTGCTGTTCGGCAGCGAGTGCGGCGACACGGCGGCGCTGGCACGCCTGGCGGCGTGCCTGGACAGCGCGGCGTTTGCCGAGGGCCTGGCGTCTGCGCCCGACAGCGGCGCCACCTTCGCCGTACGGCGCCAGACGGTGGCGGCGGCGCTGACAGACCCGGAGACCGCCGCGCTGCTGGAGAGCCCCAACAACACGCTGGCGGTGGAGTACCTGCGCGCCCTGTCGCGCCTCGGCGGCGGGATGACTCCATATACCCTGCGGCGTGAGGGCGCCGCCCACGACGGTGCGCCCGCCGGGGACACAGCCTCGGCGTCGTATCTGCGGGCGCTGCTGCGGCAGGGCCGGTACCAGGCCGCCTGCGGCTATATGCCCGTCCCGGCGGCGGAGGTCCTGCGGCGCGAGTTGGCGGCGGGCCGCCTTGCCGACGGCCGCCTGTGCGAGCGCGCCATACTGGCCCGTGCGCGGGGCATGAGCCCCGGGGACTGGCGCGCCTGTGACCCCGGCGGCGAGGGACTGTGCAACCGGATGTACCGGGCCGCGCGGACGGCCTGCACCGTGGAGGAGCTGCTGGCCGCCGCCAAGACGAAGCGCTACCCGCTGGCGCGCCTGCGCCGCATGCTGCTGGCGTCGTGGCTGCGGCTGCCCCCCGCGCCGGATACTCTGCCCTACCTGCGCGTGCTGGCGGCCACGGCGGCGGGCCGCGCCCACCTGCGTGGGCTGCGGGATGCCGGGGCACCGGTGCTGACGAAGCCCGCCGACGCGGCCGCCCTGGGCGCGGAGGCCGAGACCCTGCTGGCGCTGGAGTCCCGCTGCACCGACCTGTACGTGCTGGGCCGCGCGGACCTGTCCCGGGCGGCGCCGGGGCAGGAGTACCGGACGGTGCCCGCGATGGTGTAAAGACTTTCGTTAGAATAGTATTGCGAACTAAATATATCTGTGATATAAATATCTTGGTAGTACAAAACAAGGAGGGAACACGTATGAGAGACAATACCCATGCCAATTACCGCCGGGGCGTCATGTCGCTGGTGATACTGTCGCTGCTGAAGCGGGGGGACATGTACGGCTATCAGCTGGTGCAGGAGACCGAGCGTGCCAGCGGCGGTCGGCTGACCACGCAGGAGGGCTCTCTCTATCCCGTGCTGTACCGCCTGCAGGAGCAGGGGCTTGTATCCGACCGGCGTGAGCTGGTGGGCAAGCGCATGACCCGCGTGTACTACCATCTGGAACCGGCAGGGGAAGAAAAGCTGCGGGAGCTGACCGCCGACTATGAGGCGGTCACCGCAGGCGTTTTCGCGATCATCCGAGGGGAGGCCGAAGCATGAGCAGAAAGCAGAATTGGTATATCAAGAAATATGTCTGCGCGGTCAGCAGCTTTCTGCCGTGCTCCGGCAAAACCAAAAAGCCGTGGCTGGACGCCATCCGCGCCCAAGCAGAGGACTACATAGCCCAGGGCGGCGACCCCGCCGCGCTGGCGGAGCGGTTCGGCACACCGCAGCAGGTGGCGGCGGCCTATGTGGACGAGATGCCCACGGCGGAGCTGCTGGCCCAACTGCACATCCGCCGCCGTGTCGTCACCACAGTGGTGCTGGCAGTGGTGGCCGCGCTGGCGGTGTATGCCGGCGTACTGCTGCTCCAGCTGCACACTATCCATCAGGATTTGAGCGGGTGGAGTGAAAAAACGGTAACAGAAGTAGAAAGCTGGACAGTTAATGATTCACAAGGAGGAGAGCAATGAAAAAGAGAATATTTAGCGCGCTATTGGCATGCTTGTTGTTGGTATGCGCCCTTTCAGTGCAGGCGTTTGCGCAGCAGGACAAGGTGATTTATTATGATGACGGAAGTTACACGGTTATCACTGTGCATGCAGATACAGTTCTGACCCGTGCCACAAACTACAAGAGCGGAAACGCGGATTACAGACATTACACCAGCGGGAACACGCTGCAGTGGAAGGCAACTTTGAACGCGACTTTTACCTACAACGGTTCCTCTGCTACGTGTACCAGTGTGAACAGCCTGAATGTGACCATCTATAGCAGTGATTGGAGCGTAGGTTCCAAGTCCACGTCCAAGAGCGGCAACACCGCCTATGGCTACCTGACCATGAACCGCGCTATTATCGGCGGCACCCAGGGCGTGCCCGTGACGCTGACCCTGAGCTGCGACAAGAACGGAAACCTAAGCTGAATACAGAGTACGTAAGCGACTCCCCTGCCGCGTGTACGACAAAAGCAGCCCCCGCCATCCAGCGGGGGCTGCGTGTCAAAACATCATGCAATCGGCTTGTCATACCGGAAAATGACCGTCTGACAGACCTTGCAGTGCAAGGCGTTCAGTTGTATGTCCCTGCGCAGGAAATAGGGCCCGGCGATGAAGAAGTCGTCGGGGAAGTGGGGCGCGTCCCCGTTGAACTCCAGCGACGCGCTGTCGTTGGCGTAGAGCCGCCCGGGTATCATCTCCGCGCCGCAGTAGGGGCATTTCTCCGTCATAGCGTTTCCCTCCATGGATCCATCATTCCACCGGTCCGTACACCACGCCCTGCGGCCGGTTGTGTGTGGCTCCATGATACCATGGCGCGGCGGATATTGTCAACGAATACTTTTCTATTAAAAGTATTTGCAAAAGAAAAAACAGCGGCCGCAGCCGCCGTTTTTTCACTGTTCCTCCACTACGTACCCCTTGCGGCGCAGCGAGCCAAATATCTCCTGGATGTGTGCCTTGTCCCGTGTCTCCAGGGACAGGTTCACCACGCAGGAGCCGATGGCCGCCTTGGTGTTGCGGCGCTCGTGGTTCACGTCCAGCACGTTGGCGCCCATGGAGGATATGACCTCCAGGAATGATGCCAGGGCGTGGGGCTGGTCGGGCAGCACGGTGGAGAAGCTCACCGTCCGCCCCTCCTTGGCAAGGCCCCGGGTCAGGATGCGCTCCAGCATGGTCACGTCCACGTTGCCGCCGGACAGCAGGGCGCACACGGTCTTGCCCTCGGTGTTCACCTTGTGGTACATGGCCGCCGCGATGCCCACGGCGCCCGCGCCCTCGGCCACCAGCTTCTGCTTTTCCAGTACGGTCAGGATGGCACTGGCGATCTCGCCCTCGCTGACGGTGACCACCTCGTCCACGTACTCCCTGCACATGTCGAACGTCAGGTCGCCGGGCGTTTTGACCTTGATGCCGTCGGCCACGGTGTCCACGCTGCTGAGGGTGATGATCTTGCCCTCCTTCAGGGACTCCGCCATGCTGGGCGCTCCGGCGGCCTGTACGCCGATGATGCGGCAGTCGGGCTTCAGGTTCTTCACCGCGTAGGCCAGGCCCGCGATGAGCCCGCCGCCGCCGATGGGCACGAAGATCATGTCCACATCCGGCAGCTGCTCCAGTATCTCCAGGCCGATGGTGCCCTGCCCGGCCATGATGCTGTAGTCGTTGAAGGGATGGATGAACGTCAGCCCCTGCTCGTCCCGCAGGCGCACCGCCTCGGCATAGGCGTCGTCGTACACGCCGGGCACCAGCACCACGTTAGCCCCGTAGCTGCGGGTGGCCTCGATCTTGGAAATGGGCGCGCCCTCGGGAATGCATATCGTGGCCTTGATGCCCATGTCCCGCGCGGCGAAGGCCACGCCCTGGGCGTGGTTCCCAGCGGAGCAGGCGATGACGCCCCGTTCCTTCTCCTCGTCGGACAGGGTGGCGATCTTATAGTACGCGCCCCGCAGCTTGAACGCGCCGGTCTTCTGCAGGCAGTCGGCCTTCAGGTAAAAGTCGCAGCCCGGCACCAGCCCCTTGGTGGGGATGACCGGCGTGCGGTTGATGACGGGCTTCAGCACCCGCTGTGCATCGTGCAGCATGGCCATGGAGATCATAGAACGCGCCTCCTCATACATTTACATAGGTATCTGCATAAATTTTAGCACACCCCGCCGCCCCGTGCAATACGTTTCCTGCAAAAACGCAAACAAATTTTTCGTTTTTGTCCGTATATCGCGGACACGCGGAACCTCCCGGCGCACAACCGCAAAAAAGTACCCTATTTGCAAAAATATCTTGACTTTTCCCCCACATTCGGTATAATAATATGGCTTGTGTCTGCAAGCATATCCTTGCTCTCATCGAAGAATGAGGGCCATTTGTCCAAAAGGAGGTGCAAAAGTATGGCTAAGATTTCCGCCAACTACGAGGTCGTCTACATCATCGACCCTGCACAGGGTGAGGAGGCTGTTGCCGCTACCGTGGCAAAGTTCCAGACTCTGGCAGAGCAGAACGCGACCGACGTGGTGGTCGATGAGTGGGGCAAGCGTCGTCTTGCTTACGCGATCGACTACAAGACCGAGGGCTACTATGTGCTCATGAGCTTCACCAGCGGCCCCGAGTTCCCCAAGGAGCTGGATCGTATCCTGGGCATTACCGAGGGTATCATGCGTTCCATGATCGTCTGCAAGGGCGAGTAAGGGAGAACAGCAATGCTGAACAAAATTTTCATCATGGGTCGCCTGACCCGTGATCCGGAACTGCGCCGCACGCAGTCCGGTACTCCCGTGACCAGTTTTTCCCTGGCTGTGGATCGTGATTACAAGACACAGTCCGGCGAGAAGGAAACGGACTTCATCGATGTGGTCGCCTGGCGCGCCACCGCCGAGTTCGTGGCCAAGTACTTCACCAAGGGCCGTATGGCCGTGGTGGAGGGCCGTCTGCAGCTGCGCGACTGGACGGATAAGGACGGCAACAAGCGCCGCTCCGCCGAGGTCGTGGCCGACAACATCTATTTCGGCGATTCCCGCCGGGATGGTGACAACGGCGGTGCCGGCTACAGCGGCAACAACGGCTACGCCAACAGCGATAACAGCTATGGCGGCAGCAACGGCGGCTACTCCGCCCCTGCCGGCGGCTACGCCGCACCCGTAGGCGGTGCTTCCGGTTTTTCCGAGATCGATGATGAGGACGGCGACCTGCCGTTCTGATGTGCAAGGCACATGACATTTTATAAAGGAGGAAACTTCCATGGCTATGGAAC
>CAKTOW010000005.1 GCA_934590325.1 uncultured Oscillospiraceae bacterium
GGGGAGTCAGAGCAGCCTTTGAAGTCGATAGAGTTTAATTTCCCAATATATCGGGATGGTCAAGAGGTAAGGCGGCTTTTGTGGGAAAAAGGTAATACCGTTGAACCGGTACTCCTCCCGCAGAATGCGCAGCGCCCGGATCATCTGTTCCATGGTATAGTCCGGGCTGCGCAGCACACCGCTGGACAGGAATAACCCCTCAATATAATTTCGGCGGTAGAATCCAATAGTCAGCTCCGCCAGTTCCCGGGGGGTGAAGGCCGCACGGCGTGTGTCGTTGCTGTGCCGATTGACGCAGTATTTGCAGTCGTACACGCAGGCGTTGCTCATGAGCACCTTCAGCAGCGTGACGCATCTCCCGTCGGCGGAAAAGCTGTGGCAGCACCCCGCGATGGACGAGGAAGTGTTGCCGATCATACCCGGTCGGAAGCCTCTCCGCACACCGCTGGACGTGCATGCCGCGTCGTATTTGGCCGCGTCCGACAGAACGGCCAGCTTGTCCAGCAGTTCCATGGTCTGTTATGCCATACGGCGGCGATGTGGGGCGGGCTTATCGATGCAGTCGATGAGCCGCAGCACATTGGCGGCAATAGAGCCTGCGCCCAGTATCGTGATAACAAATCCCAAAGTAGTCATGTTCGCATCCTCCTTGTTCGAACTTTTGTTCTGTTCATAGTATAAATCGAACATTCGTTCTTG
Organism: uncultured Oscillospiraceae bacterium; assembly: GCA_934590325.1. Classification (GTDB taxonomy): domain Bacteria; phylum Bacillota; class Clostridia; order Oscillospirales; family Oscillospiraceae; genus Vescimonas. The sequence goes on from CAKTOW010000005.1 coordinate 700, forward strand.
TCAAGAGAAATCGAACAAACTTTCTATATTTTTTCTTTTTTTGTTGACCAAAAGTGGAACTTGTATTAGAATGAGGGTAAGAAACAGGAAGGCGAGGCACCCCATGACCGATTTGGAAAGACGATTTATCACAGCGCGGCGTAATGCGATTGCCGCGGACTATCAGAACCTGAACCCCTGCCAGAGGGAGGGCGTCCTGGCCACGGAGGGACCGCTGCTTCTGCTGGCGGGCGCCGGCTCAGGCAAGACCACGGTGCTGATCCACCGGGTGGCCAACCTGCTGCGCTACGGCCGTGGTAGCGACACCGACGAGATCCCTGTACCGGTGACAGAGGATGAAGTAAGCTTCCTGGAGCAGTACGTAGCCGCCCCGGACGAAAGCCAGCGTCCGCTGGTGGAGTACCTCTGCGCGGTGGAACCCGCCCGCCCCTGGGAGGTGCTAGCCATCACCTTTACCAATAAGGCCGCCAACGAGCTGAAGGAGCGCCTCGGCCGTATGCTGGGGGAGGAGGCTGCCGCTGACGTGTGGGCTTCCACATTCCACTCCGCCTGCGTGCGCATCCTGCGCCGGGACATCGACCGTATCGGCTTCGACCGCAGCTTCACCATCTACGACAGCGATGACAGCAAGCGCGTCATCAAGGACATCATCAAGGAATTGGCGCTGGAGGAAAAGTCCTTCCCGCCCCGCGAGGTCCAAACAGTCATCTCCCGTGCCAAGAACGATATGCAGACGCCGGAGGAATTTCTGGAACAGTGGCAGAGCATCAACGATTGGCGTAAAATAAGGATCGGTAAAGTATATACGCTTTACAATAAGAAGCTGCGTGAGGCCAACGCGCTGGACTTTGACGACCTGCTGCTGCACACGGTGCGGCTGCTGCAGACCGCCCCGGAGGTACGGGACTACTACCGCCGCAAGTTCCGCTATGTGCTCATCGACGAGTACCAGGACACCAACGCCTTGCAGTACGAGCTGGCCAAGTTGCTGACCGGCGCCGGGCAGAATATCTGCGTGGTGGGTGACGACGATCAGAGCATCTACCGCTTCCGCGGCGCGGACATCACCAATATCCTCAGCTTTGAACGGCAGTTCAAGGGTGCGCGGGTCATCCGTCTGGAGCAGAACTATCGTTCCACACAGAACATTCTGGACGCGGCCAATGCGGTCATACGCCACAACCAGGGCCGCAAGGGCAAGACCCTGTGGACGGAAAACGGCCGCGGAGAGCTGGTGACGGTAAAGACTACCTTCAACGAGAGCGATGAGGCTAACTTCGTGCTGGGGCAGATCATGATGTACTATCGCCGGGGCGGGAACTGGGGTGACTGTGCTGTACTGTACCGCACCAACGCACAGTCCAACGCGCTGGAATATGCCTGCAAGCGCAGCGGTGTGCCGTACAAGATATACGGCGGCCTGAAGTTCTTCGACCGGGCGGAGGTCAAGGATATGCTGGCCTATCTGTGTGTCATCAACAACCCCACCGATGATCTGCGCCTGCGGCGCATCATCAATGTCCCCGCCAGGAAGATTGGCCAGGCCACGGTGGACAAGGCGCAGCTTATCGCCACGCAGTACGGTCTGACCCTGTACGACGTGTTCCGTCGGGCAAACGAGTTCCCCGAGCTGAAAAACGCCGCTGTAAGGCTTATAGCCTTTACAGATATGATTGAAGAAATGCGCCGCCGTCTGCCGGACTGCGAGCTGACGGAGTTCTACGACTACGTCTGTGAGCGCAGCAGCTACGCCCCCGCCCTGCGGGAAAAAGATGACGTGGAGAGCCGCGGCCGTCTGGAAAACGTAGAGGAATTGAAATCCAGCATCCTTGCCTATTTGGAGAATGCCGAGGGCATGGAGACCAGCCTTTCCGGATTCCTGGACGAGATCGCCCTGTACACCGACCTGGACAGCCGCGTGGACGGGGATAATTGCGTGACCATGATGACCATGCACGCCGCCAAGGGCCTGGAATTCCCGCAGGTGTTCGTGGTAGGCATGGAAGAAGGGCTTTTCCCAGGAAACCGCGCCATGGGCGACGGTGACGAGATGGAGGAAGAGCGCCGCCTGTGCTATGTGGCCATGACCCGTGCCAAGGAGAAGCTGACCTTGACCAACGCCCGCCAACGGACGCTGTACGGCCGGACGACGCCCTGCATACCGTCCCGGTTCCTCAACGAGATACCGGAGGACAACATGGAATGGCTGTCCAAACCCCAGCCCCGCAGCGAAGCCTGGGACGACGGTGACCGCGACGACGGGTACAGTTATGGCGGCGGCTACGGCAGCGGCCATGACCGCCGCGGCGGCGCCGTCACCACACGCCGGGAAAGCCCATCCGCACCTCGCGCCGGTACACTGCGCACGGCAGGAACGGCCGCCAAGGCGTCCTCCGTCGCTTCCTACATACAGATACAGGCAGGGGAGACCGTGGAGCACGATGCCTTCGGCCGCGGACTGGTCATATCCATGCGGCCTATGGGCGGCGACGCCCTGTTAGAGATTGCCTTTGACACGGTAGGCACCAAAAAACTCATGCTGAAGGCCGCGTCCCACCATTTGAAGAAAGTATAAAATATATTGTAAGATAAAACCGTTTTACAGATAAGAAAGGAGCATGGCTATGGGGTTTGGATTCGGGTTTGACGTCGGCTTTGGTGTCATGCAGTTTTTTGTATTCGCCGTATTTGCCATCGTCATTGTGGGCTTCATCGTCACGGCGGTGCGGGGCATCAGCACCTGGAACAAAAACAACAACTCGCCCCGCCTGACGGTGGATGCAGAGATCATCGCCAAACGGCAGAACACGGATGTACACCACCATAACAACAACAATGGCGGTATGCACACCAGCACATCCACCACGTACTATGTGACATTCCAGTTTGACAGCGGCGACCGGCTTGAGCTGCATGTCTCCGGACGGGAATATGGCCTGCTGGCGGAGGGTGACGTGGGTGAGCTGACCTTCCAGGGAACCCGGTACCTGGGGTTTGTCCGCCGCGCCGCCGGCGCCGCCCCTGTGCGCGAACCTGCCGTGGAGGATGTACCACCCCGCAGCACGGAACGGAAAAGCTGGGACCCGGAGCTTTGAGCGTACAAAAAACAGACACCCTGCCTTTTAAACAGGGTGTCTGTATATTTCGGATACGCAAAAAGCTCTGCGAATACTCGCAGAGCTTTTAACTGTGCAGTTCAGACGCTATCAGATAGCGCGGGTGACCTTGCCGGAACGCAGGCATCGGGTACAAACATACACATGGCGAGGCGTGCCGTTGATCACCGCCTTCACGCGCTTGACATTGGGCTTCCAGGGGCGATTGGAACGCCGATGAGAGTGGGACACCTTGATACCAAAGGTCACGCCCTTGTCGCAAAATTCGCACTTTGCCATCCGTTGCACCTCCTTGCTGTTGTAACATACTGGCTGCTTGCACCGCAAGCATTTGATATGATAACAGATACAGCGCAAAATTGCAAGTATTATTTCACAAAAAATCGAAATTTTTTTACAAGTGGAAAGTGTTGCGAAAAAGCGGCATACAAGATATAATTATATGAAATAAACTTGCGTGGAATGAACTTGCCTTGCGGGGCAGAAGGAGCGGACATGGAAAAAGTTAGACGTACACCTGCCAGCCTGAAAAAAATGGTAGAAACTTTTGGTATGGAGATATTGCATCGCGGCAGCGATTTCGACACCGCCGTGATCACCATTTCCGACGTGAACCGTCCTGCCCTGCAGCTGGTGGGCTTCTATGACTATTTTGACGACAAGCGGCTGCAGATACTGGGCCGCGGCGAGATGCGCTATCTGGATCGCATGACCGGCGCGGAGCGCCAGCGGGTGTTCAACCAGCTGCTGAGCTACCCGTTCCCGGCAATGATCGTGGCGCGGAACATGGACGCTCCCGCGGAGCTGCTGCAGATGGCGGAAAAGCACGACCGCACGCTGCTGCGGGCAGTGGACTCCACCGTGGACGTGACCAGTCGGCTCATCGACTATCTGAACCGGGTGACGGCGCCGCAGATCACGCGGCACGGCGTGCTGATGAATATTTACGGACAGGGCGTACTGATCCTGGGCGACAGCGGCATCGGCAAGAGCGAGACCGCCATCGAGCTGCTCAAGCGCGGCCACCGGCTGGTGGCTGACGACGCGGTGGAGATACGCCGTGTGTCCAACTCTCTGTACGGCACGGCGCCGGAGATCATCCGCCATTACATCGAGATACGCGGCGTGGGCGTTATCGACGTGCAGCAGCTGTTCGGCATGGGCGCCGTGCAGTTCGACACGGAGATAGACCTGGTCATCCAGCTGGAGCAGTGGGAGGACGGAAAGTTCTACGACCGGCTGGGACTGGGGGAGGAGAAATACACCATGCTGGAGGTCAGCCTGCCCATCGTGCCCATACCGGTGCGGCCGGGACGAAATTTGGCGGGCATTGTGGAGATCGCCACCATGAAGAACCGGCAGATGAAGTACGGATATAACGCGGCACGGGACTTTGTGACGCAATTTGACAGCAAAGTGGACGCTATGCTGCAGGAAAAAACACGAAAAAATGCGGAATAAAGTTTTTGTTCTTCTATAATAGCATTGGAGATAGTTATACATGAAGTATGTTGGCGTGGACATCGGCGGCACCAATCTGAAGGCGGGGCTGGTGGACGAAAACGGAAATCTGCTGGCGACACAGAAAATGAAGGTCGCCTCTATCGTGGACCGGGAGGGCCTGGCATGGACGGTGGCCTCCATGGTGCAGGAGCTGGCCAGCGCCTCCGGCGTGGCGCTGGCGGACGTGGCGTCCGTGGGCGTGGGTGTGCCGGGAACGGTGGACATCCGGGCGGGCTCCATCGCGTACACATGCAATCTGCCGCTGCGGGACGTGCCGCTGCGTAAGCTGTTTCACAAGTACCTGAATATCCCTCTATACATTGAGAATGACGCCAACTGCGCCGCGCTGGCGGAGTACCACGTGGGCGCGGGACGGGACAGCAAGCGCTTCGTGACCGTCACGCTGGGCACTGGTGTGGGCGCGGGCATCGTACACAACGGGAAGATATACCACGGCGCCAACGGCATGGCCGGAGAGGTGGGCCACATGGTCATCGAGCAGAACGGCCTGCCGTGCCCCTGCGGGCGGTGCGGCTGCTGGGAGCAGTACGCCAGCGCCACGGCGCTGAAGCGTATGACCGCCGAGGCGCTGGCCGCCCACCCGGACAGCGGTCTGGCGCAGGTCATTGCGGAAAATGACGGCCACGTGTCCGGCCAGTCCGCCTTTATCGCCGCCCGGGAGGGCGACGAGGTGGGCCGGGCGGTGTGCGAAAAGTACGTGGACTATCTGGCCTGCGGCGTGATCAACGTGGTGAACATATTCCAGCCGGATACCCTGGCCATCGGCGGCGGCGTCAGCAACGAGGCGGACGAACAGCTGCTGCTGCCTGTGCAGCAGCGGGTGGCGCGGGAGAGCATTCCCTGCGGAAAGGACCGGCGCACACGCATCGTGAAGGCGCAGCTGGGCAACCGGGCGGGACTTATCGGTGCGGCGCTTTTGGGAAAGAATAAGCGCATCTGAATGAGCATATACTGCGTGAAAACCTTGTGTTTTCAAGGCCTGGAGGTACTATGAACTGGTACGGTGAGCTGGACAAATGGACGGCGGATTATCTGCCGGAGATGGAATATGAAAAGGACGTGCCGCTGAGCCGGTACACGTCCTTCCGCATCGGCGGCGCGGCGCGGCGCATGGCCTTCCCCCGCAGCGGGGAGGAACTCATCCTGCTGGTGAGCCGGGCGCTGGAATGCGGCGCAAGGCCGTTCCTGCTGGGCAACGGCACCAATGTGCTGTTCCCGGACAGGGGCGTGGAGCGGCTGGTGGTCTGTACCCGCGACATGAACGGCGTGGAGGCCGGCGAGGCCGACGGTGAGATCACGGCACAGTGCGGCGCGACGCTGGCAAAGGCGGCCGTCTTTGCGCAGAAAACAGGCCTTTCCGGGTTGGAATTCGCCCACGGGATACCGGGCAGCACAGGCGGCGGCGTGACCATGAACGCGGGCGCCTACGGCGGCGAGATGGCGCAGGTCATCAAGGACGTGACGGTGCTGTTCCCCGACCGCGGCGTACAGACGCTCAGCGGGGAGGAGATGGCGTTCTCCTACCGGCACAGCCTGCTGACGGAGCATCCGGAGGCGGTGGTGCTGCACGCCACGTTCCGCCTGCAGTCGGGAGACCCGGCGGAGATACGGGCGAAGATGGACGAACTGATGGCAAGGAGAAAGGCTTCACAGCCGTTGGAATATCCCAGTGCAGGCAGCACCTTCAAGCGGCCGGAGGGCCACTACGCCGCAGCGCTGATCGACCAGTGCGGACTGAAGGGACTGACCATAGGCGGGGCGCAGGTGTCGGAGAAGCACGCGGGCTTCGTCATCAACAAGGGCGGCGCCACCTGCGACGATGTGACGGCGTTGATGGCGGAGATACAGCGGCGCGTCCGGGAGCAGACCGGCGTGGTGCTGGAGCCCGAGGTGCGGGTCATAGACTGAACGCCGCTGGCCTTACACACAGAGAGACCGCCGCGCATGGCGGTGAAAGGGTGAACAGATTGGAGATCCTTATAATTTCGGGGCTGTCCGGCGCGGGCAAGAGCCGCGCGGCGGTGTGCCTGGAGGACAGCGGCTACTATATCGTGGATAACCTGCCGGCGGAAATGATGGTGAAGTTCGCAGAGTTCTGCGCGGCGGCGGGCGGACGGTACGACCGGCTGGCCTTCGTGTACGACGTGCGGGCAGGAGAGCCCTTTACGCGGCTGCTGCAGGTGGTGGACCAGCTGCGCGGGCTGGGGCTGCGGTGCCGGCTTCTTTTTTTGGAGGCGGACACCAAAACCATCATCAACCGCTATAAGGAGACACGGCGGAGCCACCCCCTGTGCGGCGAGGGCTCCATCGAGGACGCGGTGGCGCGGGAGCGTGCGCTGCTGGAGCCGGTGCGGCAGAAGGCGGACTTTGTGCTGGATACGTCGGCCTTCTCCACGGCGAAGCTGAAGAGCACATTGCTGACGCTGCTGGGCGGCGGCAGCGGCGGAGGGCTGCACGTAACGGTGCTGTCCTTCGGCTTTAAAAACGGGCTGCCCCCGGAGGCGGACATGGTGGTGGACGTGCGGTTCCTGCCCAACCCCTACTATGTACCGGAGCTGAAGCGGCTGACGGGGCTGGACGAGCCTGTGCGGGCCTATGTGATGGCACCGGCGGTCACGGAGGCGTTCTGGGACAAGCTGGCGGCCATGGTGGACTTCCTGCTGCCGCAGTACCGGCAGGAGGGGCGGACGGAGCTGGTGCTGGCCGTGGGCTGCACCGGCGGACGGCACCGGTCGGTGGCCATGGCGCACCGTCTGGCGGCGCATATCGGCGAGCTGGGCTTTTCCGTTACGGAGAGCCACAGGGATATGGGGCGATGAAAGCATGAGTAAATACGATGCGCTTTGGGAATATGTGCGCGGGGACGGACGGGAGCGGTTCACGCTGTCGTTCGAGGACATCGGGCGCATTGCCGGGGTGCCCATCGATCACTCCTTTCTGACGTACAAGAAGGAACTGGCGGCGTATGGGTATCAGGTGGAGAAGATCTCCATGAAGGGGCAGACGGTGACATTCCGCAGGGCGGAATGACGGGAGGACGGCTATGGTCTCATTTGCGGGAAAAGTGAAAAACGAACTGTGCCGCGTGGGGATCAGCCGGCAGTGCTGCGCCCGGGCCGAGGGCTACGGCGTACTGCTGTACTGCAACACCTTCACTCCCGCCGAGGTGCGCATCATCACCGAGAGCGGGGACTTTGCCGCGCGGCTGCCAAAGCTGTTCCAGAAGGCATTCGGGGTGAAGTTCGACCGCCTTCCAGAGGACAGGAGCGGGAAGGGGAAGCTTATCTTCGGCATCACGGAGGGGGAGAAGCTGGAGAAGATCATCAACATCCTGGGCTACGACGCCAGGCAGCTGACGGCGCTGCACGTGAATTTCGGGCTGCTGGAGGACGACTGCTGCCGCACGGCGTTCCTGCGGGGGGCCTTCCTGGCAGGAGGCAGCGTCACCGACCCGGAGAAGCGGTACCACCTGGAGCTGGCCACCAGCCACGTGCCGGCCAGCCGGGAGGTACAGGCGCTGATGGAGGAGATGGGGTTCCTGCCCCGCACCATCCGGCGGGGGGCGGACGCGCTGCTGTACTTCAAGCAATCGGAGCACATCGAGGACTTCCTGACGAAGATAGGCGCGCCGGCGGCGGCCATGGACATCATGACCGCAAAGGTGGATAAGGAGATACGCAATGGGGCCAATCGCGCCATGAACTGCGACATGGCGAACGTGAACAAGACGCTGGACGCGGCGCAGGAGCAGGTGAGCGCCATCGAGAAACTGCGGCACAGTCCCCGGTGGGAGAAGCTGCCGGAGAAGCTGCGGCAGACAGCGGCGCTGCGGCTGGAGCACCCGGAGCTGTCGCTGGTGCAGCTGGCGGAGAAGTGCGATCCGCCGGTGACGAAGTCCTGCATGAATCACAGAATGAGAAAGCTGATGGAGGAGGCCAGGGAGCTATGAACACGAGAGAGCGGTGCGAAAGCGCCATACGATACAGAAAGAGCGGCGCGAACTGCGCGCAGTCGCTGCTGGCGGCGTTTGCGGACGTGATGGGCATCACGGAGGCGCAGGCGCTGGCCATGGGCGCGGGGCTGGGCGGCGGTGTACGCAGCGGCAACATCTGCGGCGCGGTGAATGCGCCGGTGATGGTGCTGGGCTGCGCGTTCCCGGAGATGGCACAGGACAAGGCCAGGGCCGCGGCCGTCACCAAGGAGTTCCAGCGGCGGTTCACGGAGAGGTTCAGGCATCTCAACTGCCGGGAACTGCTGGCGGAGAAGGAGCTGCAGCCCACCGACACGGCCATGGAGCTGGCGGCGGGGGACCACTGCGGGATGCTGATCGTCAGCGCGGCGGAGATACTGTGCGGGATGATGGCGGAGAGGTAAAGGAGAGCGAGCATGGGATTTGTGCATCTGCACGTACATACGGAATACAGCCTTTTGGACGGTGCGTGCCGGATACGCGACCTGCCCAAGCTGGTGAAGGAGTTGGGGCAGACGGCCTGCGCCATCACCGACCACGGCGTCATGTACGGCGCGGTGGACTTTTACCGCGCCTGCAAGGCCGAGGGCATACACCCCATCATCGGGTGCGAGGTGTATGTGGCGCGGCGGACGCGGTTCGACAAGCAGCATGAGTTCGACACGGAGTCGCGGCATCTGGTGCTGCTGTGCAAGAACGAAACGGGGTACCGGAACCTGTCGTACATGGTGTCCCAGGCGTATATCGAGGGGTTTTACATCAAGCCGCGCATCGATATGGATCTGCTGCGCCAGCACTCGGAGGGTCTGATCGCGCTGTCGGCCTGCCTGGCGGGGGAGATCCCCAGGCGGCTGATGAACGGGGAATACGAGGGGGCGAAGGCCCACGCGCTGGAGATGCGGGACATCTTCGGTGAGGACTACTATCTGGAGCTGCAGGACCACGGCATCCCGGAGCAGACGGAGGTGAACCGGGGGATACTGCGGCTGCACAATGAAACGGGCATCCCCATGGTATGCACCAACGATGCCCACTACCTGCGGAAAGAGGACGCGGAGAGCCACGACGTGCTGCTGTGCATACAGACCGGCAAGACTGTGGACGACGAGAACAGGATGCGGTACGAGCCGCGGAACTTCTACATACGCTCCACAGAGGAGATGGAGGAGCTGTTCGCGGGGTATCCCGACGCGGTGGCCAACACGGAAAAGGTGGCGGAGAAATGCCAGCTGGAGTTCACCTTCGGCAAGTACCACCTGCCGGAATTCAAGCTGCCGGAGGGGTATGACTCGCCCACGTATCTGCGGAAGCTGTGCGACGAGGGCTTTGCCATGCGGTACGGCGAGACAAAGCCGGAGTACCGTAAACAGCTGGAGTACGAGCTGGACATGATAGAGAAAATGGGCTTCACGGACTATTTCCTCATCGTGTCGGACTTCGTGCGCTACGCCAAGAGCCGGGGCATACCGGTGGGACCGGGGCGCGGCAGCGCGGCAGGCTCCATGGTGTCCTACTGCCTGGAGATCACGGACATCGACCCCATGAAGTACGACCTGTATTTCGAGAGGTTCCTGAACCCGGAGCGCGTGTCCATGCCCGATATTGATATGGACTTCGGCGATACGCGCCGGGGCGAGGTGGTGGAGTACGTACGCAACAAGTACGGCGACGACCACGTGGCGCAGATCGTGACCTTCGGCACCATGGCCGCCAGAGCGGCCATCCGTGACGTGGGCCGGGCGCTGAACATGACCTATGCCGAGGTAGACGTGGTGGCGAAGCTGGTGCCGGCGGGGCCGGGCGCGCTGCACATCACGCTGCAGGAGGCGCTGAAGCTCAGCAGGCAGCTGGCGGAGATGTACCGGGACGATGAGCGGATACGGAAGCTCATCGACACGGCCATGGCCCTGGAGGGCATGCCCCGCCACGCCTCCACCCACGCGGCGGGCGTGGTCATCACAAAACGGCCGGTGTACGAGTACGTACCTCTGGCCCGGAACGACGACGCCCTGATCTGCCAGTACGTCATGACCACGCTGGAGGAGCTGGGCCTGCTGAAAATGGACTTCCTGGGCCTGCGGAACCTGACGGTGCTGGACGACGCGGTGAAGATGGTGCGGGAGAAGGACCCGAACTTTGCACTGGCCAACATCCCCGACGACGACGCGGAGACCTACGACATGATCTCCCGCGGGCAGACGTCCGGCGTATTCCAGATCGAGTCCAGCGGCATGACCGGCGTGTGCGTGGGACTGCGGCCCCAGAGCATAGAGGACATCACCGCCGTCATAGCCCTGTACCGGCCGGGGCCTATGGAATCCATACCCCGGTTCATCGCCTGCAAGCATGACCCGAAGCTGGTGACATACAAGCATCCCAAGCTGATACCCATTCTGTCCGTCACCTACGGGTGCATCGTGTACCAGGAGCAGGTGATACGCATTTTCCAGGAGCTGGGCGGCTTCTCATTGGGGCAGGCGGACATGGTGCGCCGCGCCATCAGCAAGAAGAAGGCCAAGGAGATAGAGAAGGAGCGGAAGGCCTTCGTCTACGGCGACGAGGAGCGGGGCATCAAGGGGTGCATCGCCAACGGCATCGACGAAAAGACAGCGCAGGCCATCTACGACGAGATATTCGACTTCGCCAACTACGCCTTCAACAAGGCCCACGCGGTGAGCTACGCGGTGGTGGCGTATCAGACGGCGTATTTCAAGTGCCATTATACCAAGGAGTATATGGCGGCGCTGCTGACCAGCGTGCTGGACAACAGCGACAAGGTGGCCGGGTATATCGGCGAGTGCCGGGACTGCCGCATCGCGCTGCTGCCCCCGGATGTGAACCGCTCCACCGACCGGTTCACCGTGGAGGAAAACGGCATACGGTTCGGCCTGGTGGCCATCAAGAACATCGGACGGGGGTTCATCCAGTCCGTGATACGGGAGCGGGAGTACGGCGGTGACTTCAGGTCGCTGCAGGATTTCTGCGACAGGATGTACGACTGCGGCGAAATGAACAAGCGGGCGGTGGAGAACCTTATCCGCAGCGGTGCCTTCGACAGCATGGGCGCCAAGCGGTCGCAGATGCTGGCGGTCTATGAGAAGATGCTGGACGCCATCGGCAATGTGCGCAAGCGCAACGTGGAGGGGCAGATCGACTTCTTCGGCATGAGCGATGCCAACAGCACCGTGGAGACCGTGGAGCTGCCGGACATCCCGGAGTTCACCGCCGCCGAGCGGATGCACATGGAGCGGGAGATCACGGGCCTGTATCTGTCCGGGCATCCCATGGCGGATTACCGGCCCATCGCCCAGGAGAGCGGCGCGGTGACCCTGAACGAGATACTGGAGGATATTTCCTCCGAGGAGGGCGCGTCGCGGTTTGCCGACGGGCAGATGGTCACGGTGGCGGGCATCGTCACGTCCAGCAAGACGCGGCCCACCAAGAGCGGCACGCTGATGGCCTATGTGATGCTGGAGGACGAGACCGCGTCCATGGAGCTGCTGTGCTTCAGCAAGCTGCTGGACCGCTGCGGCAGCTATCTGGCGGTGAACGCGCCGGTGCTGGTGCGGGGTCGGCTGAGCCTGCGGGACGAAAAGCCGCCGCAAATCATGCCAGACGCCGTGTACCCCATGGAGGCCGGCGCAGCGGGACTGCCCAGCTATACCAAGAAGAAGGCAGAGAGCGACGTGGCCGCCATCTATCTGCGGGTGAAGAGCCTGGACGACCCGGCCTTTGCCCACATACAGCTGGTGTCCACCATGTTCGAGGGCGACGTGCCCCTGCGGATACGCATCGCCGACACCGGCAAGCTGTGGGGTGGCTTCTGCCTGGATCACCCGGCGTTCCTGCAGGAGTGCAGGGAATGGCTGGGACCGGAGAACGTGGCCGTGAAGAAAAAGTGAACAGCAGAGCGGCGGCCATCCGGCCGCCGCTCTTTCACACCCGGAGCGCACCCTTTGGGCGGCTGTGGCATAGAGTGGAATGAAAGAGGCCGTCTTTCATTACGTATTGGGAGGTCATTCTATGCCTGAAACTGTTATGCCGGGCCCCGTCTGCGATCTGAGCAGCGTCCGGGAGTCCGTGTGCATCCATACGCGAAAGATATTCGATTCCTGCAGGGATAAGGACTGTGTGGAGGACCTGCGGTTCTATCCCACGGCGGCGGCGCAGGAGGTACTCAGCGCGTCCCAGATGATCAAGGGCGGTACGGCGGAGCTGCTGTACGTGTACACCGATGTGGAGCCGGTGACCTTCAACCGGGGGTTCTATTCGGTGGATATGCGGTTCTACTACCGGGTGACGCTGCAGGTATGCACCGGCACGCCGCGGTACACCGAGGTAGAGGGACTGTGCGTGTTCGACAAGCGGTGCATCCTGTTCGGCAGTGAGGGGAACGCGAAGATATTCTCCTCCGACACGGTGTTCGACGAGCTGGATGTGCCGGGGCGTGTGCGGACGAATCTGCCCATCGCCGTGGTGGAGGCCGTGGACCCCATCGTGCTGGATACCCGCGTGGCGGAGGTGGCTGTGCCGGGCACTGCGGAGAGAGGCTGCCTGGCGGAGATACCGTCCTTCGTGGCGCAGAGCTTCAGCGGGGAGCTGGTGTTCGACGACAGTGCCGCGCGGCGGCTGTACGTGACGCTGGGGCAGTTCACGCTGGTGCGGCTGGAGCGGGACACCCAGCTGCTGGTGCCGGTGTACGACTACTGCGTGCCCCAGAGCCAGTGCGACTGCGGCAGCCAGGAGGATCCCTGCGGGCTGTTCCGCAGCGTGGCGTTCCCCATCAACGAGTTCTTCCCGCCCAACTCCGTGGAGCCGCCCTGTGACTACAACAGCACCAAAAACTACTGCGCCTGTCACTGAGAGGAAAGGGGGAGCGGCCGCGCCGTTCCCCCTTTTTCGCTTTACATTCCGGCGAAAATCGCGTATAATACAGGGGAAAAAGGAGGTGGACGATGTGGGCATCGCGTTTATTCAGGACAAGCTGGAGATAAAGTTCCTTATCCTCTACATCGCGTCACGGCTGACGGAGCCGGCGGAGGGTGCGGAGCTGCAGGATATGACCATGTGCGACGACGGCATCGACTACTTTGACTACGCCGAGTGCCTCAACGACCTTGTAAAGACGGAGCACCTGCGCGTGCTGGAAGACGGGCGGTATATCATCACGGAGAAGGGGCGGCGGAACAGCGGGATATGCGAGAGCAGCCTGCCGTACTCCGTGCGGCTGCGGTCGGACAAGAGCATCGCCGAGTACAATAAGGCGGCGCTGCGGCGCCAGCAGGTGCAGAGCGCCGTGACGCAGCGGGAGAACGGGACGTATACCGTGACGCTGCGGCTGCGGGACGATGTGGACAGCCTGATGGAGCTGGAGCTGATGGTGGCGGACAAGGACAGCGGCGACAGGCTGGCCGAGCGGTTCCAGCAGGAGCCGGAGAAGGTGTATGCCGAGATCATCGGACTGCTGTGCGGGAAGTGAATCATGCAAAAAAGGAAAGCACCCCGGCGGGGGTGCTTTTTTCATGCTCATATTTGGGGACGAGCCGTCATAGAGTGGGGTAAGACATGCAAAGGAGGCGGCGGAATGGAGATAGGCGAGGCCGTGGGGCGGTACGAACAGGCGGCGGCGCTGCTGCCGGCGCGGTGGCAGCAGGCGGCGCGGCGCGTCCCGGAGCACCGGAAGGCGCAGGCGGAGGAGTTCCGGCTGCGGGTAGGGCGTCCCATGACGCTGGCGACCTGTGAAGGAGAGATACTTGTCAGCGATGAACTGCCAAGGGACAGCGTGACGCAGGCGGACTTGGAGCAGCTGTGCGACGCGGTGACGGGGTATTCGCGGTACGCGGCGGCGGAGACCATGGCGAAGGGGTATCTTATCGGGCGCGGCGGCTTCCGGATAGGGCTGTGCGGCACGGTGGTGACGCGGCAGGACGGCGGCGCCGCCATGCGGGAGCTGTCCTCGGCCACGGTGCGCATCAGCAGGCAGGTACGGGGGCTGTGGTCGGAGATACCGGGCGCGGCGGAGGGCGGCTTCGACAGTACGCTGATCGCCGCGCCGCCGGGCGCGGGCAAGACCACGCTGCTGCGGGATATGGTGGCAGGGCTGTCCAACGGGACGGGGGAACGGGCGGCGCTGCGTGTGGGCCTGGTGGACGAGCGGGGAGAGATCGCCGGGATGTACCGGGGCGTGCCGCAGCTGGACGTGGGGTGCCATACGGACGTGCTGGACGGGTGCCCCAAGGCGGCAGGCATACCCATGCTGCTGCGGTGCGCCAATCCGCAGGTCATCGCCGTGGACGAGATCACGGAGGAGGGGGACATCCGGGCCATGACGGCGGCGGCCAACTGCGGCGTGAAGCTGCTGGCCACCATCCACGCGGAGAGCAGCGAGGAGCTGCGGCGCAAACCACTGTTCGCGGCGCTGGAGCAGGCGCGGGTTTTCCGGCGGCTGGTGTGCATCACCGTGGAGAACGGCCGACGGCGGTACACCGTGGAGGACCTGTGAGCACGGCGCTGTGGGGCGCGGGACTGGTGCTGGCGGCATCCCTGTGGGGGCTGTGGTCGTACTACGCACGGCAGAAGCAGCGACGGGCACTGGTGTGGGCATTTGCGGCAGCGCTGGGGGAGATGGAGAGCGGCATCCGGTGGCTGCAAACGCCGCTGCCAGTGCTGCTGGAAGCCCTCAGCGGCCGGGAGGACTGCGGCGTGTGGTTCCGGAAAGTGATGGAACAGCTGCAAGGGGATGTGCCTTTACAGGTCGCTTGGGACAGTGTGTTCTCCGTGTTGGAGGACACGGAGACCGGCGAGATACTGCGGCGGGTGACGCTCAGTGGAGACAGGGAACGGGTCACCGGGGAGCTGCGGCGGGCACGGGAAGAACTGGAGGCGCTCTATCGCCGCCGGTGCGGCGAGGACGGACAGCGCATGCGTGTGACGGCCGTGGCGGCGCTGTGCGGTGCCGGCTTTGTTATCATTCTGCTGATATGAGGGACAGGCAATGGATGTAGATCTCATCTTCAAGATAGCGGCCATCGGCATACTGGTGGCGGTGCTGAACCTGCTGCTGGTGCGCAGCGGACGGGAGGAACAGGCCATGATGACCACGCTGGCGGGGCTGATCGTGGTGCTGATGATGCTGGTGCAGCAGATCAGCGACCTGTTCGACCTGGTGAAAACACTGTTCTCGCTGTGACCGATGGAGACAGTATTGCGTATGACGGCGCTGTGCCTGACGGGCGCGCTGCTGGCGGTGCTGCTGCGGCGCAGCGGCGGGGAGATGGCGCTGCTGCTGGCGCTGGCGGTGTGCGGCACGGCGGCGGCGCTGCTGATGGAGCCGCTGGGGGAGCTGAAGGGCTTCTGGGAGGACGCCGCCGCGTGGGGAGACCTGCCGGTGGAACTGTTCCAGCCGTTGGTCAAGACGGTGGGCATCGCGCTGCTGAGCCGGACAGGCTCCGACCTGTGCCGGGACGCCGGGGAGGGCGCTATGGCGTCGGTGCTGGAGACCGCCGGCGCCGTGGCGGCCATCGTGGTGTCACTGCCGCTGTTCCGCTCCGCCTGGGAACTGCTGGGGTCGCTGCTATGAAGAGGATATGGCTCACAGCGGTGCTGGCAGCACTGTGTCTCACCACGGCATGGGGCACGGAGCTGCCCCGGGACGTGACGGAGGCCGTACCCCCGGAGGCGGCGGAACTACTGCAGGACGTGGGAGACACGGCGGGCCACGAGACACTGTGGACGGGGCTGGGGGAACTGTGGCGCAGCGCCTGCGGCTATGTCCGCACGGCGCTGGAGAGCCGTATCTCCGGCGCAGCGGTACTGCTGGGCATTGTACTGCTGTGCAGCGTGGCGGAGAGCTTTTTCGCGGCGGCGGACGGGTCAGGCGTACCGAAATTCGTGCCCATGGCCGGGGCGCTGGCTGTGACCATGGTGGCGGCAGGAGACTTCCGCCAGATGATGGGTCTGGGCGTGGAGACCATGGAGCAGCTGGACGTGTTCGCCAAGGCGCTGCTGCCCACGCTGGCGGCGGCGGTGGCCGCCGGGGGTGGATACGTGACGGCGGGGGCAAAGCAGGTGGCCACGGTGTTCTTCACCAACCTGCTGATCAGCGTCATACGGAAGGTGCTGCTGCCGCTGTTGTACGGGTGCATCGCCGCCGCAGCGGCGGACGCGCTGGTGCCGGGGCACAGCCTGCAGAAGATCGGCGCAGGGCTGCGGAAATGCGTCACCTGGGTGCTGACGGCCATGATGCTGGCCTTCACCGGGTTCCTGACGGTGACGGGGGCGGCCACCTCGGCGGCGGACGCGCTGACGGTGCAGCTGACGCGCTCGGCCATCGCCACGGCGGTGCCGGTGGTGGGGTCCATCATCTCGGACGCCACGGGCACGGTGCTGGCCGGTGCGGGGATGCTGAAAAGCGCGGTGGGCGTGTTCGGGCTGCTGGCGGTGCTGGCCATCTGCCTGACACCGTTCATCACCATGGCGGTGCAGTATCTGCTGTACAAGCTGGCGGCGTTCCTGGCGGGCACGGTGACGGAGGAACCGCTGGGCGACCTGATCGACGCGCTGGGCTCGGCCTTCGGATTGATGCTGGGCATGACAGGCAGCTGCGCGCTGGCGCTGCTGATCTCCATTATTTCTTCTGTATCGGTGGTGAGCGTATGATAGGAGAGACTCTGCGGACGTGGCTGCTGGGCATCATCGCGGCGGGGATGATACTGGCGGTGCTGTACGCCCTGCTGCCCAAGGGGCGGATGAAGCCAATCGCCCACGCCGTGGGCGGTGTGGCGCTGCTGCTGGTGATCGTGCAGCCGGTGATGCGGATGGACCTGGGCGACTTTGCCGGGAGTTATCAGGAATACCGGCAGGAGATAGAGGCGCTGACGGAGGCGTACAAACAGGCGGGCGACAGAGAACTGGCGGGACACATAGCGGACAAGACCGCCGCATATATTGCCAGCAAGGGGGAGGACATGGGTATCCCCTGTACGGTACAGGTGACCACGGAGCAGCGGGAGGGTGTGCCCTATCCCGCCACGGCGACGCTGGATGTTCCGCGGGAGGAGGCCCTGAGCGCGTGGATCAGCGAAACGCTGGACATCGACAGGGCGCACCAATTCTGGCGTGAGGACGAAGGCTGATGGAAAAGCTGAAGGAACTTCTGAAGAAATACCGCTTTGCCGTGCTGGTGGCGCTGGCGGGCATCGTGCTGATGCTGCTGCCGGGAGGGGAGAAGCAAAGCGACGCGGATACCACAGACGCGGTGGGGGAGAGCTTCTCCCTGGAGGACACGGAAAAGCGCATGGCGGAGGTCCTGGGCGCCATGGACGGCGTGGGGCGTGTGCAGGTGATGCTGACCCTGCGCAGCGGGGAAACGCTCTCCCTGGCGGAGGACAGCAGTGCCACCCTGGGCAGCGGCGGCGACGTGCGGCAGGACAGCCAGGTGCTGACGGTGAACCGCGGCAGCGGAAAACAGGAGGTCGTGGTGACGAAGCGGCTGTACCCCACGTACCAGGGCGCCGTGGTGGTCTGCCAGGGCGCGGGAGACAGCCGCGTGCGGCTGAAGGTGCTGGAGACAGTATCCGTGCTGACGGGCCTGAGCAGCGACAAGATCTCGGTAGTCCAATGGAAACAGTAACAATAAATGGGAGGATGGACAGTATGAAGCAGGTATGGAAGCGCCGCGCGGTGGCGGCGGCCGTGGTGGTACTGGTGGGCACGTCGGTGTATCTGAACTGGCGCTATGCCGGGGATGTGGCGGACACGTCCAAGGTGCTGGGGCAGTCCACGCTGGTCAACGGCGAGACCACGGAGGCTCAGGTGGACACAGCGGAGAGCGGCGGGGACGACTATTTCTCCACGGCACGGCTGAGCCGCAAGCAGGCACGCGATACGGCCATCAGCATGCTGGAGGAGGCCAAGGGGGAGGAGAACGCCTCGGAGGAGGTGGCCAACGAGGCGTCGGAGACACTGCAGGTGCTGGCGGGCTATACGGTGGCGGAGACACAAATCGAGAACCTGGTGGTGGCCAAGGGCTACGCCGATTGTGTAGCCTTCATGGGGGCGGACTCCATCAGCGTGGTGGTGTCGGCTCCGGACGGGCTGGAGGCGGAGGATGTGGCGAGGATCAAGGACATCGTCATCGCGGAGACCTCGTACAATGCCGGGCAGATCAAGATCATGGAGGCAGGGACTGCCGCGGCAAAATAAGTATTGTATTTCCCCGGGAAAAATGGTATACTTCTATATTGCAATTAGCTGACTACCAATGACAACTGTGAGGAGACTGACAGACCATGGCTGAGAATAAGGAATATATGATCCATCAGGAGGAGAGCGGCAGCATCCAGATCTCCGAGGATGTGCTGGCCTCTATCGCCAGCACCACCGCGCTGGAGGTGGACGGCGTCAGCGCGCTGATGAGCGCTAACGTATCCGACCTGATGGGCGGAAAGAAGATGACCTGCAAGGGCGTCCGCGTGGAGCTGGACGGTGAGCAGATCGTCGTGGGCATCTTCGTGGTGGTGCGCTACGGCTGCGCCATCAGCGATGTGGCCAAGAAGGTGCAGAAGAACGTGCACACGGCTCTGGAGGGCATGACCGGGTTCAAGGTCGCGGCGGTGAACGTCCACGTGGGCGGCATCAGCTTTAACTGAGAGTTTAGACGAGAGAGAAAAGGACGAACGCTTATGACACGCAGCACCGCACGTGAGATCGCCATGCATCTGGCGTATCAGTTGAGCTTTACCGAACTGCCGGTGGAGGAATTCCTGGACGAACAGCTGAGCGCTGAGCGCTTTGACGAGCTGGCCGCCGAGGATGCCCTGTACGCGGACCACCCCAACGCCAAGCAGGAGGAATATATCCGCCGCCTGGTGGGCGGTGTGGCGGAGCACGCCGCCGAGCTGGATGCAGACATCGAGAAGTATGCCCAGGGCTGGCGGTTCGAGCGTATCTCCCTGGTAGCGGCGGCCATCATGCGGGTGGCCATGTACGAGATACTGTACATGGCGGACATTCCCCAGGGGGCGGCCATCAGCGAGGCGGTGGAGATCGCCAAGAAGTACGAGACACCGGAGGTGGCGAAGTTCATCAACGGCATCCTGGGCAGCTTTGTCCGGGGCGAGGTCAAGGAAAAGGAATAATTCCGAAAATCGAGAGGCAGAGCCTTTGGCTCTGCCTTTTCAGCATGGAAAGCCATGCGGTGAGAGTTGTATTACGGAAAGGAGGGGGCACATGGAGGAACGGTACATATTCACGGTGTCGGAGGTCAACCAGTTCATCAAGGACCTGCTGGACAACGTGCCGCCGCTGCAGGAGATACTGCTGCGGGGCGAGCTCTCCAACTACAAGGTGTACCCCTCCGGGCACCATTATTTCACGCTGAAGGACAGCCAGTGCAGCCTGCGGTGCGTAATGTTCAAGGGCAGCGCTATGCGGCTGCGGTTCCGGCCGGAAAACGGGATGCAGGTCATCGCCGCCGGACGCATCAGTGTGTACCCACGGGACGGCGCGTACCAGCTGTACTGCACCGGACTGTCCCCCGAGGGCGTGGGTGACCTGAGCGTGGCCTTCGAGCAACTGAAGGAGAAGCTGCGGAAGGAGGGCCTGTTCGACGAGGAGCACAAGAAGCCGCTGCCGAAATATCCGCGGCGCATCGCCATTGTCACGTCCCCGGCGGGCGCGGCGGTACACGACATGATACGCATACTGCGGCGGAGGTATCCCATCGCAAAGGTACTGCTGCTGCCGGTGCGGGTGCAGGGCACGGAGGCACCGGCGGAGATCGCGGGTGCCATACGGTACGCCGACCGGCACAGGCTGGCGGACATCATCATCACTGGGCGCGGCGGCGGGTCGCTGGAGGACCTGTGGGCCTTCAATGACGAGCGGGTGGCGCGGGCCATCTATGAGGCGGAAACGCCTGTCATCTCCGCCGTGGGGCATGAGCCGGACGTGGCCATCAGTGACTTTGTGGCCGACCGGCGGGCGTCTACGCCCTCCAACGCAGCGGAGATCGCCGTACCGGACATGGAGGAGCTGCTGCGGACGCTGGAGGGCACGCAGCAGCGGCTGACACAGGGGGTGCAGCGGGGCATCGGTTACCGGACGCAGCAGCTGGATGCGCTGGCGAAGAAGCGGGTGCTGACGGAGCCCACGGCGTATCTGGAGGACCGGCGGCAGGACATCGACCACCTGACCCACCGGCTGTGCGCCGGGATGCGGGCGGTGACGGACGGCGAGGGAAGGCGCTTTGGCGCGCTGGCGGCGTCCCTGGACGCGCTGAGTCCACTGAAGGTGCTGGGACGGGGCTACGCCCTGGCGCAGACGGCGGACGGCACGGTGCTGCGCAGCGCCGGGCAGGTGGAGACAGGGGAGACCGTACACCTGCGGCTGGCCGAGGGCGGCCTGGTATGCCAAGTGAAGGAAAAGGAGAAGTGACATGGCGGCAAAAAAGACGTTTGAAGAGAATATGGCGCGGCTGGAGACCATCGTGGCCCAGCTGGAAAAAGGCGACGCCACGCTGGGCGACAGCATGGCGCTGTTCGAGGAGGGCACCAAGCTGGTGAATCTGTGCCGCAAGGAACTGGACACCGCCGAGCAGAAGGTGGTAAAGCTATCCAAGGGTGCGGACGGCGAACCGGTGGAGCATGAATTTGCCGCGGAGGAATGACCATGGACTACGAAAGACAGTATGAACAGTACCGCGCGGCGGTGGAGGACTACCTGAACGGGCTGTTTACCGGCAGCGCGCCCTACGGGCGGCTGTATGAGGCCATGCGGTACAGCGTGCTGGCGGGTGGCAAGCGGATACGCCCGGTGCTGACGCTGGAATTCGCCCGGCTGGGCGGCATCGACTGGCGTCTGGCGCTGCCCTACGCTTGCGCGCTGGAGCTGGTACACAACTACTCCCTGATACACGACGATCTGCCCTGCATGGACGACGACGACCTGCGCCGGGGCAAGCCCACCAACCACAAGGTATACGGCGAGACACTGGCCGTGCTGGCGGGGGACGCCCTGCAGCCGGAGGCCTTCCGCCTGATCGCACAGGCACCGGGACTGTCCGCCGACAGCCGCATCGCGGCGGCGGAGGTACTGGCCAAAGCTGCCGGCGCCGACGGCATGGTGGGCGGTCAGGTGCTGGACACCGTGTGCGGCGTGGCCGACGAGGCGGGGCTGACGGTACTGAACCGGCTAAAGACCTGCGCCATGATCTCCGCTGCGGCGGAGCTGGGCTGCGTGGCCGCCGGGATGGACGCGGAAAAGCGCCGCCAGGCGCGGGAATTCGGCGACGGGCTGGGACTGGCCTTCCAGATACGGGACGACATTCTGGACGTGACCGGCGACCAGGCCGTGTTCGGCAAGCCCATCGGCTCGGACAGAGAGGAGGGCAAGGTGACCTTCGTGGATCTGAAGGGGCTGGAGGCCTGCCAGCAGGAGGTGGAGTCCCAGACGGCCCGCGCCAAGGCGGCGGTGGCCGGTTGGGCGGACAATGGATTCCTCATGGAACTGGCTGACCGGATGGCAAAGCGTGTAAAGTAATATAACATTATATCCTTTATATAACAACGCCCTGCGCCAAACGGTGCAGGGCGTCGGGTCTATATCACGCCTGTTCCGCGCTGCCGTAATCGCAGAGAGCGCGGAGAGGGCAATTTTCACAGTCGGGCTTGCGCGCCATGCAGAGTGCTCTGCCGTGGAGCACCATGCGGTGGCAGAAGTTGTTGGCCTCCTCCGGCGGGATGACCTTGCGCAGCTGTTGTTCCACCTTGAGAGGGTCCTTGCTGCCGTCGGTGAGACCCAGCCGCCCGGTGATGCGGATGCAGTGGGTATCACAGACATAGCCGTCCTTGCCGTAGATGTCGCCTAATATCAGGTTAGCGGTCTTGCGCCCCACGCCGGGCAGGGTGAGCAGGTCGTCCATGTTGTCGGGCACCCGGCCGCCGAAGCGCTCCAGCAGCATCTGAGCCGAGCCCACGATGTCCCGCGCCTTGGCACGCCAGAAGCCGCAGGACTGGACGTAGGTGCCCACCTCGTCCACGTCTGCGGCGGCAAAGGCCTCCAGCGTGGGATAGCGCGCAAACAGGGCGGGGGTGACCATATTCACCCGCGCGTCGGTACACTGGGCGGCCAGACGGACGGAAAACAGCAGCTCATAGTCCTTCTGATAGTCCAGAGAACAGAGCGCGTCCGGGTACAGCTCTTTCAGCGCCGCGATAATGGCGGACACCTGGGCTTTCGACTTCATGTGACATCACCTCGCGCCTATTGTAACAGAGGTTGCAGAAAAAGGCAATCGGTGGTATAATGCTTTTCGTATTTTACGGAAGGGAGGCGGTGCTGTGCGGCCGCTGGCAGACGAGATACGACCCCAAACTTTGGACGATGTGGCAGGGCAGAAGCACCTGCTGGGCGAGGGCGCACTGCTGCGCCGGCTCATCGAGAACGGTACGGACGCCAACCTGATCTTCTACGGGCCCTCCGGGACGGGCAAGACCACCGTGGCCAACATCATCGCCAAGCAGGCAAAAAAGGCGCTGTACACCCTGAACGCCACCACCGCGTCCCTGCAGGACGTGAAGAACGTCATGGCGGATGTGGACACCATGATGACGCCCAACGGGATACTGCTGTACCTGGACGAGATACAGTACTTCAACAAAAAGCAGCAGCAGAGCCTGCTGGAGTTCCTGGAGAACGGGAAGATCACCCTGATCGCGTCCACCACGGAGAATCCGTATTTCTATATCTACAACGCGCTGCTGTCCCGCAGCACCGTGTTCGAGTTCAAGCCACTGTCGGTGGAGGACACCATTCCGGCGGTGGAGCGGGCGCTGCGCATCGAGCAGGAGCGCAGCACGCTGCCGTTCACATGGGCGGAGGATGTGCCCCGGACGGTGGCCGCCGGATGCGGCGGCGACGTGCGCAAGGCCGTCACGGCGGTGGAGCTGCTGTACCGGTCGGCAAAGCCCAAAGACGGCGGGCTGTTCGTCACAAGAGAGGACGCGCTGCAGCTGAGCCAGTGCAGCGCCATGCGCTACGACAGGGAGGGGGACGACCACTACGACCTGCTGTCGGCGCTGCACAAGTCCATCCGCGGCTCCGACCCGGACGCAGCGGTGTACTATCTGGGCAGGCTGCTGGTGGCGGGGGACCTGATCTCGCCCTGCCGGCGTCTGCTGTGCATCGCGGCGGAGGACGTGGGGCTGGCGTATCCCCAGGCTATCACGGTGGTGAAGAGCTGCGTGGACGCGGCGCTGCAGCTGGGCCTTCCGGAGGCGCGGCTGCCCCTGGCGGAGGCGGCGGTGCTGCTGGCCACCGCGCCCAAGTCCAACAGCGCCCACAACGCCATCATCGCCGCCATGGAGGACATCCAGCACGGCGCGGTGGGGGACATACCGCGGCACCTGAAGAATGTACACGCGGACAGCGCAGGCACCGGGAAGGTACAGGCGTACAAGTACCCGCATCTCTATCTTAACCACTATGTGGAGCAGCGGTATCTGCCGGAGTCGCTGGGCGACAAGACCTACTACGAGTACGGGGAGAACAAGACGGAGCAGGCCGCCAAGCGGTACTGGGACGATATAAAGGGGAAGTAATATGGACCTGCAGCTGAATGATATTCTGGAGTTGAAGAAGGAACACCCCTGCGGCGGCAAGCGCTGGCAGGTGCTGCGTGTGGGCATGGACATCAAGGTGAAATGCCTGGGCTGCGGCCACGAGGTCATGCAGCCGCGGCGGAAGATCGAAAAAATGATACGGCGCGTGGTGCCGAAGGAGGAACTGGAATGAGATCGAAATGGACGAGATACTTTGCTATGGGCATCGCCCTGCTGCTGGCCATCGTCATGGCCGTGTCACTGATACTGCCGTACATCGGACTGTGAGGCGGATATGAAGCACTGCATTATCGCCAAGTATACGCCGGAGGCCTACCCCAAAAGGGAGGAGCTGCTGCCGCGCATTCGGGAGATATTCTCCGCGGCCGGGGACATTCCCGGGGTACATGGCGCGGAGGTGCTTCCCAACTGTGTGGACAGGAGCAACCGGTACGACGTGATGATCGTACTGGATATGGACAGGGAGGCCCTGCCGCTGTATGACGACTCGGAGATGCACCACCGGTGGAAGGACGAGTTCGGCCCGCTGCTGGAGAAGAAGGCCATATTTGACTATGAGTAAAAAGAGGTCTCAGGCAAATGCCTGAGATCTCTTTTTATGCGGCCTTACGCTTTTTCTTCCGGGCCTTGTGGATGAGCAGCACTGCGCACAGCGCCAGCAGCGCCGCACCGCCGGAGGCTATCCAGACCCACAGGGGGGTGGAGGTGTCCTCGGTGATGACGAAGGTGCCGCTGTCGGGCATCTGGAAGCGCAGGTAGCTGCCGGCGGTGTCGGAGGATACCGGCTGCCAGCCGTTGCCGGTGTCGATGTAGACCTTGATGCGGCGAGGGGCGTCCTGCGGGAGCATCCAGCGGATGGTGTGCTCGTCCGCCGCGTCGGCGGGGATGGTCACGGTATAGGCGGACACGGGGATGTCGGTGAGCTCCGTGGGCAGGGCCGCGGCCGTGACCCGGAGGCGGTCGCCCTCGCAGAATTTGCCCTCCACCAGCAGCGCGGCGCGGCCGTCAGCGCCGGTGGCCCAGGACAGGGTGGTGATGTAGGGCTCGTACACGGCGGTGACCACCGTGTCGAAGGTCAGATCATGGAGGTCGGTATTGTCCCAGCGGACATAGCAGCCCTCCTTGGCCGGGGCAGCGGGATAGACGGAGTCGTCAAAGGACGCGCCGTAGTCGAAGTTCAGCTTCTTCAGGGACGTGCCGTTGGCCATGAAGGTCAGCGTCAGGCGGCGGAATCCCTCCGGGATGTCCGACAGCGCCAGCAGCTGGTCATAGGTGATGGGGTCGGTCTTTCCCTGATAGCTGACGCGGTCGATGCCCGCCAGGGTGTCGGACACGAAGCGGTTGCCGCTGCAGGAGCCGGTGATCTCACCGGCCACGGCGCCGGAGAACTGGGTGGCGGAGGTCACCACGGGCATGGCGACGGAGTCGGTGACATTGCAGCCGGAGCCCACGATGCCGCCCACGTACTTGCCGCCGGAGAGGGTACACTTGGCGTAGCTGCGGCGGACGGCGGTCAGAGACAGGCCGGCCACGCCGCCCACGTAGTCGCCGCTCTCTATGCTCACATCGCCCCAGCCGCCACAGCCGGAGATGATGCCCAGATCCATGCGGCCCGCCACGCTGCCGGCGCAGCTCTTTTTGGCGGTGACGGTGCCGTAGTTATCGCAATCCAGCAGGATGGCGCGGGTCAGGTAGGTGTACTTCACCGTGCGGCTGCCGGAAGGCAGCAGGTCGTCCTCGCGGTCGTAGTCGTACTCGATGGCCATAGCGCCGGTGATGCCGCCCACATTGCGGTCACCGTCCACGCGGCCATAGTTCAGGCAGTCCACCGCCTTGCCGCGCCGGGCACTGTACAGGGTACTCTCGGATACATCCTCTACCGCGCTGGAGCTGGTGTCGGTGACCTCGTCGATCAGCGTCAGGAACAGGTCCATGGTGGTGTTGAACTGGTCGTTGACCGCACGCAGGTCGGAGCTGATGGTCTTGTTGGCGCTGCTGAGACCGTCGGTGAGACCGTTCATCTCGTTGTTGATGCCGGTCAGGTCGCCGTGGATGGTGTCGGAGCTATCGCCCACCTTCTCCAGCCAGGCCTGCAGGTCGTCGTAGGTCATGTCGCCGTTCAGGTCGTCCACCAGGTCCTTCACGGTGGCCTCGGCATCATTGGCGTAGTCATTGATGCGCCCCACACGGGTGGTGACCATATCGGAGGTATCGGACACATCATCGGTGGTGCGCTGGGTCAGGTCGGATAGTGTCTGCAGCTCGCTGCGCAGCTGCGCCACGCGGTCGGGCCCGGCCTGCAGCGTCACGTCGGGGATCATCTGTCCCACGACACCGCCCACGTCCTTGCGGCCCAGAACGGTGCCGCGGTTGATGCAGTCGGAGACAAGGCCGTCCTGCCGTCCCACGATGCCGCCCACGTTGTAGCCCACGTGGGGATAGCCCACGGCGCCTGTGTTGGTGCAGTCATCGATGGTACCGGTGGAATAGCCCGCGATGCCGCCGATGTCGGTGTTGGCGCCGGTCTCGGCAGCATGCTCATCCTTGAGCATGCTGTACACAGTGCTCTCCAGATCGGCGGTGGTGATCTCGCTCTCCTTGAGCTCGGTGTTGATGGCGGCGGTGTTGGTGCAGCCGCTGATGGTGCCGTAGTTCTTGCCGGCGACACCGCCGGCGGCGGTGGTGGCGTGGACAGTCCCGGCGGCACTGCAGCCGGTGATGACGCCGCTGCTGCCGTTGTACCCGGCAATCAGGCCCACGGTGTCCGCCCCTGTGACGGTGCCGGAGAAGGTGCAGTTGGTGATGGCGCCGTAGTTATCCCCGGCGATGCCGCCGATGCGGCTCTGTGTGCCGGAGGGGGTGATGGTGCCCTCCACGATGAGAGACTTCACCTCCGCGCCCTTGGCGATATTGCTGAACAGGCCGTAGCCCGTGGCGCTGCCCGACAGGGTCAGCCCGCTGATGCGGTGTCCCTGCCCGTCAAAGGTGCCCAGGAATATGGGGACGGAGAGCTCCGCGCCGTCCAGGTCGATGTCGTTCAGCAGGCGCACGGTGAGCCCCTTGGAATAGGCGTCGGAGGAGCAGCGGTGGGCAAAGACCGTCAGCTCGTCGGCGGTGGAGAGGGAGAGGGTGCTGCCAGCTGCCAGTGCAGGCGTGCAAAGCGTCAGCGACAGGAGAAGCGTCAGCAGGAGGGAGGCGATATTACGCATTTTCAGTTTCCCCATGGGTGGTTTCCTCCTCTCCTGTGTGTTCGGGTATCATTTTCTCCGCGTCCGTATTGGTGATGTCGCCGGAGATCAGGTTCAGGTCTACGTCGCCCTCCACGGTGGCGCGCATGACGCCGGTGACGGTGCCGCGGATCTCGCCGCTGACCACACCGTTGACCATCACGCGGCCGCTGAGCTCGCGCCGGTGGATGACCTTGGGCACGGCGAAGGATGTGGCGTCCACCGCCTTGCTGCCGATCAGCAGTATCTGCGGCAGGACGAACAGCACCAGGAACATAGACAGGATGGTGCCGCGTCCCAGACTCTGGCCGATGCCGGCGATGGTAGGCTCGGAGGTCATTTGACCGATGAGCGCGCCCGCCACTGTCAGGATGGTGCCGGAGGTGACGATGGTGGGGAAGGCGAAGTTCAGCGTTTCGATGATGGCGCGGCGGTGCTCCATGCGGTTTTTCAGTTCCTGATAGCGGCTGGCGATAACGATGGCGTAGTCGATATTGGCGCCCATCTGGATAGAGCTGACCACCAGGTAGCTCATGAAGAACAGGGGGGAGTTGGTCAGCGCCGGGATGGAGAAGTTGATCCAGATACTGCCCTGGATGACCAGTATCAGCAGCAGGGGCATACCGGCGGAGTTGAAGGTGAACAGCAGCACCACCAGCACGATCAGGATGGAGACCACGCTGACCACAGTGTTGTCGCGGGAGAAGGACTTCTCAAAGTCGTACTCGTTGGTGGAGTCGCCGGCCACCAGCACCGTGCCGTCGGGGTAGAAGCCCTTGGCCACGTCGCGGATGGTGTCGGTGAAGGCGTAGGTCTCGTCGCCGCTGACGGGCAGCGTCAGGTACAGCAGCATACGGCTGTACTCCGTGCCCTGCAGCTGCGCCTTGGCGCTCTCGATCTGGCTCCGCGCGTCCATGAGGGTCTCGGTCTGCTCGTCGCTGAGCGTGACGATACCTGCGTCCACCTGGTCGCAGACGAACAGGAACATATCCATCAGCGGTACCTTGTAGGAGTCCAGATTCCCAGCCAGCTTGCCGTAATCCTCCTGGTCTAAAGCATAGGCACCGTAGAGCACCTGCGCCATCTCGTAGTCCAGGTCGGCCAACTCGGCAAACTGGCGGGGCGTCAGCTTGTCGGCCAGCATATAGCCGTCCATGGCCTCCACATTGGCAAGGCCCATGGTGTAGTCTATCTCGTCGTAGCTCTCCAGCACACGGAGCAGCTGGGCCTCCTTTTCATAGTCGCCGGCGGGCACCACCAGCGCCACCATGTTGCTGCTGGTGAAGGTGTCGTTGATCTTGTTTTCGGCGATCTGTGTCTCGTTGAGCTTGGGGGTGGTCAGGCTGCTGTAGCCGTACACATAGGGGCACTTGCCGGAGAAGTAGATGCCGCAGGCCACCACAGCCACGAAAATCAGGGGCACTATGTAGCGGGTCTTGTAGTCGATCTCACCCACGAAGGATATCTTGGGGACGAAGCTCTTGTGCTCGGTCTTTTCGATCAGCGGGCCGAAGAGCACCAGCAGACCTGGCATGACGATGAATACGGACAGCAGGGCGTAGATGATGGCCTTGATCAGGCAGATACCCATGTCCGGGCCGATCTTGAACTGCATGAACAGCATAGCCGCCAGGCCGCCGATGGTGGTCAGGGAGCTGGCACATATCTCCGGGATGGCGCGGCTGAGGGCGGCGATGGCCGCCTCGCGGACAGGCAGCGTCTGATGCTCCTCACGGAAGTGGTTGCTGAGGATAACGGCGTAGTCCAGGGACAGGGCCAGCTGCAGAATGCTGGTGACCGAGTTGGACACGAAGGAGATGGTGCCCAACAGGAAGTTGCTGCCCTGGTTCAGGATCATGGCAATGACGAAGGTCAGCAGCAGGACGGGCACTTCGCCGTAGGTCTGGCAGGTGAACAGCAGCACCACTACCACGATAATGGCCACATAGACCATGATGACGCTGACCTCGGAGGCGATGGTATCCTGCAGGGTGTTGCCCAGGTCGGTGGACACGTACAGATCGTAGCCGGACAGGGCATCCTTCACCGCCTCCAGCGCGGTAAGGCAGTCGTCGTTGTTTTCGTCGTAGTCGAAGGTGACGCTGTACAGCGCCGAAGCGGCGCTGTAATGGTCCGTGGTATCGTCGAAGGCCACGCTCTGTACGCCCTTGACGGCGGAGACCACGTCATACAGCCGCTGGGCCTCGTCGTAGGTGATGTTCTCCACCATGACCTCCGCGGTGCCGTAGGTGGTGAACTGCTCCTCCATCACGTCCAACGCCTTCTTGGTCTCGGCATCGTCGGGCAGGAAGGCGGTAAGCTCGTTCTCCACCTGCACCCAGTTGCGGGAGAAGGCGGAAAAGATAAGCAGGATGATGGTCAGCAGAAAAAACAGGTTGCGCTTATCCACGATAAACGTAGCCAGTTTGGTCATAAAGTTCTGCTTCTGTGCCGTTTTTTCAGACATAGATACACTCCTTTCCCGGCAAAGATCACTGTTCCGGCGGGAGCTCCGTGCCGCGGAGCGCCATGGCCGCCATATTGCCCACCCGTGTGACACCGGTGACGGCGTCGCCGGACAGGTGCAGCTCTGTGGTGCAGGACAGTTGGTTCAATAATGTACGCAGGTGATGCGTAAGGTACACGGTGTCGCCGTCACACCGCCCGGTCACCGGGTTGTCGGCGTTCAGCAGGGAGATGGTGCCGGTGACGGCGCCGTCGTCCTCCTGCAGCAGCAGCGTACCTCGTCGCTCGCCCAGCGGGCTGCTGAGCGCTATCTGATACCGTTTGGTCATAAAGGGATCATCCTTTCCGTAAGGCTGTTGACAGGATACGCCCGGCAGAGGGGAATTGCAAAGGTCAAACCGGCCCGCCGTGTCATATTTTTTTGCGGGAAAAACACTGGAAATTCCGGGACAGATATGGTATCATCTGTCTATCAGGAGGACGCGATATGGATAAACGTACATACGCCGCTTCTGACCAGACCAAGCAGGCACTGGCGGCGGCCCTGAAAGAACTGATGGCACAGAAGCCCATCGACAAGATCACCATACACGACATCACCGAGCGATGCGGCATACGGCGGCAGAACTTTTACTACCACTTTGAGGATGTATACGACCTGATGCGCTGGATGTTCCAGGAGGAGGCGGTATCCCTGCTGCGGCAGCACGAGGGCGCCCTGCTGTGGCAGGAGGGATTGCTGCAGCTGTTCCGGTACATCGAGGACAACCGGGCGGTGTGTTTGTGCGCCCTGCGGTCCGTGGGACGGGACCACTTGAAGCGGTTCTTCGAAACGGACATACACAACATCATCCACCGCACCGTGGAGCAGATAGGCCTGGAGATCGGCGCCATCCAGAAGGACGCGGACTGCGCCGCCGATGTCGAGCTGACCACCCACTTCTATGTGGTGGCCTTCAGCGGCATGCTGGAGAGCTGGCTGACAGGGGAGATAGATCGGACGCCGGAGGAGCTGATCAGCTTTGCCGATCAGATGCTGCAGGACCATGTCCGCGGCGCAAAGCTGCGGATACAGGGGAGCGCGGAATAGGAATATAGAAGTCAGACCGCCGCGGGCGTTTGCCCGCGGCGGTCTTTTCACCTAAAAGCAGCGCAGTCAGCGTTTACGACGAGTTTTGCCGCCGCCGCGCCGTATACTGTTGGCAGCGGGGTGAGGCGCATGACGGTGGTATATCTGGACAGGGTACTGGTGCTGAACGGCATCGTGGACTATCTGCTGCTATTGGGCGCCGCGTGGCTGTCCGGGCTGCCCCTGCGGCGGAAACGGCTGCTGCTGTGGGCGGCGCTGGGCGGAGCATACGCGGCGGCGGTGTTCCTGCCGGGCCTGGCGGTGCTGGGACACCCTGCGTTCCGCGCCGGTACGGGGCTGATGATGGCGCTGGGCGCCTTCCGGTGGCGCTGGCGGCCGGCGGGGCTATTTTTCCTGCTGGCGGCCGGGCTGGCGGGAACGGTCCTGGCACTGGGGCTGGCCTGCGGGTCGGTGACAGGGCTGGCGCAGCGGCTGTACTACGCGGACATCAGCTGGCAAGCTCTTATACTTGTCAGTATTGCATTTTACGTCATTCTGCGCCTATTCATGGGGCAGGCGGCGCGGCATAGGGGGGGAGAGTTGTTGCAGGTAACGATCTCGGTGGGCGGACGGACGCAGGTGGTCACCGCCCTGCACGACACGGGGAACACCCTGCGTGACCCCGTCAGCGGGTGCCCGGCACTGGTGCTGGAGCGGCGGGCGGCGGAGACACTGTGGACGCCGGAGGTGGCGCAGGTGCTGGCGGAGAGCGCGGCCCCGGAGGAGAAAATGGCGCGGCTGCACAGGATAGGCTGTCCGGTGCGGTTCACGCTGCTGCCCTTCCGGGCGGTGGGCACGGACGCGGGGCTGCTGCTGGCGGCCCGCAGCGACTACATAGAGGTGAACGGCAGGCGGTACCCGCGGACGCCGGTGGCACTGTCAGAGCAGCCGGTCAGCGACGGCGGAGGCTACCACGCCCTATGGGGCGCAGAGGAAAGGGGAGAGGCGCATGGAAAAGCTGCTTCGGTGGCTGAGGAGCCTGTGGCGCAGCGTATGCAGGCGGGATAAGGTCATGTACATCGGCGGGAGCGACACGCTGCCGCCGCCGCTGCCGAGAGACCAGGAGGCCGTATTACTGGAAAAGCTCAACAGCGGGGATTTCCAGGTGCGGCAGACGCTGATCGAGCGGAACCTCCGCCTGGTGGTGTACATCGCCCGGCGGTTCGAGAACACGGGGATACATATCGAGGACCTTATCTCCATCGGCACCATCGGGCTCATCAAGGCCATCAACACGTTCCGCACGGACAAGAACATCAAGCTGGCCACGTATGCCTCCCGGTGCATCGAGAACGAGATACTCATGTACCTGCGGAAGAACAGCGCCCAGCGGACAGAGGTGAGCTTCGACGAGCCGCTGAACACCGACTGGGACGGGAAAGAGCTGCTGCTCAGCGACGTGCTGGGCACAGACGGCGACGTGGTCATGCGTCCCATCGAGGCGGACGTGGACCGTCAGCTGCTGCAGACGGCGGTATCCCACCTGAGCCCGCGGGAGCGGGACATCATCACTATGCGCTTCGGCCTGGGCGGCGTGAAGGAACTGACACAGAAGGAGGTGGCCGATCAGCTGGGCATCTCACAAAGCTATATCTCCCGGTTGGAAAAGCGCATCATCCTGCGCCTGCGGCGGGAACTACAAAAAATGAGTTAAAAACGGCTGTGAAGGAATTATCCTTCACAGCCGTTACGCTATCGTGTTTTATCCCAGCGACAGGGACGCCGGGCGGTTGACCACCATCATGTTGTAGTAGCGCAGCAGGTGATAGTCGTCCTTATCCAGCTTGACGGTGCTCAGCAGGCGGTCGTTCTCCTCCAGGGGCTCCTTGGAGATCAGCGCCTTCAGAGCGATGGGAGCAAAGAAGGGGGAGGACCCGATGCCGGAGACAAGTCCCACGGCGGGCATGCGGTTCTGCATGGGATTCAGCATGCAGATGTACATTTTTTCCGCCTCGTTGATCTGGTTGGTGAGCACCATGTGGGTGATGGTGTCGTAGGCTTTCATCTCGCCGGTGAACAGATGCTGGCAGCGGTCCGGGTCGGAGAAGGACGCCACGCCCATATACAGCGTGACCTCGATGCCCTCGTGGTCAGAAGCGTGGGAGAAGCGCAGCAGAGAGCGCACCATCTGGCGAATGCGGCCGTCGTAGTAGTACATGTAGGCCAGCGTTTGGTTGAAGTAGTTGTTCTTGGGCAGGGTCGGCTCGGCGCGGAAGATGGGCGGCTGGTAGTCGATGAAGCATTTCAGGTCGATGTCCAGCGCCTGGGCGATCTCATATAGAGTCTCGATGTCGATGGTAATGGCGCCGTTCTCGTACTTGGACAGTGTCGCCTTGCTCTTGTTGATCATGGCGGAGAACTGCTCGATGGTATAGCCGCGGCTCTTACGGTATTTCTTGATGCGCTGACCCACGAAATAGGAAAAGGAACTCATGTGCAACACCTCCTTGCACGGTTTAAAGTGAGACATTTTTCATGTGAAGATAATACCAAACGTTTGGTAACATGTCAATGATTTTTTTCTGTGTGAGAAACGTTTTTTGCGCGGCTTTTCTCACAAGTAAACCGTTCGGTGAAATTCGACAGGCGTCGCCCATAGAAAAGCCCCGGTATCTGAGGATACCGGGGCTTTGTGTGATGCAGGGGAGAAATCTTACTTGGCGGCCTCCATGCCGGCCAGCAGAGCCTTCTTGTTGCCCTCCAGGAAGCGGGCTTTCTTCTCGCCCAGCTCGATGCGGATGGCTTCCATCATGCTGTCCACAGAGGTGACGGGAGCCTTGGCCAGGGTCGCGCCCAGGATAGCCACGTTGGCGCCCTTGGGGTTGCCGATGGACTCGGCAATGCCGTTGGCGTCGCAGTACACCACAGTGATGTCGTCACGAACGGCCTCGCGGTCGATGATGGAGCTGTTGATGACCAGCACACCGCCGGGCTTCACGTGCTCCTCGAACTTGTCCAGAGAGGGACGGTTCATGGCAACGATGACGTCGGCTTTCTCCACCAGGGGGGAGGCGACGGGCTCGTCGGACACGATGACAGAGCAGTTGGCGGTACCGCCGCGCATTTCGGGGCCGTAAGAGGGCAGCCAGGAAACGTGCTTGCCGTCCAGCATGCAGGCCATGGCGACGAACTTACCGATCAGCAGCATACCCTGGCCGCCGAAACCGGCGAAAATAAAGGTTCTTTCCATATTACTCCGCCTCCTTGTCTTTGTAAACGCCCAGAGGATAGTAGGGGATCATGTTCTTCTCCAGCCAGTCCAGAGCCTCCACAGGGGACAGGCCCCAGTTGGTGGGGCAGGTGGACAGGACTTCGATCATGGTGAAGCCCTTGCCCTCCATCTGCAGACGGAAAGCCTTGGCGATGGCCTTCTTGGCCTTGGCGATGTTGGCGGTGTTGTTCACGGCCACACGCTCAATGTAGTAGGAGCTGGGGACAGCGGACAGCATCTCGCACATCTTGATGGGCAGACCGCTCCACTCCTCGCTGCGGCCGGCGGGACAAGTGGTCGCCTTCTGGCCGATCAGGGTGGTGGGAGCCATCTGGCCGCCGGTCATGCCGTAGATGGCATTGTTGACGAAGATGGTGGTGATCTTCTCACCGCGGTGGGCGGCGTGAACGATCTCAGCGGTACCGATGGAGGCCAGGTCGCCGTCGCCCTGATAGGTGAACACCAGGGTGTCCTTACCGACGGAACGCTTGATGCCGGTGGCCACAGCGGGAGCGCGGCCATGGGCAGCCTCGTACATATCACAGTTGAAGTAGTCGTAAGCGAACACGGAACAGCCAACAGGGGCCACACCGATCACTTTGCCGTCCAGCTTCATCTCGTCGATGACCTCGGCCACCAGGCGGTGGATGATACCGTGGTTGCAGCCGGGGCAATAGTGGAACTGCTTGTCAGTCAGCAGCTTGGTCTTTTCAAACAGAACAGCCATCTTATTTACCCTCCTTCATGCTCAGGATCTTGGTGACGATCTCGTCGGTAGAGGGCATCTGGCTGCCGCAATGACCGAAGAAGTCCACCGGCTTGTCGCCGTTAATAGCCAGCTTCACGTCCTCCAGCATCTGGCCTTCGTTCAGCTCAACGTCCAGAACGGCCTTCACGCCGGGCTGGCAGCAGGCCTCGCGCACAGCGTCATAGGGGAAGGGCCACACGGTGATAGGACGGACCAGGCCGACGTTGATGCCCTTTTCCTTCAGCTCGGCGATAGCGCTCTTGGCGATACGTGCCACGGTGCCGAAAGCGGTGATGATGTACTCAGCGCCCTCGCAGTTGTAGCTCTCCCACATCTGCTCGTTGGCGACGACTTCCTTGTACATGGCCTGCAGCTCGTCATTGTGGACGGCCAGGCTCTCGGTGTCGATATAGATGGAGTTGATGATGCCGCGCTTCTTGGGATCATCGCCGGGCTTCCAGCCGGTGCAGGCCCAGGGCTTCTTCTCCGGGTCTACCTTGTAGTCCACCATCTCGGGCAGCTCCACGGGCTCCATCATCTGGGCGATGATGCCGTCCGCCAGGAACAGCACGGGGATGCGGTACTTCTCGGCCTTGTCGTAGGCGATCATCATCAGGTCGATGGCCTCCTGCACGGAAGCGGGAGCGAAGGTCAGCAGGTGATAGTCACCGTTGCCGCCGCCCTTGACGCCCTGGAAATAGTCGCCCTGGGAAGCCTGGATGTTGCCCAGGCCGGGGCCGCCGCGCATCACGTTGATGATGACAGCGGGAACCATGGCGCCGGCGCAGTAGGAGATACCCTCCTGCTTCAGGGACACGCCGGGGCTGGAGGAGGAGGTGATGACGCGGGCGCCGGTACCGGCAGCGCCATACACCATGTTGATAGCCGCCACTTCGCTCTCGGCCTGCAGGAAGCAGCCGCCGATCTCGGGCATACGGGCGGACATATATTCGGGGATCTCCGTTTGCGGAGTGATGGGGTAACCGAAGAAAAAGCGAGCGCCGGCACGAATAGCGGCTTCCGCAATCGCTTCGCTGCCCTTCATAAGAGTCAAAGCCATATTCTTTCTGCCTCCTTAGTCTTTTTCGATTCGGATCACCACATCAGGACAGGTGCGGGCGCAGGACGTACAGCCGATGCACGCCTCCATGTTCGTCACTTCTGCCGGATGGTAGCCCTTTGCATTGATACGGGTCTTGGACAGTTCGATGATGTGCTTGGGACAAGCTCTTGCACACAGACCGCAGCCCTTGCAAAGATTTTCGTCGATGGTAACTCTTACCACTCTCTTTACACCTCTTTTCTTAATTCCTTTTCCGATGCTGTGTTTGCTGTGTTATTACGATCCCTTTGTGCAGGGAAGTAACCGGGTTTAATACATATCCTTATGAGGATTCTTGGTGTTCAGGCCGTACTCGATGTAGGAATCCCAGTCGCGGTGCATATACACATCGATGGGAATGGGCCTGCCCACATATTTCGGGTCGGGGTCCCGCGCCAGGAAGGCGTCCAGGAACTCCTTCTTGCCTGTGGTATAGGAGACCGGGATGCCCGTGAGGTCGGAGACCTCACGGAGCATCTGGTAGCCATCCCACAGATCCTCGGCGGTGGTGGCGGTAGCCAGATTGGTGTTGTTGATCATGCCGGTGATCTTCAGACGCGCATGGGTCTGCATGCCGTCCTGCAGATGGAGCAGCTTCTCCACCGTGCCGGCCAGGGGCCGCCGGATGTTCACAACGTTCAGTACCTCCAGCGCACCGGGCTCGAGGTCAACAAAATCCTGATGGTAGCGGCCCAGCGCCGTGGCACCCACGTCGTCGCCGCCCACGTCGAAGATAACGGTGTCCCAATCCAGAACGAATGCGGACGACACCTCGGCAGGGAGGGAGAGCGTTTCGATACCGGAGCAGGCAAAGTTAGGGGACACCAGGCGTATCTCCTTCTGCTCCACCAGCTTGCCGCGCTCGGTCAGACGGAAGTAGGTGTTGACCATATCCAGGTCCAGCAGCTCCGTTCTGTCGCCGCGGGCGGCCGCCTGCATGGCGAAGTTCAGCGCCAGCTCGCTCTTGCCGCTGCCATAGTTGCCGATAAGGACTTTTACGTGCTTCATGGGATGCGTCTTCTCCTTGTTCTGTAACAGTTAGCGCAGATTCTCGCGGATGGTCTGGCACAGCGCGGTGATGCCCTCGACGATCTTCTCCTCGGGCATGCAGCTGTAGTTCAGACGCATGGTGTTCTCGTGACCGCCATTGGGGAAGAAGGAACCACCGGGAACAAAGGCGACCTTCTTGGCCAGGCACTTCATCTGCAGCTCCTTGGCGTCCATGTACTCAGGCAGGACCACCCAGGCGAACAGACCGCCGTCGGGACGGGTAAAGGTGCAGGGCTCGGGCAGCTCCTTGGCCAGGGTCTCCAGCATCACGGCGCGGCGCTTGCGATAGCACTCGCGGATGGTGTTGACGTGGGCGTCCAGGTCGAACATATCGATCCACTTGGAAGTCTCCATTTGGCCGATGGTGGAAGCCTGCAGGGAAGCGGCCTGCTCCATGAAGTTGTACTTGGCAAGGATCTCATCCTCGGCGCAGACCCAGCCCAGACGGTAGCCGGGCGCCAGGATCTTGGAGAAGGTGCCCAGATAGACCACCAGGCCCTTGGTGTCCAAGCTCTTCAGAGCGGGCATGTACTCGCCCTCGAAGCGCAGCTCACCGTAGGGGTTGTCCTCGATAACGGGGATCTCGTACTTGTTGACGATGTCCATGAACTTATGACGGCGATCCAGGTCCCAAGTACGGCCAGTGGGGTTCTGGAAATCAGGGATAACGTAGATCATCTTCACCCGCTCGGTAGTGGCCAGGATCTTCTCCAGCTCCTCCATGATCATGCCGCCGTCGTCGGTGGGCACTTCGATGAACTTGGGCTCGCAGGCCTTGAACGCGTTGACGGCGCCCAGGTAGGAGGGGCTCTCCAGCAGGACGACATCACCGGGGTTCAGGAACACGCGGGCGGAGAAATCCAGACCCTGCTGAGAACCGGAGGTCACCAGGATGTGATCCTTGTCGGTGCGGATGTTGTTCTTGGCCAGCATACGCTCGGCGATCTGCTCACGCAGGCGGGGATAGCCCTCAGTGCTGGAATACTGTAGAGCCACGCGGCCGTTCTCCTTCAGGACCGCCTCGGAAGCTGCCATCATCTGCTCCACGGGGAACAGCTCGGGAGCGGGCATACCGCCGGCGAAAGAGATGATGTCGGGCTGTGCCGTCAGCTTCAGCAGCTCGCGGATCTCGGAGCCCTTCAGCAGATCCATTCTACTTGCAAACTGTACCATGTATCTTTTCCTCCTCAAATTTTGTCAAGGCACATAGTGCCCGAACGTACAATGATATTAAAGCACAATTCAGAAGCAAAGTAAATAAAGAGGTATGGCCGAAATCGGCACCGCGTTGATTTTTGGTGAACCCGCCAAAAATCAGGGGCGTTATACCGTCAAATCCACAACGAAAATGTGCTTAAAAATTCCCATAAAATGTGAATCATTCGACAAACTTCCGCAATATGTTGAACCGTTCGGTGAAAATGCCATCCCTGCGCTTTACAAACAGCCGGCCCTTGTGGTATACTACCATAAACCGAAACCACAACGAAGGAGGCCGCGTATGAAAAAGAAGGAATTTCTGGCCGGTACGGCTCTGCTGGCCGCCAGCTCGGCGCTGTGCCTGAAGCTGATGAAGAAGGTCGGTGAACGGCTTAAAAAGCAGCAGGATAAGGCCAACGGAAAGAGCAGATAAAAAACACCCCCCGGCAGCAGCCGGGGGGATGTTTTTATCTGCCCTGTGTCACTTGTCGAAGGACGGATTCATGAAGTAGACGTTCTTCTCGTTCAGGCGGTCCTTCGCCAGGCGCAGGCCCTCGCCGAAGCGCTGGAAATGGACGATCTCGCGGGCGCGCAGGAACTTGATGGCGTCGTTGACATCCGGATCGTCGGAAAGACGCAGGATGTTGTCATAGGTAAGGCGGGCCTTCTGCTCCGCGGCCAGGTCCTCGGTCAGGTCGGCGATCATGTCGCCGGTGACGGCAATGGAGCCGGCAGTCCACGGGAAGCCGGAGGCAGCAGTGGGATAGACGCCGGTGGTGTGATCCACAAAATAGGCGTCGAACCCGGCGGTGCGGATGTCCTCATCAGACAGGTCGCGGGTCAGCTGATGCACGATGGTCCCCACC
This sequence comes from uncultured Oscillospiraceae bacterium, assembly GCA_934590325.1. Taxonomy (GTDB): domain Bacteria; phylum Bacillota; class Clostridia; order Oscillospirales; family Oscillospiraceae; genus Vescimonas. Next base: position 39,929 of record CAKTOW010000005.1, read on the forward strand.
ATCTCCAGATGCCCCAGTTCCTCTGTGCCGATGTCGGTCAGCAGGCCCTTCAGCTCGGCGTAGGGCATGGAGTACCGCTGGCTGAGATAGCGCAGGGATGCGCCCAATTCGCCGTCAGGGCCACCGTACTGGCTGATAATGACCGCCGCCAGCTTGGGGTTGGGGTTCTTGATCTTCACGGGATATTGCAGCTTTTTCTCGTAGACAAACATGACTCAGTTCCCCCTTTTCTCCCACGGCCACGGGTCGTTCAGCCACTTATAGCTGCCCGGCGTGATGTCCGTCTGCAGCAGCGGCCCGCACTGCTCTTGGTACTTCTTCCGCCCCTCCTGACCCAGACGGATATACGACCAGTACAGCTCCAGTGCCTGCTGGTCATCGGCGTGCGTGGTCAGGTACAGCCCCAGCTCATCGATGGCAAAATCCAGCGCCATCAGCTCCAGCAGCGCACCGTCCACCTGCGGGAAGCGTGAGCGCAGCTCCTTGTGGAAGGGCAGGTCAAGGCCGGGAAACAGCGTGCCCTGCCGCAGCGCCTCCTGGTCGTCGTAGCGGACGGGGTCGCTGCCCTGCACCGCCACATAGGGAAACGCCAGCGCGCCGCAGGCCGGCAGCTGACCGGTGCCCTCGGTGCAGGCGGGCTGTGTCTCCGCCCGGGCGGCCTGTGCCGCCGCAGTTCTCTCTGTATACAAGAGAAGTTCCTCCTTTTGTCGGTAGTAGAGCCGCCCGGAAGCGGCTCGATACATACTATGTTCCGGAGGGCGGCGCGGTGAAGAAAAGCATTTTCATTTTCCCCCGTCTGTGCTACAATGGTGGTGCGACACATACACTCTCCTGAAACGGGGGAGATCACAATGGTACTGCTGATACGGAAAAAACATCTGCTGACCGGTCTGCTGTGCGCGGTGCTGTGTACCGGCGCCGTCCTGTGGCCGCGCCCCAGCGCGGCGGAGGTCTCCGCGACCACGGAGCCGCCCCCGCAGCGTGTGGTCGTCGTGGACGCAGGACACGGGGGCGCCGACGGCGGCGCCGTGTCGGACAGCGGCGTGGCCGAGAGCGGCCTGAACCTGGCTATCGCCCAGCGCCTGGGCGGTGTGCTGGCCTTCTGCGGCCACACGGTGACGCTGACCAGGGCAGGGGAGTCCTCCCTGTGCGACGACTCCTCCGCTACCCTGCGGCAGCAGAAGGTCTCCGACACCCAGAACCGCGTGGCACTGGTGAACGGCTATCCCGACGCGCGGCTCATCAGCATCCACCAGAACTCCCTGCCGGGGCATCCCGGCGTCCGCGGCGCCCAGTCCTTCCACAACGGGCAGGGCAGCGCGGAGGCCATGGCCCGGCACATCCAGGCCGCCCTGAACGGCGCGGTGAACGACCGGGAGAAGGACGCCCGGCGCATCGACGACAGCATCTACCTGATGAAGCACGCGGCCTGCCCGGCGGTGCTGGTGGAGTGCGGGTTCCTCTCCAGCCCGGAGGAAACGGCGCGGCTGCAGACGGCGGAATATCAATTACAGCTTGCCGCCGTTATCGCGGCGGGCTTCAGCCAATACTGTACGAATGAGGGATGGACATGAAAACAAAGACGGTATTCTTCTGCACGGAGTGCGGCAGCGAGAGCCCCAAGTGGTCCGGCCGCTGCACCGTGTGCGGCGCGTGGAACTCCATGGTGGAGCAGGCGGCGGAGCGCCCCTCCAAAAGCGGCAAAGCCTCCCGCCCGAAAGCACCTGTAAAGGTCTCGCGCATTACAGAGATGCAGACGGATGAGGAGATCCGCTTCTCCACCGGCATGGGGGAACTGGACAGGGTGCTGGGCGGCGGCGCGGTAAAGGGCTCCCTGGTGCTGGTGGGCGGTGCCCCCGGCATCGGCAAGTCCACGCTGATGCTGCAGATATGCCAGCAGCTGGGGCAGTTTGCCAAGGTGCTGTATGTATCCGGCGAGGAATCCACCCGGCAGCTGAAGCTCCGGGCGGAGCGCCTGCACGTGGACAGCGCCAACCTGTTCGTCCTGTCCGAGACACGGCTGGGCGACGTGCTGGAGTGCGTCAGCGAGGAGCAGCCCGACATCCTCATCGTGGACTCCATCCAGACGCTGTACAACGAGGAGCTGGATTCGCCTGCCGGCGGTGTAGGCCAGGTGAAGGACTGCACTATGGCCCTGATGCAGCTGGCGAAAGGGCAGGGCGTCACGGTGTTCGTCATCGGCCACGTGAACAAGGAGGGCTCCATCGCCGGTCCCAAGGTGCTGGAGCACATGGTGGACTGCGTGCTGTACTTCGAGGGCGACCGCCACATGACCTACCGCATCCTGCGGGCGGCGAAGAACCGCTTCGGCGCCACCAACGAGATCGGCGTATTCGAGATGCTGGACGCCGGGCTCCGTGAGGTAGAGAACCCCTCCGAGATGCTGCTTTCCGGCCGCCCCGCCGATGCCTCCGGCACCTGCGTCACCTGCGTGATGGAGGGCGCGCGGCCCGTGCTGGCGGAGGTGCAGGCCTTGCTGGCGCCCTGCGCCGGGGCGCGGCCTCTGCGCAGCAGCAACGGCTTCGACTATAACCGCGCGGCCATGCTGCTGGCGGTGCTGGAAAAGCGCGGCAACCTGAAGGTCAGCCAGTGCGACGCCTATCTGAATATCATCGGCGGCCTGACGCTGGACGAGCCCGCCGCCGACCTGGCGGCAGTGGTGGCCATCGCTTCCAGCTATCTGGACAAGCCGGTGCCCGGCACCATGGCGGCGGTAGGGGAGGTGGGCCTCTCCGGCGAGATACGCAGCATCACCCACATGGAGCAGCGCCTGTCCGAGGTACGGCGCCTTGGCTTCACCCAGTGCATGGTGCCCGCCCACAGGGTCAAGGACCTGAAGGCGCCTGCCGGTCTGGAGCTGCTGCCAGTGGAGAATATCTCCCGTGCGCTGCGTCTGCTGGCGCAGGGGAAATAGGCAGATAGTGGACGCAGGGGTGCTCCGCGCTGGGCTGTCCCACGGCGTTGTCGCAGGTGTCCAGCGTACACTCGCCGCCCTGCTGCCAGCAGCAGGTATCGGTACAGGGGATCATACCATCACTCCTTTGCCGTAGTTTGGCCTGCGGCGCTCCATTCTATGAGATCAACTGTTACTGTCGTGTAACTCTTTTGTAATTGACATTTTTCTGCTGTTTGGTATACTTTTGCTATAATGAGAGGCAGAAGCATCGGTATGTCATGAACGAGGAGGGCTTGCTATGAAGCGTAAAATGTGTTCTCTTATTTTAGCCATCGTTACCTTTATCGCGGTATACATGATCATGAGCTTTGCTATTCCCGGATTCCGCATCAAATTGGAGGCGGAGCCGGCCGTGGTCTTTGTGGAAACACTGAAAATCCTCTGGCCCTTTAAGGCGGCGGTCTCCCTGATCGCGGCGGTACTCATCGGCGGCCTGCCGTTTGTTTTTTGGAAGCGAAAATGAAAAAGTGCCCCCGGCACAAGCGAGTGCCGGGGGCGTGGTATATCCCTTACTTTTTCTTCTTGTCAATGGGCTTGCCGTCCATGCCCACAGGCCCCTTGCCGTTGATGGCGCGGTAGTGGTTCAGCTTATCCACGCGCTTCTGGCGCTTGAGCTGCTTTTCCTTCTCCTTGGCCTTCTGTGCGGCGGCTTTTTTGTCCGCCTCTTTTTTCTTGCGGTACTCGGCCTTCTGGGGATCCTCGTCCCCGGCGATGTCCTTGTATTTCTCAGGGTGACGCGCCCAGTCGATACGATAGACGGTCAGCGCGATAAGCAGTATGCCCATCACGATACAGATACCATAAAACAGAAAATCCCAGAACATAGACAGCGTCCTCCCCGTGCTTTTTTACCAGTATACCGTAAACGCGCCGGTATTGCAAGAAGTTTTACGGCAGGGAGGGGAAACGGTCCGGAATTTACGGTTGTTTTTTCCGCCCGCAGGGGGTATAATGGGCCCGTCAAAAGATGGTTTCCGGGGAAATGGGAGCCAAAAACGGAGGTAAAAGGAAATGTTTACATCTTTCAAGGAATTGGAAGCCTATGTGCTGGGCTGCGGCATGAAGAAGCGCATCGCGCTGGCCAATGCCCATGACGAGCCAGCTCTGTCCGCCGTGGTCAACGCCCGCCGCAAGGGCGTGGTCGAGGGCACACTGGTAGGCAAGAAGGACGAGATCATCGCCATGCTCCACGAGATGGGCGAGAGCGAGAACGACTACGAGATCGTGGATTTCGACGGCGAGGAGCTGGACGCCGCCAAGCTGACGGTGCAGCTGGTGCGCGAGGGCAAGGCGGATATCCCCATGAAGGGTATTCTGCAGACCTCCAACTTTGCCCGCGCCATCCTGAACAAGGAGACAGGCCTGATCCCCGCCAGCGGCAAGCGCCTGGTGAGCCAGTGCGGCATCTTTGAGTATGAGGGCCGCTTCGTGATGATCACCGACGCTGCCATCAACATCGCCCCCGATGTGGACACCCAGATCGGTATCGTGGAGAACGCCCTGCCCGTGGCCAAGGCCCTAGGCATTGACTGCCCCAAGGTAGCCGTGCTGTCCGCCGTGGAGAACGTCACCGAGAAGATGCCCTCCACCGTGTCCGCCAAGGCCATCGCCGAGCGCGGCGTGCCCGGCTGCGTCATCTCCGGCCCTCTGGCGCTGGACGGCGCCATCTCCATGGAGTCCGTGAAGCACAAGGCCATCCACGACCCCGTGGCCGGCCAGGCGGACATCCTGCTGGTGCCCTATATCGAGATCGGCAACGTGCTGTATAAGGCCTGCACCTACATCGCCGGCAAGACCATGGCCAGCACCATCTGCGGCGCCTCCTGCCCGGTGGTCATCACCAGCCGCGCCGATACCCCCGACAGCAAGTATTACTCCATCCTCATGGCTGTCCTGCGCTGCCTGAAGGCGTAACATGGCTACCACACAGGACTACCTGGCCTTCGTTCTGGAACAGCTGCCGCCCCTGTGGGAGATACGCAGCAAGAAGATGTTCGGGGAGTACATGGTCTATCTGAACGATAAGCCGATACTCACCCTCTGCGATAACACCGTTTTCGTGAAAAAGCTGCCGGTTTTGGACGAAATAATGGCAAATGCCCCCTGCGGCTGCCCCTACGAGGGCGCGAAAGAGAGCTATATCCTGGACATTGAAGACCGCAACCTGACGGAGCGCGTCCTGACATTGGCGGAAGCCGCCACTCCCGTCCCCAAGCCCCGTAAAAAGGGGAGAGGGGAGAAGTGAATACCAACGACCAACAGAGGACGGCGCATGCCGTCCTTTGTTAGTATATCGGGCAATGTAAAAGGCTCGTTGCTTTACTTTTCGTACTGTTTCCTCCATAATGATACTCAAGAAAGGAGGAACGCATATGAACATCGGAGATCAGATCACATCTGTCCGCCGAGAACAGCAATTAACGCAAGAGCAGTTCGGCGGAATGTTCCATGTAACGCGGCAGACAGTCTCAAATTGGGAAAATGGCAAAAGCTACCCCGACTTGCAGACTCTTATAGCGATAAGCGATCGATTTGGGGTATCCCTCGATACTCTGCTGAAAGGAGATACGGCAATGGTAAAGGTGATCGACAGGGAGAGGGTCCTAGGAAAAGTCAAGCGGGAACAATCTGTTACCAGCTTCTTCACTGGCGCCGGCACAGGTTTGGTGGCTTCCTGCGTTCTTGCTCCGGCGTCATCAGTCCGGACGGCGGTTTTCATCGTAGGCTTTTTGATGATCTGTATTGGCTGGTGGAAGCGGGCGCAGTGCGATAGGAAGGTGCTTGCGTACATGGAGTCACAAGAGAAAGTGTGACCCCCGTTTTGTTCAATCTTGACTTCCTCGCACCCGTCTGCTACGATGTTGCCACCGATACCCGCAGGAAGGAGGAGCTTTGAGGCAATATGCATGATTGAACAAAATAAAAATTTTGTTCAATCGGGTGGAGGGTAAATGCCCTTTTTGGCACAGCAGGCCCGTTTTTGCCCCAGCTTGCCCCGAGCGCACGGTACAGGCCCGATACCACCAGCCTGGTGCGCCGCAAGCCGCCTGCACGGGATACTGACCCGCACACCCGCCGCCGTTTTTTCAAAGCATTACATATATGGATTACCGCATCGATTCGCCCCAGCTGCTGCTGGACTTTCTCAGCTACCACGAGACCATCAAAGCGCACTCTCAGCGCACCGTGGACGAATACTACCTGGATATGCGGAATTTCTTCCGGTACCTGAAGCAGCAGCGCGACCCGTTGCTGGCGGACAAACGGCTGGACGAAATCGACATCCGCGACGTGGACATCAACTTCATCTCCCGCATCACTCTGACGGATATTTACAGTTATCTGACGTATCTCAGCCGTGACCGCGTACAACATCTCAATAGTGAAAATTCTAACAAAGGCCTGAATTCTGCCTCCCGCGCCCGTAAATTAGCCACTATTCGCTCTTTTTTCAACTATATTTGCAACAAACGACATCTTTTGGAGGAAAATCCCTGCAAGGACGTGGACACGCCCAAGCAGATGAAATCCCTCCCCCGCTACCTGACGTTGAACGAGTCCCTCTCCCTTCTGGAGTCCGTGGACGGCGCCAACCGTGAGCGGGATTACTGCATCCTGACGCTGTTCTTGAACTGTGGACTGCGTATCTCCGAGCTGATCGGGCTGGACATCACGGACATCCACGACGATGCGCTGCGCGTGCTGGGTAAGGGCAATAAGGTGCGGGTGGTGTACCTGAACCAGGCCTGCAAGGACGCGCTGGCGCAGTACCTGGCGGTGCGGCGGCCCATCACCGGCAAGGACAAAAACGCCCTGTTCCTCTCCGGTCAGAACAAGCGCATCAGCCGCTCTATGGTACACGCGCTGGTGAAAAAGCACCTGTCCGCCGCCGGGCTGGACAGCGAAAAATACTCCAGCCACAAGCTGCGCCACACGGCAGCCACGCTGATGCTGCAGAACGGCGTGGACGTGAAGGCCGTGCAGGAGGTCCTGGGCCACGAGCATCTGAACACCACGGAAATCTACACCCATATCGACAACGAGGCGTTGCGTGTGGCTGCAAAGGCAAACCCCTTGTCACACGTTAAAATAAAAGAAAAAATCCCGGATACGGACAACAAAAAGACGGAGGAATGACCTCCGTCTTTTCTGCTCCTACGCCGTGTAGGCACCCAGTATGTGCAGTACCCGGTAAGCCGTAAAATCGTAGGTATCCAGCGGCCGCCAGTCCACGTCCGCACTGTGCGCCGCCACCAGTATCTTCGCCGGATCGCCGTCGGAGCTGGGCTGCACCACCACCGGCGAGTGCTGGAACGTATCGCCGCCGTCAAAGACCAGCTGTATCACATCGCCCAGCCGGGCGCGGGACAAATCCAGTGTCTCCTGGGCCACGGGGCCGGGCGAGCGCTCCGGCCGCACCAGGAAATTCCGCAGGTACTCCACCCCCGCCCAGGACGGCGACCGGTCGTCCGGACTGATGTAGTACCAGCCATAGGTGGGCGTGAAATTCATGACCCCGGTACCGGCGTAGATACACTGCGAGGCGTAATTGGTGCAGTCGCCGCCGATCTCTTCAAAATCGTAAAAGGCCGGGTTGCGGCTATACGCCCAGCGATGGGCGTAGATCACCGCCTTCAGCCGGTCATACGGACGAAAAAGCATACGGCATCCCCCTTTGGGTCATTCTATGCCCCCTTCCCTGCCCCGGTGCGCAAATTTTTCCATACTTTTGCAGCCTTACATTGACTTTACCTTGGAAATGCTATATTCTATTTGGTTAGAAGAACATGGAATGGAGGTCTCCCATGAATAAAGCAGAATTGTCCGGCGTTTGCCGTCAGATGCGCCGGGACATCATCAACATGACCGCCAATGCCGGCAGCGGTCATCCCGGCGGCTCCCTGTCCGCCGTGGAACTGATGGCAAGCGTATTCTACAACCACATGCGCATCGACCCCGAAAAGCCCCACTGGGAGGGGCGCGACCGCTTCGTGCTCAGCAAGGGCCACGCGGCCCCCTGCTACTACGCCGTGCTGGCGGAGCTGGGCTTCATCAGCCGTGACGAGTTCAAGGATTTCCGCCAGCTGCACAGCATCCTGCAGGGCCACCCCGACTGCAAGAAGGTCCCCGGCGTGGACGCCTCCACCGGCTCGCTGGGCCAGGGCTGCTCCATCGCCGTGGGCATGGCGCTGGGTGCCAAGCTGCAGGGCAAGGACACCAAGGTGTTCGCGCTGCTGGGCGACGGCGAGTGTCAGGAGGGCCAGATCTGGGAGGCTCTCATGTCCGCCGCACACTATAAGCTGGACAACCTGACCGTCATCGTGGACAACAACGGTCTGCAGATCGACGGCAGCAACGACGAGGTCATGTCTCTGGGCGATATGTCCGCGAAGCTCCGCGCCTTCGGCTTTGACCTGTACGAGCTCGACGGTCACGATCTGGACGCCATCGAGAGCGCGCTGAGCGCGCCCGTGACCCCCGGCAAGCCCAAGGCCATCCTCGCCCACACGGTAAAGGGCAAGGGCGTGTCCTTCATGGAGGGCCAGGTAGGCTGGCACGGCAAGGCGCCCAACGAGGAACAGCGGCAGCAGGCACTGAAGGAATTGGAGGACTGAGCCATGAGTGAAAAGATCGCCACCCGCGAGGCCTACGGCAAAGCGCTGGTAGAGCTGGGTGAAAAGAACGAAAAGGTCGTGGTGCTGGACGCCGATCTGGCTGGTGCGACCATGACAAAGTATTTCAAAGCGGCGCATCCCGAGCGCTTCTTCGACTGCGGCATCGCCGAGGGCAACATGATGAATGTGGGCGCCGGCCTGTCCACCATGGGGCTCATCCCCTTCTGCTCCACCTTCGCCATGTTCGGCGCGGGCCGCGCTTATGAGCAGATCCGCAACTCCATCGCCTACCCCAAGTTCAATGTGAAGATCTGCTGCTCCCACGCCGGCGTTTCCGTGGGCGAGGACGGCGGCAGCCACCAGGCCATCGAGGACATCGGCCTTATGCGGCTGATCCCCGGCATGACCGTCATCGTGCCCGCCGATGCCAACGAGGCGCGGAAGGCCACCTTTGCCCTGGCGGAGTTCCAGGGCCCCGCCTACATGCGTCTGGCCCGTCTGGCCACCCCGGTGTTCGAGGAGGACTATCCCTTTGAGATCGGCAAGGCCAATGTGCTGCGCGAGGGCAAGGACGCAGCGGTGTTCGCCTGCGGCCTGATGGTCAACGAGGCGCTTGAGGCCGCGAAGCTCCTTGCCGCCGAGGGCATTGAGATCAGCGTCATCAACGTCCACACCGTCAAGCCCATTGACGCCGCCTGCGTGACCGAGTACGCGCAGAAGTGCGGCAACATCGTCACCGTCGAGGAGCACAGTGTCATCGGCGGCCTGGGTGACGCCGTGGCCGATGTGCTGATGGGCAAGGTCTGCTGCAAGTTCCGCAAGATCGGCGTCAACGACCAGTTCGGCCAGTCCGGCAAGGCCGCCGACGTGCTGCGCGAGTACGGCCTGACGGCGGATCAGATCGCGCTCAAGATCAAGGAGACCCTGTAAAGCGGATATAATTTACAGTTATTATTATCGGCGGCGGCACGGATGATATCCGTGCCGCCGCTTTCGCTGTCCCCCAAAATCGAAATAATTTGTAAGATTCCGCCGAGCCGCGCGTCATATAAACAAAGGAGGTGACAGCGGATGGAATTCGAGCAGGTCTATGACCTGTACTTCCGGGATGTATACCGCTACATTCTGAAGCTATCCGGCAGTGAGCATGTAGCCGAGGAGATCACCAGCGAGACATTCTTTAAGGCGCTGCGCTCCATCGGAAAATTCCGGGGCAGCTGCGACATGCGGGTATGGCTGTGCCAGATCGCCAAGAACTGCTATTATACCTATCTGCGGAAGGAAAAGCATACCACTCCGCTGGAAGAACTGCCGGAGTCTGTGGGCTGTGCGGATACCCCCGAGGAGCTGATCGGCGCACGGGAGGAAGCCCGGCAGATACAGGCTATTCTGCATGACCTGCCGGAGCCGTACCGGGAGGTGTTCATGTGGCGGGTATACGCCGAGCTGTCTTATAAGCAGATCGGTGAATTGTTCGCCAAGTCGGATAACTGGGCATGCGTCACCTACCACCGTGCCAGAAACATGATAAAAAACAGATTGGAGGACAGCAACAATGAAAAATGAATGCAGTATCGTCCGCGACCTGCTGCCGCTGTATGCGGAGGGCATGCTCAGCGAGGACAGCGCCGCCTTTGTCAAAGAGCATCTGGATACATGCGAAGAATGCCGCGCACTGTCCGCCGGTGAAGAGCCGTCCGCTCCCACTGACGCGGACACGGAGCAGCGCACCGGTGAAGCCGGCGTTCTGCGGACGCTGAAAAAGAAGCTGCGGAAGCAGACGTGGTGCGCCATCTTTATTACGGCGGCGGTGGTGCTGCTGGTGACGCTGATGCTGCGGCTCAACTCCATCGACTATCTGGCGGACGTCAGCAACACCAAGGGATATACCTTCAGCGACCGCATGGCGCTGCTGTTCAAGGGAGATTATTCCGACCAGGACAAGGCAGAGGCTGTTCTGAGCAACGCACACATCGTATTTGAGTATTCAGAGGAGGAAATATACAACGATGTTCTGGCAATGCCGAGGGACGAGGCTGCCTATGCCATGGGTGCGCTGGTACGTTACTGCGTCCCGGAGATGGACGCCGGCAAAATGCTGACCATCTATCACATCGACCTGCTGTCGGCACATTTCAGCGGAGATTCCGGGAAAATGTGGGTCAAATACGGATACCAGCGCTTTGATAAGACACATGACCTCAGCACATACACCAGCACGGGCGCAATAGACCATATCGTACTCTGGAAACTGGAAAAATACGGTGACGGCTATTGGCGCGTGGTGGAGATCGTATAACAATATGGTGCTTTCTTGACAGCGCATACAACTGAAAAAATCCCCCGGCTCTGCGGAGCCGGGAGATTTTTTGTACAGTCGTTTACGCCTTGCCAGCGCAGCCCAGCACGTCCACCAGCTTGTGGCGTACCAGCTCCTTGATGTTGGCGCGGGCGGGCTTCAGATACTCGCGGGGATCGAACTTGTCGGGATGCTCGTCCATGAACTGACGGATGGTGCCGGTCATGGCGAGACGCAGGTCGGAGTCAATGTTGATCTTGCACACGGACAGGCGGGCAGCCTGACGCAGCTGCTCCTCGGGAACGCCGATGGCGTTGGGCATCTTGCCGCCGTGCTCGTTGATCATCTTCACATAGTCCTGCGGCACGGAGGAAGACCCGTGCAGCACGATGGGGAAGCCGGGCAGGCGCTTGCTGACCTCTTCCAGCACGTCGAACCGCAGGGGAGGCGGCACCAGGATGCCCTTCTCATTGACGGTGCACTGCTCGGGCTTGAACTTATACGCGCCGTGGCTGGTGCCGATGGCGATGGCCAGGGAGTCACAGCCGGTCTTGGCCACGAACTCCTCCACCTCCTCGGGGCGGGTATAGGACGCGGCATGGGCGGCCACCTTCACATCGTCCTCAATGCCGGCCAGCGTGCCCAACTCCGCCTCCACGACGACGCCGTGGTCGTGGGCGTACTCCACCACCTTGCGGGTGATCTCGATATTCTCGGCAAAAGGCTTGGAGGATGCGTCGATCATGACGGAGGTAAAGCCGCCGTCGATGCAGCTCTTGCAGGTCTCAAAGTCGGGGCCGTGGTCCAGATGCAGCACGATGGGGATGTCGGGGCAGGTCTCCACTGCCGCCTCCACCAGCTTCACCAGATAGGTGTGGTTGGCGTAAGCGCGGGCGCCCTTGCTGACCTGCAGGATAACGGGAGCGTGCTCCTCCTGGCAGGCCTCGGTGATGCCCTGTACGATCTCCATGTTGTTGACGTTGAACGCGCCGATGGCGTAACCGCCATCATAAGCCTTGGCGAACATTTCCTTGGAAGTTACCAGTGCCATGTCAAAGTCTCCTTTATGAAAAATTTTGCAATTTCACGGGTGTTGTATGGAACGTTCCTATTGTATCATATTTTTCCGTTTTTGCAAGCACAAACTGTTTACAACCGCTATTCTACATGGTAGAATACCCGATGTAAACACTAAAATTCCGCTTTTGGAGGTATGTGAATATGAAAGAACTGCGCGGAGCGTGTATCATCGGCCAGTCCGGCGGCCCCACTTCCGTCATCAACGCCAGCGCCTACGGCGTCATCGACACGGCGCTGAAGTCCGGCGCCATCACCCAGGTGCTGGGCGCGGAGCACGGCATCATGGGCGTCCTTAACGACCGTCTGTTTGACATGGGTCAGGAGGACCCCGAAGAACTGCGCCTGCTGAAGTACACCCCCTCCTCCGCACTGGGCTCCTGCCGCTACAAGATCGCCGACCCTGAGCTGGACGACACCGACTACAAGCGCATTCTTGAGGTATTCAAGAAGCACAACGTCCGCTACTTCTTCTACAACGGCGGCAACGACTCCATGGACACCTGCAACAAGATCAACCAGTACATGCAGTCCGTGGACTATGACTGCCGCGTGATGGGCGTGCCTAAGACCATCGACAACGACCTGTTCGGCACCGACCACTGCCCCGGCTACGCCTCCGCTGCCAAGTATATCGCCACCTCCATCATGGAGGTCTATCAGGACGCCCACGTGTACGACAAGGGCATGATCGTGGTGGTGGAGATCATGGGCCGTCACGCCGGCTGGCTCACCGCCGCCTCCGCCCTGGCCAGCGAGTACGGCGCCGGCCCCGACCTGATCTACCTGCCCGAGACTGACTTCAGCATGCCCAAGTTCATCGAGGATGTGAAGAAGGTCTACAACGCCACCGGCAACTGCATCGTTGCCGTGTCCGAGGGTATCCACTACGAAAACGGTGACTTCGTGTCCGAGGCCAAGGTGGCCGCCAACGACGGCTTCGGCCACGCCCAGCTGGGCGGTCTGGCCGCCATCCTGGCCCAGGTGCTGAAGGAGGAGACCGGCGCCAAGGTCCGCGGCATCGAGCTGAATCTGCTGCAGCGCTGCGCCGCCCATCTGGCCAGCGAGACCGACATCGAGGAGTCCTACATGGCCGGCAAAGTGGCTGTGGAGAACGCCGTCAACGGCATCAACGGCCGCATGATCGGCTTCGAGCGCGGCGTGCAGAACGGCAAGTACGCCTGCCGCACCAAGCTCATCCCCCTCATCGAGGTGGCCAACGTGGAGAAGAAGATCCCCCGCGAGTGGATCAACGAGGAGGGCAACGGCGTGAACCGCCAGTTCGTCGAGTACGCGCTGCCTCTCATTCAGGGTGAGCCCGACCTGCCCAAGCAGGACTCCCTGCCCCGGTTTGCCAAGCTGAAAAAGGTGCTGGCAAAGTAACCCCCCGTATAGCACAACGGCTGGAAAGTATTTCTACTTTCCAGCCGTTTTTAGATTTATGCTATATTCAGGTAAAGCGTTTGATAGCACTATTGTAGCAATAGGCATACCAGTTATCAGTAGTTGTCACGGTTGCAGAAAACTCGAGTGTTGCCGCACTCCCTATGCCAATTTGCACTTTTCCTCCAGCTGAAACAGTAGTGGTACCGTAATTGTAAAAATCTCCATTTACAACATATTCAATGCGTTCCGGTCCTCTCAGCCAGACATTCACCTCACCAGAAAACTGTTTCGTGATTCCGTTGGAGCTTCGATCCATCTGAACAAGGTAGATGTCCTGTATGCCCCAAACGCCATCGCCCACGGAGACGTGGCAGTAAAAGTCGAGCGTTGGCGTATATGTCGGCTTGTTTTCTACTGATAGCGTGACAGAGAGAATCCTGCTTCCCTCCGAAGCTCTTGTTCTCGGAAGCAGCCGTACTGCTTCCTCCCTCGAAAAATGCTTCACCTCGACCATATAGTCCAGCAGTTCATTGTAGGACATGACCGGTGTCATGGATATGCCGCTGTGATCATTGGAATCAATGGCTCGGACTTGCGGAGTATATGCGGCGGCTGGGACAATGCAGGTGCAGACCATTAGACAGACCAGCAGCAGTGTGAGCAATCGTCTTTTCATATAAACTCCTTTCCGTGAATCTTGCTTCTATCATATCTGACTTTTCTTACTTCTCTGCTTCTTCCTTTCAACACTATTCTAACACAAATATATTTCTAATGCAAGTATTTTTACCCTATGTATTATGTCACTTGCAGTTCCTCTGGTAAATGGCGTACAGCCCCTCCATCAGCAGGTACTTGTCATAAACCACGCGGTTGCGGCAGTACCGTGCGATGACCGGCGCGGTGGAGCCGGTGGCGACGATGGTAGGCTCCGCGCCGCCCAGCGTCTCCCGTATCCGGTCAATAACGCCGTCCAGCATCCCGGCGGTGCCGTAGACGATGCCGCTGCGCATACACTCCTCCGTGTTCTTGCCGATGAGCTGCCGGGGATGCTCCAGGGAAATATTGGGCAGCTGCGCCGTGTGGTGGGACAGCGCGTCCAGCGACAGGCGCACACCGGGGAACATCAGCCCGCCCTCATAAGTGCGCTTTTCGGAGATATAGGAAATGATGGTGGCCGTGCCCATGTCGATCATGATAATGGGCACCGGGTACTTCTCCAGCGCGGCCACGGCGTTGGCCACGATGTCCGCGCCCAGCTGCTGGCTGTTGAACTCCATGCGGATGTTCAGGCCGGTTTTTATGCCCGCGCCCACCACCATGGGGGGCTTGCCCAGCAGGCGGGTCAGCGCCTTCTCCATCATAAAGTTCATAGGCGGCACCACACTGGACAGTATCGCGCCGCTGACCTCGTGGATGTCGCAGCCGTACAGCGTGAACAGGTTCATCAGGTCGATGCTGATCTGATCCGCCGTCTTGCGGCTGTCGGTGTCGATGGACGCCAGGAACTTCAGCTCCTTCTGTCGGTCGAACAGCCCCACGGAGATGTTGGAATTGCCGATGTCGATGGCCAAAAGCATAAATACATCCTCCTCCCTGCCCGCTTCTCTTCCTGTTGCTATCATACCACGCCGCAGACGGCTTGGCAAGGGCGCGGACAAGAAATCTCCCCCGGCTGTGCCGGGGGAGATACGTATGTATACCGCTTATTCCTTGACCACGAAGGCATCCGCCTCGTCCACGGTGTGCATGTGCTCCAGCATACGCACCACCATGTTGCTGTAGCCCCACTCGTTGTCGTACCAGGCGATGAGCTTCACGAAGTCCTGGTCCAGGGAGATGCCCGCGGTCTCGTCAAAGATGCAGGGGCAGGGATTGCCGATCAGGTCGGTGGACACCACCTGGTCGCGGGTGTAGCCGATGATGCCCTTCATGTATGTTTCGGAGGCGTGCAGTATCTCGTAGCAAATATCGGCATAGGAGGCGGTCTTGCTCAGCCGCGCAGTCAGGTCTACCACGGACACGTCCGCCGTGGGCACACGGAAGGCCATGCCGGTCATCTTGCCCTTCAGGGACGGGATAACGCGGCCCACGGCCTTGGCCGCGCCGGTGGAGGTGGGGATGATGTTGTTGAGGATGGAACGGCCCGTGCGCCAGTCGCTGCCGCCACGGGAGTCCACGGCCTTCTGCTTGGCGGTGGAGGCATGGATGGTGGACATCAGGGACTGCTCGATGCCAAACTCCTTGTGGATGACGTAGGCCAGCGGTGCCAGGCAGTTGGTGGTGCAGCTGGCGTTGGATACCACACGCATATCGCTGCGGTACTCGTCGCTGTTGACACCAAACACGAAGGTGGGGGTGGCATCGTCCTTGGCGGGAGCGGTCAGCAGCACCTTCTTGGCGCCGCCCTTGAAGTGGCGGGAGGCCTTCTCCGTGGTATTGTTGGCGCCGGTGGACTCGATGATGTACTCCGCGCCGCAGTCCGCCCAATTGATCATAGCGGCGTCGGACTCGCTGTACACCTTGATCTTGCGGCCGTTGACGATAAGGTCGCCGCCGGCATGCTCCACGATGCCGGGGAAATTCCGGAACACCGAGTCGTACTTCAGCAGATAGACCATGTAGTCCACATCCGCCTTGCGCAGGTTGATACCGCAGACATCAAAGCGCTCCGGATCGTCCGCAAGTATGCGCAGCACCACCCGTCCGATACGGCCGAAGCCGTTGATACCGATTTTGATTCCCATGTGATCATCCTTCCTTCATCTCCCCGCCCAAGGCGGCTGTATTTGTTCCAGGTACATTATATCATCTCAGTAAAATTTGTCACTACAAAAGTAGAAAAATATAAACAATTTTCAAAGTTTTTATGCAATTTTTCTGCTTTAAAATTCAAAAATTGCGTAAATCAGAGCCAAATGTTCCATACGTTTCAAACCTTGTAAACATGGGGTTCCAAGCAAAAAATCATGCGGATATGAGCCGATTCCTTAAAAAGCGCACAGTCGGACAGCGTCCGGCCATGCGCTTTATGGAGGTGTCACAAAATAATGCAGATCAAGCCCCCGCCGCCCTCATTTATAATTCGTTCCAGCGCCTGCCGCAGCTTCGCCTGCGCGTCGGCGGGCATACGCTTCAGCTTTGCCTGCAAGTCCTCCCCCACGATCTCGTGGAAGCTGCGCCCGAAGATATTGGACTGCCACAGCTTGCCGGTATCGCCCTCGAACTCCTGCAGCAGATAGTTTACCATATCCTCCGACTGCTTCTCGTTGCCCACGATGGGCGACACCGTGGTCTCGATGTCCGCGCGGATCAGGTGGATGGACGGCGCGCTGGCGCGCATACGCACGCCATAGCGGCCCCCCTGCCGTACGATCTCCGGGTCCTCCAGATTCAGCTCCTCCACTCCCGGCATGACGATGCCGTAGCCGGTCTCGCGCGCCGCCTGCAATGCGGGCGCCACCTTGTCGTACTCCCGCTTAGCCTCCGCCAGCTCGCCTATAAGCTGCATCAGGTCGCCGTCGTCGGTCACATGCAGGCCGCTGCGCTGGCTCAGCGTGTCAAAGAACAATCTCCGGGGCAAACATATTTCCACTTGCGCCACCCCGCTCCCCAGCTCGATAGAGCGGGACGTCGCTCCCTCCACATTTTCCCCCTGCGCCAATGCCGCAAGGCAGGGCTGCAGCGCGCATATCCGCGTCAGCTGGGACGCCGCGTCGCCGATCTCCTGGTACAGGCCGCTGCGGATGGGGTGATCCCCCGGTAGGGCATCCACCCAGGCCGGCAGGAACACATCCAACTCCTGCAGCGGGAACTGATACAGCAGATCCCGGATGATGCCGCCTATGTCCTCCTCCGTCAGAGTCAGGCAGTCCACACAGCGGCAGCCCACGCCGTACTTCTCCCGTATCTCCTCCGCCGCCGCTGCAGCGCGGGAGCTGTCGGGCTGGGCGGAGTTCAGCAGCACCAGGAAGGGCTTTCCGATGTCCTGCAGCTCGCGGATGACCCGCTCCTCCGCCTCGCGGTAATCCTCTCGGGGAATATCCGTCACCGTACCGTCGGTGGTCACCACCACACCCACGGTGGCGTGGTCGGTGATGACCTTCCGGGTCCCTATCTCCGCCGCCTCCGTCATGGGTATCTCATGGTCGAACCAGGGCGTCCGCACCATGCGCGGCGCCAGGTCCTCGAACTGTCCCACGGCGGAGTCCACCATATACCCCACGCAGTCCACCATCCGCACGGAGAAGGTCACCCCCTCCTCCAGCTGGATCTGCACGGCTTCCTCCGGCACGAATTTCGGCTCCGCCGTCATGATGGTACGCCCGGATCCGCTCTGGGGCAGCTCATCCTGCGCCCGGTCGCGGCGGTAGGTGTTGTCGATGTGGGGCAGCACCAGTGTCTCCATGAACCGCTTGACAAAGGTGGACTTTCCCGTGCGGACAGGCCCCACCACGCCGATATACACGCTGCCGCCCGTGCGCTGCGCCATATCCTGATAAATGGACGTTGTCTCCTTCATAATGCCATCCTCCGAATCCTGTCTGTTGCCCTATATCTATGCGCCGGTCAGCCGGTTTAGAAGCCTCTGTGGACGCGGAACGGGCAAAAGAAATTTGGCGAATACAGGCAAAAAAACTTGTCCGTGGTGAAAATTTGTGATAAAATCGACACGTGGTCGTGTACTGGATACTTTTCGGGAGAGTGGAGGTTTTTGACGTGGAAGAGCATGGTGTGGATCGTCGTGTAAGGAAAACAAAAAGACAGCTTCGACAGGCGCTGATGGATCTGATGACGGAGAAACCGTCCAAGTCCATCTCCGTGCGGGAGCTGGCAGAGCGTGCAGACATCAACCGCGGCACGTTCTACATCCACTATAAGGACGTCAGCGACCTTCTGCAGCGGCTGGAGGACGAGATGGCCGAGCGGCTGATCCTGGTCTGTAAGAAATACGCCTACGCCAACAAGGAGGTCAGCGCCTTCCCCTACCTGACGGAGCTGTACCGCTTCGCGCTGGACAACGCCGACCTCTGTCTTGTACTGCTGGGTCCCAATGGTGACCGGGCATACACCGAGCGCATCTGTTCCATCCTCCGCAGCTATTTCCTGCGGGACTTCCTGTCCCGTTTCTACTCCGGCAGCCCCGAACGGCTGGATCACTTCTGTTCCTTCATCGTGTCGGGCAATCTGACGCTGACGCTGGAATGGCTCTCCAATGGTGCAAGAGAAACGCCGGAGGAAATGGCCGCTCTGGCCGGTGCCATCATTATGGACGGCGTCCGGGCACTGTAACAACAGCAAAGAGACAGGGCAGAAGCCCTGTCTCTTTTTTATCTTATCTCGTCATAGCTGCCACAGCCTCATCCTCCGTGGCTGCAAAATGCACGTCCCAGCCCTCGTTGCTCTCGTACATAAAGTCTCTCAGAGGTTTGCTGGTGTATCGGTGATGACCTTCTCTGTACCGCGTATCGCGGCACACGCTTTTCCGCTGCGCTCTATCCGTTCTATTTCTATCGTCAATGATCACTCCTTATAGATAAAAGGCGGCCATACGGCCGCCTTTCGTATGTTTTCTATCAATCCTGCTGCCAGTTATGCCAGACGTTCTGCACGTCCTCGTTGTCATCCAGCATATCCAGGAGCTTCGTCATGCTGCGGACATCATCCTCGCCGGTCATGACGATGTAGTTCTGGGGCACCATCTCGATCTCAGCGCTCTCGAAGGTATAGCCCTTCTCCTCCAGCGCCTTGACCACGTCGTTGAAGCTGTCGGGATCGGTGGTGATCTCGAACACGGGGCCGTCGGCCTGCATATCCTCGGCGCCGGCGTCCAGCGCGTCCATCATCACGATATCCTCGTCCAGCTCGCCTTCCTCGTTGTCGATGACGATGACGCCCTTGCGGTCGAAGGACCAGCTGACGCAGCCCTGGGCGCCCATGCCCTTGCCGAACTTATCAAAATAGTGGCGGATCTCGGGGGCGGTACGCTGGCGGTTGTCGGTCAGTGCCTCCACGATCACGGCCACGCCACAGGGGCCGTAGCCCTCGTAGGTGACGGCCTCGTAGTTGTCGGTATTGCCGGAGCCCAGCGCCTTGTCGATGGTACGCTTGATGTTGTCATTGGGCATATTGGCCGCCTTGGCCTTGGCGATAACGGTGGCCAAACGGGAGTTATTGTTGGGGTCACCGCTGCCGCCCTGCTTGACGGCCACGATGATCTCCTTGGCGATCTTGGTGAACGCGGCGCTGCGCTTGGCGTCGGCCGCACCCTTGGTCTTTTGAATATTGTGCCACTTGGAATGTCCTGACATGGTTTACTTCTCCTTTATGCAGTATTGGATGACCTCACGGCTGTGCGAGGTCGAACATAAAACGTCGGCTGTGGGAAATGCCTCTGCCAGCCGGTCCCGCAGCGCGGGGCACACCACGTTCTCCGTAGGGAAATGTCCCGCGTCAATGAGGTTCAGCCCCTCCGTGTCCAGGAAGTCGTTGTACTTCAGGTCGGAGGTCACAAAGGTGTCGCAGCCTGCGGCAACGGCCTGGGTGATATAGCAGCCGCAGGCACCGCCGCCCACCGCCACCCGCTGGACAGGCCGCCCCGCGTCTACAAAGCGCAGACCGTTGCATCCTAAAGATTCTATCACAGAATGGGTGAACTCCACAAGGGGTATTTCACATTTTAACGTGCCGATACGGCCGATTTTTTCCTCCGTCAGCATTTCCAGACCGGAAAGCCCCAGTTTTTCCGCCAGCAGGTCGTTGACGCCGCCCTCCGCCGCGTCCAGATTGGTATGCATGCATATCGCCGCGATACCGTGGCGAATCAGCTCCGTCAGCACTCTCCCCTGCCGGTCATCGGTGCGGACGGTCTGCACCTGGTGCCACGCGCAGTTCATGACCGGGTGGTGCGCCACGATCAGCTGGCAGTTTTTTTCGACAGCCTCCGCCACCACCTGCGGCGTGATGTCCAACGCCACCAGGACGGTATCCACGACCGCCTCCGGGTCGCCCACCAGCAGCCCCACGTTATCCCAGCTCTCCGCCAGGTCACGGGGCGCCCATGTGTACAGATATTCCTCGATGTCCTGTACTGTGCTCATGTCGTACTCCTTATCTGTCCAATGCCGCCAATCAGCTTTTCCAGCTCCTCGGCGCGGCACAAAGCGTCCTCCCTGCCGCTGCGGCGCAGGCCCTCCGCGGTGCGGCGGAGCTTTTCCTTATGCTGGGCAAGGTACTCCCCGTACAGCGGGTCATCTGCCAGCAAAACGCCCGTCAGCGCCTGCAATTCCGTCAGCTGCGGGCACTCTCCCCCCGTCACACACAGCACGGGATACAGGTAATTCTTGTCCCACACCAGCCGTTCTTCTGTAAAGCAATATCCATTTACAGCAAGCCATTTGCGCAGGTCCGCGGTCTTTGTCATGGGCTGCAGGAGCAGCGTGTGGGCGCCGTCCTTCGTCCACGGGGCGGCGGACAGTATGGCGATGATCGTCTCGCCGCCCATGCCGGCGATGACCACCGAATCCGCCTCCTCCGGTGCGATACCGGCCAGGCCGTCGCACAAGCGGAAGCTCAGGCCCTCCACGCCGTACTCCGCCGCGGTGCGGCGGGCGTGCGCCAGCGGCTCACTTCCGATGTCCGCGGCAATGGCGCTTTGTATACGCCCTCTCTGCAGCAGCCATACTGGCAGATAGCCGTGGTCGGTGCCGATGTCCGCCAGTCGGCAGCCCTGCGGCACCATGTCCGCCAGCAGCTGCAGCCGCGGCTGTAATTGCAGTTGTCTCTCCATACTTCTCTACACAAACGGCCACGCATACGCAAGCGTATGCGTGGCGTCGATCGTACTTACTCGGCGATGGGCTTGTTGGCTTCCTCGTTCACCAGCTCCAGCAGTTTGTCCACGTCGATACCGTGAACGGCGCAGGCCTCCTCCACGGTCTCGCCGCGGGAAGACGGGCAGCCCAGGCAGTGCATACCGATGGACAGGAAGATGGGCGCGGTCTGGGGGGCAACGTCCAGAATGTCACCGATGATGGTGTCCTTAGTGATCTCGATCATGTTGAGAAACCTCCAATATATATTTGTAGCCATAGTATATCCCAAAATGTCAAAAGTTTCAACAGGATTTTTCACGGCAATAGCTATACAAAACCGCCCTCCGGGATCCCGGAGGGCGGTCCTTTTATCTACTTAACAGTGTGCAGTCAGCAGATCAGCCGTTCTCGCGCATCTTGGCGAAGCAGTCGCTGCAGTACACAGGACGATCGCTCTTGGGCTCGAAGGGCACCTTGGCCTCGCCGCCGCAGGCAGCGCAGACAGCGGTGAAATACTCGCGGGGACCACGGGCAGCGTTCTTGCGCGCGTCACGGCAGGCCTTGCAGCGCTGGGGCTCGTTCTGGAAGCCGCGCTCAGCGTAGAACTCCTGCTCACCGGCGGTGAAAACGAACTCTTTGCCGCACTCTTTGCACACTAAGGTCTTGTCTTCGTACATGATTTTACCCTCTCTTTGAGAAAAATATATTGCGCTCAGCCTTTGCTGATATCGCCGGATAGAAGCTGCCGCGCTATTTTGCGGCGCAAACGCTGCACGGCGTTGTCCACCGATTTGGGGGACTTGCCCACAGTCTCTGCGATCTCACGGCAGGTGAGACCGTCCAAATAATACCCTAAAATCTTTACCTCGAATTCGGACAGCAGCTTGCGCGTTTTTTCCAGCAGAGCGGCAGTTTTTTCGCGGTCGATGACCCAACCCTCGGGATCGACATGGGCAAAGGATAGATTCGCGTCAAAGAAAGAGGTATCCAAAGGAACGGCTTGGTTCAGCGGTGAATGCTTGCCGGAGGCCGCGGCGCGCAGCGCCGAGTACAGCCGACGGCGGATACAGGTCTCAGCAAAGGTACAGAAGGAGGCGTCGTGCCCCGGTTCGTACTCCCGTATGGCCTTGATAAGACCGAACATACCCTCCTGCAGCAGATCCTCGTTGTCCCCTCCCGCCAGGAAGTACGGGCGGGCACAGGAGCGCACCATACGGTGATAGCGCCCCACCAAAATCTCCTCGGCGTCGCGGTTCCCCTGTTTCACCAGGGCGCACAGCGCTTCATCGCTCAGTGTCTGCAGACGGTCATATTCAGCCCTTGTATCATTCACCATATATCATTATACCTTTTTACAAAATAATTTGTCAAGTGACCTGAGAAACTTTGTCAAAAATAACTCAAATTCGACGGACTTTCCGCCGCAAACCAGCGGAAATTCCATCACTATTGGCAAAAATGCTCATAATTCCAACTGCTGTTGTCCGGCAAAGGCGATGTGCAGGTGCTCGTAAGCCTTCTGGGTGACGCAGCGCCCGCGGGGCGTCCGGGTCAAAAAGCCGATCTGCATCAGGTACGGCTCGTACACATCCTCCAGCGTCACCGACTCTTCGCCGATAGTGGCCGCCAGGGTATCCAGTCCCACAGGGCCGCCGCCGTAGTTCTCGATGATGGCCCGCAGCATACGCCTGTCCACATTGTCCAGCCCCAGGTAATCCACCTCCAATGCCAACAGCGCCTTGTCGGCCACCTCCTTGGTGATAACGCCGTCGGCCATCACCTGTGCAAAGTCCCGCACCCGGCGCAGCATGCGGTTGGCGATACGGGGCGTGCCGCGGGAGCGCCGGGCGATCTCCATGGCTCCCTCCGTCTCGATGGGGACGTTCAAAATGCCGGCACTGCGCGTGACGATTTTCGCCAGCTCCTCCGGCGTGTACAGCTCCAGCCGCAGCGTCACGCCGAAGCGGTCCCGCAGCGGCGCGGACAGCGAGCCCGCCCGCGTGGTGGCACCGATCAGCGTGAATTTGGGTAGGTCCAGGCGGATGGAGTTGGCCGAGGGCCCCTTGCCAATGATGATGTCGATGGCATAGTCCTCCATGGCCGGGTAAAGTATCTCCTCCACCGCGCGGTTCAGGCGGTGTATCTCGTCTACGAACAGGATGTCGTTCTCGCTGAGATTGGTCAGCAGCGCCGCCAGGTCACCGGGCTTCTCGATGGCGGGGCCCGAGGTGATGCGGATGTTCACGCCCATCTCCTGGGCGATAATGCCCGCCAGAGTGGTCTTGCCCAGTCCCGGAGGGCCGTGGAGCAACACGTGGTCCAGGGACTCCGTGCGGCGGCGCGCCGCCTCAATGAAAATGGACAGATTCTGCTTGGCCTTCTCCTGGCCAATGTACTCCGCCAGTGTGTGGGGCCGGAGAGATGTCTCGCCCGCGTCCTCGCTGAGGAACGTCTTGGCAACGATGGGTTCCTCGTACAGGTCGGCTCCGAAATCAATGCTCATACGTGCCCCTCCCCTACTTCATCATGCGCTTCAGCGCCTGGCGGATGATGTCCTCCAGCGCCAGCGCGTCCATGTCGATGTCCTTCAGCGCCGCGGCGATCTCCGCGCTGCCGTAGCCCAGCACCGCCAGCGCCGCCTGCGCCTCGCCCCTCTTGTTATGGGGCACCACGGCCGCCGCCGCGCTCCCCTTGACCGTGACTCCGCCCATAGCCTGCTCGCCCGCCAGCTTGTCCTTCAGCTCCAGTATCACCCGCTGGGCGATCTTCTTGCCGATGCCGTTGGCGGCTGTCAGCGCCTTCTCGTCCTCCGTCACCACCGCCATCGCCAATTGCTGGGGCGTTACGGCGGACAGAATGGACAGCGCCGCCCGGGGCCCTACCCCGGATACGCCTATCAGCAGCTTGAAGCTGCGCAGCTCGCTTTGGTCGGCAAAGCCGAACAACTCCATGGCGTCCTCTCGAACGTTCAGGTACGTGTACAGCTTGGCCGGCGCGCCCTTTTTCAGCTGGGCCAATGTATAGTTGGTGGTAGCGCAGGCATAGCCCACACCGCCGCAGTCAATGACCGCCAGGCCCGCGTCGATCTCCGCCACGGTGCCGTTCACATAGTAATACATCTCACACGGTCTCCTTTACGTTGGGGTCCTTCCGCCGCAGCAGGCTGGTGGCGCTGCGGGCGTGGCATATTGCAATGGCCAGCGCGTCCGCCGCATCGTCGGGCTTCGGCACGGCCTTCAGCTTCAAAAGCCGCTTTGTCATGTCCATGACCTGCTTCTTCTCCGCCAGGCCGTAGCCCACCACCGCCTGCTTCACCTGCATGGGCGTGTACTCATAGATGGGCACACCCAGCCGCTCCGCCGTACAGAGGATGACCCCCCGCCCGTGGGCCACGGCGATGCCGGTGGTGATGTTCTTGCTGAAAAACAGCTCCTCGATGGCTATCTCGTCCGGCTTCAGCTGGGAGATCAGCGCGGTCATGTCGTTCTCGATCTGCAACAGACGGGTGGCCAGCGGCAGTCCCGCCTCGGTGGTCACGGCGCCGTACTGCAGCATCCGGACGCCGCCCCGCTCGGACTCGATAAGTCCGAAGCCCACAATGGCGATACCGGGGTCGATGCCCAAAATACGCATAGCCGTTCCTCCACCTCACAACATTTGTTCTATTATAGCAAACCGGCGTAAAAATAGCAACAAAAACCGCCCGGAAAACCGGGCGGTCAGTCAAGTCATATGTACGGCAAGCCGCTGCAGCGAAGTATTGGCAAAAAAGGCACGCAAAGCCTCAGGCTCTGGGGTGTGCCTTGTTGTATACATCCTTCAGCTGCTTCTTGATAACGTGGGTGTATATCTGCGTAGAGCTGATATCCGCGTGGCCAAGCATCTCCTGAATGGAGCGCAGGTCGGCGCCGTTCTCCAGCAGGTGTACCGCAAAGGAGTGGCGCAGGGTGTGGGGGGTGATGTCCTTCTCGATACCGGCCTTCTCCTGGTAGTACTTGATGATCTTCCAGAAGCCCTGGCGGCTCATACGTTCGCCGCTCATGTTCACGAACAGCGCCTGCTCCTCCTCGTCGGCAATGAGCCGGGGACGGATGTCGTGTACGTAGTCCTCCAGCGCCTTCACCGCGGCGGGATACAGGGGCACGATACGCTCCTTGCCCTTACTGCGGCAGCGGACAAAGCCGGCGGACAGGTTCACGTCGTTGACGTCCAGGCCGATCAGCTCGCTGACGCGGATACCGGTGGCGTACAGCAACTCCAGCATGGCATGGTCGCGGAAGCCCTTCTCATCCACGCACTTGGGCTGCTCCAGGAACAGCTCCACCTCGCGGTTGGTGAGTATCTCGGGGAATTTGCGCTCCACCTTCATGGCCACCACACCCTTGGCAGGGTTGGTCTTGACAGCGCCGCTCTGCACCATGTAGGCGTAGAAGGACTTGATGGACGCGGTGGAGCGGGTGACAGTGGCAGGGCTCTTGCCGCTGTGGGTCATGTGGAGAAGGTACTCGTTGATGGTCTCCTTCTTCACCTTGCGCATGTCGGTGACGCCCTCGGACAGCAGCCAGCTCTGGAACTGGGTCAGGTCACGTATGTAGGAGCTGAGGGTATTGGCGGAAGAATGCTTCTCTTCGGTCAGATAGTCGCGGTACGCCGCGATGAAATCCGTCATATTCCCTCACTCCTCTCTCTTTCATGTCAAATAGGGCAAAAGCCACGCAAAAAGCCGCGGCACAAGGGCGCACTCCGCCACTGTGCCGGTCAGCAGCACAAACACACAAATCACCAGTCGTCGCCGGTCTCTCGCCTCCGGCTTCTGGTGCTCCGCCAGCCGCCACGCGGCGGCGAAGCCGTCCGACGCCGCCATCAACAGACACGGCACGGTAAACAGACATCGCGTCCCCAGCGCCGCCAGCGCCAACAGCACACCCTGCCCTCCCAGCGAAGCGGCAAAGCACTGCACCGCAAAGGACAGGAAAAAGCCCTGCGCCGCGCACACCAGTGGGATCAGCATAACGCCCCAGGCCGTAAAGCCCAGCAGGAAGGCCGCCGCGGGATACCGCACGTAGACCCACAGGATCTGCGCCAGGCCCGCACGGCTCTGCTGCGCCGTGGTCAACTGTGCATAACCGGTAACATAGCCACCCAGCGCCGACAGGTCGTCCGACGCCACGGCGCCGCGCGCCAAAACGCCCGCCAGCATCCCCGCGGCGAAAAACAGACACAGTATGCACAAGCGCGCTCCGGGCGGCTTGATGGCCGGGATACGGCGACGTTGCAGCTTCATGGGCTCACCTCGTCCACAGCTTATGAGCCAAGCCCTCGGAATAGAAGCGGCAAAACGCATTAATAAATATATGGCAAATTTACCAAAACCGCAAGGGGTTTTGCGTAAAAACATATTTTTTGTAAATTATGTCAAAATGTTATGTAAACATAATTATGTAAACTGTGCATACCGAGTTCCTGCCCTCCCCCGTGAAAACGCCGAAATCCCGACATCTGGGCGGATAGCGCAAAACGCTGCACCACATATAGATACGGAACACACGGCAGGCGGCATACCTGCCGCCCGCCGTGCCGTCAAGCAGAAAATCATCGAAAACAGCGTTTTCGTTATTTTAACCATGTTATGATTTATGTTACCGCCCTTTTCCGACGCTCTGCGCCCTTACGATGGGGACGCACCGCCGGTTTCTTCTTCCGCCGCTTCACGCCGATCACCCCCGCCAGCAGGCCGCCACCCCACACGGCGCAGGTCTGTATCAGCCCGCCCGCCGCGAACTGCGGCTCCGTCTCCCCCGTCAGCGCCGCCAGCCACATGGCACCGTACACGCAGGCAGACACCGCCAGCGCCCGCGGCAGGGCACCTCCGTTTCCTTTCCGCGCTGCCACGCGCCCGCCGCAGAAGCACGCCAGCGCGCTGACCACCCCCACCACCGTGCGCATACCGTTCTCCGGTATCACGCCGCGCAGCAACATCAGCGAACCGACGCCCAGTCCGGCCAGCAGTACACCGGCCGCCACAGCCGCGCCCAGCCATGTCCCCGCACCCACCAATTGCTTCCAAGACATAAAAATACCTCCCGCACAAGCTTTGTTTCAGCTTATGCGGGAGGTGCACGGCCCTATGCCGGCATCCGCTGTATAGCATAAAAGGAGCGCCGCCCTGCGGACAGCGCTCCTTTTGCAATGCGATTTACTCGGCGTCGGTCTTGTCTTCCTCGACCTCAACAGGAGCCTCGGCGACCTCCTCGGAAGTCTTCTCCTCCACAGCGGGGGTCTCCTCAGCAGCCTCGCCCTTCTTGGACTTCTTGCTGACGGGACGCTGCTGGGCGGCAGCCTGCTCGTCCAGAGTACCCACCTGGCCGATAGCGGACTTCAGGAACTCCACGCGGACGCGGTCCTCGCTGGTCTCGATGACCACGGTACGGTCGGTGATGGCCACGACGCGGCCGTACACACCGCCGATGGTGGTCAGCCAATCGCCCTTCTTCAGGGAGTTGCGCATCTCCTCAGCCTGCTTTTTCCGCTTGTTCTCGGGGCGGATCATCAGGAAGTAGAAGATGGCGATCATCAGGACGATCATCACAATGGTGGAACCCATACCGCCGGAAGCGGTGGTGGCGGCAGCATCAGCATAAGCGATCTGGATCATGGGACATTACTCCTTTTTCAAACAAAGTGATACTATTATACATAGTTCTATGGTATTTGGCAAGAGGTTTCACACCTTCTCCGCCAGTTTTTTGCTGTATTCCTCCCGGAACGCCGCAAAACTCCCGTTGTCCAGGCTGTCCCGTATCCGTTCCGTCAACTTGTTGTAGAAATACAGATTGTGCATCACCGCCAGGCGCATGCCCAACATCTCCTCCGCCGTAAACAGATGGCGGATATACGCCCGGCTGAACTGGCGGCACACCGGACAGTCGCACTCCGGGTCGATAGGCTGCTCGTCCAGCTTGTATTTGGCGTTCTTGATGTTCAGCGTACCCTTCCACGTGAACAGCTTGCCGTGCCGGGCGTTCCGTGCCGGCATCACACAGTCGAAGAAGTCCACGCCGCGCGCCACGCCCTCGATGATGTTGCCGGGCGTGCCTACGCCCATGAGATACCGCGGCTTGTCCGCAGGCATATAGGGCTCCACCGCGTCGATGATCTCGTACATGACCTCCGTGGGCTCCCCCACCGCCAGACCGCCGATGGCATAGCCGTCACAGTCGATCTTCGCGATCTGCTGCATGTGCCAGATACGCAGGTCGGCATAGGTAGCGCCCTGGTTGATGCCGAACAGCATCTGCCCGTGGTTCACCGTGTCCGGGAGGGCGTTCAGCCGGTCGTGCTCTCTCTTGCACCGCTCCAGCCACCGCAGCGTCCGCTCGCAGGAGGCCTTGGCATAGTCGTAGGGTGCGGGGTTCTCCACGCACTCGTCAAATGCCATGGCGATGTCACTGCCCAGGTTGCTCTGGATACGCATGCTCTCCTCCGGCCCCATGAAGATACGATGGCCATCCAGATGACTGGCGAAAGTGACGCCCTCCTCGCTGATCTTCCGCAGCCCCGCCAGGGAGAACACCTGGAACCCGCCGGAATCCGTCAGGATGGGACCGTCCCAGCGCATGAATCTATGCAGCCCTCCCATAGCGCGCACCACGTCGTCGCCGGGGCGCAGATGCAGGTGGTACGTGTTGGACAGCTCTATCTGCGTACCCAGCCTTTCCTTCAGGTCCACGGCGCTGACGCCGCCCTTGATGGCCGCCTGTGTGCCCACGTTCATGAACACCGGCGTCTGCACCTCGCCGCCGTGGGCGCAGGTAAATACGCCGCGCCGGGCTTTCCCCTCTTTTTTTATGACCTTGAACATATATCTCTCCCGTTCTCAGTGTATGAACATGGCATCGCCGAAGGAGAAGAACCGATACCTCTCCTCCACCGCCTGCCGATAGGCATCCAGCACGTGCTCCCGCCCGGCCAGGGCCGACACCAGCATGATCAGCGTGGACTCCGGCAGATGGAAATTGGTAACGAGGGCATCCATCACCTTGAACCGGTAGCCCGGATAGATAAAAATATCTGTCCACCCGGCGCTGGCGGTCATGGTGCCGTCCTCCGCCGCGTGGGATTCTATCGTGCGGCAGCTGGTGGTGCCCACACATATCACCCGCCCGCCGTTCCGCTTGGTCTCATTGATCAGGTCCGCGGTCTCCTGGGGTATCACGCAGTATTCGCTGTGCATGGCGTGGTCGGTGATTTCTTCCTCCTTCACCGGGCGGAAGGTCCCCAGTCCCACGTGGAGTGTAACGTATCCCACCTTTACACCCATTGTCTGCACCTTGTCCAGCAGCTCCGGTGTGAAGTGCAGCCCCGCCGTGGGCGCCGCCGCCGAACCATTGACCTTGGAGTACACCGTCTGGTACCTCTCCTGGTCCTGCAGCTCCTCCTTGATGTACGGCGGCAGGGGCATCTTGCCCAGCCGTTCCAGTACCTCCAGGAAGATACCCTCATAGGAGAACCGCACCAGCCGGTTGCCGTCAGGCAGCTCGTCCACGACCTCCGCCGTCAGCTCCCCGTTGCCGAAGGACACCTGCGCGCCGCGGCGCAGCTTCTTCCCCGGCCGCACCAGGCACTCCCACACGTTGTCCCCCCGGTCTATCAGCAGCAGTATCTCGCAGGCACCTCCGCCGGGCACGCGGTGCCCCAGCAGCCGCGCCGGCAGCACGCGGGAGTTGTTCAGTATCAGGCAGTCGCCGGGATGCAGATACTCCGGCAGGTCGTAGAAATGGCGGTGCTCCACCGCGCCGGTGCTCTTGTCCAGCACCAGCAGGCGGGAGCCGTCCCGCCGCTCCAGCGGCGTCTGGGCGATCAGCTCCTGGGGCAGATCAAAATAGAAATCATGCGTTTTCATGTCATATCACTCGTTTATCTCAGATTTGCATACCGCGACACATTATAGTATACTTCCCGCTGTTATGCAACGCTTTTCCGGTGAAAAGTCCATACGCTGGAGAAAAGGCGGTCATGCGCACCTTCCGGCAGCGAGAAAGGCCGCGGTCATACCGCGGCCTTTCCCAAGATGGAGATCATATTATGATGGTAACATCATAAGCGGAATTTATCTGCGGCTCACACCAGAACTGCCTTGTGGAACACCTTCTTGCCCTTCTTGATGACCACGCCGTCGCCGGTGAACTGCTCACAGCCGAAGGTGGTCTCGATGGCGCTCACCTTCTCGTCATTGACGGTGACGCCGCCCTGCTGCACCAGGCGGCGGGCTTCGCCCTTGGAGGCCGCCAGGCCGCACTTCATCAACAGGGTCAGCACATCGATGCTGCCGCCGCCGAAGTCGTCATTGGTCAGCTCGGTGGTGGGCATGTGCTCTGTGTCGCCGCCGCCGGCAAACAGCGCCTTGGACGCGGCCTTGGCCTTCTCCGCTTCCTCCTCGCCGTGTACCAGCTTGGTCAGCTCGTAGGCCAGGATCTCCTTGGCCTCGTTCAGCTGAGATCCCTCCCAGCCGGCCATCTTATCGATCTCCTCCAGCGGCAGGAACGTCAGCATACGGATGCACTTCAGCACGTCCGCATCGTCCACATTGCGCCAGTACTGGAAGAATTCGAAGGGACTTGTCTTGTTGGGATCCAGCCACACGGCGCCGCTGGCGGTCTTGCCCATCTTCTTGCCCTCGGAGTTCAGCAGCAGGGTGATGGTCATGGCATGGGCGTCCTTGCCCAGCTTCTTGCGGATCAGCTCCGTGCCGCCCAGCATGTTGCTCCACTGGTCGTTGCCGCCGAACTGCATGTTGCAGCCATAGTGCTGGAACATGTAGTAGAAGTCGTAGCTCTGCATGATCATGTAGTTGAACTCCAGGAAGCTCAGCCCCTTCTCCATGCGCTGCTTGTAGCACTCGGCGCGCAGCATGTTGTTCACGGAGAAGCAGGCGCCCACCTCGCGCAGCATCTCGATATAGTTCAGCGGCTTCAGCCACTCGGAGTTATACAGCATCAGCGCCTTGCCGTCGGAGAAGTCGATGAACTTTTCCATCTGGCGCTTGAAGCACTCCGCGTTGTGCTTGATGGCATCCTCGGTCAGCATCTGGCGCATGTCGGTGCGGCCGGAGGGGTCGCCGATCAGGGTCGTGCCGTCGCCGATCAGGGCGATGGGCTTGTTGCCCGCCATCTGCAGACGCTTCATCAGGCACAGTGCCATAAAGTGTCCCACATGCAGAGAGTCTGCCGTGCAGTCAAAGCCGATGTAGAACGTGGCCTTGCCGTTGTTGACCATCTCGCGGATCTCTTCCTCGTTGGTGACCTGTGCGATCAAGCCGCGCGCCACCAGTTCCTCATAAATACCCATAGCTTCGATTTCCTTTCTGTATTTTCATTTGTTTTGTTCTGACAGGGAATAAAAAACGCCCCCTGTCAACTGACAGAGGGCGATGCAAACGCTCGCGGTACCACCTCATATTCGCCATGCCCTCACAGACACGACCTCATCGGGTGCAGACACACCCTACCGCTGTAACGGGCGGACCCGACACATCCCTACCGGCTTATGCAAGCGTTCGGGAGGCTGCTCCGGGATGTATTCACCCATTTCTTCCTCTCCTCCTTACACCGGCCGGAGGTTCTCTTCGCAGGTCTGAAATGTGCTACTTATTCCCTTCATCACTGTTGCGGTATCAAGTTGAGGCTATTGTAGCAGATTTTTTCCGTTTGTCAACACTTTTTTCTCGGTAAGAAAGATTTTTTTCACTGCTTTGCTGCAAATGATTCCATTCGCTCCAATACTCTTAGGTTCTCCAACCAAACCGTGTCATCTAATGCGCTGGCGCATCGCATACATCTTTCGAGAACATTGGCGAGATACTGCCTATCCGCAAATCTGCACAGCCTGCGCAAAATGCAAAAAGCCCCAGGCCAATTCATATCACGCAACCACAGCATGAGTTCTCCCAGATAAGGTGCCAGCTCCTCATCAGTCCTTCTTGCCAAAACAAGTGCACAATTTTCCCATACATTCTTGTTATACCGCTCGCTGCAAGGTTGCAAAAAGGCATTTATGCTCTGCACCTTCTCCGCCAGATCGATTCCCAATGCTTGGTCTGAAGCCGGTCCATTCCAGTCCAGCAAGCCCATAATATAATCAATATCTGTCATCTTTTTCTGCCACGCGTAAATTCTTCACAGCTCCGCCCGGAATTTCTCCGCCTGCGCCAGCAGCTCCTCCGCGCCGTCCAGCATGGTCTGGGACACATGGCTGCCGCCGGTGAGCCGCGCCAGTTCCTGCCGCCGCTGCTCCCTGTCCAGCCGCCGCACCTCCGTGTAGGTGCGCCCGTTCCGCTCGCCCTTCTCCACGGAGAAATGCGTATCCGCCATGGCCGCCAGCTGCGGCAGATGCGTCACGCACAGCACCTGCTTGCGCCGGCTGATACGCGCCATCTTCTCCGCCACCTTCTGCGCCGCCCGGCCGGAAACACCGGTGTCCACCTCGTCGAACACCATCGTCCCCACGTGATCCTGTTCGCTGAGTACGTTCTTCATGGCCAGCATGATGCGGGCCAGCTCGCCGCCGGAGGCTATCTTGTGCATCGGCCGCAGCTCCTCGCCCACATTGGCGGACATCAGGAACCGCACCGTGTCCATGCCGTCGCTGTCCAGCGGCTTCTCGGCCAAGTCTACGGCAAAGCGTATCTTCCCCATGTCCAGCTGCTGCAGTTCCGTCAGTATCTGTGCCGTCAGCCGCTTCGCCGCCGCCTTTCGCGCGTCGGACAGCGCCTGCGCCGCCTGCCGCGCCGCTTTCTCCGCCTTACCCAGCTCCTGCTCCAGGCGCAGCAGCGTGTCTCCGGCGTCCTCGATCTGCGCCAGTTCCTCTGTGCAGCGGTGCAGGTACTCCAGCATGTCCTCCACCGTGGCGCCGTACTTTTTCTTCAGCCGATACAGCTGGTCCATGCGGCTCTCCACGCGGTCGAGCTCACCGGGGGACACGTCCAGTTCCCCCCGCTTATCCTCCACCGTGGCCGCGATGTCGTACACCTCGCTGTACGCCTCGCCCAGCCGCTCATAGAGCGCGCCGAAGCCATCATCCAGATGCCGCACCGCACTTAGGGTGTCCTGCGCCTGCCGCAGGGCGCTGAGCGCCCCGCCGCCGCTGTCGTCGCCGTTAAGGGCATAGTCCGCCCCGGCCACCGCGTCCAGAAACTTCTCCGCATTGCGGAGCATCCCCCGCCGCGCCGTCAGCTCCTCTTCCTCGCCGGGCTTCAGTTTCGCCCGCTTCAGTTCCTCTATCTGATACTGCAGCGTGTCCACACGGCGTGCTTTCTCCGCCTCGTCCATCTGCAGCGCACTGATCTGCCGCCGTATATCTGTAAAGTGTTTATACTTCACCCTATACGTTTCTATAAGGTTTTCCACCTTGCCGAAGCTGTCCAGATACACGATGTGCTGTTCCTCGTCCAGCAGCTGCTGGCCGTCGTGCTGTCCGTGGATGTTCAGCAGCCGCGCCCCCAGCGCCTTCAGCTGTCCCACCGTCACCGGGCGGCCGTTGACACGGCAGACGTTCTTCCCGTCCCCGTGTATCTCTCGCTGCAGCAGCAGCGTACCGTCCGCCTCCGGTTCGATGCCCAGTGCCGCCGTCAGGTCCGCATCCACACCGGAGAATGTGGCGCCCACAAAAGCCTTGTCCGCCCCCGTACGTATCAACTCCCGGCTGGTGCGCTGTCCCAGCACGGCGCTTAGGCTGTCGATGACGATGGATTTGCCCGCACCGGTCTCGCCGGTCAGTGCGTTGAACCCCGGCTCAAACGCGATGTCTGCCGCCTCGATGATAGCGATATTCTCAATATGCAGCAGCTCCAGCATGCCGCTCACCTCCTCAGTGCAGCATCTGCCGCACCTGTTCACAGAAATCCGCCGCGTGGGCGCTATCGTGGAACACAAGCAGCACCGTGTCGTCGCCGGCCAGGGTGCCCACGATGTCCGTGTCCTCCATGCTGTCCAGCGCGAAGGCCGCGGCATTGGCCATGCCGTTCATGGTCTTGATGACCGCCAGATTCTGGGCATTCTCCGCTGACACCACGCACTCGCGGAATATGGTCTGCAGTTTTTCCTCAAAGTTCAGCTTGGGCATCCGCGCCGACACGGCATAGTGATACCCACCCTTTCCGTCGGGGGCCTTCAGCAGATGCAGCTGCTTGATGTCCCGGGAAACGGTGGCCTGCGTGCAGGCGAAGCCCCGCTGCGCCAGCAGTTGCATCAGCTGCTCCTGTGTCTCCACCGCGTTTTCCTCGATGATCTGCAGCACCGCGGTCTGTCGGTCATTTTTCATGCTTCAACGCCTCCGTCCCCATTTTGGAATCCAGTATCTCACAAAAGCTTTTTTTGCTCAGCCGCACCAGCCTGGTCACGAATTTCGACTGCCGCGCCCGCACCACGTCACCGTTCCGCAGGGAGAACGCCTTGCCGCCGTCCACGGACAGATACACGAACTTCCGGTTGGCGTCCGCGGTCTCCACCATAATGGTGTGCTCCGGCGACAGCACGTAGCTCCCCGCCCGGGTGGAGTGGGGACATATAGGCGTCAGCAGCAGGTTGTGGGCCGTGGGCTCCACGATGGGCCCACCGGCGGCCATGGAATACCCCGTGGAGCCGGTAGGTGTGGACACGATGGCGCCGTCGCCGGTGATCCGGGTCAGACGTCCCTCCTCGGTGGACACGTCCAGCCGCACCACCCGCGCCACGCTGCCCTTGGAGATGACCGCGTCGTTCAGCGCGATGTTGCTGTATACCGGCTTGCCGTCCCGCAGCACCGTCACATCCAGCATCATCCGCGCCTCCACGGCAAAGCTCCAGTCCTTCAGGTCGATGAGCCGCTCCAGCTCATTGGGCTCCAGCTCGGACATAAAGCCCAGGCTGCCCAGGTTGATGCCCAGCACCGGTACGCTATGCAGCGCCACCGTTCTGGCCAGATGCAGGATGGTGCCGTCGCCGCCGAAGGCGATCAGCATGTCCGCCCGCTTGATCTCCTGCTGCAGCTGCCGGATGGGCACCCCCAGCTGGTCATCGTAGCCCTCCCGGCTGAAGGGCAGGCACACCACCGTTTCAAAGCCGATGGCCTCCAGCAGCTCCTTGGCGCGCTTAGCCACCTTCAATTCACCGTCCCGATAGGGGTTCGGGCACAGGATCACACGCTTCATACTTCTCCATGACCTTCCTTCAACTCAGAGTGAGAGGCGTCCACCAACGCCTGCAGGTCGGGGATGCAGTCCTCCCCGCCGTTCTTTTTCAGATACCCCAGATACTCGATATTTCCCTCCGGCCCGCGAATAGGCGAGAACGTGATACCAAGCACTGTAAAGTCGTTTTCCTTTGCGTGCACGAGGAAGTTCTCCAGTACCTCAAGGTGTACCTTCGGGTCCCGGACGACTCCCTTCTTCCCCACTTTTTCCCGCCCCGCCTCGAATTGGGGCTTGATCAGGCACGCCACCTCGCCGCCGCTGCGCAGCAGCTGGTACAGCGCCGGGAATATCAGCTTCAGCGAGATGAAGCTCACATCGATGGACGCAAAGTCCAGCTCCTCCGGTATCTGCTCCCTGCTGAGATACCGGGCGTTGGTGCGCTCCAGACACACCACCCTCTCATCGCTGCGCAGCTTCCAGTCCAGCTGGCCGTAGCCCACGTCCACGGCGTAGACCTTCGCCGCGCCGTTCTGCAGCATGCAGTCCGTGAACCCGCCGGTGGACGCGCCGATGTCGGCGCACACTTTGCCCTCCAGCGTGATGGGAAACGTCTGCATGGCCTTTTCCAGCTTCAGCCCGCCCCGGCTCACATACCGCAGGGCGTGGCCGCGCACCTCTACGTTGGCGTCCTCCGCCACCGGCGTGCCGGGCTTGTCCGACCGCTGGCCATCCACGAATACCAGCCCCGCCATAATGGTGGCCTGCGCCTTCTGGCGGCTCTCGCACAGTCCCCGCTCGGTCAGCAGCACATCCAGTCTTGTCTTTTTGCTCACGCCAACACCTCCCGCACCGCCTGCGCAATGCCCTCCGCGTCCAGCCCCAGCGCGTGCCAGAGCTGCGCGGTGCTGCCCTGGGACGGCAGCGCCGTCCCAGCATTCCGCAGCAGCACTCTCTCTATATCCGTGCCCCGCTCCAACAACAGCGCGCTCACTCTCTCACCCAGGCCCCCTGCGCGGAGCTGGTCCTCCGCCGCCACCAGGCGTTTCACACCCGCCAGCGCGCCGCACAGCGCCCCGCCGTCCAGCGGCGACACCCTGTCCACCTTGATGACCCGGACGCTGACGCCCTCCTCTTCCAGCGTTTCCGCCGCCCGGAGCGCCTCGCCCGTCAGGATGCCGCAGGTGACGATGGCCGCATCCCGGCCCTCCCGCAGCACACGGACGGCGCCGCCGTCCCATGTTCCGGTATAGCCGTTCTCCCCGCCGCGGGGATACCGCACCGCCACCGGGCCCTCCGTTTCCAGCACCGCCCGGCGCAGCATCTGCCGCAGCTCCGTGAAGCTGGCCGGCGACAGCACCGTCATGCCCGGTATCTGGCTCAGATAATCCAGGCACCCGTGGTGTGTCTCGCCGTCCGCTCCCACGATGCCGCAGCGATCCACCGCCAGCACTCCGTGGAGCTTCTCCAGCGCCATGTCCTGCACCAGCATGTCATAGCCCCGCTGCAGGAAGCTGTCATACACGGCGAACACCGGCACCAGCCCCTGTTTGGCCATGCCGCCGGCCATCGCCACGCCGTGCCCCTCGGCAATACCCACGTCGAAGAACCGCGCCGGGAACTCCTTGGCAAAGCCCGTCAGCCCCGTGCCGTCCGCCATGGCGGCGGTGATGGCGCACACGCGCCCGTCCTCCCGCGCCAGCTGGCGCAGCGTTTCGCCGAACACGTGGGAGAATGTCTCGCCGCTCTCCTTATACACCTTGCCTGTAGCCGGGTCAAAGGGCGACACACCGTGGAATTTCTCCGGCTCCCGCAGGGCGTAGGCATAGCCGTTGCCCTTCACCGTGTGGACATGTACCAGCACGGGACGCCCGGCCTCCCGCGCCTCCCGCAGCACCACCGTCAGCCGCTGCACATCGTGACCGTCCACCGGCCCCATGTACGCAAAGCCCATGTCCTCAAACACGGTGCTCACCGGCGGCAGCAGCGTCTTTTTCAGCGCCGTTTTCAACTCGTGGCTCCACTCGTACAACGTCCGTCCCGCCGGCAGCTTTTCCAGTGCCTTCCGGTACTTTTTCTTGAACTCATAGTACTCCGGCTCCGTCCGCATCCTGGCCAGGTGCTTGGACAGCCCGCCCACATTCTGGTCGATGGACATCCCGTTGTCGTTGAGGATGACCACCATGGGCTCGCCGCTGCCGCCGGCGTCGTTGAGCCCCTCAAAGCTCAATCCACCGCCCAGCGCCCCGTCGCCGATGACCGCCACCACCTGGTAGTCCCGGTGCAGCAGCGTCCGCGCCCGCGCCATGCCCAACGCCACAGACACCGAGTCCGAGGCGTGCCCGGCCATAAAGGCGTCGTGCTCGCTCTCGTAGGGCTTGGGGAACCCCGACAGTCCTCCGAACTGCCGCAGCGTGCCGAACAGCTCCCGCCGCCCGGTCAGCGCCTTGTGTACGTAGCACTGGTGTCCCACGTCCAGTACCAACCGGTCGCTGGCGGTGTCGAACACCCGGTGTATGGCCACCGTCAACTCCACCGCACCCAGGTTGGACGCCAGGTGCCCGCCGGTGCGGGACACCTGCTCCACCAAAAACCGCCGCAGCTCCTGGCACAGCTGCGCCGTCTGTTCCTCCGTCAGACGCTTCACGTCCGCCGGACTGTTGATCTTCTCTAAAATCAAATCTGTCTCCGTCCTTTATCATCGCGGCAGGGCGCATGCCCCACCGTCCCATTTTAAGTAGCATACCATTCTACCACACCGCTATGGGATTTACAACTATTTATGCAAAGTATTCTGTATATACATTCTCTATGCATCTTCTTCTGTTACCGCCTTGTTACCCTTTTGTAGTGACTTCTCCCCCGCATTCTGCTATACTTTCATCAACAATTTCCGGTTTCCGTGTCACTTTTCACCGCATTTTAACAGAAAGGATCGTCCGTTCATGACCAAGAAAGAGAAAACCAAGCTCATCGTGTGGAGCTGCGTCGGCGCGGCTCTTGTGACCGCCATTCTGCTGTTTTTCCTCCTGCCCCGCCGCGGGGACAAGCTACTCCGGCTGCCCGATGTATCGGAGGTTCACGGCCTTTACATGGTGGACTCTACGGTCACGCCCTACGACGTCAATCATTTCTTCGACATCGACAGCACCACAAAGAGCGCCGAGCTGGTCCAAGAGTATTACGACCTCCTCACCCGGACAAAGCTGTACTTTGTCAACACCACCGGCGGCATCAAGTACTACGCCGACGAACCGAACACCGGCGAGCTGATCAGCGTCTACGTCTGGTGCAACGACGTGCTGAAGCCCGTCACCTTCCGCCCGGACGGCATAGTCTACTACGGCAGCTGCAGCTACCGCATCAGGGACGAGGCCCTGCTGTCCGAGTACCTGGCGCTCTTTGAGCGCATCAAGGAAGCCTCCGCGGACGAGGGCATCTCCCACGGCAATGCCTCCCAGGAGCAGTTTGACGCCTATCAGAAGCTGTTCGACGCCCCCAGCTGGTACGCCCAGGCGGTGGCCGCGCCCTTTTCCGACGGCAGCGTGAACCTGAACAGCATGTTCTACGACGGCCTGTCCTATGATGAAAACGGCGACCCGGTCTACGGCGGCTTCGTCACGGCGGAGGACGGCGACGAGTGGGCATGGGTACAGGAGAACGTCCCCGGTGCTACGGAGACCGATGTCTCCCGCCTGCCCCGTGAGGGTATGTATCAGGTGCTGCGCAGTACGATCTACGGCAAGGCCCCCATCCCAGAGGACCTGGCCCCGGAGGGCTGGACGTACTGGGACGAGACCGACTGCTGGTACCACGCCCACGGCGACACCGGCATCAACTCCGTTACCCTCACCTACGCCCGCCTGGACGGCGGCGGCAGCGGATTCTTCCAGTTTGAGAACGCCTTCGGCCAGATCTGCACCATCGACTTTGTCCTGGGCCAGATGGAGCAGGACGCCGGGCATGTGTACCTCCGCGGCTGCGATGCCCAGTGAATCGGCCACCATACGAAAAGTGCCTGTCAGTCAAGCTGACAGGCACTTTTTTCCTCCCTCCCACATAGGATATACCTGTAACGAACCCCATAAGGAGGTCATCCTATGAACGAACAGGACATCATGAACAAGCTGAAAAGCGACCCCCGCACGCTAAAGTCCGTCATGCAGTCCCAGGACGGCCAGGCGCTGCTGGGACTGCTCTCCGGCGGCGACAGCGCCGCGCTGGGGCAGGCAGCGCGCCAGGCCGCCTCCGGCGACACGGCGGCGCTGAGCGCCATGCTCTCCCGCGTGCTGTCCAGTCCCCAGGGCGCGGAGCTGGTACAGCGGCTGGAAAACAGGCTTCAACAATAACGGAAAGGAGGACGCAGCGTGTCTGAACTGGATGAAAAACTCAATGCGCTGCTGTCCGACCCCGGCAGCATGGCGCAGATCATGCAGCTGGCCCAGCAGCTCTCCGGCTCCGTGGGCGGCGACACCCCGGCACAGCAGCCGCAGCAGCCTGCGCCGCCGGTACCCGTACCGCCTTTGGGCGGTCTCGACCCCCAGGCTATCGTCAAATACCTCCCGCTCCTGCAGGAGCTGACCCGGGATACCAGCCAGACCACCCAGCTGCTCTACGCCCTGCGCCCCTTCCTGAAGGACGATAAGCAGGACAAGGTGGCCCGCGCCGCCAAGCTGGCGCGGCTCATCACCATCGGCAAGCGCTTTCTGACGGAAGGGGGCGGTCTGCCTGTATAACCGCTACATCCGCGGCGAGGACGGCGCCTACACCCGCGTTCCCGTGGACGAAGCGCCCCCGCCCCGGCGCGATCCTCCGCCCAACGGCGCACCGCCGCCCCCTCCGCCGCCGGACGGCGCACCGGAGCGCGGCTTTTTCAACGACCTGTTGGAAAAGCTGCACCTGGGCGACCTGGACGCCGGGGACCTGCTGCTCCTGTTCCTACTGTTCTACCTCTCCCGGCAAAAGGCCGACGAGGAGCTGCTCATCGCCATCGGTCTGCTGCTGATACTGTGACTTCCAGCATTTGCATTTGCAAAATGGTTACAAAACGGTTACAATGTGCCCATCCTTGCAAGGGAAATCCAAACATAGGAGGTCACAGTATGTTCTGCAATTTCGACTGCGCTTCCCTGCTGAAGCTGCTGTGCGGTTTCTTCGGCAAGTGCTGACGCATATACGCACATAAAAACATCCCCCGACAGTCCGTCGGGGGATGTTTTGTCTGTAAATAGAGATTACTTTACAGCCTCAGCCACAGCCACAGCCACGGCCACGGTCGCGCCGACCATGGGGTTGTTGCCCATGCCCAGGAAGCCCATCATCTCCACGTGTGCGGGGACGGAGCTGGAGCCGGCGAACTGCGCGTCGCTGTGCATACGGCCCATGGTGTCGGTCATGCCGTAGCTGGCGGGACCGGCGGCCATGTTGTCCGGATGCAGCGTGCGGCCGGTGCCGCCGCCGGAGGCCACGGAGAAGTACTTCTTGCCCTGCTCGATGCACTCCTTCTTGTAGGTGCCCGCCACAGGATGCTGGAAACGGGTGGGGTTGGTGGAATTGCCGGTGATGGACACGTCCACGCCCTCGTGGTGCATGATGGCCACGCCCTCGCGGACGTCGTCGGCGCCGTAGCAGCGCACGTCGGCGCGCTCGGTCTCGGAGTAGCGGATCTCGCGGACGATATTCAGCTTACCGGTGAAATAGTCGAACTGCGTCTGCACATAGGTGAAGCCGTTGATACGGCTGATGATCTGCGCGGCGTCCTTGCCCAGGCCGTTCAGGATGACCCGCAGGGGCTCCTTGCGGGCCTTGTTGGCGTTGCGGACGATGCCGATAGCGCCCTCGGCGGCGGCGAAGGACTCATGACCGGCCAGGAAGGCGAAGCACTTGCTCTCGTCGCTCAGCAGCATGGCGCCCAGGTTGCCGTGGCCCAGTCCCACCTTACGGTCCTCGGCCACGGAGCCGTCGATGCAGAAGGACTGCAGGCCTTCGCCGATCTTGCGCGCGGCGTCGGCAGCGGTCTTGACGCCGGACTTCAGCGCGATGGCCGCGCCCACGGTGTACGCCCAGCAGGCGTTCTCAAAGCAGATGGGCTGGATGCCCTTGACGATCTCATAGGGGTCGAAGCCCTTCACCTTGCAGAGCTCACGGCACTCCTCCACGGAGCCGATGCCGTACTGCGCGAGGACGCCGTTGATCTTGTCGATACGTCTTTCGTAACTTTCAAACAGAGCCATTTTGTCGTCCTCCTTCTCTTATTCCTGGCGCGGGTCAATGTACTTCGCCGCGTTGTCCCACTGGCCGTAGTGGCCGGTGGCGTTCTTTAGCGCCTCGTTGGCGTCCACGCCCTTCTTCACCGCGTCCATCATCTTGCCCAGGCTGATGAACTCATAGCCGATGATCTCGTCATTGGCATTCAGGGCCAGACGGCTGCAGTAGCCCTCGGCCATCTCCAGATAGCGGGGGCCCTTCTCGCGGGTGCCGAACATGGTGCCCACCTGAGAGCGCAGGCCCTTGCCCAGGTCCTCCAGGGACGCGCCCACAGCCAGACCATCCTCGGAGAACGCGGACTGGGTGCGGCCGTAGACAATCTGCAGGAACAGCTCGCGCATGGCGGTGTTGATGGCGTCGCACACCAGGTCAGTGTTCAGCGCCTCCAGGATGGTCTTGCCAATCAGGATCTCGGAAGCCATAGCGGCGGAATGGGTCATACCGGAGCAGCCGATGGTCTCCACCAGCGCCTCCTCAATAATGCCGTTCTTCACGTTCAGGGTCAGCTTGCAGGCGCCCTGCTGGGGAGCGCACCAGCCGATACCGTGGGTAAAACCGGAAATATCCCCGATCTCCTTGGCCTGTACCCACTTGCCCTCCTCAGGGATGGGTGCCGGGCCGTGATACGCGCCCTTTGCAACAGGACACATGTGCTGCACTTCCGTCGTATAGATCATAGTGACGATGTTCCTTTCTGTGTTATAGTCGTGCCTTGCGGCGGGTAAAACGAAATGGCGATCCACAATGACCGCTTTGCGGTCATTATACCAAATGTCCCCACAAATTGCAAGAAACATTCCAAACATTTGGGTATTCCGCGAAATCGTCCCCAACCATTGACTTTTTTCCAGAAACTAATATAATATATGGGTATTTTTATCAACTTACGGAGGTCTCCCTTATGTCTGACGCCGCTTATTTCGCTGAAATGGAAGCCAAGATCCCCACCGGTAAGGTACGCACCCGCTTTGCGCCCTCCCCCACCGGCTATATGCACATTGGCAATCTGCGCACCGCCCTGTACACCTGGCTCATCGCCCGCTCCCACGGCGGTACGTTCATCCTGCGCATCGAGGACACCGATCAGGGCCGCCTGGTGGAGGGCGCCACCGACGTCATCTACCGCACCATGGCCGAGTGCCACCTGACCCACGACGAGGGCCCCGATGTGGGCGGCCCCGTGGCGCCCTACATCCAGTCCCAGCGCCGCGATACCTACGGCAAGTACGCCAGACTCCTGGCGGAAAAGGGCGGCGCCTACTACTGCTTCTGCGAGAAGTGCGCTTCCGAGGAGGACACCGGCGATTTCGACCGCGCCGACGATCCCTGCCGCGACCTGCCTTTGGAGGAGGCCCTGAAGCGAGTGGAGGCCGGCGAGCCCTACGTCATCCGCCAGCGCATCCCCAAGGAGGGCACCACCACCTTCCACGACGCCGTGTTCGGCGACATCACCGTGGAGAACAGCACCCTGGACGACCAGGTACTGCTGAAGCGCGACGGCCTGCCCACCTACAACTTCGCCAACGTCATCGACGACCATCTCATGGGCATCACCCATGTGGTGCGCGGCAGCGAGTACCTCTCCTCCGCGCCCAAGTACGACCTGCTGTACCACGCCTTCGGCTGGGAGGTCCCCACTTACGTCCATTGCTCCCCCGTCATGCGGGACGCACAGAACAAGATGTCCAAGCGCCACGGCGACCCCAGCTATGAGGACCTGAAGGCCGAGGGCTACCTCACCGACGCCATCCTCAACTACGTGGCACTGCTGGGCTGGAGCCCCAAGGGCGACCTGGCTGAGCAGGAGATATTCACCCTCGACGAGCTTGTAAAGGCTTTTGACCTTACAGGTATTTCCAAGTCCCCCGCCATCTTCGACAAGGCCAAGCTGGACCACTTCAACGCCGTGTATCTGCGCTCCATGTCCCCGGAGGCCTTCGCCGCCGTGGCCGCGCCCTACATCCGCCAGAGCGTCAGGGGCGACTTCAATATCGCCGCCATCGCCGCCCTGCTGCAGGCCCGCTGCGAAAAGCTGACGGAGATCCCC
Source organism: uncultured Oscillospiraceae bacterium (assembly GCA_934590325.1). Classification (GTDB taxonomy): domain Bacteria; phylum Bacillota; class Clostridia; order Oscillospirales; family Oscillospiraceae; genus Vescimonas. The sequence goes on from CAKTOW010000005.1 coordinate 83,575, forward strand.
GAGAAGGTGGACTTCTTCGATGCCTGCCCCGTCTACGGTGTGGAATTCTTCACCAACAAGAAGTCCAAGACTGACCCGGAGGTCTGCCGCACCATGCTCACTGCCGCCATCCCCATGCTGGAGAGCCTGCCCGCCTGGACGGACGAGGCCATCCACGACGGGCTCATCGCCTTGGCGGAGAAGCTGGAGGTCAAGAATGCCACCCTCATGTGGCCGGTGCGTATTGCCGTTGCCGGCAAGCTGGTGACCCCCGGCGGTGCCGTGGAGATCTGCCGCATCCTCGGCAGGGACGAGACCCTGCGCCGCCTTCGCGCCGGTCTCACCATGCTGGAGAGCCTGTAATGAAAAAGCAGTTCCGCGCCCTGGCCGATTTCTGGCACGAGCAGTACGGTCACTACGTCTTTATCACCGCCGTCGCCTTCGCGGCCATCATCGTGCTTTCCTATGCCGCCGGCCGCTTCGCCCCGGAGTTCTGCGACACGGTGGCGACCTACTTCGCCCGGATGATCGACAGCGCCGGCATCATGGATGAGAACGGCAGCATCAGCGTCGTGGCCCTGTTTTTCAACAACGTGCGCGCCATGGTGCTGTCCGTTCTGTACGGCTTTATCCCCTTTATCTTCCTGCCCGCCCTGTCCCTGGGCGTCAACGCCGTCATTCTGGGCGTGCTGGCCGCGTACTATTCCAACAACGGCTTCTCCCTGCTGCTCTACCTGGCCGGCATCCTGCCCCACGGTATCTTTGAACTGCCCGCACTGCTTCTGAGCCTTGCTGCCGGACTGTGCCTGTGCAAGAATATCAACACCTACATCCGCAAGAACGAAAAGGGCGTCATGAAGCCCCTTATGCTGCATATCCTGCGCGTGGTGTGCCTGCTGGTGCTGCCGCTGCTGGCGGTAGCCGCCGTGCTGGAGAGCTATGTCACCCCGCTGGTCATGCAGCTGTTCATGTAACAACCGTTTTCCCCGCGGCGCCGCCGCGTACTATGATTCGAAAGGAATGATCCCGCATGAGTGAAAAGATCACGAACGTTCCCGCCCTGTTTGGCCAGATGGTGTTTGGCGAGCAGCAGATGCAGCAGCGCCTTCCCGCCGCCGTCTACCAGAAGTGGCAGCAATGCCTGGCACAGGGAACGCCGCTGGATCGTTCCACCGCCGGTGAGATCGCCAACGCCATGAAGGACTGGGCGATCGAGAAGGGCGCCACCCACTACACCCACTGGTTCCAGCCCATGACCGGCTTCACCGCCGAAAAGCACGACAGCTTCATCACCCGCGACGGCAAGGACGGCGTGGTCATGGAGCTCAGTGCCAAGGAACTCAGCAAGGGCGAAGCCGACGCCTCCTCCTTCCCCTCCGGCGGCCTCCGCGCCACCTTCGAGGCCCGCGGCTACACCGCCTGGGACCCCACCTCCTACGCCTTCGTCAAGGACGAGACCCTGTACATCCCCACCATCTTCTGCTCCTACAGCGGCCAGACCCTGGATAAAAAGACTCCCCTCCTCCGCTCCATCCGCGTGCTGGATAAGGAGTGCATCCGCATCCTGCGCCTGTTCGGCAACACAGAGGCGCAGCACGTCATCCCCCAGGTGGGCCCCGAGCAGGAGTACTTCCTGATCGACAAGAAGATGTACGACCTGCGGGAGGACCTGAAGCTCTGCGGCCGCACCCTGTTCGGCGCCCGCCCCTCCAAGGGCCAGGAGCTGGACGACCACTACTACGGCGCCATCAAGCCCCGCGTAGCGGCCTTCATGCGGGAGCTGGACGAGGAGCTGTGGAAGCTGGGCGTGCTGGCCAAGACGGAGCACAACGAGGTGGCTCCCGCCCAGCACGAGATAGCCCCCATCTACTCCGACGCCAACTCCGCCTGCGACAAGAACCAGCTGACCATGGAGCTGCTGAAAAAGGTCGCTGCCCGCCACGGGCTGGTGTGCCTGCTCCACGAGAAGCCCTTTGCCGGCATCAACGGCAGCGGCAAGCACGACAACTGGTCCCTTGCCACCGACACCGGCGAGAACCTGCTTAAGCCCGGCAGCACTCCCAGCCAGAACGCGCAGTTCCTGCTGTTCCTGGCCGCGTTCATCAAAGGCGTGGACGAGTATCAGGAGATGCTGCGCTGCTGCGTGTCCTACCCCGGCAACGACCACCGTCTGGGCGGCAACGAGGCCCCTCCCGCCATCATCTCCATCTTCTTGGGTGCCGAGCTGACCGCCATTCTGGACGCCATCATCAGCGGCACGGAGTACGTGGACATCACCAAGAAAAAGCTCACCATCGGCGTGGACGCCCTGCCGGAGATCCCCCAGGACACCACCGACCGCAACCGCACCTCCCCCCTGGCCTTTACCGGCAACAAGTTCGAGTTCCGCATGCTGGGCTCCTCCCAGTCCATTGCCAGCCCCAATGTGGTGCTGAACACCATCATGGCCGAAGAGTTGAGCCAGTTCGCCGACATTCTGGAAAAGGCCGACGACTTCCAGTCCGCGCTGCAGACCCTGCTGCACGACACCTTCACCGCCCACCAGCGCATCATCTTCAACGGCAACGGCTATGACGATTCCTGGGTGCAGGAGGCCAAGTGCCGCGGTCTGGCCAACCTGCGTGACACCGTGGACTGCATGCCCGCCTACATCGACCGCAAGAACATCGACCTGTTCACCAAGCACGCCATCCTCACCGAGACCGAGATGCGCGCCCGGTACGAGATCCACTTGGAGAACTACTGCAAGGTCTCCGCTATCGAGGCGAACACGCTGCTGGACATGGCGATGCGCGGCGTCCTGCCCGCTGTGGCGCGCTACTCCGGCGATCTGGCAAGCGGCATGGCGCACAAGCAAAGGGCTGACCTCTCCGGCTTCTGCCGGGTCGAGGACTACCTGATCCGCCAGCTGAGCTTCCAGGGCGGACAGCTGCTGGACGTCTGCCAGAGTCTCTCCAATGCGCTGGAGAACGCCCCCGCCGCCGACAGCGGCATCGACGCCGCCCGGTACTACCGGGACGAGGTGGGCGCCCGCACCCAGAAGGCCGGCGAACTCGTCAGTCAGCTGGAGTCCCTGATGGACGCCAAGGCCTGGCCGTACCCCACCTACGCCGACATCCTGTTCAGTGTCTGATACACACGAAAAACACCCCCTCTGCTCTGCAGCAGAGGGGGTGTTTTCTGTAAAGTGATTTTACGTTACTGCTTCTGTGTTTCCGTGCTTTCCTGCTTCTTCGCCCGGAAGAAATGTATGACCATGAACACCAGGAACGCGATGCTCACGTACCCGAAGAGCGGATACACCGTGCCGATGATCTCCGCAAAGCCCAACAGGCTCCCCGCCCAGGCCAGCACACACACCACCAGCAGCACCGCCTTCTTGTGCGCGCGCACGAAGGCGGACTTCTGCTCGATGTAGGCGCTCATGCCCACCAGGCTGGCCAACGCGTTGCAGAACATGGCCACCAGCAGCATGATACCGTAGATGGCCCCCAGCGTCCCGTTGAGCCGGCTGGCCAGCGCCACCATGGGCAGCTCCGCCTGCACCGCCTCCGGATAGGTCCCCAGGCTGGTCAGGATGCTGCCCGCCACCACCAACAGCATCACCCCGGCCAGGGCAATGCCCGCGTAGACATGCTTCTTCTCCTGCACGTACTGCCCCACCGGAGACATGATGCCAATACCGCCCAGGATGTTGTACGCCACGAATGTCAGCGTGGCGATGCACCAGTTGGGCATCAGCGGGTTCGTATTGGTGTACTGCAGCTGCAGGATGCCCTCCGTGCTGAAGGTACACCACGCGGCCACCGCGAACCCCAGCGTCGCCAGCACCAGCACCGGTATCATGGCGGAAAAGGCGTTGATCATGCCGCTGACGCCCAGCAGCGCCACCAGAAACACCGCCAACATGAACACCGCGCTGCCCAGCCACGCGGCCACGCCGAACAGCTGGTGCAGCATGGCGCCCACGCCCGCGGACATGGACACCACCACGAAGAACAGGAACACCGCGCCGATGACACCGGTGGCGCCCCGCAGCCATTTGATGTCCCAGGGCACCAGCAGCCTGCCCATATCCGCGCACTTCGTCATCTGCGTCAGCCGCACGAACAGCACACCGATGACCGTGAACAGCACCGCCGCCGCGATAAAGCCCACATATCCCCAGTTGCCGAAGGCCCCGAAAAACTGCCACAGCTCCTGGCCGGAGATGAACCCCGCGCCCAAAAAACAGCCGACGTAGGTAAACGCCAGCGACCAGGTCTTTATCTCTTTCATACCGCACCTCATATCGGAAATAGCCCCTACACTATATCTTATTTCCCCCGCCGCGTCAACCCCGCCGCCCGGTATAGGAAACCCTGTCAGCCTATGGAAAAATCTTTCACTGAACGCTTCGGTTTTCCGTTGACGCTGGCCACTGAATGTTGTATAATATTACTGGAAAAAGTGTCCGTTTCACCACACATATTGCTTTAAACGGCAAAAGAAACCGTGCAGGAGGAAAAATCTATGATCAATACCATCGACGGCATCATCGCCGCTGCCAAGGGCGGCACCACCGGCGTCATCGCCGTTGCCGCCGCCCACGACCAGCCGGTCATCGAGGCCGTGGTCGAGGCGCGTAAGGAGGGCATCGCCACCCCCATCCTGGTGGGTCACGTGGACGAGATCTCCGCCATGCTCACCGCCCTGGGCGAGGACCCCGCTTCCTATCAGATCATCGCCGGCGACACCGACCAGGACTGCGCCGCCAAGGCCGTGGCCCTGTGCGCCGAGGGCAAGGCCAACTTCCTGATGAAGGGCATCCTGGGCACCGCCGACCTGATGCGCGCCGTATTCAATAAGGAGCACGGCCTCCGCACCGAGCACCTGACCACCCACTGCATGCTCTACGAGATCCCCGCTCTGGGCCGCATGCTGGTGCTGACCGACGGCGGCGTGAACACCTTCCCCGACCTGGACAAGAAGGCCGACATTCTGGAGAATGCCGCCATGGTGCTGCAGGCGCTGGGCTATGAGCACATCAACGCCTCCTGCGTCTGCGGCGCTGAGCAGGTGAACCCCAAGGTGCAGTCCACCGTGGACGCCGACGCCCTGGCGCACATGACTGACCGCTGGGCCAAGTACAACATGGATGTTTGCGGCCCCGTGGCCCTGGACCTGGCTCTCAGTGAAGAGGCCTGCCACCACAAGCACTATACCGCCCCCGGCGCCGGCAAGGCCGATATCCTGCTGGTCCCCAACTATGAGGTGGGCAACGGCATCGGCAAGGCCGCCAATCTGTTCGGCGGCGCCAAGAACGCCGGCATCATCCTGGGCGCCAAGGTGCCCATCGTGCTGGTCAGCCGCGCCGACAGCGCCTATTCCAAGCTGGCCTCCATCGCTCTGGGCAGCGTTCTGTCCGCCCGCATGAAGCTGGCGTAAAGGCGTATTGCACAAGTATCTGTTTCTTCTGACTACATATTTCACAAAAATATCTTAGCAGATTGACAATTGCTTGACAATCCCCCCCGCAAGTCCTATCATGGTTATGGTTCATCTGCCAAAACTGGCATGGACATAGTACAATAACGTAAAAGAGGAGATTATGTTATGGTAAATCAGGAATACTACACTCTGGGTACGGCGCCCTCCGTCATCCGCCAGCTGTTCGCCTACGGTCTGGAGCAGGCCGCCAAGGTCGGCGCTGACAAGGTCTACGACTATTCCCTGGGCAATCCCAGCATCCCCGCCCCCAAGAAGGTCAACGAATCCATCAAGAAGATCGTGGACGAGATGGATTCCATCAAGCTGCACGGCTATTCCATGGCCGCCGGCTTTGATACTGCCCGCGCCGCCGTGGCCAAGGACCTGTCCGACCGCTTCGGCCTGGACGTGAAGGCCAGCGAGCTGTTCTTCACCTGCGGTGCCGCCCCCGCCCTGATCTCCATTATCAAGGCTCTGATCGTGGACGCCGACAGCGAGATCATGGCCGTGGCACCCTTCTTCCCTGAGTACCGTCCCTTCGTCAACGCCAACGGCGGCAAGCTGGTGGTCGTTCCCGCCGACACCAAGGCCTTCCAGATCCATCTGGATGAGGTGGAGAAGCGCATCACCAAGCACACCCAGGGCATCATCATCAACTCCCCCAACAACCCCTCCGGCGTTGTTTATACCGAGGAGACCCTGAAGGGCCTGGCCGCCCTGCTGGAGCGTAAGAGCGCCGAGTATGGCCACCCCATCTACATCATCGCCGACGAGCCCTACCGTGAGCTGGTCTACGGCGGCGTGAAGGTCCCCTTCATCCCCTGCCTGTACAAGAACACCATCGTCTGCTACTCCTACTCCAAGTCCCTGTCCCTGCCTGGCGAGCGTATCGGCTACGTGTACGTCCCCGGCTTCGCTGAGGATGCCGACGCGGTGTACGCCGCCATCGCCGGCGCCGCCCGCATCATGGGCCACGTCTGCCCCCCCACTCTGATGCAGAAGGTCATCGAGTACTGCGCCGAGGAGCGCCCCGACCTGGTGGCTTACGACGAGAACCGCAACCTGCTGTACAACAGCCTGCGTGAGATGGGCTACGAGTGCGCCAAGCCCGACGGTGCCTTCTACCTGTTCGTCAAGGCCCCCAACGGCGACGCCAATGTTTTCTCCGAGAAGGCCAAGCTGGAGCACAACCTGCTGGTGGTGCCCGCCGATGGCTTCGGCTGCCCTGGCTACTTCCGCCTGAGCTACTGCGTGGCCAACGACATGATCCGCCGCAGCCTGCCCGCCTTCAAGGCTATGATGGACAGCTGCAAGTAAGCTCATTTATCCTTCCCATAAAGCAGAAACGTCCGCAGCACCCGCTGCGGACGTTTTTTCTGATAAAACTAACAAATGCGGTATGGATATACCATGAATTTTCGCGGTTATTTCCCTTGCATTTTTCCTCCCGACCTCCTATAATAGCAACATATTTTTTATAAGAGAGGTGTTTCACGCATGAGCAAAGTGACGATCCCTGCTGGGTACAAGACGCCGCTGTCCACCTATGAGATGCAGCGCGCAATCGAGTTCATCAAGAGCAATTTCCAAGTGAACCTGGGGCAGGCGCTGAATCTGCGGCGCGTTTCCGCTCCCCTGTTCGTGGAGGAAAAATCGGGTCTGAACGATAACCTCAACGGCGTGGAGCGTCCTGTGTCCTTTGACATTCCCGATGTGGGCGCACAGGGCCAGGTGGTACACTCCCTGGCCAAGTGGAAGCGTCTGGCGCTGAAGCGCTACGACTTCAAGCCCGGCAAGGGTCTGTTCACCGATATGAACGCCATCCGCCGCGACGAAGAAGTGGACAACCTCCACTCCGTGTACGTGGACCAGTGGGACTGGGAAAAGGTCATTGAGCGCCGCGACCGCAATGTGGCCTATCTGGAGCAGACCGTCCGCGCCATCGTCGGTGCCGTGGTGGAGACCAACGACGCCCTGCAGATCGCCTTCCCCAGCCTGCACACCAAGCTGGACCGCGAGGTGTTCTTCGTCACCACCCAGGAGTTGGAGGACCGCTGGCCCGACCTTACCCCCCGTCAGCGCGAGGACGCTATCTGCAAGGAGCACCATACCGTGTTCCTGATGCAGATCGGTGATGACCTGAAGCGCAGCGGCAAGCCCCACGATGGCCGCGCCCCCGACTACGACGACTGGTCCCTGAACGGCGACATCCTCATGTACAACCCCGTCCTGGACCGCGCCTTCGAGATCTCCTCCATGGGCATCCGCGTGGACGAGGCCTCCATGGACTACCAGCTGCATAAGCGCGGCTGCGACGACCGCCGCGAGCTGCCCTTCCACAAGATGTTGCTGGCGGGCGAGCTGCCCCTGACCATCGGCGGCGGCATCGGCCAGAGCCGTCTGTGCATGCTGATGATCGGCACCTGCCACATCGGCGAGGTACAGGCCAGCCTGTGGGACAAGGAGACCATGGAAGCCTGCGAAAAGGCCGGCGTCATGATCCTGTAAACCCGGAACACAACAAAAAAGGACCGCCTGCGGGCGGTTCTTTTTTTACGCAAGAGCGTGCCCCGCATCGCGGGGCGCGTTCTTATCTCTCATATCTCCGGGTCGGGCTTCTTCAGCTCGTCCTCCAGCCGCTGCAGCTCGGCGATCATCTCGTCAAAAGCGGTGTAGTCCGCACTGTCCACAGCCTCCTGCGCCGCCCGCAGCTGCTCGGACAACGCCGCGTTCATGCTCAGATACGTGCTGCGCCGCTGGCTGCACCACAGTCGCTGCTGGGTGATGCACTGTTCCAGCCGCTCCATGGCTCTGGCGCGGAACTCCTCCGTCCGCCGGTGGGCGCTGATCTCAATGTCCGCCACGTGCTCCTTCAGGGACTGGTACTCCGCCGCCGGGCCCCGCAGGGCGTCGTTCTCCGCCTGCAGCGCGGACACCTGCTGCCGCAGCTCCTGCACCTGCCTCTCCAGCCGCTCGTTATCCTCCCGCAGCCGTGCGTCCTGCTCCGTCAGGCAGCGCAGCCCCTCGTTCTCCGATGCGGCGGCGTCCTTCTCCTGCCGCAAAGCTTCATTCTCCGCCTGCAGTGCCTCCACAGCGGCGTGGTGCTCCTCCGCGGTCTTTTCGATAAATGTCACCACATCCTGGCGGTCAAATCCCCCGAACATGCACGTCTTGAAGCTGGCATCCATGGCATGTACCCTCTCTCTCGAATTCTTGCCCCCAGCATACCACAATTTCCACCCTCTGACAAGAGAATACGTGGAAAAATCCATCCATATATCAAATTAAAGCAAAAAAGTTCCAAATCACGATTTACAAATTCCCCCCGGTGTTGTATACTGTGATTTGATGTGTTTTTAAGAAAAAACAGAACTTAGCAAAAGGACGGAGAAATCATGAACTGGGAAATTATCACATTTTTAGCGTATTTCATTATCCTTCTGGGCGTCGCCCTCATATTCTATTTCAACGGCTCCAACAAGAACTCCGAGGACTTCTTCCTGGGCGGCCGTTCCATGGGTCCCTGGGTCACGGCGCTGTCCGCCCAGGCCTCCGACATGTCCGCGTGGCTGCTGATGGGCTTGCCCGGCTCTATCCTGGCCTTCGGCTTCGGCCAGATGTGGATCGGCATCGGTCTCGCCCTGGGCACCGCCGCCAACTGGATACTCTGCGCCCGCCGCCTGCGCACCTTCTCCAAGGCCGCGGATGACGCCATCACCGTGCCGCAGTACCTGACCAACCGCTTCGCGGTGGACTCCCGCACGCTGCAGCTGGTCTGCGCGCTGATCTTCCTGTTCGCGTACACCATCTACGTGGCCTCCGCCCTGGTGGCCGGCACCTCCGTGTTCAACACTCTGTTCCCGGAGATCTCCCCCAAGCTGGCCATGTTCGTGTTCCTGCTGATCATCGTGGCCTACACCTTCTTCGGCGGCTTCGCCGCCGTCTGCTGGACGGACTTCTTCCAGGGCCTGCTGATGATGCTGGCTTTGATGCTGGTACCCATCGTTGTCTACTTCTGCCACCGCGACCTGCTGGATACCACTGCTCTGACCACCGTGTATGAGTACACCGACGCCGCCACCGGCGCCGTTGTCCAGTGTGACTTCGGCGGTGGCCTGTTCAGCGCAAGCTGGCAGGACATCGTCAGCGGTCTCGGCTGGGGTCTCGGCTACTTTGGCATGCCCCACATTCTGGTGCGCTTCATGTCCATCGAGAAGCCCTCCATGGTCAAAAAATCCTCCACCGTGGCCATCATATGGGTGGTCATCTCCCTGCTCTCCGCCGTGCTGATCGCCTACTTCGGCCGTATGATCGTGGGCGCTGAGCTGCTGGCTGAAGGCAATCAGAAGCTGGTATTCATCGCCATGTCCCGCCGCTTCTTCCCCGCCGTTATCTGCGGTCTGCTGCTGGCGGCCATCATCGCCGCCTCCATCTCCACCGCCGACTCCCAGCTGCTGGTGGCGTCCAGTTCCTTCACCGCCGACCTGTACAAGCCCTTCTTCCGCAAGAACGCCACCGAGAAGGAGACCCTTATGGTCGGCCGTGTCCTGGTTCTGATCCTCTCCGTTATCGCTTTTATCATAGCAAATTCCAAAGGCAGCGGCGCTCAAGCCATCATGGACATGGTGGAAAACGCCTGGGGCGCCTTCGGTGCCTCCTTCGGCCCCACTATCCTGCTGTCTCTGTTCTGGCGCCGCTTCAACTACAAGGGCGCCGTGGCCGGCGTTGTCTCCGGCTTCGTGGTAGATTTGGGCTGGCTGCTGTCCGGTCTCACCGCCTCCACCGGCATCTTCGAGATCGTCCCCGGCTTCTTCGCCAGCCTGATCATCGCCTACGTGGTCGCCCGGTGCACCGCGGCCCCCAATGCCAAGGCCGTAGAGATCTTCGACAAGGCCACCAGCAAGGACGCCGACTGACCTCCTTATTTCCCCAAATGCTCTGCCCACCCGGCGGAGCCTTTGCTTTTCCCCCACTTAAAAAGTTGGAGAAAAATGAAAATTCCTCTTGCATTTTGCTTCGCGCTGTGCTAATATAAATAAGCTGTCTGAAAGACATGCGCCGTTAGCTCAGCTGGATAGAGCGTCTGGCTACGGACCAGAAGGCCGGGGGTTCGAATCCCTCACGGCGTGCCAAAAATCCTCGAAATCACAAGATTTCGGGGATTTTTGTTTTGCATGAGTTGCTATTCTAAGATGCCACCTTTTTCTGACCCAAACGCTGACCCCAACGGGAGCGGATAGCGGAAAGCATCAGACGGCACGGGAGAGGATATTGCCCATCGTCTGGGCTGCTTTCAGCTGCGCGTCGGTGGTGACGTGGGCGTAGGTGTCCAGCGTGAAGCCCGCCGAGTAGTGACCCAGCATACTGCTGACGGTCTTGACGTCCACGCCGTTTTGCAGGGCCATGGTCGCGAAGGTGTGGCGTAGGTCGTGAAATCGTATCCTCGGCAGCCCTGCCCGTTTCAGCACCCGCTGGAGCATGTGCAACACGCTGTCCGGGGACATGGGGCCTCCGGTGGGCGATGGGAATACTCACTCGCTGCCACCTACTTTTCTTTTCTGTGCCTTTAGAACGTCTATCGCGTCTGCCGACAGCGGCAGAGTGCGGTAGGCGTTTTTCGTTTTCAGAGGAGCTTCCTCTACCCTGCCGTTCTGCCGTGAGATGGCTCGTTGAATTTTCAGTACGCCGCGGTCGAAGTCTACATCTGTCCATTTCAGTCCTAGCAACTCCCCTCGGCGCAGGCCGGTGGCGAGGTCTAGATAGTAGAGCTCGTATACGCCGGTTTCTCTGGCTTCCCGGAAGAATGCACTCAGTTGGTCGGCAGTCAGGGTTTTCATCTCCTTGTGCTCCACCTGCGGAAGTGCACAGCCCTGCGTGGGATTCTTATTTACCAACTTTTGCTCCATGGCGAGGTTGTAGGCGGAGCAAATCATCTGGTGGATGTTGCGAACGGTCTTAGGTGCCAATCCTTTCGGCTTCTTTTTGGCTTCGACGCGGTCTACCCGCCCGCCGTCCAGCAGGTGCTTGTAAAACCGCTGTAAGTCCAGAGAAGTGAGATCTGCCAGCGGGATGCTGCCGATCTGAGGTTTGATGTGGTTTTTGAGGAAGCCCTGCGAGGTTTTGAATGTGGATGGCCGCAGCTTGATTTTGGCGTAGTTCTCCATCCAGACCTCCAGCCAACTGCCGACTGTGAAGCTCTTTGCCTTGCCATAGTCGATGCCCACATTTTCCTCGATAGCGCTCTTTAATTTCTCTTTCACCTCTGTCTGCGTCTTGCCCAGGACATTCTTGATGATGGCCTTGCCGGTTTCGGGATCGTGGCCGACGGTGTAGCGGCCTTCCCAACGTCCGTCTTTACGTTTGCGGATGTTGCCCTCGCCATTCGCTCGTCGTTTTGGCATGGTATCGCCCTCCTTTGTAACGGTACACAATACCGCAAAAGGCAGAGGAAAGCTATGGGTAAGCCGCACTATTATCAGAAAGTTATCAATTCCCTCTCGACGTTTATCTTTGTTTAAGGCGTACCAAGATTTGCGCCGCTATGGAGGATTTTCATTCGTTATTGCTGCGCAAAACGTGACGATTTCATACCAGAGCGCCGCCGCAAACCGTTGTGACACAGGGCTTTGCGGCTACTTTTCTTAAATTTAGCGTCAAACAGTTCCGGGAGCCTCGAAAAAAGCGTCAATTTCCAAAACCCGCAAACCCTTGCGGCAACTCGCACTGCGGGCTGCTGTGAATGGGCATTGGCGCGGAAAAGCGCCAATGCCTTTCTCCTGCTTCTTTTTCAGCGCACTGGAAGCTTGCTCAAATTCGCCCGAAAGCGGCTCGAAATCCTCCTCCGGGGCAGGGGATGCTACCCTCCCCCGAAGGAGGCCACACAACGGCTCACAAGGGTAAACAAGGGGTACTTTTGTGCCGAGGTCTTGCGGGATGATACAACAAGCCGGAGGAAGCGGATGTGCGCGTTTACAGCGTGCGTCCGCTTCCTCAGGCGTCGCGGCCCCGCAGGGCTGCGGAGCCTATTCTTTGGTTACAGCGTGGTCATTTTTGCGCTACCACACGGTCTGTCCTCAACGCGGAAACAATGGGACAAAACTGGACGAACACAGCGTCCCCCCGCAAAGCCGCCAAAAGCGGATTGAAGTCCTTCTCTGGTTGGGATGCTCCCCTCCCCTAAAGAATCGCACACAGCGGCTCACAGAGGCAAACACGGGGGATTTCTGTGTGGGGTGCTTGTGGGATGGTCACTTGAACCAAAGGGCAAATTCAATCAGTTCTGAAAACTTTCTAACTTACCATTGCTCTTATCTGCAATGGCGGCTTCTACCATGGAGATAAAGCTATTGCTGGTATCCAGATCTGCGCTGGGCGTATATCGTATCACACTGGTTTTGACCGGTATTCTGTCTCCGTGTGATTTCGGCATGGAGACCACCAGAAATTCCACCACATCGTCGCTCTGGTTGCACATCTGGTGCGCTTCGCCCGGTGCGATCTCCAGTCCGTCTCCAGTGTTCAGCGGGACGGTACGGTCAATAAAGTGCATGGTGGCCTGTCCAAAGAGAACGTAGAAAAACTGGCGGGCCTTTTGATGGTAGTGCATATCCTCAGCGGTGCGGGGCGGCATTTTCTCTGCGATAATACTCAGGTCATCCCGTTCCAGCAAATGCCATCCATCACAGATTTCCCGCCAAAAGTAGTGTTTGGCTGATTGGCGGTCAACCTTCTTCATCTCACTTCATTCCTTAAATAAAGATTTCCGTCTCGGCAAACAATGCAGCTTTCCCACGAAGCACGGTGCGCTCTCCGGCGTAGGTGCAGTACAGTACACCGCCGCGCTTGGATGCCTGATACGCCGTAAACTCCGTTTTTCCTGTTTTCCCTGCCCAATAAGGAATGACATGGCAATGTCCACGCCCGCAGACGGGATCTTCTGCTACATTGCATTTCGGCGCAAAGCTGCGGGTCACGCAGTCATACTTGCTGCCCTGTGCGGTAATGTGGAAGCACACGCCATCCATCTGCCGGATCAGTTCTTGGTTTGGATGAACGCTTCGTACCTGCTCCTCATTTTCCAGAACACAGACCATATCCGCACCATAGTAAGCCTCAACAGGTTTGACACCCAGCGCCTCTATCATTTGTTCCGTCACCGGAACAGGCTTTAACGGAAAGGACGGAAAATCCATCTTCAGCAGATCATCCTGCTTTTCTACCGTCAGGCGGCCACTCAGCGTGTCAAATGCCACGGTTTGAAGGCTCGGTTCGACAAAGCGCGTAATGACATAGGCTGTCGCCAGCGTTGCATGACCGCACAGCTCCACCTCGCCGCCCGGCGTGAACCAGCGCAGGTGATATGCATTGCCCTCTTTGACGGCAAAGGCCGTTTCCGAGAGGTTATTCTCGATGGCGATATTCTGCATGGTGAGCTCATCCGGCCAGTTATCCATCACACAGACAGCGGCGGGATTGCCCGCAAAGACCTTATCGGTGAAAGCGTCAACTACATATTGTTTCATTCAAAAACACTCCTTTTTACGCGCCAAGATAGGCGATGATCTCGACTTCACACAGGATACCCAAGGGAAGCTCCCTGACCGCCACGCAGGTGCGGGCCGGTTTGGATACGAAGAATTTTTCGTAAACGCCGTTGAAAGCGGCAAAGTCCTTCACATCCGCCAGATAGCAGTTGGCCTTTACCACGCGGGAAAAGTCCGTTCCTGCCTGAGCAAGGATGGCTTGCAGGTTCTTCATGGTCTGCTCCGTCTGTGCTTCAATGCCGCCATCTACGACTTTGCCGTTTCCTGGCAGCAGACCGCCCTGACCGGAGGTGAAGAGAAATTCGCCTGCGGTATACGCCTGCGAATAGGGTCCGATGGCAGCGGGCGCGTGCTCGGTATGGATACTTTTGATGCTCATACAAGCCGCCTCCTTACAAGACTGTGCACCACAGGCACAGAGCCGCCACCACCCACACGGGCATCAGCATGGCAAATACGGCTACGATGGGGTTGATGAAGCCGGTGAACAGGCATGTCATTACAGCGGCGATAATGAGCAGATCGGCGATGGCGGCGATCCACAGCTTCTTATCATAGCCTGCGCTCTGATAGCCCTTGAGGGTTTCCAGCATGGAATCCATGTGGGCGGTGCTGGTGAGAATAGAGTGGCTGGTCTTGCCAAGCATATGGGTGTAGATCGCATTCATGGACGGAATCTCCAGATCATAAGTCTCACCGTGGTCGATCAGATTGAAGTCAATACCCGCAACCGTGACAGTGCCGGAAACAACCTTGTTGATACTTGCCATATCTGCGCCAGCGTGGAAATCATCTCCAAAGGTTTCATAAAGCCCCTGCGTGGTGGCATAGGTAGAACCGGAAGTGATCGAGTCCTTTGCGCCCTGTGTACCGTAGACAGTCATACCCTCCACATAGCTTGCGCCGGTCGCATGATCGCACAGAAAAATATCATTCATCGGCTTATCCAAGCTGGTGATGTATGTCTGCCATGTGTCCAGATTCTCGGTAAAGCTGGGAAGCTCGATGCCAACCAACGCATCCTGACCCTCCACGATATAGGCCACATCGCCCAGCGCGTCACCAGTGTTATAGACATGGAGTTTGGACGCGCCGAAGTCATAGACGGTAACGCTGCCGTTATCCAGCACCGTTTCGCTCTTGGTGGGCTCACTGACTTCACCGACAGCCTCCGTGGGCTGTTCAGGTTCTTTCTGATCGGGTGTGGTGTCTTTCTGCGTACCGCAGGCAGCCAGCATGGATACCATCATCACTGCGGAAAGCAGCAGAGCAATTTTCTTTTTCATGGGATGTACCTCCGTGTATTTAATTTGGCGTTTTGCCTTTTGCAAGTATGATGATATAGCCCGGTGATCCCATCTACAAGTACGCACAATTCTATTACTGAGGCACAAAAAAGTAACCACTTGAAAAAACGCAAGCGGCGCACTATAATACGAGTGTAACATTCTAAATAAAACCATTGGAGTACTGCTATGCTGACAAAAGAAGAACTGCCCGCTTGCCCGGTAGCTACCACCGTCCAGATGATCGGCAGCAAATGGAAACTGCTTATCATGCGAAACCTACTTCAGCGTCCGTGGCGGTTCAATGAACTGAAAAAGGACTTGGAGGGGATCAGCCAAAAGGTGCTGACGGACAGCCTGCGCTCAATGGAAGCCGATGGGATCATCACCCGTACCGTCTATCCCGAAGTACCGCCGAGGGTGGAATACGCTCTGTCCGACTTGGGAGAATCCATGCGCCCGATCATTAAGTCGATGGAAATGTGGGGTACCGAGTACAAAAAAAGGTGAGCTTGGATTTTTTCGTATTGACCCAGTTTTGACCCAGAATCCGAAAAAAGCGGGCAGGTCTGGACGGAAACAATGGAAGATCCGCCGAGCGAACGGCGGCAAAAGGGGCAAATCGGAGCCGAAATGGCTCCGATTTGTGCTTGAGACAACCTACGGACCAGAAGGCCGGGGGTTCGAATCCCTCACGGCGTGCCAAAAATCTTCGAAATCGTAAGATTTCGAGGATTTTTGTTTTGCATAAGTTTCTATTTTTACTTGTTGCCTTTTCCTGACCCAAACGCTGACCCCAACGGGAGCGGATAGCGGAAACAATCAGACAGCACGGGATAGGATATTGCCCATCGTTTGCGCCGCCTTGAGCTGTGCGTCGGTGGTGACGTGGGCGTAGGTGTCCAGCGTGAAGCCCGCGGAGTAGTGCCCGAGCATCGAGGACACGGTTTTTACATCCACGCCGTTCTGGAGCGCCATGGTGGCGAAGGTATGGCGCAGGTCGTGAAAGCGTATCCGTGGCAGCCCCGCCCGTTTCAGCACCCGCTGGAGCATATGCAGGACGCTGTCTGGTGACATAGGGCATCCGGTGGGCGATGGGAATACCCACTCGCTGTTCACCTTGCACTTTTGCATTTTCAGAACGCTTATCGCATCTGCCGACAGCGGCAGGGTGCGATAGGCGTTTTTCGTTTTCAGCGGGGCTTCGACCACTTTGCCGTTTTGCCGTGAAATTGCCCGTTGGATTTTCAGCACACCACGGTCAAGGTCGATGTCCGTCCACTTCAGCCCCAGCAGTTCGCCCCGCGCAAGCCCGTGACGAGGTCGAGGTAGTAGAGCTCGTACACGCCGCTGTCCCTGGCCTCTTGGAAGAAGGCGCTGAGTTGGTCGGCGGTCAGCGTTTTCATCTCCTTGTGCTCCACCTTTGGCAGGGCACAGCCCTGCGTCGGATTCCTGCTCACCAGTTTCTGCTCCATGGCAAGGTTGTATGCCGAGCCAATCATCTGGTGGATGTTTCGCACCGTCTTGGGCGCTAACCCTTTTGGCTTTTTCTTGGCCTCGACGCGGTCTACCCGGCCACCGTCCAGCAGGTGTTTGTAGAATCGCTGCAAGTCCAGAGAGGTCAGGTCTGCCAGCGGAATGCTGCCAATTTGCGGTTTGATGTGATTTTTCAGAAAGCCTTGCGAGGTTTTGAACGTGGATGGGCGAAGCTTGATTTTGGCGTAGTTCTCCATCCAGACCTCCAGCCAGCTGCCGACTGTGAAGCTTTTCGCCTTGCCATAGTCGATGCCCACATTTTCCTCGATGGCAATCTTTAGTTTCTCTTTCACTTCCGCCTGTGTCTTACCGAGAACATTCTTAATGATGGCCTTGCCGGTTTCGGGATCGCGGCCAACGGTGTAGCGGCCCTCCCAACGACCGTCTTTGCGTTTGCGGATATTGCCCTCTCCGTTTGCTCGTCGTTTTGGCATAATATCGACCTCCTTTGTAACGGTACACAATACCGTAAAAGGCCGAGAAAAGCTACCGGAAAGCCACAGTATTATCAGAAAGTTATCAATTCTCAAGCGACGCTTATCTTTGTTTTAGGCGTACCAAGATTTGCGCTGCTATGGAGGATTTTCATTCGTTGTTGCTGCGCAAAACGTGACGATTTCATATCAGAGCGCCGCCGCAAACCGTTGTGACACGGGGCTTTGCGGCGACTTTTCTCAAATTTAGCGTCAAACTGTTCTGGGAACCTCGAAAAAAGCGTCAATTTTCAAAACCCGCAAACCCTTGCGGCAGTTCGCACTGCGGGCTGCTGTGAATGGGCATTGGCGCAGAAAAGCGCCAATGCCTTTCTCCTGCTTCTTCTTTCGTCCTCCGCAGAGCCGAGGACGTCCCCGAAAATCCGCCCGAAAGCGGCTCGAAAGTCCTCTTCTGGGCAGGGACGCTGCCCTACCCCGAAAGAGGCCACACAGCGGCTCACAGGGGCGAACACGGGGGTTCTGTCGCCTGTGCTGCCAGCTTCTGCTGGGCGCGGTGACGTTCAGCGGCCATCTCCGCGAGGTGCAGTTGGTGTTGATTGTGCTGCGCCAGTGCCTGTCCCACCGGCAGGATCGTGTAGAGCAGTGAGCCGTTTCGCTTGCGACCGTCCTTCAGCGTGACGGTGGTTCGCTCCGTGCGGATGAGACCTTTTTCCTCCAGCGACCTGACATACTTACACACCGTGTTGCGGCTCATGCCCACCGCTTCGCCGATAGTACGGTAGCTTGGGTAGCACTGGTAGGTCTTACGATCCTCACAGAACAGCAGGAACGAGTACACGGCGATCTCACCGGGAGACAGTCCCAGTTGACAAATGACCTTCGGCACAGGGTAGTAGTTCTTGACAGGGTTTGGCTTCTGCCACGGCAGGTTGTGGGTCATCTCGCACCGCCTGTCTGCGCCTCTACCCATTGGCAGAATTTTTCCTTGGGGACGACGACGCGGCTGCCCACACGCAGGGCGGGGAAGCTCGTTTCGTGCATGAGTTCGTAGGCACTGGAGATAGAGATGCCCAGCACCTTTGCCACCAGTTCCGCGTTGAGAAACAGCGGCAGCTCGTCGTAGTTTGTGTATGTGGATCGTTTCATGAGATACTCCTCGTTTCAAATTCAGAGAAAAAGAACTTGCGTTTCGGAGGCCTCTCTGTTAGACTTGTTGCAGATGGCGTCTGCGTTTTCCGAAGCGCGGCATGCCGCCAGACTGTTGCAGCAGTTTGGCGGCTTTCATTTTTGTAGGGACGTTATACGGTTCTCACCTCTTTTCGTTGGATTTGCCATGCACCACAGGCCGTTCCTGCCGCGTTTTGCTTGCGCGGCGTTTGTCTCAGCCTTGGCACGCTCGGCTGCTCTGCGCAGCGTCGTGGCGCACTTCCCCGGCGAGTATCTTCTCTGGTGATGGGAAAGCTGTGACAGTATAGCGAACATCTGCAAGCAGTGCTGCTGTCCTGTGTGCAGTTCTTTTGACACAGCAATAAAGCACATCCCTGTATAAAACACGAGACTGGCAGGTCGTTCACCTGCCAGCCTTTGTGTTTTCCGATCTTTTTATTAAATAAGGAAAGGGCCTCCCTGATCAGGGAGGCCCTTTCCTTATTTCAATTGCTCCTGCTCGATACACTCCGATGGCTCTAAAATAATCTCTGCGATCAGTTCCCAAGGACCGCCGTCATCCAGTCACAGGATGGCATCCAGCTTTTGTCCGTATAAGACGCATCCGCTACGGCAGAAAGATTCTTTATTGTAATGTCCTGCCCGGACATGATCTGTTCCTGCGTTATCACCACGGACGGAATCTCCATCCACATTCCGAGACTTTCGTAGTAGCTGGAGGCGGCCTTAATATCGTCATACTGCCCGGCCATCTCCAAAGCCAGCACCCGGCAGGCAAATTCTCCGTTCAGTGTCCAGTTGGTCGTGGCACAGGCTTTCCAGTTCAATCCCTCTGCCATGAACTGAATATCCGCGTCACAAATATCCACCGATACCATCGGAATGTTGCTGTCCAATTCTCTCAGTGCCCGGTATACGCCCTGGGCATAGGTGTCGTAGCAGCACCATATGGCATCTATTTCACCTTCTTCGTACTGACGGATGATTCTCTCCGCGACTTCCTGCATGGAAGATACAGGATTCAGATGATCCTCCGGTGCTATTTGCTCCAGCGTTCTGATTTTCCCCACTGTTTCGTACAGCTCATAACCGACCTGACGACGGTCAAAGGCGATGATATAGTTCTCTTCCTGTACCTGCAGGATATCAACCGTCCCTTCGTTTTCTACTTTGTCGGGATACATGTTCAGAATCTCCTCCACCAGGACTGCCGCAAACCCGGAATCTCTCTGGAACAACTGAACCACACCATCGATCTTTTGCGTATCACCGTTTTTATCGCGGAAAGAGGTGTCGAAAGTCGCGATCTTCAAATCAGGATAATCCGCTATAACGCCCGACAGAAACTCCCAGGCATAATCCACTCCTCCATGAGACACCAGAAGCCCGTCATACCCGTCCTGCGCACACTGCTGGATCCTGCTTCTCCACGCCTCGTCGCTGTCGTCACAGAAGAAAGTATCCGCCGTCATGCCAAAGGCTTCCGCCGTTTCCTTAAAGGCTTCCGACCACATTTCAAAGATGGGCGAGGAAGACATATACATGATATACGCCACTTTCTTCCCTTCTACAGGACTTTTTCCCTTCGAAGAACAGCCCGCCGTACAGGAAACAAGCAGGGCCGCCGATAAAAGTAAAACAATAATCTTACGCATTTCTTCTTATTCCTATTCTCACTGAGCCTTCATCGCTTCCAAGATCCTGTTCATATCGAAGGACTTCGTCACATAGTAAACGTTGTCCTCATAATATTCATCTGTGATCAGCAGTTCGTCTCTCTCGGAGGTATAGCCCTGCACATTGCCGTACCAGAAGATCACATCGATTTTCCCGCTGCTCAAGGCAGACAATCTGGCATCCGCTTCAACCTGCACAAAGGTAAACGCAGCTCCCATTTTATCTGAGATCGCATTCATCAGCGCCACATTAAAACCGGCGGGCACACCATCTGCGGCCACATAATCCAGCGGGGGCAGATCACCCGTTACGCCCACCACGTAGGTATTCTCTTTATCTCCCTGCAAGCCACTTTCAGAACCGCTTGTCGAAACATTGGTTATATAAGTATCGATCAGATCATCCAGAGTGCCGTCCTCCCGGAGCGTCTGAATGCCGTCCTGCAAAAGCTGATGAAGCTCCGTATCCTCCGCGCGGACCGCCATGCGTATTTCTGTAGGAACGCCGGCACCGCCGGGAGCAATGGTCAGCGAATCATCCTGCGCTTTCAAATAGCTTGCAACTGAAGCCGGCACAAGCAGATATTCAACATTTCCGGCATTCAGGTCCAAGACCATTGAGGTCAGGCTGCTGTATTGCTTCCACTCGCCCAGCGCCGGTGTGGGGAATATGTCCAGATCGTTAGGCTCCTGCCAGTTCATGATACCGCATAGAATGTTTTCCTCCTCCACAGGGGGCTTCTTTTCGCCGCATCCCGCCATTGCAAAGATCATCGCAAAGCACAAGATGAGGCTCACAAGTACACGCGCTTTTTTCATGTCGATTTTCCTCCTTACAATTCGATCTCAAAACAATTATTTTCACCGTCAAAACGATACTCTATCCGCTTTGCGGTGTTTTTCAGGATCGTAACGCCCAAGTGGATCTCGTCGTCGGATTCCGCCTCAAAGGGATCGTATTTCTTTCCCCTGCTGCGTAATTCGATAATCGTGCATTTGTCCCGCTCATCAAAGGAAATTTGTATCTGTATATCCGGAGTACCATCAGTCTGCCCGTAGTCCAGCATCTCGTAGATCAGCTCCTCTGTGCAGAGCTGGAGACGGTTGGTTTTTTTCGCGTCCAGTCCATACCGGCTGGCAAAGCTGCAGATATTGCCCTGAAGCTGCATCAGATCAAAGGCACGGGTCTCGATTCGCCACGAAAGGTACTTCATCTTGTGGATAAAATCTCTGGTTTTCTTCTTTTGTGGGGCTTCAAAAATTTCCTGCGGCGTTCCTTCCTCATAGATTCCCTGCTCATCCATGTAGAGAATCCTGCTGGCGATCTCTTTTGCAAATTCCATCTCATGGGTGACGATCACCATTGTCATACCCTGTTTTGCAAGAAGTCTCAGGGTGGCAAGCACCTCTCCCACCATGGTGGGGTCCAGCGCCGAAGTCGGCTCATCAAAAAGCATGACCTCCGGTTCCATAGCAAGGCAGCGAACGATGGCGATTCTCTGCTTCTGTCCACCTGACAGGACATCTGGCATCGTGTATTTCTTGCTCTCCAGACCTACCATCTTAAGCAGCTCTTCCGCTTTCTTCTCCGCCTCCTCCCGCGGTAATCCCAGCAGTTTGACTGGCGCCAGTGTAATATTATCCAGCACATTCATGTGGGAGAACAAATGGAAGCCCTGAAAGACCATCCCCACTTTGCGCCGGATACGGTTCAGGTCCTTTTGATTGGAAGTCAATTCATCCTCCCCGATGAATACAGCTCCCTCGTCCGGTGTTTCCAGAAAATCCATGCAGCGCAAAAAAACGCTCTTCCCGCAGCCGGAGCCGCCGATTATGACGATCCGTTCTCCTTTTTCCACCGTCAGATTTACGTCTTTCAGCACCTGCAACGAGCCAAAGGCTTTGGACAATTTTTCTACCCGGATCATGCTCACGTCCTCAGCCTCCTGTTCCTTCTCCACGCAGACAGTCTGTCCGCAAGAGCAAATACGCCATAGCTCAGATAAGCCATTCCGAGATACAGCAGCAGTCCCACCAGGATCATAAAGAGCGGCTGCATCGTACGGCTGCCAATATTGTTTATGACTCTCGTCAGATCTGTGATGGTAACATAGCCCACAACACTGGTCCATTGGATCAGGGTAACGATGGTGGACTGGTAGGTTTCCTTCGCGATTTTTGCTGTCTGCGGCAGTGTGATCAGGGTAAACGCCTGCCATCTGGAAAATCCGAGAGTCCTCGCCGCTTCGACCTGCATAGCGTCCGTCGCGTTGATGGCGGAATAGAAGCAGGCTGCCGTATAGGCACTCATGTGAAGGGAAAATGCCGCAACAGCCACCATGACCGGTGACACATCGCTGCCGGCAAACACCACATAGTACATCAGCATCAAAAGCAGCAAGACAGGGCTTCCTCTGACAACTGCCATGTACACCGCGGCGATACTGTGGATAAGCCTGAGCCTGCTTCTCCGCATGGCGCAGACAGCAACGCCCAGGAGCGTCCCGAGCAGCAGGGAAAGCAGGGATATCTGCAGGGTCACCCATAAGCCCTTCAGCAAAGTTCTGTAGGAATCCCCGGCGATCAATGTTTTATAAATGATCTCGTCTATGCGCAATCCGTTTCGCCCTCCTTTCTGCCAAGATACCGAGACAGCCAACATGCCCCGTCTTTATCAAACGAACTTCCTTCTCGATGACTAATACAATAATAGCAAATCAGTCTCAAGAATGGGAGGACCTTCCGAATTTGGTCGCTTTTCTTCCGAATTTGGTCATAGGCTGGCGGGAGTTTCATTTTCCCTCATCAGCAAAAGCTTTTTGACCCGCTCGTCCGGCGGGCACAGGCCATGAAATCCCAACGATTCTATCACAAACGGTAGGAACTCCACAAGGGGTATTTCACATTTTAGTGTGCCGACACGGCCAATTTTTTCATCGGTGAGCATTTCCAGGCCGTCTAGACCCAACGTGCAGGCCAGTACATCGTTGACACCGCCCTCTGCTGCGTCCAAATTGGTGTGCATACAGATAGCGGCGATGTTATGCCGCACCAGCTCCGTCAGCAGCCTCCGATATACAAAAATACAGGCGGCGCATCGAAGTCGATGCGCCGCCTGTATTTTCAGGACTTCTTATAGGATAAGCGGCTACCGTGATCCGGCGAAAATTATAGATGGCCTGTTTCTTTCTGTCAAATGAGTCAGGCGGAACACCTGCTCATCCGCACGAATCTCACCATGGGGCAGATCGCCCAGACGATCAGTCGCACCACCTCCAACCGCTTCGCGGAGCTGTTCAAAAAAGCACGGGCATTCTGCCCATCGAGTACCGAAGGCTCGCAAGACGCGCATATACATCTGGCGCTGACCCACTTTTGACCCAGAACGGGATTGGAACAGGCAGTTCTGGACGGGAACATCGGAATATCCGTCCAGCAAACAGCGGTAAACAGCTTGAAACGGAGCCGAAACGGCTCCGTTTTTTCTTCGGGACAACCTACGGACCAGAAGGCCGGGGGTTCGAATCCCTCACGGCGTGCCAAAAATCCTCGAAATCGCAAGATTTCGGGGATTTTTGTTTTGCATGAGTTGCTATTCTAAGATGCCACCTTTTTCTGACCCAAACACTGACCCCAACGGGAGCGGATAGCGGAAAGCATTGACAGCGAGCAGGCCACGCCCTCGCTCTCACAAGCACAGCGGATGAAGATGCTCTCCCGCGAGGGAAAGCTCAACGACGATTCCTAATTTCATAGTTTCTCACAACTCCTTTATTTTCAAGGGTTTCCCGTCTTTTACAGGATCGCTCCGCACCATTTCCGCACCATTTTGTCCCAGCTCAGCCGGCTTCCCCTTTTGTCTCGAAAATCCGGACAGCGCTCAGCATGAAGTCCTCGGAGACGTGCACATAGCGATCCATGGTGGTTTTAATACTCGCGTGACCAAGCAGTTTTTGAAGCGTCTTTGGCGGCATGCCATATTCGATAGCGCGGGTTGCATAAGTATGCCGCAGGGCGTGCATACAGAAGCGCTTTATCCCCGCCTTATCACAAAGCTTATAGAGGTGGGTGTCATAGGAACTGTTTTTTGCAGGCTCTCCCGTTCGCCAGTTCACAAAGACTAGATCGTGCATAAACAGAGTGTTCTTTTCTCCCGTGCGCCGGTCTATGTACTCAAGGCAGCATGACATGATTTCAGCCTCTTTTCGCTCGTAGCGTTCGCCATAGCATTCTAACAGCACGTTATATGCTTTCGCCGTGAGCGGTATCGTTCGATAGCTTTTCTTGCTTTTGGGCGGCCCTGCACGCCAACAGTGCTGGTCGTGCCGGTATTCCAAAGCCTTGTTGATCGTCAGGGTCCGCTTTTCCCAATCTATGGCATCCCAAGTCAATCCAATCAACTCGGAAGTCCGCAGTCCGGTTTCCAGCAGCAACAGGTATTGCCTGTAATTGTGCGATTGCCGCGCAGCTTCCATAAACTTTTCCTGCTCATCCACTGTCAAGAATTTAATGTCATCAACAGCCCGAACCGGTTTGGTATACCTCACACCGTTCATAGGGTGCTTTATGAGAATGTCGTTCATCACAGCCGCCCGAAACATCGTTCCCATTGCAATGTAGGCTTGGCGGATCGTCGAGCCGGCATATTTGAGTTCCATCCGGTTCAAGACCGCTTTGCAGTGCATGGGCTTGACATCGCATATGCGCATGGCACCTATCACCGGGCGAATGTTGATCCGGTATCTTTCCTCATAATTACGTCTGGTATTGAGAGCCAAATCGCAGATTAGATTGCCCATCCAGTAAGTATACCATTCCTCGACCGTCATCTCGGAATCTGTGGTTATTACGTCATGCCGATCATTGTACTTTGCATCTGCCAGCCAATTTCGTGCCTCAACCAATGTATCAAAGTGCTTTTCAAGACGCCTTCCATGCTTATTGTTATATCTTGCCGAGTATTTACCATCCTTCCTTTGGCAGATACCTTTTCCGCATTCTCTGCCTTTCAAGTTTTTTCCCATTGTTGAATTCCTCCTCAAGCAGTCCACTCAAGAGAAAGAGCCCAACGCGACAACGTTTAAATTATAGCATAGCATCCTGTTATTTTCAATCACTCGCCACTATTTTGGTGCGCACCCGGAGTAATTTCATCAAATTAGCACCTTGCCGGAAATATATTCCTCAAACGCTCTGCGCTTTACGAGCTTGCGCGTCCCAACATAAAGGACAAATGGACAGTTTGGCTGTCTGAGCATAGATTCTATCTTATTGATGCCTATATTACTGTACTCGGCCGCTTCACGGATTGTTAAGACCATTTTTAAGTGTATGGGAACTCTCTCTATTATGCGTGGCTCGCATCCTTGGTATAATTTTTCAGACATATTGTGTTCCTCCTGCTGTTTTATAGCGGCTCAAAATGAAGGTAACACATCTCGCTTTTCGCTTTGCTCGCCAACCACCGGCCCATTTCCTGCGCTCTCTTCGACCGCGTATTAACAGGCTGCCGCTGTGCGGCACTTATGCGGTGGGTGCGCTCCCTTATGTTCTCGCACACTATCCGCCGCTCCTGTATAACCTCCGGTGGGGCTGTTCAGTTTTCAAGGTGCATGTAATAGAACCAGTCATCTTTTGACTGGCTTAGCCTTACACTAAATAAAAAGAAATCAGGCACCGTAAATTTAACATGCGAAGGAATATTTTTTCAAATTCTCTATATGAGTGGATATTGTTTCTTGACTACCACAATATATTGTGGTACTATCACCATGTAATTGTTTTTTGTGCAACGCCTATACAGGCATTTCAGAGTGTTTCTGAACCGCACACGTTGTTAAGCTTGTATTTTAGTCAACAACACCACTATGCCGCAGAGCAGTGGGCTGTTGACTTTTTTGTTTTCGAGGGGACATTTTCCCCTGCAGCGAGAATGACACCGGCCATGCCATCGGCAGGCGCAAGTATCTGAGAGAATCAGGATGTCATTCTCGCTTTTTTATTTGCCCAAATGCCGTAAGGCTTTGGAATATATTTGAAAGGTGGCATCCACATGAGCAGAAGGAATTATCCCGGCAAACGCTTGTATCGGTATCGAGAAGGAGACCGGCGCAGGCAGAAACTCAGGAAAACGGAGCGCAAGGCGGCAAAATACCGCTGCAGCTATACCCGCGTTGTACCCCATCAGACGGGGCAGCGGAGGGTATAGCCATGGCAGTCGCAAGCGAGTCTTATGCACCGTCAGTCCTGGTCAGCACGGAGGGTCTTCCTGAGAAAGACTGGCTGGACTACCGGCGCAGGGGGATCGGCGGCAGCGATGCAGCCGCCATATTAGGAATCTCACCGTTTGCTACGGCACGGGATCTCTACTATGACAAGCTGAAAATCGTGCCTTTTGACGACTCGGAGAGCAACTGGGTAGCCAAGAAGATGGGGCATCTGCTGGAGGATCTGGTGGCAGAGATATTCCATGTGAAAACGGGGTATCGCATCTATCAGATCAAGAAGATGTTTTATCATCCGGTGCATACGTTTATGCTGGCGGATATTGACTACTTTGTAGAGCTTCCCGGGGGGCGAACCGCGATCCTCGAAATAAAAACCACCAACTATAATGCAAAGGATCACTGGTGGTCCGAGGATGGGCAGGAGATCGTTCCCCTCAACTATGAGGCTCAGGGGCGGCACTATATGGCCGTGATGAACATTGATGAGGTCTTCTACTGCTGCCTGTACGGCAACAATGAAGATGAAGTCATCATCCGGCATATTGTCCGTGACCGGGACTATGAGGCGGAGCTGATCGCGCTGGAGCAGGATTTCTGGGAGAACCACATCCTCACCGGCATGCCCCCACCCTATACGGAGGACGGCGATCTGATCCTTAACAGCGTCAGGCGTCATTTCGGGCCTGCTGACCCATCGGCGCCGGAGCTGATACTGGAGGGGAATATGGCACTGCTGATCCCCCGGTATTTGGAGCTTCAGACCCAGCGAAACGCGGAGAAACGAAACTATGAGCACATTGAAGCGGAAATGCGGCGGCTGCAAGGCCGTATCGTCGCAGAAATGGGACGGAGCTGCACGGCTGTCTGCCAGGGGCGTGAAGCGGCTTACAGTATCAGCTATAAGCCTGTGCGTAAATCCGGCATCAGTAAGGACAACCTACAGCGTTTGCAGGCGCAGCACCCGGACATCTACGAGCAGTACGTCACTGTTTCGGAAAGCCGGCGCTTCTATGTGAAAAAACAACGAGAGGAGGCTGCATGAGTTGGCTTATACAGGCATCTATGAACGGACGATCTTCTATAACCCTGTCAACAAGTACAGCGTGATCAGCGTAAAGACCTCAGACCGTTCTATCCCAGAAAAGGCTCGCAGCGCGTACCGGCATCGGGACAATATGATCCATTTTGCCGCCGTGGGCTATGAGCTGCCGCGCACCGATCAGGTCAGCATGATACTGGACGGTGAGTGGAAAGAGGGTAAAAACGGCTTTCAGCTGCATGTGACGAAATGTGAGGAGGTCGTACCTCAGACCCGCGAAGGAATCAAGGGGTATCTTTCCTCACGGCTTATCAAGGGCATTGGCGGCAAGACCGCCGAGCTGATCGTAGACCGGTTTGGCGCAGATACACTGCATGTGCTGGAGAATGAACCGGAGCGGCTGCTGGAGATACGGGGCGTCAGCAAGGCAAAGCTGGAGGAGATCATTGCCTCCTATACCCAGCTTCGCCGTGATCTTATTGTCGGAAACGCCGATGCTGGCGGTGATCCCCAACTCAAACTTGATCCGCTCGCTGATCTCTTCAGCAATACTCACGGCCGAACCGAACAGACCGACGCTGCCGGTCACATCCAACCAGCTTTCATCAAGGCCAAACGGTTCGATTTGGTCGGTGTATTTCTCGTAAATCTCGCGAGCCATCTTACTGAATCGGATATACTCCCTCATATCGGCAGGCAGCACCACCAGATCGGGGCAAAGCTGCTTCGCCTGCCAGATGGCCATGCCGGTTTTGACGCCACGTGGCTTTGCTACATAGTTGGCAGTAAGGACGATTCCGTGACGGGCTTCTGGATCACCGCAGACTGCCACCGGCTTTTGACGCAGTTCAGGGCGACGCTGACATTCCACGGATGCATAAAATGCGTTCATATCTACGTGTAGAATATGCCGTCCCATCTATCCGTCCTCCTCTCAGTTTTCTCAAACATTATAATAGAACATAAGTTCTATATGCGCAAGAGGTAAATACTGTCGGCACAGCTCATGGCTGTCATTTTGACGACACAAAATATAGGAGGCATGTCTGTACAGTTCTTGCACCAGTATGTTGAAAATGGAGGATAAAATGGGATAAAAGCAATTGAAAAACCGGTTAATTTGCGATATAATGTATTTAAGGAGGTTCATAAATAAAGAAAAACGGTAGATAATTTTGACGGATGACAGGAGGGTAATTATGCTAAAAATCAAGAGAATCTTTTCAATCGTACTGGCAACACTGGTCCTTTTTTTGGTATCCCCCTTTGTCGTTGTGGCTCAAGCAGATGACAAAACAACAGATCTCTACATTTTGTCTAAGCAGTGTCCGCAAGAATATGTTGACTATGCAAATGAAATAATCGGTTCATTGTTAGGAGGCCAGAATATTTCAAACCCCTGTTTGGGTAAACCGTTTTCGTTTTGTAATATGGACTCCGACATTTATTACTTCCCTGTATATTCTAACGGGTTAATAACACACACATTCCGAGTATGTTTAGGAAAAGATGGAGAGCCAACGGGTGTATTGTCTCCGGCTTTTGCAGCAGATTTAAATGAGGTTACATCTCTGACATCAGAATTGAATCCATTGAGAATTGTTTATGAAACAACGGATGCGTATGCAGCGGTTGTTTTCCGACTGGCGGAGTATGAAAAAGAGGTACAAGTTACTCCCATTACAAGAGCAGCAGACAAGAATGTTGCAGTTGCATCCGGCAATGGATTCACAATAATCAATTGTATGCCTGTTTCTCAGATTCAGGTGGCACGGGCCACACGAGCAAGTACAGGTAAGGTTCTTCCCATGACAATTACGGAAACACAAGGAAATGATTCTTGGTGTCTTGCTTATTGCACAGCAATGGTGATGCGGTATAAGGGTGTGTATAAGACGGCAGAACAGGTAATGAAGGATATTCATGGCAGAAATGTTTCCAAATCTACAAAAATGGGTAATGACAATCTTGTTCCCTATATGCAAAGCTGTGGCTTTAATACCGTAAGATCAGGGAGTTGGCCAAGTTATAGTACTACCTATGTAGCCATAGTTACAGAAATCAATAATAATCGCCCGGTCATTTGTAGTATGAGTCGAACTGGAGGTGGTGCTCATGCGATTGTTGCTTTAGGATATGAGAATGTAAGGGCAACGGTAACAGTATGGAATCCCTGGTACACTTATTTTGAGACGGTAACCACTCTTAATGCTTATACCCCGTCTGGATCAACCGGATCTTATTCTGTTGCAGAATACTGGTATAACAATTATTGTTGATTGATGATGATGAAACATCTATTTAAGCTTGGAGTCATTATATGTATAAGCCTTGTTTTGTTCATGGCCTTACATCTAAGGGAAAGCGATTCGCATCAGGAGCGTGAGACAAGTTTTCGCCCACACATTATGGTAAGTGATCAGATTTACTGGTTGTCTGCGTATCCATGCAAAGAAAGTATTTCGCAAAGAGTGCTTACACACATTGGTCAGGTCGAAGAGGAGGTTGCCACTCATCCCGAACATGATTTTCAAGCGTATGGAATTACTGAAGGTACTCAGGTGTATTTCGACAATCGATTTCCGTATATAGTATATCTAAAAACAGATAGTTTGTTTGATTGTTATGTAACGGCGGATATGAGCATGGACTACGTGTATTTTGCAGGAAACACCTATGTCTCATTGTCAAGCTTATGTTCGTGGGATTATGAACGGTATAAAAACCATTATGTCCCTATTTATGGGGATGAAATCTTAGAACCAGAACTACCCATGAGCGCACAATTAGTCGGTGAGACCGTATTTGTAGGGTACCATATGCCCGTAACAGATGAGCTGGAAACAAATGCATTTCGTGAGCCTGTTCCGGTATATAAGGACAATACAGATCTAAACATGCTCTATGTAGGAAAAAATAATATGATATATGTTCCTTTGGAAGAATAATTTGCTAAAACGAGAGAACAAAGACACTGAATAACCAAATCAGGGAGGCAGGTCATAGACCTGCCTCCCTACAGCTTTATGTGTGCATTGATTTACAGTTACGCTGGTACTCACATTGTAGTTTTGAATGCAGGTATCCATGAGCGAATGGAAGCCATCTTCTCCCAGCATGGCCGCGGCATCGAACGGGCTGCCATAGCTGGAACGCCGCCGGGCATATCCTCGCCCACTGCGGGCGTGTCCTTGCTCAAAAGCACCTTGTCGTGGTTAACCCATTCTGCGCTGATTGGAATCGGAACTCTGAACTGTTTCCGAAACAGGCTCGCTCTCCTGAAGGGAACGCCACTCGATGTTCTTTTCGAGGATGTCTCCGGATACTGCATCGACCTTGTAGGAATACGCACACTTGTCCGTGTAGAACTCCAGAATGCAGCAAGGCTTGCCCTGATTGCGGCTCAGCTCCTCTCGGGTGAACACGATTTTTTGGGTAGCTTCATCAAGTCCCGCGTCCTCTAATGCGATCTGCTTTGCCTTTTCCAAGCCGATAAACTCCGGGGCAAGGGGAATGATCTTATCGCAGGTCTTATCCATGATCACGCCCAGAACGGCGTCAATTTTGTAAGTCCAGCGAGCTGAGTCACTTTCAAAAACGAAGTAATAGTAGGGTGACTTGATGCCGCCGGCAACCAGATCCTCTGTCGTGAAGACCACCTTCACATTGACCCCGGCATCGTCCAGTGCGATTTTCTTCGCGTCCGCCAGAAGAATGAAGTGGTAAGCCTCGATGATGCTGCCGTTCTTGGCGCCCACCTTGTAGGAATACTGCTTCTTCGCGGTGTAGAACTCCAGGATGTAGTAGGGCTTGCCTGAATTGCGGCTCAACTCCTCTCGGGTGAACACGATCTTTTGTGTAGCTTCATTAAGTCCGGCATCCTTCAAGGCGATCTCCTTCGCCTCCTCCAAAGAGATGAAGTCCGTTGTCACGATTTCTTTCTGTTGCTTCTCCAACACAGTGCCCAGCACCGCATCAATGCGGTATGTCCACTGTGTTTTTGCATCGGCAAAGACGAGCCGGTAGTAAGGCGTTTTGATGCCGCCGCTCACAAGGGTTTCCTCGGTAAAGCTGACTTTATCCTTGCATCCGGCATCATCCAGGGCGATTTTCTTCGCTTCGGAAAGAGTGATAAATTTCCCGGCGTAAATAATGCTGCCGCTCTTTGCGTCGATTTGGTAGAAATATTGATTCGTCCCGGTGTAGAACTCCAGCAGGTAGCAGGGCTTGCCCTGATTGCGGCTCAGCTCCTCTCGGGTGAACACGATCTTCTGCGTCAGTTCATCCAGTTTGGCGTCCTTCAGTGCAATCTTCTTTGCTTCCTCCAAGGAGATGAACTTCGATACACTGACAGAAGAAATGCCGGAGACCTCTTGGAATTTAAGAAGCTCGTCCAACGACATGCGGGCAACCTCGTCCGTGGGCAGCCCGGTTTTGTTTGCTGCGGTGAGGATCCAGTCGGCGCGGCCAAGGGAGACATGGAATTCCTCGGCGATCTTCGCTGCTTCGGCGTTTTCCGTCAGTTCGGAGTGGAAAACCAGCGTGCCGACGGCATCGGCCTGCTCCAGAGCCTGCTGGATCTCCGCAGAGAGCGATGCCTTTAGCTCGGCGTTCGCATCAAGACGGGAATCAAAAGAGATCAGAACAGTCGCTTCGCCATTTTCCATATATCCGCAGGCCTCGTAGGCGGCGACCGTGCGCGTTAGAGCGGTCTCGACACTCTGCTTTCCCAGCGCAACATCGCTGAGCGCATTTTCCGCATCGCTGTTCAAGCAGCGGACATTCTTAACGCTCCCGCTTTTGGCAATCGTATATTCCACGCTGGGGTTGACATCCATTGTGAAGGTGCCTGCTGTCGCATTGCTTCGGATGGCATGTGTGGCGATGCCAGTGCAGAGAACCAGTGCAAGGCAGGCAGCCATTGTTCCAAGCTTGGCCCAACCGGGCTTTCTTTTGGTATTTGCTTCGCTTTCCGCGTCAGCGATAAGCTCGTCATTGATCTTTCCGATCGAACGAAGAAGAACTTCGGTTTTCATATGCTTATTTCAACAAAACTCTTTGAAATCGCTTTTGGATTATATCGCTAATTTACTTAAATTCATCGGGAGATGCCTTGTCGCTGGTAATCTCCTCCGCGTATCGGCGTGGATCGAAGCATCATTCGAGAGAGTCTTTTCCTTTCAGGGCATATTTGGAATCAGTAGACAAAAAGCTGTTGTATGTCTATGAGAATGAGCCTGCTTTCTGTGTTCGAAAGCAGGCTCATTTTACCTCAATCACATCCTCACCCCTCTGGCACAAACTTCTCCAGCAGTGCCAGACTCTCCTTCGACGAATAACCCCACAGCACCGAACTCAGGGCATCAATCGCCATCTGACGCTTGCGGAAGTAGGTGCGGTAACTGATGTCCCGAATGTGCGGCTCCAGCTTTTCGATGATCTCCTGCGTGTTCGCCAACTGCTGCGGCGACAGATAGGTGTAGTACAGGAGCCAGTAATAGCTCTCACCGTACTTGTGCTTTGTCCGCAGCAGCTCCACGGAGGTATCCAGCAGTTTCAGCATTTTGTAGCTGCGCTCGATGCAGCGGGCATGGTCCTCAATTGCCGAGCCCTCGAAGGTGATGCCGGCCACATAGAGGGATTCCAGAAACTCCTCTATGCTGCTGCCATACTCGATCTGGAACTGCCGACGTACCTGCTGCACGGACAGCTCCAGGCTCCACACCACGTCCCGGTACTTGCGCAACAGCATCCACGTATCATGGTACAGAGGATTCTCGGTCACTTTGGGTTCTTGTGCAGCCTTTTTCATCGTTCGACCTCCTTATCGCCGCGCATCCCTGTCGGGTGCAATCTGAGTTCAAAGTGATAGACTTCCTGAGCGTCACCGCAGGTGACCACCAGTTGAAGCCACCGGCGCAGCGGAGGCACCCCTTCTATCGTAACCTCGCAGTCGTCGGATAATGGTAATAACATATATTTGGATTTAGGGCATGAAGCGCACGGCAGTCCTTGTGCCACAAGGATTTCCCGCATCTTACGCTCGATTCGATGGCGGTTCATTTCTGAAACGCTACCGGTCTCATTTGAACCGCTTGTTACCGTCGTGGTCAGGGCGGTTTCCTCCTGAAGCTCCAGCTTGATGCCAAGACTCATGGCGATCTCTTCCTTGTCCACCACGATGTCAGAAATTTGGAACATGGTGGAGAGATAGTTCTGTAGATAGATCGTGGTGCCATGTGTGCCGGGGAATGCTGCCAGTTGCAGATAGCCCCGTTCAGCCATGCGCTTGAGGTATCGGCCGGCAGTTGCCTTAGAGACGCCCCAGCGGGATGCCAGTTCCGCGTAGCTGACCAGCGGGCAGCCTGTACCGTTGCGGAGATAGACCACCGGCCCGACGTCTGAACCGAGGACTTGCGGATCGTTATAGACCG
Source organism: uncultured Oscillospiraceae bacterium (assembly GCA_934590325.1). Lineage (GTDB taxonomy): Bacteria > Bacillota > Clostridia > Oscillospirales > Oscillospiraceae > Vescimonas. The sequence goes on from CAKTOW010000005.1 coordinate 117,365, forward strand.
TGTTCAGCCATAGATCCAATACGGCGTCCATCTCCGAGCAGTGACCGGCACTGACCAGTTCTGTGGCAGTGGATACAGGGAAGAAGAAAAAGCCGGTATCCTTCTGACAGGGCGCATTGTAGTCGAGGATCGTGTTGTGACGCCGCCAGCCGCGAATCTTGAATTTGACCAGCTTACCATGTCCGAGAACAAGAAAACTGATAAGCCCTTTCTTTTGCAGTCCCTCCAAAGCGGCCAAGGTCTGGCGGCGGAAGCGTGTGCGGAAATACCGGGACAATTCCTCCACAGACATGATCCATTCGCCGGGGTAGATGGTGTAACTAATGCCATCAATGCGCTTGTATGAGGTGCGGAAGTTGGCATAGGCGCATAGCACGACAAAATAAAAAAGGCCGGAGCCTCCGCTCACGCGAATGCTCCGGTCTGCTATCAAGGCTTGTACGAACTG
>CAKTOW010000006.1 GCA_934590325.1 uncultured Oscillospiraceae bacterium
AGTGTGGTATCGTTCTTCGTTTTCTTGATGTCCATGTTGTTTCTCCTCTCATGCTCCGTCCGCCGGATACGGCGGTAATTTATGATATAGAACAGTGTAGCATAGTCGCGGTATTTTCACAACGTCTTTTCACGCAAAATATCTTCGTGTTGACGCAAGCCCGCCGATTGTGATAGAATAATATCATCAATCTTTAGGAGGCTGCGTGACATGAAAAAGCTCTTTACCGTACTGTGTGCCCTTGCGATGGCGCTGCTGCTGACCGTTCCCGCCGCTGCGCAGGAGGGCATCGATACCAGCGGCACTACCTCCATGTCCGAGGTCTTCAACGACATTGACTTCAATTCTGACAACAGCATACAGCTTATGTTCGCCAAGTTGCAGCTGGCACAGGCGCAGCTCTGCAAGGACTCCGCCAATTCCTGTATGCAGCAGCTCCAGGGGCTTCAGGAGGAACAGACCCTGACCGCGGACACCCTTGAAAAGATGCGGCAGCTTCAGGCGGAGGGCGCAACGGAGATGCCCGAGGATATGCTCAGCTTCATGCGGGATCGCGATCTCGCCTATTGCGAGCCAAAGGATTTCGACTGCTGGGCTTATAACATTGAAAGCCTCACGGTCTATCAGGACGGCCTCGCCAGTCAGACGCAATCGCTGATGGTCAATCTGCAGGATTTTATCGGTCAATATAACTCCTACCTGCAAGGTGCAAGCAACTCCGTCAACAGCGCCTCCGATACGCTGGCCGCTATCGCCGCGTCCAGAAGCGGCAGTCTGTTCTCCACTGACGGCGGGACGACCGCAGTTGGCGGGCAGTACGCGCTGGTGGCCTTCGCCGCGCTGATCGGCGGTGCGGGCGGCACGGCGCTGATGTGGGCCATTCTCAACCGGAAAAAGCCCTCTAAGGCCATGACAGAAGGGACGGAGGCATGATCCCCCTTCGCCTTTGCGCGGCGCTGGTCTCTGTATGCCTGGGCGGCATGCTCTGTATCCGGCGCAAGCAGCCCCTGTTTTTCAAAATACTGCTGTTCGCCTCCGCCAGCTACCTGTTGGGCGCGCTGTTGGAGGGCTGCTGGCGCCTGGTCTACGGCGCTGCCCCGGAGGGCTTCCACATAGGCTATCTGGGCTATGTGGGCATGTGGTTCTTCCTGTTTTCCTCTTACTTCGGCGCCATCGACCGTCTGGCCGACGGCGGAGAGCCCGTATACCGTCCCTATCGCCTGGCGGCGCTGGGTGCACCACTGGCCGTGGCCGGTCTCGCTGTATACAGCGTGCTCCGCTGGGGCAGTGCCGCCAGCCTCCCGCTGCTTCTGCTTGTACTTCCCATGGGACTGACACTGTACTTCGCCATGAAGCACCTACTTCTGCCGGATGTGGAGATGGGCATCATCCGCGTCATGCGCCCCTATAACGCGCTGGTCATCCTCCTGGGTCTCAGCCAGGCAATGTCTCTGCTCCCCGGCATCTCACCTGCGGCCGGGACAGGCAGCACGCTGCTGCTGTGCGTATTGCTGGCGGTCATGCTGCCCGCGGCGGAAATGGGGGTGCGGAAATGGTATATGTGATCTTCCTGTGCATCGCCCTGCCCCTGGGCCTGATGCTCCCCATCCTGGAGCGCCGCTCCCGCCGGCTGGTGTTCTTCCTGCTTCTGGGCATGATCACAGCGCTGACCGCCTATGAGCTCAACACCCTCCTCTATCCCCTGTGCGGCCCGGACGCGGTACGCTTTACCCAGACCGTGCCCCCCATCACGGAGGAAATACTCAAGGCGCTGCCGGTGCTGGTGTTCGCCGTGTTCTTCAGCGACGACCGCAAAGCCATCCTCCCCATCGCCATGTCCGTGGGCATCGGCTTCTCCATTCTGGAGAACACCTTTATCCTGATACAGAACCTGACCTCAGTGACCCTGGGCTGGGCAGCCCTGCGCGGCCTGTCCGCCAGCCTGATGCACGGCCTGTGCACCATGGTCATCGGCGCAGGCCTGCCCTATGTCAGAAAGCAGAAAAAACTGTTCTACACGGGCATCTTCGGTCTGTGGTCCATCGCCGTCACCATGCACGCCATATTCAACCTGCTGATCCAGTCGCGGTACAACTGGCTGGGCACCTGTCTGCCCATAGCGCTGTACGGTCTGCTCTACTGGGTCAGACGCCGCGGACGGCTGAAGCTGCCGTTCCTATCCTACTGAATATATCAAAAGCAGCCCGATATGGAACTCCATGTCGGGCTGCTTTTGTCCGCTTACTGCACCGACAGCTTTTTCTTCATCTGCACAAGCACAACGATCAGCGCCGCGTTGCCCGCCAGTGACAGGATAAGCAGCAGCGTCACGGCAGGGGACGTACTCCCCGTAGTGCCGAACAGCGCACCGGCATTCATAGTATCATCCCCACCGCTGGTACCCGCAGCTGCATCGCCGTCCGTGTCTGCCTGCAAGCCTGCATCTGCCTTTCGATAGAGGTATGTTCTGTACTTGGTCGGTGTCTGAGAATAGTCAAACGGTTCGCCATCCTCCGTCACCCACTCGCCCCCCAGCCATGTAGGCTCTATGGGCTTGCTGCCACCGAACATCTCCTCCCGCAGCAGAAAGCTGGAGGAGTCGCTGTTATCAAAGAAAACCACGATGCAGCTGGAACTTGAGGTCCGATACCAGCACTCCTCCAGGTACGTGCCGCCCCGAACATCACCGCTGCCCAGCATTTTGTCGAAAAACACGGTCGTACCGTAGAAGGAGTCGTCGTTCACCCGGGCGTTCTCCTGCAAATACACATTGTCCCTTACTATGCCGCCGCCGCAGTTGATGGTGCTGGAATATGTACCCCAAATGCCCTCGTGGGGTTCAAAGTCCTCCCAATAGATGGACATATCATCCACGATGTTGTCCGCGATCTCGCCGCCCCGCAGGTTCAGCGTTCCCTCCAGATAGATGGCGCCGCCTTTGTTCGTCCCGTCATAATTCCCGGTGATAAGTCCGCCGGACAGGGTAAATGTCCCTTCTTCACTCACATAAATGCCGCCGCCCCCGGACCGCGACTGACAGTTCTGGATGGTGCCGCCCTCCATGGTGAAGCTGCCCTTTTCCACCCATACACCGCAGAAGGAACAATTGTCGATCAGGGCGGTATCACGCATGATGAACCGTGCCGTGCTGCCGGCGGTATACACCGCACCGCCGCCTCCGGCGTGCCAGGTCTTGCAGTCCTTGATGACCGCGCCGTTATACATATAGAAGTTGCCCAGCGTGCAGACCGCGCCGCCGCCATACGCCCCCTGGCAGTCCCGGATGGTCGCGCCGTTCAGCTCCAGCTGACCGCCCGCCGCCACATACACACCGCCGCCGCTATGGGTAACGGAGGCATCCTCCGCCGATCCGCCGGCCAGCGCGCCGCGCTTCTGTGTATCAGAGTCGGTGATGACCAGCCGTCCGCCGTCCTGCACCAGGAATATCCGGGTACGCATAGCGCCGTCCAGAACGTGGCCGTTCAGATCCAGCCGCACCGTTGACGTGCCGGAAACGGTGATCTCCCCGTCCCCCTCCCCGGCGGTGATGTCGCACGCGAGCGTAATGCTCGGTGCCGTGTCCGCCGACTGGATGGCATTGGCAAGCTCGCTCCACGAGGACACGGTCACATCCTCCGCGAAGGATACCGTCACAAGGCCCGCTGCCACGCACAGCGCCAGCAGAATGCCCACTATCCTTTTCTTCATCTTGCTTCCTCCCTTTCCCCGTCCGCCGACAGCGCAGGAACGCCGCCGGCGTCGGCCAACGCAAATTGGTATATATACCAATTATATGCGATGCCAGACGGATAGTCAAGTGTCATCCGGCCTCCCCCGCACCGGAACAGTCCCCCCCATTACGCGGGCCGCGTCACTTCCCCACGGTCCTGCACAGCGTTTCAAGCGCCGCGGACACGGGCATACGCAGCCTTTCCTCCACCTCCGCGACGGAGACAGGCGCCTCCAGCAGCTCCGCCGTAGAAACAGGGAATTCCCTCTCGCCCCGCATCCGCTGCAGATAGATCGACCCCAGTGTCATATAGTTGGCCTTGCTCTCTATGATCTCGGCCTCCCCTTCAAACATTCCCGGCACGCGCAATGCCCGCACTATGCCCCGGCGCATCTGACCGAGGTAGGTGGGCTGATAATATCCACCGAAAACCGTCATATCCCGCAGGAAATGCATCTCCAGGAAGCACAGGAACATCCCCGGCAGCAGCGTCTGCTCCCGCATCCCCTCTGCCAGCGCCCGGGGCGTAAAGGGCACCCTCACGTCCTCCCCCAGCGAGCTGCAGCCCGCCAGCACTGTCTTCCCCGCTTCCTCCCACAGCCGCAGCGGGAACCGTATGCCGCGGCTGTCCAACCCCCAAAAGAAGTGCGTACCACCGGTATTCCCCTCCCAGCACCCGGCCACGCCGTCCAGCTCCCGGAGCAGTGTCGTCCGCAGCCCTTCGCGGAACAGCATCTGATGCAGTATCCCGCCCTCTCTCCGCAGGTCCCTCGCCAGCAGGCGGGCGGTGATGGTCTCCATGGGCATCCAGATGTACCTGGGCCTCCGGTCGGTAAAGTACCGCTGTGAGATCATATCATTGATAACCGTGGTCTGCTCCCGCAGCGTGTCGTACCGCTGCACCTCCTCCGACAGCAGCACCTCCCGGCAGAAGCGCTCCAGCGTGTCGCCCATGCGGGCCGTGATGGAGCCCTGCCGCACCTCCTGCGGCAGACGCTTCAGAACATTGTCCACCATTTCGGGGACAATACCCCCTATAGCCGCCACGCAGGACCGCCGCAACTTCCAGGAATACAGCGGCAGCCGCAGCCGCCCCTCCGGCAGGGTGCAGTCATAGACCACCATGCCTCTGGGATACAGGGTGCTGGTCAGGCTCAGATTGGCACACGCCACCACCGGGACGACCTCTCCTGTCTCCCCCTGCAGCCGCAACCATTGATCGTACAGGATCGTATCCTGCACGGTCATGTACTCAAAGGCCGGGTGGTGATGATTGGCGGTGGTCATGCAGCGCCTGCGGCGCAGGACCTCCGCGCACTCCCCGGCTGTCTCCGCCCCGAAGAAGGCGCTGACATAGTCCCGCACCTCCTCCAGCAGATCCTCCGTCGGCAGGATGTCCGGCAGCGGCCGGTGACGTACCTGCTGCAAATACGCCAGAAGCGTTTCATCTCCGTGCCGCTCCAGCAGCTCCGCGGCTGCCGGATATGTACCGGAAAGGGCCGCGATCTGCTCATTCATTTTGTGCATCCTCCAGCTTGATCGAAAGCACCGTGTTGTTCATGTTCATGATCCGCGTGTAGGTCTTTTGGTCGGTCAGTCTCTCCAGCAGCTTGATGTTGTTCATCTGCAGGATGTCCTCGTCGTCCACAAAGGCCAGCGGGTCGAAGGGCGCACCGTTGTCCCGGATACGGACGATCAGGTTCCCCTCCTCCAGCAGCAGACATATATCGATCATGTCCACATGCTCATTGTAGTTTATGATATTCAGCGCCGCCTCCTCGAAGGCGATGGCCAGGAAAACGCCCTTGTTGCGGGGGATGTCGTTCTGTCTGCAGAACTGGTCGATCTCCCGGTGGATGTCCGCCACGTTCTCCGGCTCACCCGTGATGGAGAACGTATGGCAGCTCCGCTCCGCCTGGTCCTTCAGGCCCAGGATAGCCACATCCTTATATACTTTTTTCTCCCGCAGCAGCGTGACCGCCGGCGCCAGGAGTTCCACCATAAAGCACCATACCGCCACCACCGGGATACTGCTCCAATGGAGCTGCGTAATGGCCGCCACGCCGAGCAGCAGTATCAGTATCCTGAACACCACGTTCTGCAGCGCCAGCAGAAACACCGCCAGCTTCTGCCGCTGCACGCTGGTGTACAGCCTGGTCAGGAGATCGCTGAGCCACAGGAACGGCAGGCTGAACAGCATGATGCGGAATGCCAGCATGGTGTCCGCCTCCGGCGCTATGCCGTAAGCATTCAGGAACGCCGCGGAGAAGGCAAACAATCCCACCACGATAGCCGCCACGATGGCGTAGGTATACTTGGCCAGAAGCGAGGTCATCCGCTGCAGCCCGTACAGGTCGCGCTCGCCGTAGAGCATACTGCCCAGCGTGGAGATGGTCTGCAGCGCGCCGCCCGCCAGAATACGCAGAATAGAGCGCAGCTGACCGTACACCGCATACAGCGCCACACCGATATTGCCCACGAAATACACCAGCAGCAGGTTGACCACCAGCCCGGCAAATATCCGCGACAGCTTGTCGGTGGCAAAGGAGGACGAGGCTGCGGCCAACTCACGGCGGGCCTCCCGGTACGCCTTCTGCGCCTCCCCCTTCCGCAGGATAAAATGGAACGTGCGCTTTTTGGAGAGCAGGTAGGGCAGCCCCACCAGCACACCGGCTACATTTCCCAACAATGAAGCCGCTGCCGCGCCGGCGACCCCCATGGACAGAAACTGCATGAACACCACGTCCAGCACGATGTTCACCCCGTTGGCGGCGATCACCGCCCCCATGGCCAGCTTGGAGTGATTGTCCACGATGGCAAAGCCGGACAGTATCAGATTCAGCCCCACAAACGGTGCCGACAGCAGGGTAAAGAAGGTATACCTGGCCACATCACCCATGATGCTGCCGTTGTTGGACAGAATACCGCTGAAAAACCCGCAGAACGGCAGCAGGCACCAGCAGACCAGGCCGCCCAGCAGCGTCAGCAGGAAGGACAGGGTGAACACCCCGTCGGCCTGCCTGAACTTCCGCCTGCCCAGCAGGATACCGGCGGCCACCGGCCCTCCCGCCGACAGGACGAAGCCCGCGAACTCCGCCACATCCACAAAGCTGTCGCAAAGACCCGCCGCAGCGACCGCATCGGCGCCCAGCAGGGCGCCGATGATCATAAGGTCCACAACGGGGACCAGATAGGATGTCGCCGTCACCACAGTGCCGACACCAAAGAATTCCCTTGTTTTACTCCGTATGATAGCCTCGTTGCGGCTATACTCATATCCCATAACTGCTCTCCGCCTTTCTCCCCCGAAGCGCGGCGCACTCCCGCGCCCTTATCCCTCTTTTTTCAGACATTCTCCGTCCAACATCCCCAGTTTGCCGGACACTGTCACCACCTCGACCTGCAGGCAGGTCATGTTGCTGGCCGTGGCGATGAGATCCACCACAGCGTTGATGGCCACGGCCAGCGCCACCGCGTCGTTGGGTACCATGCCTATTTTCTCCCCCTCTCCCGTTCACGCGGCTGCCTCTCCCCACAGCCTGCGCAGATCACTCAATACTCAGAATATCCGCAAAACCCGTGACCTCGAACACCTCCATGACGGCCTCGTTCACATTCCGCAGCACCATCTTCCCCTGCTGGTTCATGACCTTCTGCATCGTCAGCAGCACACGCAGGCCGGCGGAGGATATGTACTCCAGCTTCTCAAAATCAAACATCAACTCGGTAATACCGCCAATGCTGCTCCGCAGGTCCTCCTCCAGCTTCGGCGAAGTCGTCGTGTCCAGCCGCCCCTCCAGGGCCACGGTCAGTGTCGTCCCAGTCACCGCTTTTTCGATATTGATCATTCCAAACCTCCAAATAAGAAATAATTACATCGTCTATCCGTTATTGCCGCTTACGTGGCGCTCTCCGGCTTTTCCGCCGCCCGCTCCAGCAGCATCTGGTCCGTCTTCTGCCGCAGGAGCAGCAGCATATCCAGCTGCTCGGCGTTGATGTCCAGTCCCTGCTGACGGAACAGTTCCAGAAGTCTGCGCCTGTATTCGCTCTCCTGCAGCGTCGGATACTGCTTTGCCAGCTCGTTCAGCTTCTGCCGCAGCTCCGCGTTGGTATCCGCCTCCCAGTTGAATTTCGCGGTCTCCGCAAAGGTGAGCTTTTTCTTTTTCCAGGGCCAGTTCATAGAAAACGTCCTTTCCGCAGGCCTCTTACCCGCATATCCTATGGTCGGCGTTTTAGTCGATATACGTTTCATGATATGATACCACCGCTTCCTCCCCCCGCGGGCGGAAATACCGAAATTGGTCGTTTTCCCTCCCGAATTGGTCAACGGCAAAAGAAAAACAGCCCGAAGGCGGTTTTCGTACAGATAGCTTCTATGGATTCAGGATGACACAGGCCGTGCAGACACCGCCCTCCACCTTATAGTTGACCTCGCCCTGGTACCGGGCGGCGGCGGAAACGATGCTGTCGATGCCGACGCTGCGCGCGGCGGGCAGGCCATTCTCCAGCTTCAGCCCGGGAGCGCAGGGATTGCCCACCGCGATCACCGTTTTGGCTCCCACGTTCCGGATGTGGACGCGGATAGGCCCGGTGTTGCCCGCCGCGATGCAGGCGTTGAGGGCGTTTTCCAGCAGATTGGCCAGGATGGCCACAAAATCCACATCGGTCACCCCGGACTGGGCCGGCGTATCCGCCTGCGCGGTGAAGTCCACCCCCGCCTCCTTCGCCTTCCCGGCGTAGGAGCGCAGTATCTCGTTGACCATAAGGTGCGGGCACCAGGCGGAGAACTCCTCTATCTCCCCCTCCTCCTGTTCCAGATAGCGCAAAATGGCGTCGGTGTCCCCCGCCCGCGCCATGGCCGCGATACAGGCGTCGTGGTGCCGCTTGTCGTGCCGTATACGCCGGCTCTCCCGCTCCGCCCTGCTGACAGTCTCCACATAGTCTGTCAGGTAATCCGTTTTCTGTCTGCCCAGCGCCTCCCGCGCCTCCTTGCGCATGTGGAAGATATTGCTGACGCTCAGGACCGTCACCGCCGCAAAGGTACACACCGCCACGCAGAACACAAGCAGGGTATGGGCCTCCACCCCGTTGTCCAGCCGTATCCGCGACATCAGCGCCCCGAACAGGAAAAAATATATCCCGGAAACGGCGCTCAGCAGCCTCCAGCTGCTCTTCTGAAAGCCGCTGACCTCCCGGAGCAGCGGTCTGCCGTACTTCCGGTAGGCCAGCAGGATGGGCAGCGCCGTGGCGATATGCAGTGCGGTGCGCACAAAGTATTTCACCGTCGCCGTGCCGTCCGGCAGGAAAAAGTAGCACAGGTAGAGCCCACCCGACCAGGAGATGCAGCACACGCAGAAAAACGTGATCAGCAGATACAGCTTTTTCCAGAAGCCGTCCGCCGACACTGCCATGAATACCCCCGCATAGCTGACAAAGCCGACGGTCAGGGATACCGGCAGCCGCAGGGCCACCGGCAGCAGGCCGAAGCACAGGTACATATCCAGCAGCAGGATAATGCCCTCCGCGCCCCACAGCAGCGCCGTCTTTTTCACGGAGTATCTCCGCTCTTGCATCAAAAGCCCGGCCACCAGCAGCACCGCAAAAATCGACAGGCTCACGTAGAGGATCGTTCCGATATAGCGGGGGTCTGTCATCAGCTTTTGACCTCCTCCAGGTAGAAATCAAAATACGCCTGCTTGATCTGGGCCCGCAGCCGCCGCGGCACCGGGATGCGCTCGCCGGTATCCATCACCAGGTCCGTGCCGGAAAAGCAGCGGACATGGCCGAGATTCACCACGTAGGAGGCCCCGCACGGGACCATGCCCCGCCGCCCCGCAAGACACTCCTGCAGCTGGGCAGCGGACATTCGCGCCGTCAGCTTTTTCCCGGAGGCCAGGGAGAATATCCGCCGCTTGTCGTCTGTCTCGATGTACAGCACGTCCTCCAGCGCGATGCGGTGCAGCCCGCCCTCACTGGGGAGCAGCAGCCACGTCCGCTCCTGCCGCATGGCGATCACCCTGTCCAGCGCGGCGCCGAATTTCTCCCGGGTGTAGGGCTTCTGTATGTAGTCCGCGGCGTGGAGTGAAAATGCGTCCACCGCATAATCCGAGCTGGTGGTCAGGAAGATGATGTCCGTGTTCTCGCTGCAGCGCAGGATGTCGCGGGCCAGCTCCGTCCCCAGCATGCCGGGCATGCATATATCCAGCAGCGCGATGTCCGGGCAGCCCGTTTTGTCGAAGACGTCCAGCATCTCAAAGGCGGAGGAATACACCGTAGGCTCGATGCCGTGCTCACCGTGCGCATCCGCGTAGGCCCGCAGATCCTCCGCGATGCGCTCCCGGTCCCTGGCATCATCGTCGCATATAGCGATCTTCAGCATCGTCCTCCCCCCTCGTCTCTTTTGATACCGCTATTATATACCCTTCTCCGCCACTTCGCAAGCGCCGGCCCCGGCGCGCTCCATCTCCAGCAGCTTCATCTTCCTGTCGATGCCCCCGGCATAGCCGGTCAGGCTGCCGTTCGTCCCCACGACGCGGTGACAGGGTATCACCAGCGAGATGGGGTTGTGTCCCACCGCGCCGCCCACCGCCTGCGCGGACATGCTGGGCAGACCCCGCTTTTCCGCCACACACCGCGCGATCTCGCCGTAGGTCATGGTCCGGCCGTAGGGTATCTGCAGCAGTATCTCCCACACGGCCCGCCGGAAATCGGTGCCCGCGGGGTGCAGCGGCGGCGTGAAGTCCGGCGCGCCTCCGGCAAAATACACATCCAGCCAGCGCCGGGTCTCCGAAAGTGCCGGGGTCTCCCCCTCCGTGCGCTTTGCGGACAGCCCGCGGCCGAAATATTTCTGTCCCTCGAACCAAAGGCCGGTCAGCCCGGCCTCGTCCGCCGCCAGCAGAATACCACCCAGCGGCGAATCATAGTGCTGCGTGAAAGTCATACGTCATCCCTCCACTTTTACTTCTTCGGTTTATAGTCCTTCATCTCCGGTATCGCTCCGCCGGACACCGCCCACAGGTACAGGCTCGCCACACTGCAGTAAGGGCTGAAGCGCCGCCGGTATCTCTCAAACCGCTCCCGGTCTATGCTCCGATGGTGATAGACCATCCGCAGTCCCCGCTGGATGGCCAGGTCGTCATAGCTGAAAATATCCGGGCGCTGCATGCAGAATAGCAGTATCATCTCCGCCGTCCAGACGCCGATACCCTTCAGCGCGCTCAACGCCCGTATCGCGTCCGCGTCGGACATGTGCTCCACCGCGTCCAGGTCGAACGCGCCGGTGCGGACCTTCTCCGCGAAGTCCGTGATGTACTCCGCCTTGCGGAACGTCATGCCCAGGGACTGCAGCTTGGGGACGCCTGCCGCCAGAATGGTCCCGGCGTTCACCTCACCCAGCGCGTCCCGCATCCGCTGCCATATAGTCGCCTGCGCCTTTGTGGAGATCTGCTGCCCGACGATGTGGTGCACCACGGACGAAAACAGATCCGTATCCACCGCGCGGTCGATGTGCCCCACGCGGTCTATCACGCCGCACAGCCGCTTGTCCTTCTGCCGCAGATAATTGAGTTCTGTCGCTCCATATTCAAAGTACCGCTCCATCGCCCTCTCCCCTTTCCACCGCGGCGAACCGCCGTGACGGCCGGTAGACCAGCACCGCCGGGTCGTTGTTGAACACGGACAGCAGCGGCTTGCCGAAGGACAGTATCAGCGCGATGGCCGCCGCCACAGCCACCGTGCGCGCCTCGCCGGTAAAGTTGCCCACCACCGCGATGTCCGACGCGTTGAAAAGCTGTTCCAGTATGGCCGTGGCCGCCACCGGCAGCGCGAACCGCGGTATCTTGTCCCATATCGTACCGTGCAGCATGTCCAGCTGCTGTTTTTCTCTCATAGTGCTCCGCTTCTTTCTGCTGTCTGATCTGTGGCCACCGGCCGGCCAAAGTACCCCTGTCTGCCGATGACGGGTCTGAAACAAGGGGATTATAGCACCCTCTCCCCGCCATGTCCATACCTGTACGCCCCCTCTGCGGCAGTTTTCTCCGCGCCGCCGGGTCCTTCACCCGCTCCCCGCATAAGAGATAAGGCCGCATCAGCCAAAGGCTGATGCGGCACTCTTCTCCGCCGTGTCGGGCGGACTGTTATTTACCCGTAGCGGCGCTCTTTTTCTTATATCCGCAGTCGCAGTACGGCCCGCCGGAGGCGAGGGTGTACTCCCGCACGAAATCCGTCACGCCGCCCGCCTCGCTCATGGTATAGTCCAGGCGGCACATCGCCGGGGTCAGGTCATACAGCCCCAGCTCCTTCAGCAGCGTACAGATGCCGCACCGGTAGAAGCGCCCCTCATACCCGCTGCCGTCGGGGTACTCGATGAAGTCCATGTTCCACGAGTACGGGTTCCTGTCGGCCGCCTTCAGCGCGGCGGTGGCCTTCATGGCCGCGATGTCCTTCTCGGTGAACTTGCTCTTCCCGCTCTTGCGGCAGAACCATTTCATGGGCTCTGTCATCATGGCCTTTGCGTAATAGTCCGTCAGGTGCTCCACATCCGGCCGCTCCGGCATGGAGAGGACGAACGCACCCAGCATGGCGCAGTTCACGATGTTCATCAGAAAGCGGTCGCCGCTCTCAAACACCGGCAGCCTTGCGATGATCTCCTTATATTTGGGCTTTGCCGCCTTCGTGATGCGTCCCGCCTCCGCCTCGTCATACCCGAAAACGACGGTCAGCTGCCTGCGGAAGGACGCGGCAAAAAGCGCCCACATGCCCCAGGGCATCCCTGCGTACTTCATTGCTCCGCGCCTCTCCACTGCAGCTTCACGATCTGCATCTTCATCATGCCGTCGCCCACCTTTGCCATAAAGCGGAAAAATCCGCTGACGGACGGGTCCTTCAGGTCATGATACCCCAGCATATAGCCGCGGCTAGACACCCGCAGGCGGCTGTCCCACAAAGTCAGTTCCTTCTCCGCATCTGAAACGGCGAAATACGCCCCCACGTCCTTGATCTTCGCGCCCTTGAGCCAGGTCTTTGCGATCATCTTCACCGCCGTCTGGTTCGCCGCGTCAAATACCAGCACACCGTCCGGGAACGCATCCACCATGTTCCGGACGAGGATCCGCACCTGCTCCGTCAGGAAATAGTAGAACACGCCCGACGCGAAGAACACCGCCCCGCCGGATGCATCTATCTCCCGGAACCACGCGGTATCGTTAAGGTCTCCGGGGACGTTCTTCTCCCGCTCCCCGGCGGGCAGCAGCTGCTCCCGCACCGCGATCACATCGGGAAAGTCCACGTTGTACAGCCTGCATGTGCCGTTATCGCAGGCCCTCCCCGTGTTGTCCAGTCCGCAGCCCAGGTTCACCACCGCCGCGTTGGGGTGGGTCTTCAGATAGTCCCGCACCTCAAAGGCCAGGTCGTTCTGCCGCACGACCACGAAGATCACGTCATATGTATCCTCTGGCTTCAGTTCCCCCACCACCGGAACACGGTTGACCGACACGCGGGGCGAGAACTTGTCCTTTATCCGCAGGCCGTTCTTCTGTATCTCCTCTCCCCAGTTCCCCCGCGCAAGCAGCGTCACGTCCTTCCCGGCACGAAACAGGTCCCTCGCCAGATTGCAGCCAAGCACCCCTGCGCCATATACCAGGATCTTTATAGCCAAGCCTCCCGTTCTCATTCAAAGTTCTTCCTCACGGTCTGCACGCCGCGGCGCCGTTAACCGCCTCTAACCCACAGGGGCGTGCAGTCGGTTAAATAATACTAACCCATGCTGTTTAGAAAAGCCACATCCCTGCGGCCATCCCGTTTATCCCGCAAACGCCGCGGCCCACGCCCCGCGTCTGCATCCGGATATACTATTTCGGCCATATAGTAGCAGAGCTGCCCCCTGTTGTCAAGCCGCCCCAACCGCGCCCCTTCCGCAAATTTCCCCCACGCGTATTGACAAACCCCAAAACCGTTCTATAATAGTTGTACATACAACGATGTATGTACGACTATCCTAAAAGCACGGAGGTGCCTATGGACATCACGGAACGGAAGATAACGAAGATCGCACGGGAGGTGGAAAAGCTGGTGCTGCGCACGCTGCGGGAGCAGGACATCGGCACAGCGGAGATCGACCTGATCCACGCCCTGCGCCATAACCCCGGCTGCACACAGGCGGCGCTGGCGGAGCTCCTGCACGCCGACAAGGCCGCCATTGCCCGGCGGACAAAGAATCTGGAAGCGAAAGGCTACCTTATCCGCAGGGACGCCCCCAATGACCGCCGCAGCCAGCTGCTGTATCCCACGGAAAAGGCGGAGAACCTGAAAGCCTCCAAGGCGGAGATCGAAGCGGCTTTCTATGCGTATCTGACAAGCTCCCTGTCCCCGGAGGAGGCCGCCGCCTTCGCCGTGACGCTGAACAAGCTGTACACCGCGTCCAAGAGCAAGAGCCGCGCTGGCTTCCCGCACTTCCGGACGCATACGGAAAGTGACCCCGCTGATGAAGAATGACACGTCCTTCCTCCCGGACAGGATAGCCGCCTACTTCCGCGCGGAATGGCTATCGCTGACCTTCGTGACGCTCTCCGGTCTGCTCTACAACGTAGGTCTGCTGGCCGCGCCGTGGTTCGAGGGGCGGCTGGCCCAGTGTCTCGCCGACATCCTCGGCGGCAGGGCGGCCGCCGCCTATAAAAAAGCCGCCGGTGCCCTCAGCGCCGCCACCCTGGACCGTGCGCAGAACGCCGTGACCTACCGCATCTGCGGCTGCGAGAGCGCCCGCGAAGTGCGGTACGAGGACGCGCTGGACACCTATGAAAAAACCGCCGTGCGCAGCAACGTGCGCCAGTCGGCGCTGCCGCCGCTGTATCTGGCCGTGTCGGAGGCGGGCGTGCTGTTCATCCTGTGGTTCGGCGCGAAAAACGTCCTGGGCACCGGCTGGAGCACATGGGACATCGCGGCGTTCACCACCTTCCTCTCCTGCTTCACCAAGCTGACGGTCAAGTCCTCCAAGGTGGCCAAGCTGTTCAACTCCGTGCAGAAGGCCGAGGTCTCCTGGAAGCGCATCAGGCCGCTCATGCACACGCCGGAGATACCGGAGCCGCTGTCCGTTCCCGAGCCTGCCGCCGTCACGCTGGAAGGCCTGTCCTTCTCCTATGGGGACGCCCCGGTATTTTCCGGCCTGACGCTGACGGCGCGCCCCGGCGACATCATCGGGGTCACCGGCCCCGTGGCCTGCGGCAAGTCCACCCTTGGCCGGGTATTCCTGTGCGAAGCGCCTTATGGCGGCTCGGCCCGGTTCGGCCAGCGGGAGTTCTCCTCCCTCACGCCGCGTCAGATCTCCTCCACCGTGGGTTATCTGGGCCATGACCCGGAGCTGAGCGCTGACACCATACGGAACAACATCCTCTGCGGCGAAGAACTGGACGCCGCGCCGTGGCCGCCGTGTCCGGCCAGGTCCCGGAGACCCTGCATAACATCCGCACCATCCGCGCCCTGGGGCTGGAGACCTACATGGAGCGCCGCTACGACCGCCGCATCGGCGACAGCTACGCCGCCATGGAGCGTACCAACTTCTACGACGCGGTCTACTCCCCGGTGGTACTGCTGCTGAACGCCGTGGTGGTGGGCGTCGTCATGCTGCTCTCCGCCTCCGGCCGCGCGGAGATACTGACCCTGTTCGGCATGTCGGTGGGCACCTCGGTGACGGTCATCAACTACATCTCCCGTATCTTCGCCCCTATCGAGAGCCTGGGCATGGAGATACAGACCCTCCAGTCGGCCATGGCCGGCGTCAAGCGCATCGACGCCTTCCTGGCCCAGCCGGAGCGCACCATCCCCCCGGAGCGGGAGGCCCCCGCCCGGGGCGACGTGGTGTTCTCCCACGTGACCTTCGGCTACGGGGAAAAGCCCGTGCTGACCGACTTCTCCCTGACCGTCAGACAGGGCGAGCAGGTCACGCTGGCAGGCCGCACGGGCGCCGGGAAAAGCACGGTGTTCAAGCTGCTGCTGGGGCTCTATCCCCCCGGCTCCGGCACCGTCTCCGTCGGCGGCGTGGATGTCTCCGCCATCACGGACCGCGAGCGGCGCAGCTGCATCGGCTGCGTGGAGCAGCACTTCTCCCGCGTGCCGGGTACCGTGCTGGAGCAGATCACCCTCTCCGACCCGCGCATCACCCGCGAAATGGCGGAAAAGGCCGCGCAGCTGGCAGGCATCGACGCCGCCATCCGTGCCCTGCCGGAGGGCTATGCCACGGTGTGTACGGACGGTATGTTCTCCCACAGCAGCAGTACCGCCGCGCCCACGCCCAGCAGCAACAGCACCGCCGCCGCGAGCAGCGGTATCACCAGCATGGCGATATTCGACCGTGCCAGCCGTTTTTTGATGGCCATACCCATCCCTCCCCACTGTAACTGCCCTGATTATACCACAACCGCGGAAGTGTTAAACGGATATTAAACCGCCGCCCTGTTCCCCGCCGTTGTCCTCCGCTCTCCGCCCGCAAGCGCAAAAAACCTGCCTTACGGCAGGTTTTTCCCATATATCTCAAATGCTTTGACGCTCAGCCCCCTGCTCCGTTCCGCATCCCCACGGCGCTTCACAGTTTCTCCAGCACATCCATGGTGATGCGCGCCGTGATGCCCCACAGCGGGTGGGGCATCCCCCGGAACACCGGCACCTCCAACCGGTAGGGCCGCCACGGGTAGTCCGGCGTCACCCCCGCCGCCTCGTAGGGGAAGTCCGGTGCCTCCAACGTCTGCTGCCGCACGTACATCTCCGGCTCCTGCGCCCGCAGCACCCGCAGCGGCAGCAGGAACGTCCCCGCCACCTCCGCCGGTTCCGGACGCATGTCCGCCAGCGCCGCCGGGTCGATCTCCCCCAGCACCGGCCGCAGCAGGCTGCCCGCCCGGATGTACACGAAGTCCATCTCCCCGATGACCGTCACCGCACTCTCCGGGATGCCCAGCTCCTCCCGGGTCTCCCGCAGGGCGCACTGCACGGCGGTCTCGCCGTGCTCCCGCTTGCCGCCGGGAAAGCATACCTCCCCCGGCTGCCGCACATTGGCGGAGCGTATCTCGTATAACAGGCAGTATTCGCCGTCCCGCCGGACCAGCGGCACCAGTACTGCCGAGCCGCCCCGTTCGCCCATCAGCGAGGGCGTGTGCCCGGTGTAGTAGTCGCGCAGCGCGGAAATATCCATGTGTCCACCTCGGTTTTCTGCTTGCATCGCAAGCGTGTACGGGCAAAAGCCCTGCTCATATTAAAAGGGAAGCTCCCCCGCTATACGGCGGGGGAGCGGGTCTATGCGTGAGCCGTCAGCAGCCGCAGCCGCAGCCGCCGTTGTTGTTGCCGCAGCCGTTGCCGCACCCGCAGCCGTTGCCGCAGAACAGGAACAGCAGGATGATGGCGATGATGATCCAGCAGCAGCTGCTGCCGCCAAAGCAAGAGTTCTGATTACACATAACGTAACCTCCTATGAAAATTTGACCGCCACGCGGGTCTCATTCTCATAGTATGCTGCCGCCGGAAAAGTGTGCCCCTCAGGGCTGGGAAATGCGATAGCTGAGTGTCAGCAGCGTGTCAACAAAGTGGATGTCCTCGAAGAACACGCCCTCTTCCTTCGTGGAGAGCTCTACATTCGTAAAGTTCCAGAACCCCCGCACGCCCAGCCCGATCAGCCGGTCGGCCAGGGGCTGCGCCACATTCTGCGGGACCGTGAGCACCGCCACGTTGGGGTGATAGCTGGCCACATACTCCTCCAGTTCGTCCATGGAGTGGACGGTGACGCCGCGGATCTCCGTGCCGATCAACGCCGGAGACACGTCGAAGGCGGAATCGATACGGAATCCGACCTTCTCGAAGTCAAAGTTCTGCAGCAGCGCGTGCCCCAGATGGCCCACACCGATGACGATCAGCCGGTGGCCGTTGTCGATGCCCAGAATGTGCCCGATCTCGGCGCGCAGCTCCGCCACGTTGTATCCGTAGCCCTGCTGACCGAACTCGCCGAAGCAACTGAGGTCCTGCCGTATCTGCGAGGCGGTAATGTCCATTTTCGCACCCAGGGAGTTGGAGCTGATACGCACCACGCCCTTGTTATACAGATCGTCCAGATAGCGATAATAGCGGGGCAGCCGGTGGATGACGGCGTCGGAAATTTTTTGCTTTTTCATAGGTGATCCTTCTTTTGCATGAGATGTGGATTGGGTATAAGATTTATTGTGCCTATTTTACAACAAGTTTCACAAGTTGTCAACTTTTTTAACAATCTTGTTCCGAAAAAATTCTCTTTACTTTGCCCCGTTTTGGTGGTATAGTATTAAAGCTGTCAGCCGCGCCTGACTCTCAGAACAGAATATGCGCCCGTAGCTCAGCTGGATAGAGTGACAGACTCCGACTCTGTAGGCCGCTGGTTCGAATCCAGTCGGGCGTACCAAGGAAAAAGAGACAGGCTCTGCCTGTCTCTTTTCCTATCCTTCGTCGGCCTGGGGAAAACCGACGCCGTATATCTCTTTCAGTCTTGGTGGGAAACGCCCGTGGGCTGCATTCTCAGGACTTCTTCTTGCCCACGCAGGCCATGCCGGTGACGCTCAAGATGGCACTCACCGCGTAGATGCCCACACCGGCGTCGAAGGTCTTGGGGCTGGACTTGCCGTCGTCCTTCTTGGTGTCGGTAGTGGTGGTGGAGTTGTAGTAATAGCGGGGCGGGGTCTGCAGCACGGTAATACCCTCACTGACAGCGTTGGACACGACCTGGGAATCATTAGCGACCACCTTGTCTGCCTTTACACCCTTGGTAGTATCCACCGTAGAGGGAATCGTGTTGTTCTCCATTTTAATGACGATTTTGGGGGTATCCGTTTCCGAATCCAGAGAGCCACCGTTTGCCTTTACATCATCATACAGCAGATAGCCGGTACCTGTGATGGTGTTGTTACTGATGCTAATATCCGGTGTGCCGCCAGTCTCCAAAGCAACTTTGTGGATCGTAAATGCATTACTTCCATTAAGGGTCAGATCATTGTTCTTGATTTCGATTTTGCCTACACGGCTTATCTGCACGCAAGAATAGCCAGGTGCCACAGAAATCGTATTGTTGCTGACCGTTGCCTGTGCAGTATTCTGATCAACATTTACGCCACGTTCATAACCGGAAATCGTGTTGCCGCTGATGTTGATATTCAGAGACTCGGTAGCACTTCCCTGTACATGAATAGCAGTAGCGCCACTAGTGCCAGTACCATCCAGTGTACTGTTGGTCACAGCATACTTACCGCCCACATTGTTGTAGTTATAAATTCTAAGCCCCTTGACAGTGCAATTATTCACACTGAAATCAAGCGCTTCAAAATAAGACTGTGTCGCCCACAATCCGTTGGGCGCACTTCCCGTGATGGTCAGATTCTCAAAGCTGATAGAGGTGGTCACCTTCTCACCCCACCACTCGTAAGGCAGAGTGATATTGGAGTTAACGGTCAGCGTCGCACCACGATTCGCATCCTCACCGATGAACTTAAAGTTGATAAGGTGCAGCAGTTGGTTATCAGCATTATAATGAGAGGACTTTCTGCCCATAGTCAGCAAATAATCCATACCGGTCTCATCGTATGTCACATTGCCGGAAATCCTGTATGTAATGGTTGCATTGCCATTGGTATCTACATCCGAAAATACCTCGTTGAATTTTTCAGCAGATACCGCAGGTTCTTCTCCCTCCTTACCTCCGTCTTTGTGAACGGATGCAACAACACCCTTCAATACAGTATATGCCGCTTCAAAAGATGCATACTCGGTATCGTCCGTTCCATTTACCTTGATACCATGTACGATTACCTTTCCCGTGTCCTCTGCCCACGCCGTCGTGGTGACGCTCAACGCCATGACCAACGCCAGTGCCATTGCCAATAACTTCTTCATTTTCTCTACCCCTTTTTCAGGTGAAATTTCCATAGGGCAGGGTCGTTTTAATTTTCCAAATTAAAACGCGAGAGCAGGGCATGCCCTGCCTAATGGATGGGTCGATTATAGCACCAAAACCAGGGGCATGCACGGTTTTTCGGAACATTTCCCAGATTTCTCCGTTTTGAACAAATCAGGACGGGTGGTTTTGTCGAATTTGACGGGAGAAGCCGAACAGGGGAGGGGCTGCGCCCCTCCCCTGCTGCCTTATGTCTTAGTAGTTTTCCTCGATCATGGACAGTATCTCCGGCTTCAGCGACAGCATGCGGCAGATATTCAGCGCGTCGCGGGGGCAGTCGGACTTTCCCTCCACCCGGTACAGGCCGTAGTTCATGTGCCGCGCGATGACGGCCACGCCGTCCTCGGTGGTGACGGCCAGCTCCCGGCGGATGGCCTCGGGGTCGATGTCCCGCAGGCCAATGATTTGGTAATGCGTGCGGGCGTACTCAGCCACCTTGTCGTAGTGGGTGGTCAGCAGGGACACCGCGTCCACGTTGTTGAGGTACCGCGTGACCGCCTGGACGATGACAGCACCCTCGTCGGGGTTGGTGCCCCGGGCGAACTCGTCCAGCAGGAACAGGGAGTACCCCTGCTCCACCTCGGCCAACGCCTTCTGAAACTGCACGATCTCCGAGCCGAAGCCGGAAAGCCCGGACTGGATGGACTGCAGGTCGTCGAACAGCATTTTCACACTGTGGAACAGCGGCATCCGCGCCTTCTTGGCGCAGACCAGGAAGCCCGCCTGCAGCAGCAGCACGTTCAGGGCCACGGTCTTCATGGCCACGGACTTGCCGCCCATGTTGGCGCCGGTGATGACGGTGGCGCCGGGCGTCAAGCTGATGGACACGGGGACGAACCGCCGCCCCTGCTCCTCCAGCAGGTCGCATATCTCCGGGTTGATCATGTCGGTGAGCTCCAGCTCCTTCTCCGTCAGCTCCGGCTTCACGCCGCCGTAGCGGACGGCGAACAGCGCCTTCTGGATGATGAAGTCGAGGCGTCCCGCCGTCTCCGCGTCGGACAGCAGGTCGGGCACCATGGGGGCCAGCGCCGCGCCCATGCCCTTGCGGACGTGCATCTCCTCGGCGTCCTCCTCGCCGCACAGGCGGGTGCGCTGCAGCCGCAGGGCGTCCTTCTCCGCGTCGGTCTGGGCGTGGAACAGCCGCTCCTCCACGTCCTTCTTGGCGCTGCGTATCTCCTTGAGCTTGGCGGTGGCGCTGTCGGGGATGTAAAAGCCGCGGCTGCCGGTGCCGTCCGGGTCGAGGATGTCCAGCGCGGCCTTCACATCGTGGAAGGCCATGCCCTTGAAATGCGTCACATCGTTTATCTTCTCGAACAGCGGCCGCATACCGTCCAGGCGCTGCAGATAGCCCTTTATCTCGAACAGCTCCACGTGGTCCGGGGTCTCCCCCTCCGCGCAGCGGCGGAGGGAGTTACGGATGTCCTTCATCTGGCACAGGCCGGTCATCAGCTTGTTGTAGGCGTCCTTCAGCTCGCCGGCGGCGTTGGCCGCCTGCTCCACGTTGTACAGCTCCTCCTCCAACTCCGCCCTCTCCTCCGGGGCGTAGAACCGCAGGCGGCGGATACGCTCCTGCCCGAAGGGCGAGCAGCCGTGCAGGGTCTCCAGCGCGTATTGCAGGCCGATCTTCTCCCGCTCTTCAAATTTGATAGAGATCATGCCAGTTCCTCCTTCACATTGATCACGGGTACGTCCACCGCCTCGCGCATGCGCAGCAGGAATTCGTCCTTATCGAACTTCCAGCCGTAGGCGGAGATGGGGTTCACGGTGACGCACAGGGTGCGGGCAGCGTCCTCGGTCTCCAGGGACACGTCGCGGACGGCCAGCTTGTCCAGGGTATCGGCGCTCAGCAGCACCTTGCTGGGGTCCTTCACCACCAGGCGGCACTTGCGCAGCACACCGCTGCGCAGCAGCGGCACCACCATGGCGTCGGTAAGGGCGCCGGTGACCAGGGCCGCGCCGTGTTCCTTGACGCAGCTCTCCAGCCCGTCGGAGGCCTCCGGCGGCAGGGTGTCGGCCTTAGGCAGGTTCATCAGCCGGTAGATGTGTACCGTGTCGGCGATGACCTTCTCCATGCTGGCGTGGTAGCTGGCGCCGGTGCAGAGAATGACGCCATCCGCCACGGCCCGGGCGCCCAGGCTCTTGCGTCCCAGGGCGCCGTCGATAACGGACTTGTCCGCGCCCAGAGAGAAAAAGCTCTCGGACACCGCGCGCAGCTGGGTGGTGATGGACGGCCCCGCCAGCTGCACGTATCCGTCGCTGCGGGCCCGCATGATGACCACCTCGCCCAGGGGCGTGGGTATGCCGGTGGTCATAAGTATCTCCTTCGTCACGTCGCCCAGCCGCAGCATATCCTTGGCCGTGGCGATAAGGGTGCCCTCCCGGACGAAAATACCGGGCTTCTCCGTGCCGGTGACCACGTCGGTGGACTCGCCGTCCCGTCCGATGGAGGTCAGGCCCAGCGTGCCCCGCAGGTGGCCGCCGGTCAGCAGCCAGTTGAGCATGGTGGTCTTGCCGGCATTCTTGCACATGCCCACGATGGACATGGTCTTTGTTTCGTTGAGCCGTTGGATCAGCTCG
This sequence comes from uncultured Oscillospiraceae bacterium, assembly GCA_934590325.1. Taxonomy (GTDB): domain Bacteria; phylum Bacillota; class Clostridia; order Oscillospirales; family Oscillospiraceae; genus Vescimonas. The sequence goes on from CAKTOW010000006.1 coordinate 22,260, forward strand.
TCGTGCATCATGTACACGCCCTTTCTGTCGTTCAGTCAATTTTCAAGTATAGCATACCCGGGCAGAAAAAGAAAGGGGCGAAACGGAAGTTTTCCGTTTCGCCCCTTCGCACTGGCTCTCTTATTCCACGGTGACGGACTTGGCCAGATTGCGGGGCTTGTCGATGTCGCAGCCGCGCTCCAGCGCGGTGTAGTAGGACAGCAGCTGCAGGGGCACCACGCCCAACTGGGGCAGCAGCATAGCCTCGGCCTCCGGCACGGTGAGCACGGTGTCCACGCGCTTGTGGAGCGCCTGGGCCCCCGCCTCGGTGGTCAGCGCCAGCACCCTCGCGCCGCGGGCCTGCACCTCCACCACGTTGCTGACTGCCTTATCCAGCAGCGGCAGATACGTGGCCACGGCGATCACCGGCGTGCCCTCCCGTATCAGGGAGATGGTGCCGTGCTTCAGCTCGCCGGAGGCGTAGGCCTCGGAGTGGATGTACGATATTTCTTTCAGCTTCAGACTGCCCTCCAGGGACAGGGCGTAGTCCAGGTTGCGCCCCAGGAAGAACACGTCCTCCTCCCCCGCCAGCCATTTGGCGGCGGCCTGGATGTCCTCCGTGTGGGCCAGTATCTGCTCCATCTGCGCGGGCAGGGCCTCCAGCCCGCGCACCATGGCGCTGTACGTTTCATAGTCCACGGTGCCCATCACATCGCCGAAGTACAGCCCCAGCAGGTGCAGCACCGCCATCTGGGTGCTGTACGCCTTGGTGGTGGCCACGGCGATCTCCGGTCCCGCCCAGGTGTAGAGCACGTCGTCGCTCTCCCGCGCGATGGACGAGCCCACCACATTGACGATGCCCAGCACGCGGGCACCGCGCTTGCGGGCCTCCCGCAGGGCGGCCATGGTGTCCAATGTCTCGCCGGACTGGCTGATGACGATGACCAGGTCGCCGTCCCCCACCAGCGGATCGCTGTACCGGAACTCGGAGGCCAGGCAGACCTCCACCGGGCGGCGGAGCATACGCTCCAGTGTGTACTTGCCTACCATGCCCACATGATAGCTGGAGCCGCAGGCCACGATGCAGATACGTCCGATGCCGCGTATCTCCTTGTCGGTCATAGTCAGGTCGCTGAGCACCACCCGTCCGTCGCGGATGCGGCCGTTGACGGCGCGGCGCACGGCGGCGGGCTGCTCGTATATCTCCTTGAGCATGAAGTGGGCGTAGCCGCCCTTCTCGGCGGCGTCCACGTCCCAGTCGATGTGGTGATGCTCCTTGTCGATGGGGCGGCGGCGCTCGTCGTAGATGCGGACGCCCTCCGCCGTGACGATGGCCAGCTCGCCGTCGTCCATGTACACTACGTCGCGGGTGTGGCGCAGCAGCGCCGTCACGTCGGAGGCGATGAAGTTCTCCCCCTGTCCGTAGCCCAGCAGCAGCGGCGCGTCCTTCCTGGCGGCGATGACGCGGTCGGGCGTGTCGGAGCACAGGATGCCCAGAGCGTAGGTGCCCTCCACCTGCGCCAGCATCTGGTTCACGGCCTCGAACACATCGCCGCACTGGCGATAGCCGTAGGCCAGCAGCTCGGCCACCACCTCCGTATCCGTTTCGGAGACAAAGGTGCAGCCCTTGCGGATAAGCTCCTGCTTCAGCCGGGCGTAGTTCTCGATGATGCCGTTGTGTACCACGGCGAACTTGCCGTCGGCACTGACCTGGGGATGTGCGTTGATCTCATTGGGCTCGCCGTGGGTGGCCCAGCGGGTGTGCCCGATGCCCACGGCACCGGGCATATCGGCGCCGCCGTGGGTCAGCTCCTCCAGCACCTGCAGCCGCCCCGGTGCCTTGCGCACCCGGAGCGTCCCCTCGCCGTATACGGCGAGACCGGCGGAGTCATACCCGCGGTATTCCAGACGGCGCAGACCGTCCAGCAGCAGGGGCGCAGCCTGCTGCTTTCCTACGTATCCTACGATACCACACATATAGAAAAGTTCCTCCAATCAAAGCAAAATGGTTGGGTCGGAAGAACAAACGCGCAGATCATTTGGTCTTCGCATCCGGTCACAGCCCCTCTGTTTTGCGGTCGCCCGCATATTTACTGGCTGTGTACGCACCCGGACAGTACGGAGAGGCATCCGCCGAAATTTTTCGATGACCTCCCACCTCGTCGTCTTTTCGCGGACCACGTCCGCGAAAAGCACATGGCGCTTGTGTCGGCCGGAACCGAGATCCTCCTTTCCGTTCTGCGAAACATATACAAAGCGGCGCTGCCGCTGTGTACCGACATAATTTCCCCGCTGCGGGGGCATACTGCTCCGGAATACAAGTTTCCGAAAGGGTGTGTTTCCATGGCGACTGCCTTTTTCCGCACACTGATACTCTACCTGCTGCTGATATGCGGCCTGCGGCTCAGCGGCAAGCGGCAGATCGGCGAGCTGGAGCCCATCGAGCTGGTGCTGACGCTGCTGATCTCCGACCTGGCCTCGGTGCCCATGCAGGACTTCGCCCTGCCGCTGTTCAACGGGGTGATACCCATCATCACGCTGATCGCGCTGTCCACGCTGTTCAGTGCCATCAGCCTGCGGAACGTGCGTTTCCGGGAGCTGGTGTGCGGCACACCGGCGTTGGTGATCTTCGACGGCAAGCTGCGGCAGGAGACCATGCGCCGCAACCGCCTGACCCTGGACGAGCTGCTGGAGCAGCTGCGGGGACAGGGGATCACCGATCTGGACGACGTGAAGTACGCCGTGCTGGAGACGAACGGGCGGCTGTCCGTGCTGGTACGCAGCGACAGGCAGCCGGCGACGCCGGAGCAGCTGGGGCTGGACGTGCAGGACGACGTGTTCCTGCCCACTGTCGTCATCAACGACGGCCGCGTGCTCACGGAAAACCTGCGCCGTGCCGGCCGGGACGAGCGCTGGCTGCAGCAGGAGCTTCACCGACAGGGCGTCAGCCGCAGCGGCGACGTGTTTCTGCTGTCCGTGGACCAGCAGGGCAGCGTGGTGTGTCTGAAAAAGGAGGCGGCGCGATGAAGGCCGTGCGCATCCCCCTTTTCGTGCTGTTGGCGGTGCTGGGCTTCGTGCTGTGGAACGCCGCGTGGGTCACCGACCGCTGTGACGAGTGGACGGCGGCGCTGGACACCGTGACCGCCGCGCTGGACGGCGGCGGCAGCGGCAGCCGGGAGCTGGAGCAGCTGGACGCGCTCTGGCAGGAGGTGCAGGGGTATATGCACATCGTGGTGAGCCACACGGAACTGGATGAGGCCGAGGCGCTGCTGGCACAGGTCAGTGCGCTGTGCGGCCGGGGTGACACCGAGGAAATGTACCCGGTGCTGGCGCAGCTTCGCCACCAGTTCCGCCTTATTGCCGAGACCCAGCAGATCAGCCCGAAGAATATTTTTTAGCTTACTTCTCGCTGAGGAGCTTGTTCAGTTCGGACATGAAGGTGTTGATGTCCTTGAACTGGCGGTAGACGGAGGCGAAGCGGACGTAGGCCACCTCGTCGGCCTTCTTCAGCTTCTCCATGACCTTCTCGCCGATGACCACGGTGCTGACCTCGCGCTCCAGAGAGTTCTGCAGCTCCTGCTCGATCTCCATGGCCATGCGCTCCATGTCCGCCACGGCGACAGGCCGCTTTTCGCAGGAACGCTGTATGCCCCGCAGTACCTTGTTCCTGTCGAAGCTCTGGCGGGAGCCGTCCTTCTTGATGACCACCATGGGCAGGCTCTCCACGGTCTCGTAGGTGGTGAAGCGCTTCTCGCACTGCAGGCACTCACGGCGGCGGCGGATGCTGCTGCCCTCCTCGGCAGGACGGGAATCCACGACCTTGCTCTCTTTATAACCGCAATAGGGGCATCTCATCTCTCTTGCTCCTCCTTATACCTGTGGCTGACGCCACATAGTTAGAGTTATTATAGCACATATACACAAGATATGGTAGTGGTTTTTTCAAATTTTCGGCATGACCGGACGGCCCGCGCCGTCAAAAAGATACACCGCGCCCCCCGGCACGATACGGGCGAAGCAGAACAGCTGTGGCAGCGGGAACGGACTGTCCTCCCGCCAGGGGATCGTCACCTCCGTACACCCGCCCCGCCGGGCGGTCCTCGCCCCCGGCGGCAGGCAGGCCAGGAACCCCTGCGGCCGCACCTCTCCTCCGCCGCAGGGACGCAGTTCGGCACAGCGTATGTCCCCGGCGGGGGCCAACAGTTCCCGCGAGAAGCGCCGGCGCAGACAGCCGTCCTCCGTGACGCCCAGTGCCGCCTCACCGCCGCTGCCCCGCAGATACAGGCGGTACAGTCCCGGCGGCACATCGCCGCAGACAGCGCGCAGCGCCACATCGTCCCCCTCCGGACACACGTACAGCGTGCCCGCATGGCGGCCCTCCAGACAGACGGGATATTCCACCGCGCACCACCTCCAAGAAAAAAACGTCCTGCGCATACCGTTCACATGGTATGCGCGGGACGCTTTTCTCATGTCAAGGCCATCATCTATACCAGATGGCTGCCCGTCAGCCCGAAGCTGACAGCGATGGCGGCATCCACCTTCTCCATCACCGCGCCGTCCACACGGCCCATCCGCTCCCGCAGCCGCTTTTTGTCCAGCGTGCGTATCTGCTCCAGCAGGATCACAGAATCCCGCGGCAGGCCGCTGCCCTGCGCCGCCAGGGCGATATGTGTGGGCAGCTTCGCCTTGCCCAGCTGGGAGGTGATGGCGGCGGCGATGACAGTGGGGCTGTGGCGGTTGCCGGTGTCGTTCTGCACGATGAGCACCGGGCGCACGCCCCCCTGCTCGCTGCCCACCACGGGGCTTAGATCGGCATAGTAAATGTCGCCGCGTCTGACAGTCGTATCCACACAGTTCACACTCCGAGGCAAGAAGTACCGGAGGGATATATGTCCTCAGGTCACTTCCATTGTTCCCGCAGCAGCTTATTTTATACGCCGCCGCGGCGGGTAAATTCCCTTTTGTCCCGCCCGGTCTATCCTATGCGGCTGTGTGGGGTAAGGTGTCAGAACCGCAGCAGCAGCTCCTTGTCGATCTCCTGTCCGTCCTTGTAGTACACGCGGGGCACCCGGCGGCTGACGGCGCAGGTCAGCTCATAGGGTATGGTGCCCGCCGCCGCGGCCAGCACGTCCACCCGCTGCCGCTTGCCGAACACCTCCACCTCGTCCCCCACCTGCACCTGGGGCAGATCGGTCAGGTCGATCATGGACATGTCCATGCATATCCGCCCCCGCTGGGGCGCCGGCCCGCCCTCCGTCACGAAGGCGCACCTGTCCGACAGGCAGCGGAAGAAGCCGTCGGCATAGCCGTAGGGTGTGACGCCCATGCGGGTGACGCGCGCCGTGGTGAAGCGGCGGCCGTAACTGACGTCGGTGCCCGGCTCGTAGGTCTTTATGGTGCTGACAGTGGTCTTGAGCGTCATCACCGGCCGCAGCCCCAGCTGCTCCGCCAGTTCCCCGGCGCCGTACAGCAGGATGCCCGGGCGCACCATGTCCATATAGCTCTCTGGATAGGTGGCCACGCCGCCGGAGTTGGCACAGTGCCGGATGGCGAAGCGCTGCCCGCGCTTCGCTTCCACCGCGTCGATGACCCGGCGGAACAGGTCCAGCTGTCCCTGCGTATAGGCCGCGCTGTCCCCGTCCGGCTCGTCGGCCACGGCGAAGTGCGTGAAGATGCCCTCCGCCCGCAGTCCCGGCAGGGCGCAGGCCGCACATATATCCGCCGTGCCCGTGTCGAAGTGCTTCCCGGACACCAGATACCCCAGCCGGGACATGCCGGTGTCCACCTTGATGTGCACCGTCAGTTCCCCGCCGTGGCGGACGGCCTCCTCGCTGTACTCCAGCGCCTTGGCCTGGCAGGACACCGCCTGTGTGATGTGTAGGTCGATGAGCCGTCCCACCTGCTCCCGGGGCGTATGTCCCAGTATCAGTATGGGCATGGTGATGCCGTTGCAGCGCAGCTCCGCTGCCTCGTCGATGCTGGACACGGCCAGATAGTCCGCACCCAGCTCCTGCAGCGTGCGGCTCACCTGCACCGCCCCGTGGCCGTAGGCGTCGGCCTTGACCACGCCCAGGAACTTCACGCCCGTGCCCACGCGGTCACGCAGCGCCCGGTAGTTGTACCGCAGCGCGTCCAGGTCTATCTCCGCCCATGTTCTCCTCAGTGTAGATTCCATTTGTCATCCCTCCGATGGTGTATCGTCCGTGGTGCAGGCGAAGGAGATCATCCTCGCCGTCAGCACCACTTTTCCGTTCTGTGAAAACTCCGCATACCGCGGGATCAGACTGCTCTCGTCCAGCCACACGGCGCACAGTATCTCGCTGCCGCTGTGGCCCGTGGTCTGCAGCGTCAGCCGCAGGCAGGGCACGTCCTCCAGTGTCTCGCCGCCCTGCTCGGTAAGATAGCCCTCCGCCAGCGCCCCCAGCAGATAGGGCAGGCAGTTGGCCGGGCATATATCCGTGCTCTCCCCCGCCGGCAGCAGCTGGCCGTTGCTTTTCAGCGACAGTTCGCCGTCCACCAGCACAGCGGTCAGCCCCTTCAGCTCCTCCGGTGCCTTCACCGTGGTGACGGATTGTCCCTCCCGGTCATAGCGGCATGTCAGCGTAAAGGTGCGGTCGTCCGTGGCCGTATGGCTGACCACCTCCGCCTCCATGTCCGCCGATGTCACCGTGCGGTACTGCTCCTGCACCGCCAGCGGCTTCTCCCCGCCGCAGCCGCACAGCAGCGCGGCGCACAGCAGCAGCGGCAATAGGCTCTTTTTCATGGTCTTCCCTCCTTTTCAGAAGGGCTCTCCGCTCATTCCACCTCTTTTAACGCATAGGGCAGCATCTCTATCATATCCGCGGGGGTCATGCCCCGGTGCCCTTTTTCCTCCGCCGCCAGGTCCCCGGCGCGGCCGTGGAGCCACACCGCCGCACAGCAGGCTGCAAAAGGCTCCATCCCCTGCGCCAGCAGCCCGGTCAGCAATCCCGTCAGCACGTCGCCGCTGCCGCCCTTGGCCATACCGTCGTTGCCGGTGGTATTCACCGCCAATCGTCCGTCCGGCGCGGCCACCACGGTGCGGCGCCCCTTGCGCACAAGGTACACGCCGTGCGCCGCGGCAAACGCGGCGGCTCCCGCCTCGCGGGACGCGGCCATGTCGCCTCCGATGCGCGCCAGCTCGCCCTCGTGGGGCGTCAGCACCGTGACGCGCCCCCGGCGGCGGGACAATGTATCTATATGTCCCTCCAGCGCGTTTATGCCGTCGGCGTCCAGCACCAGCGGCTCATCCAGGGCCAACAGCTCCCGCACCAGGGCGTCGCCGTCCTCCCCCCTACCCAGGCCACAACCTATGGCCACGGCATCGCAGCCCTCCACCCGGCGGCGTATCTCCGCCCCGGCGGACAGGGCCAGCCTGCCGTCCTTCTCCGCCAGCGGATGGGGCATGGCGCACAGGCACTTGGCCGCCGCTGCCGGCCACACGCTCTCCGGCACGCCCAGGAACACCAGCCCGCAGCCGCTGCGGACAGCGCCCCCTGCGCACAGCACCGGCGCGCCGGTATAGCCCACGCTGCCGCCCAGCAGATACACCCTGCCGAAGGTCCCCTTGTGCCCGTCGGGGTCCCGGCGGGGCATGACGCCCCTGACATATTCCCGGTCTATACGCTGCATGGCGCCGCCTCCGTTTGCTTTTTTGTACAGTATAGCATATATGTCAATCATAAAAACTGCTTTTTTCGTGTCGCGGGATGAAAAAAATGCTTGCAACTTTTGTTTCGTTGTGATATAAATGTTGCATCACAAGCTCACACCGTGAAAAAAGCTGTGAACGGGAAGATCTGCGCCACAGACATCCGGCAGAGAGAGTCGGCCACCGGCTGCAAGCCGACTTGGGATGTACCGCAGTGTTCGCCCGGGAGCTGCCGCGAGGAAATGCGCGGCCGGGTCACCTCCGTTACCGGGAAACGAGTGCGCGGACGTAGTCCGCGAAACTGGGTGGTACCACGGAAGTTCGCCTTTCGTCCCAATGTGCGGGATGAAAGGTGTTTTTTATTGCACTTCATTCCACTAAATAACTCTCAAAAGGAGGAAGCGATAGACATGAAAGAAAAACTGGAACAGCTGCTGGCCGAGGGCAGGCAGCGCATTGAGGCCGTGGCCAGCGAGGCTGAGCTGCAGGACATCAAGGCCTCTCTGCTGGGCAAGCAGGGCAGCCTGACGGATCTGATGAAGGAGCTGCCCAAGCTGGACGTGTCCCTGCGTCCCGAGATGGGCAAGGCCGTCAATCAGGTGAAGGGTCAGCTGTCCGCCCTGCTGGACGCGCGGCGCGACGAGCTGAAAATGAAGGCGTCCGAGGTGGACCCCGACTTCGACATCTCCGTGCCCGGCACGCTGCCCCTCAGCGGCGGCCTGCACCCCATCACCCAGATGTGCTACGACCTGAATGACGCCTTCCGCTCCATGGGCTTTGAGATCTTCGAGGAGGACGACATCACCAGCGAGCTGTACGGCTTTGACAATCTGAACTTTCCCCCCAACCACCCCGCCCGCGAGAGCATGGACACCTACTGGCTGGCCGGCCATGACAAGGGCGAGTGCTGGGACAAGCTGTGCCTGCGTCCCCACCTGACCGGCGGCTCCGTGCGGTATCTGCAGACCCACAAGGCCCCCTACCGCTTCGTATACCCCGGCAAGGTCTACCGCAACGAGACCACCGACGCACGCCACGAGCGCGCCTTCTTCCAGTACGAGGCCCTGATCGTGGACAAGGACTTCACCTTCGCCTCCGGCAAGGTGATGATCAAGAGCATCCTCAGTAAGGTGTTCGGCCGCGACGTCCCGGTGCGTATGCGCGCGGGCTTCTTCCCCTTCGTGGAGCCCGGCTTCGAGATCGACATGGGCTGCCTGGTCTGCGGCGGCAAGGGCTGCAGCGTGTGCAAGCACGTGGGCTGGATCGAGGTCATGCCCGGCGGCACGCCCCATCCCAACGTACTGAAGGCCGCCGGCCTCGACCCCAACGAGTACACCGGATTCTATGTCAACATCGGTCTTGACCGTCTGGTGATGATGCGCTACGGTGTGGACGACGTCCGCCTGTTCCACAGCGCAGACCTGCGGTTCCTGAACCAGTTCCGTTGATGAGGGAGGGTTATCGAAATGAAAGTATCTTTGAATTGGATCCGTGATTACGTCCAGCTTCCGGCAGATGCCGACCTGAAAAAGCTGGCCTACGACCTGACCATGTCCACCGTGGAGGTGGAGGACGCCGTCGATCTAAGCAGGCAGTTCGACCACATGGTGGTGGGTGTCATCAACACCATCGAGCAGCACCCCAACGCCGACAAGCTGAAGGTCTGCAAGACCGACATCGGCGGCGAGGTCAAGGACATCGTCTGCGGCGGCAGCAACCTCCGCGAGGGTATGAAGGTGGCCGTGGCGCTGCCCGGCTCCATGTGCAAGTGGCACGGCGAGGGCGACCTGGTGGAGATAAAGAAGAGCAAGCTGCGCGGCGTGGAGAGCTACGGCATGATCTGCGGCGCGGTGGAGATCGGCCTGGCCGACCTGTTCCCCACCAAGGAAGAGGCCCACATCCTGGACCTCAGCGACTTTGACGCCCCCGCCGGCACCCCCCTGGCCGACGCTCTGGATCTGAACGACATCATCCTGGAGATAGACAACAAGTCCATGACCAACCGCCCCGATCTGTGGGGCCACTACGGCATCGCCCGCGAGATCGCGGCGCTGTATGACCTGCCCATGAACGAGTTCCCCCACTTCGACCGGAACGTGGAGAACACTGCGGGCTTCCACGTCACCGTGGAGGACACGGAGCGCTGCCCCCGCTACCTCTCCGCCCAGATCGAGGGCCTGTACGTCAAGCCCGCCCCCTATCAGATGCAGAGCCGTATCTGGAAGGTGGGCATGCGCCCCATCAACGCGCTGGTGGACATCACCAACTACGTGATGCTGGCCACCGGCCAGCCCACCCACGCCTTCGACTCCGACCACATCGCCGGCCACGTGATCGTGCGCCGCGCCGGCGAGGGCGAGAAGCTGCTGCTGCTGAACGGCAAGGAGCTGGCGCTCTCCTCCGACGACCTGGTCATCGCCGACGACGCCGGCGTGGTGGGTCTGGCGGGTGTCATGGGCGGCGCTAAGGACTCCATCCTGCCGGAGACCGACAAGGTCATCCTGGAGGTAGCCAACTTCGACGCCAAGGGCATCCGCCGCACCGCCCTGCGGTACGACAACCGCACCGAGGCCTCCGCCCGCTACGAGAAGGCCATCGACCCCGAGCGCTGCGACCAGGCCTTCGACCTGTCCATGCAGCTGTTCACCCAGCTGTACCCCGAGCTGAAGGTCACCGGCCTGGTGGACGAGTACCCCGAGCACCTGAAGCAGGCGGAGATCGACGTGGCCCTCAGCTGGCTGGAGCGCCGCCTGGGCAAGCGTCTGCCCCAGGAGGAGATACAGCACAAGCTGGAGCTGCTGGGCTATACTGTCAGCTTCCAGGGCGACAACATGCACCTGGTGGTGCCCACCTGGCGCTCCACCGGCGATGTGAGCATCCAGGCGGACATCATGGAGGAGGTCGCCCGGATGTACGGCTACGAGAACTTCGAGGCCGAGCCCATCACCACCACCTTCGACGGCGCCATCAACCAGCTGGACAAGGACCTGGAGCGCCGCATCAAGGAGTATCTGGCCATCCGCTGCGGCATGCAGGAGATCTTCACCTATCCCTGGATGGACGAGCAGTTCGTCAACGCCGTGCTGCAGAGCACCGACGGCATCCTGTCCCTGTCCACCCCGCCGTCCCCGGCGGAGCGGTTCGTGCGTTCCTCCCTGCTGCCCAACCTGTGCAAGGCCGTGGTAAAGAACGAACGCTACTTCGGCGAGTTCTCCATCTTCGAGACCGCGCAGGTCTTCCGCGATGAGAACTACACCACCCCCTACGACCCCCGCGAGAAGCTGCCCTCCCAGCGCAAGAACGTGGCCGGCGCCTTCGCCACCACCGATAAGGACGTCACCGCCCTGTTCCGCAAGGCCAAGGGCGTGGTGGAGATGATGGCCCGCTACGTACACATGGAGGCCCTGACCTTCAAGCAGACCGAAAAGCCCGTGTGGGCGGACAACGTGGTGTGGCTGAACATCTACCGCGGCGACGAGAAGGTGGGCGACCTGGCGCTGCTGGCCAAGAAGGTCTCCATGGCCTGCGGCATCAAGAACATGAACGTGATGCTGTTCCAGCTGGACCAGGACTCCCTGGTGCCCCTGAAGTCCCGCACCAACACCTTCACCCACATGGCCGAGTACCCCATGACCGACTACGACATCTCCCTGCTGCTGGACGGCTCCGTCCAGTGGAAGGACGTGCTGCAGACCGTGGGCGGCATCAAGAGCGAGCTGCTGCACGGCGCCTCCTTCGTGGACGAGTACCGCGGCAAGCAGGTGCCCGCCGGCAAGAAGTCCCTGACCCTGCGTCTGGCCATCGGCTCCAAGGAAAAGACCCTGACCTCCGCCGAGATCGAGGAGGTCGCCACCGGTGTCCTCAACAAGATCGCCAAGCGCTTCGGCGCGGAGCTCCGCCGCTGACCGCCGCAAATTTCCCCCGGCGCGGCGCACTTTTTCCTCTTTACAGCGGCGGGAAAATGGCGTATACTAAAAGCACTATCGAGAGATGAGAAAGGCGGTGCCCACATGAACGAATTCACCCGTAAGTTCAACGCGGCAGAGGACAAGGAGCAGCAAGTACACTACATCCTCACCTCCGTCTACGAGTCCCTCAAGGAAAAGGGCTACGACCCCATCAACCAGATCGTGGGCTACATCCTCTCCGAGGACCCCACCTACATCACCAACCACAACTCCGCCCGCTCCCTGATCTGCAAGATCGACCGCGACGAGCTGCTGCAGGTGCTGGTGAAAAGCTATCTGGAGCTGTAACAACGCAAAAAGAGACCGCTGTGGGCGGTCTCTTTTTCCTTCTCTCCTCACAGGCAAAACCTCCCCCGGTCTCCGGGGGAGGTTTTATCTGTTTTTCCGTTACACGCGCGCCAGCTTGTCGTTGCACTTCTGCAGGAAGCGTGCGTTATCGATGACGGCGCGGGTATGGGTGCCCTCACCGATAAGGCCCTCGGCGTCGTGGGCCGTGACCTTGAAGGTGATCATCTTGCCGTTGGCGGATATGCCGGTCACCTCTGCGGTGGCGGACACCTTCATGCCCACGGGGGTGGGTGCCAGGTGGCTGGAGCTGATCTCCACGCCTACGGTCCCCTTGCCCTCGGGCAGCTCAGGCTGCACGCACTGCATGGCGGCGTACTCCATCAATCCCATCATAAAAGGGGTACCGAACACCTCCAGCCCACCGGAGCCGATGGCCTTGGCGGTCATATCCGCGGTGACGGTCTTTTCAGCGGTATAGGTCATGCCGACTTCGATCATAGTCTTTCCTCCAAATCAAACGCATTTCTTGCCTGTACGCAGGGTGAAAAGAGCCCGTGAATGTTATACGCCCAGCTGCGTCCACAGCTTGTCGTAGAACTTCAGGGTCTCCTGCGGCAGGTTGATATACAGCTCGCAGCGCTCGCGCTCCTCGTCGGGAATGGCCATGATGTTGTATATCTCCTCGTACAGAGGCTCCTCGTACAGCTCCTCATAGTAGGCAGGGTACTCCGCCAGCGCCTCGGCGTTGGGGGAAGCGTACCAAATGTAGTCCATGTTGGCCAGGTTGCTGTCGGTAGAGGCGATGAAGTTGATCCACTCCTGGGCCTCCTCCTTGTGCTGGCTGGACTTCAGGACGCACATGGCGTCCACGAACCAGTTGCTGCCCTCCTCAGGGATGACGAAGGCCAGGTCCTCGTTGTTCTCCAGCATGGTCAGGTAATCCCCCGCGTAGTACATGGAGATGGCCGCGTTGCCGCCCTCCATCTTGCCGAATATCTCGTCCATGACGAAGGCCTGGTACACGCCCTTGTCCTTGGCGTCCTTCACCATCTGGAATGCCTCGGTCAGCTGTCCCTCGTCCGTGGTGTTGATGTCGTAGCCCAGATAGCACAGGGCAGCCATCAACGCGTCGCGGGAGTTGTTGATCATCAGCACCTGCCCGGCGTACTTCTCGTCGAACATGGCGCCCCAGCTGGTGATGGGCTCGTCCACCATGGCGGTGTTATAGATGATGCCCACGCTGCCCCAGGTGTAGGGCACGGTATACTTGTTCTCCGGGTCATAGCTCAGATGGGTGAACTGCGGGTCGATCTTCTCAAAGTTGGGGATGGCATCGTAATCCAGCTCCGCCAGCATATCCTCCTGAATCAGCCGGGCGATCATATAGTCGGAGGGCACGATCACGTCGAAGTCCGCACCGCCCATCTTGATGAGGGAGTACAGCGCCTCGTTGCTCTCCGCCGTCTGGTAGTTGACGCGGATACCGGTCTGCTCCTCAAACTCCGTGATAAGGGACTCGTCGATATACTCACCCCAGGAGCAGACGTTCACCACACGCTCGCTGCGGGCGGCCGCGCCGGTGACCACCAGCACCGCCACCAGCACACAGGCCATGGCGCCGGCGCCGATCTTCTTCCACAGTCCGGCGTTCTTCCGGGGCGCCGGGGCGGGAGTCGCGGACTCCACGTGGCGGCGGGCGTGGCTCTGCTGGTGGTTCTCACGCAGATTGATGATGGCCAGCAGGATGATGACCGTGACGAACAGCAGCGTGGATACGGCGTTGATCTCCGGGCTGACACGCTTCTTGGTCATGCCGTAGATGGTCATGGCCAGCGTGGAGGACGAGGTGCCCGCCGTAAAGTAGCTGATGATGAAGTCGTCGATGGACATGGTGAAGGCCGTCAGCGCGCCGGAGACGATACCGGGCTTGATCTCCGGAATGATGACCTTCCAGAAGGCCTGCATCCACGTGCAGCCCAGGTCCTGCGCCGCGTCGATAAGGTTGCGGTCCATCTGCCGCAGCTTGGGGCCCACGGACAGGATGACATAGGGGATGTTGAAGCAGACATGGGCGATAAGCAGCGTGCCGAAGCCCATGGTCAGCCGTTCGGGCAGCACCACCAGGGACTGCCAGCTGTTGACCCATACGGCAAAGCCGTGCCACCCGTTGAAGAACACCACGAACAGCAAACACAGGCTGACGCCGGTGACGATGTCCGCGTTCATCATGGGGATGTTATTGACGGCCATGAGTCCGTTGCGTGCGCGGCGGCGCATGCCGTAAAAGCCGATGGCGGCGAAGGTGCCCGCGATGGTAGCGATAATAGTGGCCAGCAGGGACACCAGCAGCGTGATGTACACGCTGTGCATGATGAGCCGGTTGTTCAGCAGCTCGGCGTACCAGTGGAGGGAGAAGCCCTTCCACACGCTGGAGCTGTTGCCGGCGTTGAAGGAAAATACGATGAGGATGACGATGGGCGCGTACAGGAACAGGCCCACCAGTATCATCAGCAGGCGGTCGCCCGCACTGTTGCGGCGGCGGGTCATAGCATCACCGCCTGTTCCTCGCCCTCACCGAAGCGATTCATCACCAGCATACACACGACGACAACGATCATCATCACAAGGGAGATGGCCGCACCCAGCTGCGGATTATAGGCGCCGCCCAGGAACTGCCGCTCGATCAGGTCTCCCAGCAGCAGCTCCGTGCCGCCGCCCAGCATACGGCTGATGGCGAAGGTGGACACGGAGGGCACGAACACCATGGTGATACCCGACAGCACGCCCGGCAGACTCAGGGGCAGGATGACCTTGCGGAACACCGTCACGGTGTTGGCGCCCAGGTCGCGGGCCGCCTCCAGCAGGGAGTGGTCCAGCTTGCAGATAACAGAGTAGATGGGCAGTATCATAAAGGGCAGGTAGTTATAGACCATGCCCAGCACTACGGCGCCCTGGGTATCGATCATGGTGAAATACTCCAGGCTGCTGCCCGTCAGATGGTTGTACAGCGCGATGATGCCCAGCTTCTGAAACAGCTGGTTCAGAAGTCCGTTGTTCTCCAGAATGGTCATCCAGGAGTAGGTGCGCAGCAGGAAGTTCATCCACATGGGCAGCATGATCAGCACCATGGCCGTGCGGCGGAAGGACTCCCCCTCCCGGCTGAGAAGGTACGCCACGGGATAGCCCATCAAAAGGCAGATGGCGGTGGCGATAAGAGCCAGCTTGAAGGAGCGCCCGAACACGGCGGCGTAGCCGCCCATCTGTACGAAGTTGTCCAGTGTAAAGCCGCCCTCCGCCCCGGAAAAGGCGTAGATGACCATGATAATGATGGGCGCCACCACGAAAATGGCCATCCATACCACATAGGGCACGGCGAAACGGGAGAGCTTATTCTTCATCCTCGCTCTCCTCCTCTTCCGGCTCGCTGCCGGCGTCCGCCAGTTCCTCGTATTCCTCGGAGTAGGAGGAATAGTCTCCGAACAGACCGGAGTACTCGCTCTTCTTCATGATGTGGAAGCCGTCGGGGTCGATCTTCACGCCGATGCGCGCCCCCACCGGGGAATGATCGGTGGTCTGGATAAGCCACTTGAAGCCCCGGAAGTCCACGATGATGTCGTACTGCATCCCCTTGAACGTCACGTTGGTGACGGTGCCTACCAGCTGTCCCTGCTCCACGGGGACGATGTCGATGTCCTCCGGGCGGATGACCACGTCCACCGGCTCGTTCTCGGCGAAACCCGCGTCCACGCAGGGGAACTCCTTGCCGTACATTTTCACGACCTTATCCCGCACCATGACGCCGTTGAGGATATTGCTCTCGCCGATGAAGTCCGCCACGAAGGCGTTTTTCGGCTCGTTGTAAATATCCTCCGGGGTGCCGATCTGCTGGATGCGTCCCTTGTCCATGACCACCACCGTGTCGGACATGGTCAGAGCCTCCTCCTGGTCGTGGGTAACATATATAAACGTGATGCCCATTTGCTGCTGGATGCGTTTCAGTTCGTTCTGCATATCCTTGCGCAGACGCAGATCCAGCGCGCCCAGCGGCTCGTCCAGCAGCAGCACCTTCGGGCGGTTCACCAGCGCGCGGGCGATGGCCACACGCTGCTGCTGTCCGCCGGAAAGCTGGTCGACGCGCCGCCGGTCAAAGCCCTTCAGGCTGACGACCTCCAGCATTTCCGAGACACGCTGCCGTATCTCCTCCTCCGGTACCTTGGCGATACGCAGACCGAAGGCGATGTTTTCAAACACGTCCAGATGCGGAAACAGCGCGTATTTCTGGAACACCGTGTTGATCTGCCGCTTATGGGGTGGGACATCATTGATCCTCGCGCCGTCGAAGGTCACGTCGCCGCTTGTGGGCGTGGTGAACCCTCCGATGATCCGCAGTGTGGTGGTCTTGCCGCACCCACTGGGGCCAAGCAGCGTGAGGAACTCGGAATCGTTGATGTAAAGATTGATGTGATCGAGAACCAGCTCGTCGTCAAACGCCATGCAGAGATCCCGCAGGCGAATCAACTCTTTGGACATTTATCCTCCTCCATTCGTCAGAAAAATAGCCCCCTCCCGTCGTGACGGCAGCGCGTCTGTTCACACGATGCTATTCCCGTCGAAAGATGGCAGATACAATATATATTGCACTTCCCAAAAAGTCAATGGATTTTACACTTTTTCTTTCAAAAAAATGCAGCGGACGGCAAAAGCCCTCCGCTGCACCCTGTTCAGCCGAAATATTTGTCCCGGAAGGGCACATTTTCCACGGTAAATGTCCGTCCCCGCAGGTAGTTCAGGTGCCCCGCGTCCGTGGGCAGGTCGAAGGTCAGCTTATAGGCGTACAGCGCCTGCCGTGTCTCGCCGTACCGGCGGTTCACGTCCCCCTTGCCGTACTTGCCGTCCCCCAGCAGCGGGCAGCCCAGATCCGCCATGGTGGCGCGTATCTGGTGGGTACGCCCCGTCTCCAGACCGATCTCCAGCAGACTCAGCTCCCCCCGCGTCTCCAGCACCTCGTAATCGGTAATGGCGGTCTTGCCGCCGGGGATCGGCTTGTGGTACACGGACACCTGCTTTTTCTTCTCGTCCTTCAGCAGGAAGCACTCCGCCCGGCCCCTGTCCTGCCTGGGCCGCCCCACAGTGACGCACAGGTACCGCTTGTCCAGCTCCCTGTCCCGTATCTTCTCGTTGATGACCCGCAGGGTCTCGGCATCCTTGGCGGCGATGACGATGCCCCCGGTGTTGCGGTCGATGCGGTTGCACAGGGCGGGGGTAAAGGCGTTCTCCCACTTGGGGTTCCACTCCCTCTTCTGGTACAGGTACGCCTGAATATGGTTGATGAGGGTGTTCACCTTCTCCGTCTCGTCGGCGTGGACCACCATGCCCTGCGGCTTGTCCGCCAGCAGCAGGTGCTCGTCCTCGTACACCACCGTCAGCCGGGGCTTGAACAGCGTCAGAAACATATTCTCCTCCGACGGCTTGTCAAAAAACTCGTCGTTGATGTATAATTGCAGCACATCGCCCTCCGCCAGACGCTGGTCCCGCTGGGCGCGGCCGCCGTTGACCTTCACCCGCTTGATGCGGATGTACTTCTGCGCCAGGGCAGGCGGCAGCAGCGGCAGCGCCTTGGACAAAAATCTGTCCAGCCGCTGTCCCGCGTCGTTCTTTCCGATGGTCATTTCCCGCATAAGGGCGCCCTCCCCCGTCAGTTTCTCTGCCTATTGTACCGTGTTTTTGAAAAAAGTCAAAATATTTGTAAGAAAATGTTTGACAAGGCATTTCGTGTCGGCTATAATACTACACGTGCCATTGTGAGGTGTACTATGCGTTTGAACGTCAACAAGCTGCTGCATACCCCCGATGCCCGGCAGGACGTCCGTTTCCAAATGGACCTGTCCGACCTGGAATTCGGCGGTTCCTACCCTATCTCCCGTCCGGTTGTTGTGGACTGCCGGTTGGAAAACAAGGCCGGACTGCTGCTGTGCGGGATGACGCTGACCACCACGCTGCACTGTACCTGTGACCGGTGCGGTGAGGAGTACGACGCGGACAAGACGGTGCGCTACGACTGCGTATTGGCAGAGGAGCGTGAATCCGACGAAAGCGACGACATCATCGTGTTGGACAACGACGAGGTGGACGTGGAGGAACTGGCGCGCGACGCCTTTATCCTCGATATGGACACGAAATTTCTCTGCTCAGAGGACTGCAGGGGGCTGTGCCCCGGCTGCGGCGTGAACCTGAACCGGGAGAGCTGCCGCTGCCAAAGGGCGGTGGACCCCCGTCTGGCGAAGCTGGCGCAGCTGCTGCAGAAAGACGAGTGAATTTTGTATTACATTGCTGCTCAGGCAATTAAGACCAAGGAGGTGTCAACATGGCAGTCCCTAAGGGAAAAGTATCCAAGCAAAGACGCAATAAGAGACGTTCTTCCGTATGGAAGCTGGCAGCTCCCACGCTGGTGGCGTGCGCCAAGTGCGGCGCGCTGCATCTCCCCCACAGAATGTGCCCGGAGTGCGGCAGCTACAACGGCCGCGAGGTCAAGGTCGTCAAGTCTGTGGCCGCGAAGTAAGTTCTGTTGTGTCCTTGCAGAAGGGAAGCTTGGCTTCCCTTCTGTTTTTTTGCGTGCTCCCCTACTTTTTGTCATGGGAAACATCGAAATCAGTCGTTTTACAAATGGTCCGGGCGCGGGTATACTTATATTATGCTTGCGTCCCGCGGCAAAACCCGTTATAATAGTTTGGTTATTATGTGGGCGTATGCCCCTTTTGCAAGTGAGGACGCATTATGAGCACCATCATCACCGCCATCGACCATCATTCACCGGCGGAACGCGCCGGCATACAGGTGGGCGAAAGGCTCCTGTCCATCAACGGTCACTCCATCGTGGACGTGCTGGACTACCGCTTTTACGGCTACGACCCGGTGTCGCACATCGAACTGAAAACGGCGGCGGGCGACGTGCGCGCCGTCACGCTGCACAAGGCGGAGGGGCAGGATCTGGGGCTGAACTTCGACACCTATCTGATGGACGAGATGCGCTCCTGCGCCAACCACTGCGTGTTCTGCTTTGTGGATCAGATGCCGCCGGGTATGCGCCAGACGCTCTACTTCAAGGATGACGACGCGCGGCTGAGCTTTCTGCTGGGCAACTACATCACTCTGACCAACCTGACGGAGCGCGAGGCCCAGCGCATCATCGACCTGCACATCAGCCCCATCAACGTGTCCGTCCACGCCACCGATCCCCAGCTGCACTGCACCATGCTGGGCAACAAGAACGCCGCCCGTTCCCTGGACTATATCAAGGCCTTCTGCAAAGCGGGCATCGTGATGAACGGCCAGATCGTGGTGTGCCCCGGCTGGAACGACGGCGACCAGCTGCGCCGCACCCTGCGGGACCTGACGGAGTGGGAGTTCTCCAGCTGCTCCATCGTGCCGGTGGGTATCACCAAGTACCGTCAGGGCCTGGCGAAACTGCGTCCGGTGGACGCCCAGTGCGCCCGCGACATCATCGCCATCGCCGAGGAATTCGGGCAGGAGAACCTGCGCCGCTTCGGCACCCGGCGGTTCTTCTGTGCCGACGAGCTGTTCCTGCGGGCGGGCATAGAGCTGCCCCAGGAGGACTACTACGAGGGCTACCGCCAGCTGGAAAACGGCGTGGGCATGCTCCGCTCGCTGGAGCAGGACTTCCTCAGCGCCATGAAGCTGGAGGAGCACAGCGAAGCCCCCTCCCCCTTCACCATCGCCACAGGCACGGCGGCCGCGCCCTTCATGCGGTATCTGGTGGAGCGGGCACAGGACTACTTCCCCGCCCTGCGGGGGCAGGTCGTCGCCGTGGAGAACGACTTCTTCGGCCACACCATCGACGTGGCGGGGCTGCTGACGGGGCAGGATCTGTCGGCGCAGCTGCGCCGTGTACCGGCTTTAGGGCGCGTCCTGCTGCCGCTGCACATGCTGCGCCATGGGGAAAACGTATTTTTGGACGACTACACCGTGGAGCGCCTCAGCACCGAGCTGGGCTGCCCGGTGCTGATCGTGGGGATAGACGGCGGCGACCTGCTGGACGCCATGCTGGAAAGAGAGGGTTAAGCGAATGTCCAAGCCTTTAATTGCTATTGTGGGACGCCCCAATGTGGGCAAATCCATGCTGTTCAACAAGATCATCGGCCGGCGGCTGTCCATCGTGGAGGACACCCCCGGCGTCACCCGTGACCGCATCTACGGTGAGAGCGAGTGGGTGGGGCGCAAATTCCGTCTGGTGGACACCGGCGGTATCGAGCCCAACACCGACAGCCAGATCCTGGCCTTCATGCGGGAGCAGGCGCAGATCGCCATCGACAACGCCGATGTGATCATCTTCGTCACGGACATCAAGACCGGCCTCACCGCCTCCGACCAGGAGGTGGCCGGTATGCTGCAGCGCAGCCGCAAGCCCATCGTGCTGGCGGTGAACAAGATGGACTCCACCGGCTCCATCGACCCGGACTTCTACGAGTTCTACAACCTGGGCCTGGGCGACCCGGTGGCGGTGTCCGCCGTTCACGGTCACGGCACCGGCGACCTGCTGGACGAGTGCATCAAGTACTTCCCCCCGGACTCCGGCGAGGAGGACGACTCCGACGTGGTGCAGGTAGCCATCATCGGCAAGCCCAATGTGGGCAAATCCAGCCTGACCAACCGCATCCTGGGCGAGGAGCGGGTCATCGTCAGCAACGTGGCCGGCACCACCCGCGACGCCATCGACAGCTATTTCGAGAACCAGTACGGCAAGTACAACTTCATCGACACCGCCGGCATGCGTAAAAAGTCCAAGGTGGACGACAACATCGAGAAATACAGCGTCCTCCGCGCCACCATGGCCATCGAGCGCAGCGACGTCTGCCTCATCCTCATCGACGCCCAGGAGGGCGTGACGGAGCAGGACACCAAGGTGGCGGGACTGGCCCACGACGCGGGCAAGGCCTGCATCATCGTGGTGAACAAGTGGGATCTCATCGAGAAGGACGGCAAGACCATGGATCGTATGCGGGAGGACATCCGCCGGGATCTGAGCTATATGCCCTACGCCCCCATCCTGTTCATCTCTGCTCTCACCGGCCAGCGTGTGGGACGGCTCTTTGAGCTGATCAACTACGTCAACGATCAGGCGGCCATGCGCATCACCACCGGCACGCTGAACAGCGTGCTGGCCGACGCCCAGACCCGCGTCCAGCCCCCCACGGACAAGGGCCGCCGTCTGAAGATCTACTACATGACCCAGGTGGGCGTCAAGCCGCCCCACTTCGTTATCTTCTGCAACGATAAAAAGCTGTTCCACTTCTCCTACCAGCGGTATCTGGAGAACCAGCTCCGCAGTGTGTTCGGCTTGGAGGGCACGCCCATCGTGCTGACTATCCGCCAAAAGGGGGAGGACGAAAATTGAAAGAGCTTCTGTCCGTATACTTGCTGTCGTGGCTGATCCTTCTGCTTCTGAGTTATTTTCTGGGCTGTCTTAACGGCTCGGTGATGGTCAGCCACTTCATCATCCACGACGACGTGCGGCAGCACGGCAGCGGCAACGCGGGGCTGACCAACTTCTACCGCACCTACGGTGCCAAATACGCCCTGTTCGTCATCCTCTTCGACATGGGCAAGACGGTGCTGGCCTGCCTGCTGGGCGGCGCCATGTTCGGCCACCTGTTCGGCGACCGGACGCTGGGCGTGCTGCTGGGAGGCCTGGGCTGTGAGCTGGGCCACATGTTCCCGGTGTTCTTCGGCTTCAAGGGCGGCAAGGGCATCCTGTCCGGCGGCACGCTGGTGTGGCTGCTGGATTGGCGCATGGGTCTTATCGCCTGGGGCCTGTTCGCCGTACTGTGGCTGGTGACGAAATACGTATCCCTCGGCTCCATCAGTGCCACGGTCTCCATGCCCATCACCACATATCTGTTCTGCGGCCACAGCCTTCTGTACACGGTGCTGGCCGTTTTGGTCTCCGCGCTGGTGCTGTGGTGCCACCGCGAGAACATCACCCGCCTGCTGCGCCATGAGGAGCGCAAATTCCAGTGGCACACCGGCGCGCCGAAAAACGAGCAATAGAGAAAGGAAATCGCAGCTATGAAACACAATCAGGTACGGCAGGTGGTATTCCCCATCCTGGCCGCCTTCATCTGGGGCACCGCCTTTGTGGCGCAGGATATGTGCGCCGACTCCATCGGTACGTTCACCTTCAACGCCACCCGGTATTTCATCGCCGTGCTGGCGCTGCTGGTGGTCATTCTCATCAAGGATGGTCTGGCTAAGGATAAGCCCTCCCTCTCCCCCATCCAGAAAAAAGCCGCCAATAAGCAGCTGTGGCTGGGCGGTCTGTGCTGCGGCACCGCGCTGGCCGTGGCCTCCAACTTCCAGCAGGCCGGCATGGTGGCCGGTACCGACAGCGGCAAGGCTGGCTTTCTGACCGCACTATATGTGGTGCTGGTGCCCCTGTTCGGCCTGTTCTTCAAACGGAAGGTCAACCTGTCCACCTGGATCGCCGTGGTGCTGTCCGTGGTGGCCCTGTACCTGCTGTGCATCAAGGGCGAGTTCTCCCTGGCCCCCGGTGACCTGCTGATCCTTGTCTGCGCCGTGTGCTTCGCGGTACATATCCTGGTCATCGACCACTTTACCGCCTTCTGCGACGGTGTAAAGCTCAGCTGCATCCAGTTCCTGTTTGCCGGTATCATCTCCGCTATCTGTATGTTCATCTTCGAGACCGTTGACTTCGCCGCCATCTGGAGCTGCATCATGCCCCTGCTGTACGTGGGTATCTTCTCCTGCGGCGTGGGCTACACCCTGCAGATACTGGCCCAGAAGGACTCCAACCCCACCGTGGTCACCATCCTGCTGAGCCTTGAGAGCGTGTTCGCCGTTATCGCCGGCGCCATCATCCTCAAGCAGCAGATGTCCGTCCGCGAGTACATCGGCTGCGCGGTGATGTTCGCCGCCGTCATCCTGGCCCAGATCGAATTCCCCTCGAAGAAGGCGGAATGACCCATACCGCAAAAAACACCCCCGAAATTCGGGGGTGTTTTTTTGTACTCAGAACAGCGCCACCTGGCTGGTATCCGCCATCCCGGCGAAGGCGCCCAACGCCTTCAGCTGCTCGATATGTGTCTTACTGAGCTTGTTGCAGGTGGTGGCGAACTCCTCCACGGAGATAAACGTCTTTCCCTCCCGCTTCTCCACCGTGTCCAGCGCGGCGGTCTCGCCCAGGCCTCGGACGGTCACGAACGGCGGCAGCAGGCCACCCTCGGTGATCTTGAAGTGCGTGGCGTCGGAGTCGTAGATGCTGATGGTGTCGAAGTGGAAGCCCCTGAGATAGAACTCATAGCACACCTCCAGCGTCACCAGCAGGTTCTGCTCCACGTCGGTGGCCTCCTTGTTGTTCTCGATCTCCCGTATCTTCTGCTTCACCGCGTCCATACCTGCGCAGCAGTACTCCGCGTCGAAGGCCTTGGCCCGGATGGAGAAGAACGTGGCATAGAAGGCCAACGGCTCGTGTACCTTGAACCACGCGATGCGGAAGGCCATCATCACGTAGGCCACGGCGTGGGCCTTGGGGAACAGATAGCCTATCTTCGCCAAAGAGCCGATGTACCAGTCGGGCACCTGGTGCTCCCGCATGGCCTCCTCCCAGCCCTCCTGAAAGCCGCCCTTCTTCACCTTCCCCTTACGGACGGCCTCCATGATCTTGAAGCTCATTTTCGGCTCCAGCCCCATGGAGATCAGGTACAGCATGATGTCGTCACGGCAGCCCACGGTCTCCAGAACGGAGGCGGTGCCGCTGACGATAAGGTCGCGGGCGTTGCCCAGCCACACGTCCGTGCCGTGGGAGAAGCCGGACAGCCGCACCAGGGTGTTGAAGTCCTGGGGCATGGTGTCCATGAGCATCCCGCGGGTGAACCGCGTGTTGAACTCCGGAATGGCCACCGCGCCGGTGGGACCCAGTATCTCGTCGTTCTCGAAGCCCAGTACCTTGGAGGACGTAAAAATACTCATGGTCTCCGGGTCGTCCAGGGGTATAGCGCGGGCATTGACGCCGGTGAGGTCCTCCAGCATCTTGATCATGGTGGGATCATCGTGTCCCAGCATATCCAGCTTCAGGAGGTTGTCCTCCATGCAGTGGTATTCAAAGTGGGTGGTAACGGTGTCGCTGTTGGGGTCGTCGGCGGGGTGCTGCACGGCGGTGAAGTCCTCCACATCCATGTCGTCGGGCACCACCACCAGTCCGCCGGGGTGCTGGCCCGTGGTGCGCCGCACGCCCACGCAGCCCAGCGTCAGACGGTCCAGCTCCGCGTTGCTGGCGCTCTCGCCCCGCTCCTCCAGATACTTCTTCACCATGCCGAAGGCGGTCTTTTCCGCCAGCGTACCGATGGTCCCGGCGCGGAACACCTGCGTCTTGCCGAACATCTCTATGGCGTGCTGGTGTGCCCTGGCCTGGTACTCACCGGAGAAGTTCAGGTCGATGTCGGGCACCTTGCCGCCGCCGTAGCCCAGGAAGGTCTCAAAGGGGATGTCGAAGCCGTCCTTCACGTATTTCGTCCCGCACTCCGGGCAGTTCTTGTCCGGCATATCCGCACCGCAGCCGTAGCTGCCGTCGGTGACGAACTCCGTGTGGCGGCACTTGGGGCAGCGGTAGTGGGGCGGCAGTGAGTTGACCTCCGTGATGCCGGACATATAGGCCACCAGCGACGAGCCCACGGAGCCCCGCGAGCCCACCAGATACCCGTTCTCCAGACTGCGCTGCACCAGCTTCTGCGCCGACATGTACACCACGTCGTACTTGCCCAGGATGCTCTTCAGCTCCACGTCCAAACGGTCTATGATCAGCTGCGGCGGCTGGTCGCCGTACAGCTCGTGGCACTTGTCCCACACGCGGTCGTGCAGCTCCTGCTCCGAGTTCTCCAGCCGCGGCGGGAACAGCCGTCCCGGCGGCAGCAGCTCGATGTCCTCGATGCGGTCGGCGATACCGCGGGGATCGTCGATGACCACCCGGTGGGCTTCCTCCTCCCCCAGGTAGGCGAACTCCTCCAGCATCTCCTCCGTGGTCTTGAAGTAGATGGGCAGCGGCGCGTCCGCGTCGGCAAACTTCTTGCTGGCCAGCAGGATGTGGCGGTACACCTCGTCCTCCGGCTCCTGGAAGTGGACGTCGCCGGTGGCGCACACCGGCTTGCCCAGCTCACGGCCCAGCCGGACGATGGTGCGGTTGAAGTCCCGCAGCTCCTCCTCCGACTGCACCGCGCCGTTGCGCAGCATGAACATATTGTTGCAGACGGGCTGTATCTCCAGATAGTCGTAGAAGGACGCTATCCGCTTCAGCTCTGCCCAGTCCTTGTGGTCGGCCACGGCGCGGAACAGTTCACCCGCCTCGCAGGCCGAGCCGATGATGAGCCCTTCCCGGTGCTTCACCAGCTCCGTCTTGGGGATGATGGGGTAGCGCTTGAAGTATTTCAAGTTGGAGGCCGATACCAACTGGTACAGGTGCTTCAGCCCCAGCTTGTTCTTGGCCAGTACGATGATGTGCTTGGGGTGACGGTTGCCGCCGCCCAGGGGTCGCAGCTTCTCCATCTCCCCGTTGATCTCCTGCAGCCGGCGGATGCCCAGCTCCCTCTCCATCTTCTCAAAGAACGGGATGAGCATATAGGCCACCATTCCCGCGTCGTCGGAGGCGCGGTGGTGGTTGAAGGCGGGCAGATCCAGGTGCTCCGCCACGATGTCCAGCTTGTACTTATGCAGCTCCGGCAGCAGGTTCTGCGCCAGGATCAGCGAATCGATGTACGTGGGGTCGAACTCCAGCCCCGCCCTGCGGCAGCCCGCCCGGATAAAGCCGATGTCGAACTCCGCGTTATGTGCCGCCAGCGGGCGTCCGTCCACGAATTTCAGAAACTCCGCCAGCGCCTGCTCCGGCGGCGGCGCGTCCGCCAGCATGGCGTCGGTGATGCCGGTCAGCCCGATGATCTCCGGGGTCAGACGGCGTCCGGGATTCACGAAGGTCTGGAACTTGTCGGTGATCTGCCCGTTCTTCAGCACCACGGCGCCGATCTCCGTAATGGCCTCCCGCTGCACCTTCAGCCCCGTGGTCTCTATGTCGAAGCACACGATCTCGTCGCCGAAGTCCTGGTCCTGCCCGCCGTGCACGGCGATGCGGTCGTCCAGGTCGTTGACGTAGTAACCCTCCACGCCGTAGAGTATCTTGATCTTCCCTTTGGCGGCGTCCCGCGCCTTGGGGAACGCCTGCACGGTGCCGTGGTCGGTGATGGCGATGGCCGGGTGCCCCCATGCCGCCGCCTGCTTGACCACCTTGCCCACATCGGTCAGCGCGTCCATGCTGCTCATCTGCGTATGCAGATGCAGCTCCACCCGCTTCTCCGGCGCGTTGTCCTGCCGCCCGGGGTGCGACGCCTTCATGATGTTCAGCGGCCGCAGCACTATATCCTTGCCGTCGTAGGTCAGCTCCACCTTGCCCTGCAGCCGCAGCCACATGCCGTCGCTGACGGCGCCGCCCAGCACCTTGGCC
Source organism: uncultured Oscillospiraceae bacterium (assembly GCA_934590325.1). Classification (GTDB taxonomy): domain Bacteria; phylum Bacillota; class Clostridia; order Oscillospirales; family Oscillospiraceae; genus Vescimonas. Next base: position 48,688 of record CAKTOW010000006.1, read on the forward strand.
TCCTTCTCGTCCATGGCCTTGCGCACGGCCACGGAGCCGTGCTCGTCGGTGATGTTGAAGTTCAGCGTCCACATGCCCTTGCGCCGCGTCTCGTAGCACTCGGACTTGAACACCCGCCCCTCCACGATGGCGTTGCCCTGCTTGATGTTCAGCTGGCCGATAGGCGTCAGCTTTCCGGTGAATGCCTTGCCCCACAGCACGCCGCTCTCGCCCTTCTGTGCGGAGGCCCCCCGGAAATGCAGCAGCACCCGGCGCAGGTCATACTGCTGCGCCAGCATCTGCTGCAGCGCGTCCTGCGCCGCCTGGGGCAGGGTCTCGCCGCACTCTATCTGCACCTCCAGCGTCCGCGCCTCCCTGTCCAGCACACCGCTGACGGCATACGCATCGTGCAGCAGCAGCCGCAGCTGGCGCGGCGCCTGAAAGCTCTCAAACAATGTAAAAAACGGTACTTTCTCCGCCATTTCCTCACCTTACAGCTTGTCTATTTCCTCAAACAGCGCGTCCACCAGCTCACTCTCCGGCAGCTTGCGCAGTATCTTCCCCTTAGCGAACAGCAGTCCCTCGCCGTTCCCGCCGGCGATGCCCACATCGGCGGCGGACGCCTCGCCGGGCCCGTTGACCACGCACCCCATCACCGCCACGGTGATGGGCTTGGTGCAGCCCTGCAGCCGCCGCTCCACCTCCCGCGCAATGGGCACCATGTCGTACTTCGTCCGCCCGCAGGTGGGGCAGGCGATCAGATCCGGCCCGCTGCGGCGTATACCGCAGGCCTGCAGTATGCGCTTGGCGGCCACCACCTCCTCCACCGGGTCGGCGGTCAGGCTCACCCGCAGGGTGTCGCCGATGCCCCGGCACAGCAGCCCGCCGATGCCGATGGCGGACTTCAGCACGCCCATCTCCGGCGTTCCCGCCTCGGTCACGCCCAGGTGCAGCGGATAGTCCACCCTCTCGTGCAGCAGCTCATACGCCGCCATATTCACCGGCACCCGCGAGCACTTCACGGAGATACATATATCCCCGAAGCCGCAGTCCTCCAGCAGCCGCACATGCCCCAGCGCGCTCTCGGCCAGCGCCTCGGCGGTGACCCCGCCGTATTTCCGCAGTATGTCCTTTTCCAGCGAGCCGCCGTTGACGCCCACGCGGATGGGTATGCCCCGCTCCCGGCAGGCGTCGGCCACGGCGCGCACCCTCTCCCTACTGCCGATATTGCCGGGGTTTATGCGTATCTTGTCGATGCCGCCCTCTGCGCACAGCAGCGCCAGCTTATAGTCGAAGTGTATGTCCGCTACCAGCGGGATGTGGATGGCCGCCTTGATGGCCGGGATAGCCCGGGCGGCCTCCTCCGTGGGCACCGCCACGCGGACGATGTCGCAGCCCGCCTGCTCCAGCCGCAGTATCTGCCCCACGGTGGCGGATACATCCTCGGTGGGCGTATTGCACATGGACTGTATGCTCACGGCCGCGCCGCCGCCCACCGGCACCGCGCCCACCTGTATGCGTTTCGTCACGGTGTCCGCCTCCTCAGTGTATCAGCTTGCCCACATCGCTGAATACCAGCACCACCATCAGCGCCAGCAGCAGAATGAGCCCCGCGAAATGGATATAATTCTCGTACTTGGACGGAATTTTCTTCTTGAACAGCAGCATGGCCACGGCGTTGACCAGCAGGAAGAAGATACGTCCGCCGTCCAGCGCCGGCAGGGGCAGCAGGTTCATCACCGCCAGGTTTACCGCCACCAGCGCACCGATATAGGCGATGTTCTCCACCGCCGCCCGTGTCGTTGCCGCCTGCTCACCCACCTGCACCATGGTGGACACGATGCCCACCGGCCCGCTGAGGTCCTTCAGCCCCGCCTGCCCGGTGAACAGCATCCGCAGGCTCAGCCGCACCAGCCGCACGAAGTCCACGGCGTTGTTCCAGGTATAGGCCAGCTTGTCGCCGAAATCGGCCTCCGCCGCCCCGAAGTACAGGCCGTAGCCGGTGTACTCGCTGCCGCTTTGGTCGGTATACGTCCGCCGCTCCATGGCAAAGTCCCGCAGCTGCACCCTCTGCCCGTCGCGCTCCACCGTCAGGTCGAAGGTGCCGGTCTTGTTCAGGTTCATCAGCAGGCTGATGTCGCTGTAGATATACACCCGCTCCCCGTCGATGGACAGGATGCGGTCGCCGGTCTGCAGTCCGTCGGCGCTCTCCAGCGGACAGCCCTCGGCAAAGCCGGAGATCACCGGCTGGTAGAAACCGTCCGCCGGGGCGTACAGACAGAAGATGATGATAAGCCCCGCCAGGAAGTTCATGGCCGCGCCGGCGGCGAAAATGGCCAGCTTATGCCAGAAGCCCTGGTTGTTCAGCGCCGCCGGGTCGTCGGAGTCCTCTTCCTCCCCCTCCATGGCACAGAATCCACCTATGGGAAACGCCCGCAGGGAGTACTGTGTGTCCCCCTTCTGCTTTTTCCACAGGGTGGGCCCCATGCCGATGGCGAACTCGTTGACCCGCACACCGCAGGCCTTGGCCGCCAGAAAGTGCCCCAGCTCGTGGACGGCGATCAGGACGCCGAACACCAGCAGGGCCGCTATGATATACAGAACCATGTATGCAAACTCCTTCCGGATCCGTTACAGGATGGCGCGCCGCGCCGCCCCGTCCGCTTCCAGTATATCCGCAAGGCTTGGCTGATATTGCACCGGCACCCGTTCCAGTGCCCGTTCCACCCTGCGTGAGATGTCGTTGAATCCGATATTCCCCTCCAGAAACAGTCCCACGGCGGCCTCGTTGGCGCCGTTGAGTATGGCGCAGGCGGTGCCGCCCACCGCGGCCGCCTGCCGCGCCAGACGCAGACAGGGGAACGCTTCCTCGTCCGGCCGGTGGAAGGTCAGCGCCCCGCAGGTCAGCAGGTCCAGGGGCGCGTCCGGGCTCTCCGCCCGGCGGGGATATGTCAGCGCGTAGCGGATGGGCAGCTTCATGTCCGGGGTGCCCAGCTGTGCCAGCAGCGCGCCGTCCCGGAACTCCACCAGTGAGTGGACGATGCTCTGCCGGTGTATCACCGCCTGCACCTGCTCCACGCTCAGGCGGTACAGCCGCATGGCCTCGATGATCTCCAGCCCCTTGTTCATCAGCGTGGCGGAGTCCACGGTGATCTTCGCTCCCATGTGCCAGTTGGGATGACGCAGGGCATCCGCCGCCGTCACGTGCTCCAGCTCCTCAAAGCGCCTGCCGTAGAACGGACCGCCGGAGCAGGTCAGCAGGATGCGCCGCAGCTCTCCCCGGTCGCGGCAGCCCTGCAGACACTGGAACACCGCGCTGTGCTCCGAGTCCACCGGCACGATCTCCGCGCCGTACCGCTCCGCCGCGTCCATGACCAACTCACCGGCGCACACCAGTGTCTCCTTGTTGGCCAGGGCGATGCGCTTGCCCTTTTCTATGGCCGCCAGCGTGGGCTTCAGCCCCACGCTGCCCATAACGGCGGTCACCACCGTGTCCGCCTCTGTCAGCGTGGCCGCCGCCAGCAGCCCCTCCTCCCCGGACATCACCTCGATGCCGGTGCCCCGCAGCCGCTGCCGCAGGTCCGCCGCCGCCTTTTCGTCATACAGCACCGCAAGGCGCGGCATGAACTGCCGCGCCTGCCGCTCCAACAGGTCTGTCTGTGTGTTGGCGGTCAGCGCCGCCACGGATATGCCCAACTCCCGGACGACCTCCAGTGTCTGCCTTCCGATGGAGCCGGTAGCGCCCAACAGGGCGATGGTCTTCGTCATACGTATCCTCTCAGTACAGCGTCACCGCGTTCACCAGCAGCCATGTCACCGGCGCGGCGAAGATCACGCTGTCGAACCGGTCCAGCACGCCGCCGTGTCCCGGCAGCAGCCGTCCGTAGTCCTTGATGCCGCACTGCCGCTTCACACAGGAGAAGCTCAGGTCGCCCAGCTGCCCCATCACCGCGCCCACAAAGCCCAGCAGCACGCACCAGCCGATGTGCAGCTGCACCTCTGTGCACAGGAAGAAGAAAATGCGGAACAGGACCATACCCACCATGCCGCCCACAAGGCCGCTGACCGCGCCCTCCCGGGTCTTCTTGGGGCTGACCCGGGGCGCCAGCTTCGTCCTTCCGAACAGCATCCCGCCGAACAGTGCCAGCGAGTCGCTCATAAACGCGGACACCAGCGGTATCAGCACCAGTCCCGCGCCGTATTCCAGCATCCGCAGCCGCACCAGGCAGCCCAGCGCCAGGGGTATCACCAGCCCGGACACCGCCATGGCGCTGATGTCCGGGAAGTCCAGCTCGTCGTCCTTGCCGTAGGCCTGCACCGCCGCGATGAACACCACCACGATCAGCGCCGTCAACAGCCACTGCATCACCTTATGGATGGCAGTACCGTAAAAGGCCCCTCCGCTGAAGTACACCGTGAACACGGTGAACACCGCCAGCGTGGCCGCCAGGCCCCACCAGTGCTGCGCCTTCTCCGGCGCCGCGGCGCCCATGAACTCATGGCAGCCGATAACGCACAGCGCCGCCACCAGCGCCGCCGTGGCCCAGTCCGGGGCGAAGCACAGCACGCCGATCAGCGCGGGCACGCCCACCACCGCCACCAATATCCTCTGTTTCATGGTCGTCACCTCATTTCACGGCGCCGAACCGGCGGTCGCGCCGCTGATAGTCGATAATGGCCCTGTCCATATCCTGCCGGGTAAAGTCGGGCCACAGCACATCGCAGAAATAGAACTCACTGTACGCGCACTGCCACAGCAGGAAATTGCTCAGCCGTATCTCCCCGCTGGGCCGTATGATCAGCTCCGGGTCGGGGATACCTGCGGAGTACATATTGGCGGAGAGATTTTCCTCCGTCCACTCCAGTCCCTTCTCCGCGCACAGCCGCGCCGCACGGACGATCTCCGCCCGTCCGCCGTAGTTCAGGCACACGTTGGCCTGGAACCCCTCATACTGCCCGGATATATCGTCCGTCTCGTGGGCCAGCGCCTGCAGCTCAGGCGACAGCGCGCTCAGGTCCCCGAAGAACCGCAGCCGTATGTGGTCCTTCTCCATGGTGTCCACCGCCTCCCGGAGATACTGCCCCAGCAGCTCCATGATGGTGTTCACCTCGTCCGCGGGACGCTTCCAGTTCTCGGTGGAGAAGGCGTAGATGGTCAGATACTCCACGCCCAACTCCTTGCAGTAGGTGGCGATGTCGCGGAACACCTCCGCCCCCGCCTTGTGCCCCGCCGTGCGGGGCAGGCCGCGTTTTTTCGCCCAGCGGCCGTTGCCGTCCATAATAACAGCGATATGGCGGGGAAGGCGGCTCCTGTCCACCTCCCCCGCCGTATGGGGCGTTTTCTTCGTAAACAGTCCCATTAAACAGACATCAGTTCCTTTTCCTTGTTTTCCAGGATCTTATCCAGCTCTTTGCAGCTGTCGTCGGTCATCTTCTGCAGGTCCTTCTCGGCGATCTTCAGCTCGTCCTCCGTGATCTCGGAGGCCTTCTGCTGCTTCTTGAAGTTCTCCAGCGCGTCGCGGCGGATGTTGCGCACAGCCACCTTGCCGCCCTCGGCGTACTTGTGGATCTGCTTGACCAGTTCCTTACGGCGTTCCTCGGTCAGCTGGGGGAAGGCCAGCCGGATGCACTTGCCGTCGTTCTGGGGATTGATGCCCAGGTCGGACTCCTGGATAGCCTTCTCGATGCCCTTGAGGATGCTGGCGTCCCAGGGAGTGATGACCAGCGTGCGGGGGTCGGGAGAGCCGATCGACGCGATCTGCTGGATGGGGGTGGGGGTGCCGTAGTAGTCCACGCTGATGCGGTTGAGCACGGAAGCGTTGGCGCGTCCGGCACGCACGGTGTCGAAATCGCCCATCACGGATTCGATGCTCTTCTTCATTTTTTCCTCGTAAACCTTGTACTCGTCCTTCAACATAGCGGTTAAGCCTCCTTCACGATCGTTCCGATTTTTTCGCCGCGCAGGGCGCGGATAATATTCTCCGGGTCTTTCAGTGCGAACACCAGCACGGGGATATGATTGTCCATGGACAGGCTGGTGGCGGTGGAATCCATCACCGCCAGATGCCGCTTCAGCACCTCGTCATAGGTGATGCTGTCGAACTTCACCGCGTCGGCGTTCTTGGCCGGGTCGCTGTCGTACACGCCGTCGATGTTCTTGGCCAGCAGTATCACGTCCGCGCCGATCTCCGCCGCCCGCAGCACCGCCGCCGTATCGGTGGAGAAGAACGGGCTGCCGATGCCGCAGCCGAATATGACCACCCGGCCCTTTTCCAGATGCCGTATGGCCCTTGCTCGGATATACGGCTCCGCCACGGCCCGGATCTCCAGCGCCGTCTGCACCCGGACGTCCACGCCCTTCTGCTCCAGCACGTCCGCCATGGCCATGCAGTTCATAGCCGTGGCCAGCATGCCCATGTGGTCGGCGCGGGTGCGCTCGATATAGCCCTCGCCGTCCTTCACGCCGCGCCAGAAGTTGCCGCCGCCGATGACGATGCCCACCTGCACGCCCATGTCCACGCACTGCTTGATGACGTCCGCCACCCGGCCCATCACCTGAAAGTCCAGGCCGAAGTGCTTCTCGCCCGCCAGAGCCTCGCCGCTGATCTTCAGCAGCACCCGTTTGAATATTGGTTGCTCCATCGCCGTTCCTCCCTAATTTTCTATCAGGTATTTTACCTTATTTCTCCCGTTTTGCATAGGGGCAAATCGAAAAATTTTCCGAATTCTTTTTTGTATGTCCCGCGCCGCAGGCGCGGGACATACATAGGGGTATTCGAAGATCTTCCTGCACACACCGCGGCGAAAACAAAACCATTTGTTTTTTCCTCCCCGCGGTGTATAATGTAGAAAATGTCTCACATCGGAGGAATACCATGGAACTTCTGCACGTGCTGGGCAATACATACGCGGCCGTGGCCTCCACCGCCCTGCTGCCCGTTTACAAACTCACCGACCGGGATGTGGTGCTCATCGACACCGGCTACGCCAAGCTGGACCGCGCCGCCCTGACCGGCCTCATCGACCAACAGGGCTGGCGCCTGCGCGCTGTGCTGTGCTCCCACGCCCACTTTGACCACACGGGCAACGTGCGGTATTTGCAGGAAAAATACGGCGCCCAGGCCGCCATCTCCCTTATCGAGGCCGGCATCTCCGTGAACCCCGACAGCTACCGCGCCAACTACGTGGCCCTGACCTACGGCAAGAGCCGGGAGATATTCCTGGAGGAGTGCTTCACCGCCGACCGTGTGATCTTCCCCCAGGATGACCACATCGACGTGGACGGGGCGCTGTTTGCCGTGCTGCCGCTGCCGGGGCACTCGGCGGGGCACGTGGGCTTCGTCACGCCCGACGGCGCGGCCTACATCGGCGACTGCCTTATCGACCAGCACGAGATAGACGCGGCCAAGCTGCCCACCAGTATGTTCATCGCCAAGGACCTGGAGAGCAAGGAGTCCCTCCGCGCCACGGACTACCCCGCCTACATCGTGGCCCACAAGCAGGTCATCACCGACCGCGCGGAGCTGTCTGCTCTCATCGACAGCAACATCGCCTTCATCCACCGCAAGGAGCGCGAGCTGCTGGAGGACCTGACCGACGGCATGACCTTCTCCGACTGGATATACGCCTTCTGCCAGCGGGAGAACATCCGCACACGGCAGGAGCTGAAATTCAGCATCGTGGAGCGCAACTTCGCCAACTTCGTGGACTGGCTCACCGACACCGGCAAGGTGCGCGTAGAGCGCGACTTCTGCGCCAAGCGTTACTACCACGGCTGACACACCCGTCATTTCGCAGGTGCGGACGACTCTGTCCGCCCGTAGGGGACGGCGTCCTCGACGTCCCGCGTAAGACGTGTAGGGGCGGACGACTCTGCCCGCCCGTTCCCTGTCATTCCGAGCCAGTGACCGTGTCACTGGCGTGGGAATCCGTATCCTATGGCTGGGGAGGACGGATCGCCGCGTCGCTTCGCGCCGCGAAGCAAGTGCCCTTGGGGTGCTCCTCGCAATGACAGATTTTTTCGACACGCAGAAAAGCCACCCCATCGGGGTGGCTTTTCGATTCAGTTCACTACCAGCGTATCTGCCATGGCGTTGAGTGCATATCCCAGATGCTCCGTCTGCGCCACGGGATAGGTCTTGATGACCGCCAGCCGGTCGCTGCCCGTGCCGTAGAAAGCGCAGGTCCAGTACATCTCCGTGGGCCCGTTCTTCCCGTCGCCGGACATATCGCCCTGCTTGCTCTCCGTCAGGGTGAACCCATCGCCTGCCGCGCCCTTCGCCCACTCCTGCGCTTCCTTCAGCGTCATGGCACCCAGATGCACCACCGCCAGTTGGGTGTTGATGTCCTCGGTGCTCTGCCACACCTCCGCCGGTTTGCCGTTGATGGCGGGCGAGCCGTCCACACCAATATCCGTCCAACCGCTGCTTAGGGTCATCTGATGCCACGCATTCCCCAGAACGGTGATGGCGTACCCGCTGCCCCGGAACACGTAGGCGGGATAGCTGACCATGCCCGCACCGTTGTCGTTGAACGACAGGGTGGTCTTCTCCGCCGTTTCCGCCGCGCTCCGGTACTGGAACCGTACAGCGTACTGTCCATCCATGCCCAGGCCCACGAACTGCTCCGTCAGCTCTACCACATCTCCGTTGTGGAGCGCCACGTTCTCCTCATTGTACCGTCCGTAGAGGGTGAAGCCCTCACCCTTTATCACGGACAGCTGCGCGCCGCTGCCCACCTCATACACCGGGATGTCCTCGCTGTAATTCTCGTCGTATGTCACCGTGCGGTACGTCACGGAATAGACCTCCGTCACGGTGATGCTCAGCTGGTCCCTCTCATAGCTGGCGGCCACCGGCAGCCCGCCGGTCAACTGGGACGTGATGTACCGGGAAATATCCTGCAGCAGCACCTCCGCCGCGTCGCCGCGGCCCTTGGGGTCCGCCTGTCCGGTCAGCACCGTGCGGATGTACTTCCGCACGGTATTGGGTGCCTGTTCATAGCGGGCCATCAGCGTATCCATCGCCCCCTCGGCATACGCCCCGTCCGCGTTCAGATAGTAGGCGCACAGATAACTCAGGGGCATGGTCTCCCAGTCGGAGGGCATGTGCGCCTCGTCATACACAATGCCGTAGTCCTCCGCCTTGACGCTGCGGGGGTCGTTCTCCCCCATAGACGGCCACGGGGTGATCTCCTTACTGGCGTCCGGAAAATCTGCGTTCCACGCCCATACATCCCGCTCACCGTTTCCATAGGCATAGGGCATAACGCCGTCCTTCATCCACTGCTGCAATGTATTGATATACGCCTGCAAGCCCTCGGCGCTCTCCCGCGCCGTGTCCGGATATCCGGGGTAAACGATCGGGTACAGCGAATCGCCGGCCATTCTGTCCTCTTTATTTGATGTTCCGTCAGTGCCATGTTCCTGCCACGAGAACCACTCCGCGTTGTCGATCAGCGCCAACGCGATATAACCCCGCATGGCGATCTGCCGATAGCGCTCCTCGCTCTTCCGGGGCACCGCTCCCTCGTAGGTATACAGCACCGTGATGCCCATGGGCTCCCTATCCGTGCTCAGATGCACGGCATAGCCGTAGTCCGCGCCGCTGTTGCCCAGCTCCCAGAACCCCAGCGCATCCAGTATCGCGCCCACGGCGGAGTTGTTGCCCACGTAGGGCGTCCGCAGGGCGAACAGCTTCTCCGCGTCCAGCGCCCCCACGTTCTTGTAGCTGGGCTTCGTCAGCAGGCACACGCCGATGACCACCGCCGCGATGGCCAGCATGACCGCCGCCCACACCGCGGGCTTTTTATAGCTCAGCACGTTTTTCACCCTTTCCTTCACCGCCACCTCGCCGAAGGCCAGCGGGCACACCGCCGCCATCTTCGGCTGGGCGGCGCAGGCCACCAGCGCGCGGGAATAGGCCGCCCGCTGGGCTCTGTCGGCATCCTTCAATACCATCTCGTCACAGGCGTTCTCCATATCCCGCCCCAGCAGGATATACGCCGCCCACAGCACCGGGTTGAACCAGTGCACCGCCAGCAGCACGAACGCCAGCGGCTTGAACACGTGGTCCCACCGCCGGATGTGGCACCGCTCGTGGGCCAGCACCTGGGGCAGGTCATCCTCCGCCACGCTCTCCGGCACGTAGATGCGCGGCGCGATAATGCCCAGCACAAAGGGCGTGCTCCAGTGTCTGCACCGGTACACATTACCCTCCACGTGCTGCGCCCTGCGCAGGGCGCACCACATCCACAGGAAGCTCAGCGCCATGTACAGCACCATACACCCCGCACCGATGGCCCACAGCCACGGAAGGTACACCGCAAGGGTCACCGTTTGTGCCGGTTTCTGCAAAGTACCGGTAGCCGAGGGGGTCACCGAAGGGGTAACCGTCGGGGCGGTGGTGTCCTTTTCTGCGACGCTCTCCCGCCCCTGTGTCCCGGCCTCCTGCATGGCGTGATACGCCCGTGTCACAGGCGCTTCCTCCGCCTGCAGACTCACCGGACTCTCCACCGTAAGGTTTACCGGCAGCACCAGCCGCAGCGCCACCAGCACCCACAGCCAGCACACCGCCCTGCGGCTGACTTTCTTCCGCAGCAGCAGGCGCACCGCCATGACCGCCAGCGCGATCAGTCCCGCCTGCCAGCTCAGCTCCAGAACGACGTCGAACAGCTTATCCATGGCTCTCCTCCTCGAATTTGTCGATCATCCGCCGCAGCTCGTCCGCCTCCGCCGCCGTCAGTCCCTTCCCGCCCACGAAGGCGTTCAGAAACCCCGGCAGGCTGCCGCTGAAGTTGCGCTCCACAAAGGCGCGGCTCTCCGCGCTCTGCACGTCTTCCCGCCGTACCAGCGCCGTGACCACGGCGTTCTCCGTGTGTACCACGCCCCGCTCGGTGAGACGCTTGATCACGGTGTAGGTGGTGGATTTCTTCCAGCCCAGCTCGTCGGCGCACAGGCGGACAAGCTCGCTGCTCTTCACCGGCTCGTACGTCCAGAGTATTTCGCAGAATTTCAATTCGCTGTCGAAAATTTTCGGGGTGTCCATAGGCTGCTCCTCCTTGGTCGAATCTATTAGACCTCTTGTGCATAGTCTAACGCATTAGACCTGATATGTCAAGCGGATATTGTTTACAAATCGGTGACAAATGTGGTACACTGTGACCATCACATACCGGGAGGTGGCGCATACGGACATTCTATACCAGGACAAGCGCATCGTGGTGGCCGTAAAGCCCGCCGGCGTGGTTTCCACCGACGAGCCGGGCGGCATGCCCTCCCTGCTGCGTCAGGCCCTGGGCACCGACTGCATCCGCACGGTGCACCGGCTGGACGCGCCGGTCAGCGGCCTGATGGTGTTCGCCCGCAGCACCTACGCCGCCGGAGAGCTGTCCCGCCAGATACGGGAGGGCGAATTCCGCAAGGAGTACCTGGCCGTCCTGCGGGGCACACCCTGTGCACCGTCAGGCGAGCTCCTCGACCTGTTGGGCCGGGACAGGACACGGCGCGTCACCTACGTGGCCGACGCCCCCGCCAAGGGTGTGCAGGAGGCGCGGCTGCGGTACGAAACTCTGGAAGAAAAAGCCGGACTGACGCTGGTGCGGATACACCTGCTCACCGGACGGACCCACCAGATACGGGTGCAGTTCGCCTCCCGGGGGCTGCCCCTGGCGGGCGACCGGCGCTACGGCGCGGCGGACGACCCGGTATCCCCCATCGCCCTGTGGTCGGCGCACCTGACCTTCCTCCATCCGGAGACCGGCGCGGAGATGACCTTTGACCGCCAGCCACCGCCCATCGACCCATGGAACAACTTTGCCATATAAAAAGCACCCCTCCGGGGGTGCTTTTTTGCCGCATAGCCCTGTGCGCCCCGTCCCCCAGGGCTGGGGTACTTTTTTCTCCGCTGGCCGCATAAGCTTGTCTGCGGAAAGGCGGTGGGGACATGAAGAAGAACAGACTGCGGCAGGGCGCGGCGGGCGTCGCCGCGGCAGGAGTACTGTGGCTGGCGGCGGTATGCGCCGGCAGCGATGACCTGCGCTCCGCCGCCGCGGCGGTGCGGGGCAGCGATCTGGCCCGCAGGTTTCTGCAATGGGAGCTGGGCGACCTGTTCACCGCCGACGGCCTCCCCCTGCCCGCCCTGCTGGCGCTGCGGCAGTCGCCGCAGCTGCTGGCGGCGGAGGGCACCTTCGACTACGCCGCCGCGTCGGACGAGCCCGCGCCCGACACCCCCGCCCCGGCGGAGGAGGACGGCCTCACCGGCACGGCGGAGCCCACCCCCGACAGCGACACGGATGACGCAGCCGCCTCCCCGCCCCTGTCCGTGGTGGTCACGGACGAGAACGGCTACACCCGCGTGGGCGACGTGTTCATCAAGAACGCCTCCCGTCAGACACTGGACGGCGTGACCTTCGACGGCACCTTTGCCGCCGCCCTGGGGGAGGATGCGCCGCAGGTGCTGATCATCCACAGCCACGGGAGTGAGGCCTACACCATGCCCGCCGGGCAGGAGTACGAGAGCACCGGCAGCTTCCGCACGTCCGATGCCAGCGTCAGCGTCATCCGTGTGGGCGACGAGCTGGCCCGGGTCCTCAGCGGCTACGGCATCTCCGTGCTCCACGACCGCGAGCTGTACGACGACCCCCAATACAACGGCGCCTACTACCGGGCGGAGGACGCCATCGAGGAATACATGGCCAAGTACCCCAGCATCTCCTTCATTCTGGATGTGCACCGGGACGCGCTGGAGGACAAGGCCGGTCACCAGTACAAGGTGGTGACGCGGGAGGACCCGGACTGCGCCCAGGTGAGCCTGGTCATGGGCAGCAGCTGGGAGGGCTGGCAGGAGAACCTGAAATTCGCCGTGGCGGTGCAGCAGCACCTGACGGAGAACTACCCCACCCTCATGCGCCCACTGACCCTGCGGAACTCCGACTACAACGAGTATTTCACCCCCGGCAGCCTGCTGGTGGAGATCGGCGCGGCGGGCAACTCGCTGGACGAGGCGCTGAAGGCCGTGCGGGTGTTCGGAGAGGGATTTGCGGAGGTAGTGACGGGAAAATAGGGTTGCAATCCGGGCGTCGGTAGGGTATAATGTGGAAACCTTATCAAAAAAACGATTCCGGAGGGTATAGACTATGAAACGGAACCGCGGCTTTACATTGATGGAAATGCTGATCGTGGTGGCGATCATCGCTGTGCTGGCGGCTATTGCCATCCCTGTGTTCAACGGCAGCCTGCACAAGGCCAAGGTGGCCGCCGACATGGCCAACGTGCGTGCCTACTACGCGGAACTGCAACTCTCCGGCATGTTGACTGATGACTATGTGGATGTAGGGCACGAACCCAGTGATTTCCATGATGAAATAACATTCCCCGATAACACCGTCATCAAATTACAGGCTGGCTGGGTTAGCGCCATTTTGATTCGCGAAACCCCTTCAAAACCTGTTCCCAGCGGCTACAAAGGCACCCCTGTCGAATACCACATTATGTATGTCTGCAACAAAGGTGATTGTGTACTGCAGTTGGGCTTTTGATATATTTGTTTATATGAAAAAACCGCGCCGTTGGCGCGGTTTTTCTTGTCTTTATCTATTCTTCTTCGCCAATTCCATCAATTCCGGATACTTGCTCTTGATGTAGCTGTAGCTGCCCCGACCGTGGGGCAGCAGGCAGTCGGAGCAGTCCTTGACGCCGTTTTCCAGGTACCTGAAGTTGCCGCCGCACTTGCTACCCAGGGTGTACAGCGGGCAGTAGCAGAACAGGCAGTTGAAGTCCTCCGGGTGGCTGGTCTTGTGGCAGGGGAAGAACTCGCAGGCGCTGTGCTGGGTGAAGGAGTAGGCGCACTCCTCGGGCTTTTTGGTGTAGATATCGTCCATGTCAGTCCTCCACGGTGACCAGGCCGTCGTCACCCACGGTGACGGTCATGCCGGTCTGCACATATTGCAGGAACTCGTCGCCCAGCGAATCCACCACGGGCATTTTGCTGTCGGTCCAGACATCGCCCAGAATGGCGCCGGAGGCGGCCAGCGAGTCGATGGGCAGTGAGAACAGCATGCAGGCGGGCTGCTTGCCGTGGGAGCAGACGGTGAACAGCACCATGCCGCCGGTGGTGGAGCCGATGGTCTGGGGCAGGCACAGCGCCTTGCCGATCATGGGCTTCTTGTACAGGTCGGGATTGTTCTGGTCGCCGCACTTCACCTGCTTGTCGCCGAACATCATGGCCATCTGGTAGCTGGCCAGAGTATTGAAGCCCCCATGGCTCACCAACGCCTCTGCGGTGCAGGTACCGGGGACCACCACACGGCCCTTGAATTGTTTCATATCAGCGCCCCTCCTTTCCCGCCAGAATATCCAGTATCTCCCCGTCGGTGTAATACCGGGCACTGGTGTAGGTACGCAACTTGTTGGAATTGGTGATGACCGCCTTCTTCTTGCACAGGGGATTGTTCATATACATCAGCGGGCAGATATAGCTGAGGATAACGCCCATGCTCTGCAGCTTATAGCCCTCCACCGTGTCCTTGAAGGCCTCCAGCACCGCCGGGGCGGCGGTGAACACCGTGGGCACAGCCACCTGCAGACGGTTCTGCGCCCGCAGGGCATCGTACAGCTTGCCGGTCCAGTCGCGCAGCTGCTCCAGCGTCAGGTGGGGACAGCCTACGAAGCACAGCTGAGGCGCAGCGTCCGCGTCCTTCCATATCACCGGATAGCTGTTCTTCACCCGCTCCAGCTCCGCGTCGTCGATGACGTAAGTCTTGTAGCCCTCATGCAGCAGCGCCTCGCCCTGCTGCACGGCCTCCGGGGTCAGGTTCTCGACGTGGTACAGGCCCACGGCGCCATTGCTGGCGGTGGCCGCGCCGAAGTCCTTCAGATAGGCGCGGTTCCCGTCATTGAGCTCCGTCCCCAGCCACTTGTCCAGCCCACGGATGTAGGGCACGTCCTCCATGACCTTCATACCGATGGCGGAGCCCAACAGCTGCGCCTCCGGCCGCTTTTCGCACCGGACCTCCACCAGCCAGTGTGCCTTGCGCCCCTCGTCGGTCAGCAGGCCGAACTCCGGCACGAAGCCGGCGATGCTGCCCATCAGCTCCAGCATACCGCTGTTGCGGTTGCAGCGGGCGCCCAGCACACTGTTGGCGTACACCACGGCGGAGGACTCCGCCCAGCTGAGGATGTCGCCCTGCTTGGGAGTGTTGCCCACCTGCTCCAGATAGCAGGTGCAGGTATAGGCGTTATCGGCGGTGATGCCCAGCTTGCGCAGCTGCTCCTCGTACCGCTCCTGCTGGGTGTACATGATCTTGCGGAATACCACGTCCTCCAGGAATCCCGTGGGGACGTTCCTGTCCAGCGGTTTGGGGTCGGCGGTGAACTTCTGTCCGCTGGTGAGCCCCGCCTGGATGAGCCGGTCATACAGGTCGTAGACGGGCTTCATCACCGCCAAACCGAAGGAGATCACCGTGTGGCCATACTGGCTGGTGACCGGCACCATGCGCTGTGCGCCGAAGGTATCGCCGTACATGACCAGCGTCTTGACCACCTTGGCCATGGTCTCGCCCCGGGCGCCATCCAACAATGCCTGCTGCTGGGGTGTCAACTGCATAAATAACCACTTCCCTTTTTTAGAATGGTGTATCGCTGCCTATATTCTACCAGCGGCACCGGGGAAAGTCAACTTGACGGCGGCTGCGCGGTGGGGTATACTGCGGAAGGAAAGGACGGTGGCAATATGCAAAGCGTACTGCTGTGGAAGGATATGGCTCAGGTGGCGGAGCGTATGGACGCCGCCGTATTTCAGTACGTGGGTGAACTGCAGACCGAGAGCTTCGAGGCCTTCTCTGATTTCGACCTGCTGGCCTTTGACTGGTATGATGTGCGCAAGGGCGGCAAGGTCAGCAAGGTATTGGTATACATCGACAGCGACGACCTGTTTTTCTTCTGCCGGGACGAGGCCGCCCGGCAGTACGTGCAGGACGCCGTGACCGCACTGACTACGGACGGTCCCATAGCCGACCAGCAGCTGCTGTACCGGTTTTTCGCGGGTCTGTTCAAGGGTGACATGGCGTATCTGGAAAAGCTGGAGGCCCGCATCAACGAAGGCGAGCTCATCATATTGGAAGGCAATTCCCGGGAGAACGCGCCCCGGCGCATCTCCGATTGGCGGCGTGAGCTTCTGCGGCTGAAGCGGTACTACGAGCAGCTGGACGCCATCTTCGATGAGATGTGCGATAATGATAACAGGCTCATCCAGGCGGACATCCTGACCCGGATGGAGGTACTGGGACGACGCACGGACCGGTATCTGCAGAAAGTATGCGCCCTGCAGGAGCTGGTGGCGCAACTGCGCGAGGCGTACCAGAGCCAGCTGGCCATCCAGCAAAACGACCTGATGCGGGTATTCACCATCGTGACAGTGCTGTTTCTGCCTCTGACGCTGATCACCGGCTGGTTCGGTATGAACTTTGTGAACATGCCGGAGCTGCAGTCGGAGTGGGGCTATCCCGTCATCATCGCCGCCAGCATACTGCTAGTAGCGGGGCTCCTGTGGTTCTTCAAGCACAAAAAATGGCTGTGAAAAAGCACCCCTTGCGGGATGTTTCCCCTGCGGCAAAGCATGGAAAAAGCACCCCCTGCGGGGTGCTTTTTTCATCTGTATACCACCGCCGCGGCGGAGAGAATGACCAACAGCGGCAGCAGCGTCTGTCCCCGCCGCCGCAGTCGGCGGCGCAGGAACCTCAAAGCGTTCAAGAGGCCAGGGTCTTGCCCATCGCGCGCAGATTCTCCAGGGTTGCGTCGTCGGGCGCCTCGCAGCAGATAACGCTGTCGCACACCAGGTTCACACCGGCGTCGGAGCAATCCTTCTCCCAGGAGCGCATCCACTCGCCGTCGCCCCAGCCGTAGGAGCCGAACAGCGCCACGGCCTTGCCGCCCAGGCAATTCTTGCAGGCGTCGAACATGGGCTGGAACTCCATCTCCTCCAGCACCTCGCTGCCCATAGCCGGGCAGCCGAAGGCGATGGCGGCGTAGTTGCCCAGATCGGCGGTGTTCACCTGATCCACGGTCAGCAGCGCCGCGTCGGCGCCGGCGGACTTCATGCCCTCCAGCACGGCGTTGGCCATGGCCTCGGTGTTGCCGGTCCCGCTCCAGTAGATAACAGCAGTCTTTTTCATGGTCTATGTTTCCTTTCTGTTCTTTTACCCTGCCACGGCGAGCTGCTCAATGGTCGCGCCCGCCTGCCAGAGCCTGTAATATGTGTCCGTGCAGCGCTTGAACCGGTCAAACAGCCGCTGTGCCCGTACCTCGTCGCCATAGACCTTCCACAGTCCCGCGCACTTGTAGTGGCAAGCGTGGTTCTCCACGAAGCCCTTCACGTCCTCAGGAGGGTAGCTGAGGAACAGTCCGATCTCGTGGGGAAAGTCTCCGCCCTGGCGAAGCCGGCGGATCAGCGTGGCCACGCAGCGGCCGCAGCTGACGCCGTCGTATCCAGCCTCGGTCAGGATACCCCGCGCCATGCCGTCGCTCAGGTCGCGGCGCAGTGTGGCGGGGCGGTAGAGGTACAGCAGCACGCTGCCCTCGGTGAACCGAAGGGGCAGCAGGCACAGGCCCTTAGGGGAAAGCCTGCGGTTGATGCTGCGTACCTGGCACAGCAGTGTCTCGCGGTCGTCGCAGGGACAGGGGAACAGGCTGCCGGTCTTGATACCGGCCAGGGTGGGCGCGCACTGGCGCACCATCAGTTCTTCGGACATGGCGTACCTCCTTAGCCCGCGTGCTTCTCCAGAATGTTCCGCAGAGCGGACAGGGAGCTGGTATGGCACCGTTCGATGCGGGTAGGCGTGCCCTTCAGCTCGCTGAGGGCGCTCTGCACCAGCTTGTGGGACATGGTGGAGGTAAAGAAGATCATCAGATCCGGGCTGCCCAACTTGTTCTTCAGGCCGCCCGCCGGTTTGGTGAACACCTTTGCGGTACACTTGTAGGACTGGCACAGGTCCTTGTAGCGGCGCTCCATGCACTCGTTACCACCTAAGATCACAACGCTCATATCGCACTTCCTTTCTGTTCGTTCTGTTGTGGGTACGTATATTTTCGGCACATACCGCCGGTTTATTCTCGGTTAGCTTTGTCTAACTTTAGTTAGAGTAATTTAACTATCGGTTTTCAAAAAAGCACCGAAAAGGTGCTTTTTTGTTTTCGCTCACTTCTTCAAGAAGGAGAACACGCCCTTTTTCACGTAGGGGTGGGCGTCCACCGCCTTGACCTCGTAGCCGGTGGCGGCGATGGCATCGCGCAGCGCCTGCTCGTCCAGCGCCTGGTCGGACAGGATCACCGTTTCGCCCTTGGTGTGGGAGGACGTCACCTTCTGCACGGAGAACTTGTTGCGGACGGTATCGTTGATGTGGCTCTCGCACATGCCACAGGCCATGCCGTCCACCTTCAGAATCGTTTCGATCATAATAGATACCTCCATTTTTGGCACAGGGGGAGGCAAATCGTATGCCTCCCCCTGCCCTATTCAGTGCTTGCAGCTGGGGCTGTGGCACTGGCCGTGCATGGCACAGTGGGCGCAGCCGGCGCCGCAGGAGGACTTCCCTGCCTTCTTCTGGCGCAGCAGGTAGCGGATGATGAGAAACACAACGACAAGTAATGCGGCACTGATGAGGATAGTGCCCAGATTCGCTGACAGCCATTGCAGCATGGAACTTCACTCCTTTCGTAGTATCGGGGAAATGCTCGGTTTACTTGATAGCCAGCTTGGTGGCTTCCTTGTAGGGCTTGCACAGCATGTAGATGATGCCGGCCAGCAGGATGACGGCCACGATGACGCCCAGGATGTTGGCGTTGCCGGTGAACAGGCCGCCGAACTGATTGATCATCAAGGCGATGACATAGGCGAACACGCACTGATAGCCGATGGCGAACCAGGTCCACTTGCGGCTGTTCATTTCACGCTTGATGGCGCCGATAGCCGCGAAGCAGGGGGCGCACAGCAGATTGAACACCAGGAAGCTGTAAGCGGTGATGCCGGTGAAGGCTGCGGCCATAGCGTCGTACACGCTGCCGTCGCCGCCGCCGTACAGGACGCCCAGAGTACCCACGATGTTCTCCTTGGCCACCAGGCCGGTGATGGATGCGACGACCGCCTGCCAGTTGCCCCAGCCCAGGGGCGCGAAGATCCAGTCGATGGCACCGCCGATAGCGGCCAGGATGGAGCAGTCGATCTGCTCATCAGACAGCATCTGGAACTGGCCGTCCACCCAGCCGAAGTAGCTGGTGAACCACACGAAGATGGTGGACAGCAGGATGATGGTACCGGCCTTCTTGATGAAGGACCAGCCGCGCTCCCACATGGAGCGGAGGACGTTGCCCAGAGTGGGCCAGTGGTAAGCGGGCAGCTCCATAACGAAGGGAGCAGGCTCGCCGGAGAACATCTTGGTCTTCTTCAGCATGATTCCGGAGATCACGATGGCGGCCATGCCGATGAAGTAGGCGGAGGTGGACACCCACGCGCTGCCGCCGAAGATGGCGCCGGCGATCATAGCGATAAATGGCACCTTGGCACCGCAGGGGATAAACGTGGTGGTCATGATGGTCATACGCCGGTCTCGCTCATTCTCGATAGTACGGGAGGCCATAACACCGGGGATGCCGCAGCCGGTACCGATCAGCATGGGGATGAAGGACTTGCCGGACAGACCGAACTTACGGAAGATACGGTCCAGAACGAAGGCGATACGTGCCATGTAGCCGCAGGCCTCCAGGAACGCCAGCAGCAGGAACAGCACCAGCATCTGGGGCACGAAGCCCAGCACCGCGCCGACGCCCGCCACAATGCCGTCCAGGATCAGACCGCTGAGCCAGTCGGCGGCACCGGCGGATTCCAGCGCGTTTCCGATGAGCACCGGGACACCGGGCACCCACACGCCGTAGTCAGCGGGATCGGGCTCGTCGCCGATCTCATCCAGGGTGGCCTTGGCCTCCTCATAGTCGGCCATGGTCGCGGTCTCGGTCTCCACGGCCAGGGTCTCCTCGTCCTCCACGTCATAGGTGAAGGTACCGTCGGCGGCCAGAGAGCCGTTCTCTTCGATGTAGGCGTCATAGCCATCCACGATCAGGGAGGCATCGCCGTACTCCTCGGCCACCTCGTTGTACTCGGCGGAACCGATGCCGAACAGGTGCCAGCCGTCGCCGAACAGGCCGTCGTTAGCCCAGTCGGTAGCCGCGGAACCCACGGTGACCATGGAGATGTAGTACACCAGGAACATCACCAGTGCGAAGATGGGCAGACCCAGCCAGCGGTTGGTGACGATACGGTCGATCTTATCGGAGGCAGACAGCTGGCCCGCGTTCTTCTTTTTGTAGCAGGCCTTGATGATCTCCGCTATGTACACGTAGCGCTCGTTGGTGATGATGGACTCGGCATCGTCGTCCAACTCCTTCTCGGCGGCCTGGATGTCGGCCTCAATGTGCTGCATGGTCTCAGCGGGGATGTTCAGCTTGGCCAGTACCTTGTCGTCGCGCTCAAAGATCTTGATGGCGTACCAGCGCTGCTGCTCCTCGGGCATGCCGTGCACGGCGGCCTCCTCGATGTGGGCGATAGCGTGCTCCACCGGGCCGGAGAAGGTGTGCATGGGCACGGTCTTGGTGGACTTGGCGGCGGCGATAGCGGCCTCGGCGGCCTCCATGACGCCCTCTCCCTTCAGGGCGGAGATCTCCACGATCTTGCAGCCCAGCTCGCGGCTCAACTCCTCCACGTTGATCTTGTCGCCGTTCTTGCGGACCACGTCCATCATGTTGATGGCGATAACAACGGGGATGCCCAGCTCGGTCAGCTGGGTGGTCAGGTACAGGTTACGCTCCAGGTTCGTGCCGTCGATGATGTTCAGGATAGCGTCGGGGCGCTGGTCGATCAGGTAGTTACGGGCCACCACCTCTTCCAGGGTGTAGGGTGACAGGGAGTAGATGCCGGGCAGGTCCATGATGGCCACGTCATCGTGCTTCTTCAGCTTGCCCTCTTTCTTCTCCACCGTAACGCCGGGCCAGTTGCCCACGAACTGATTGGAGCCGGTCAGCGCGTTGAACAGGGTAGTCTTACCGGAGTTGGGGTTGCCCGCCAACGCGATCTTGATCTGTTTTTCCATATTGTCTCTCCTTCCGGTTAATCTTGTTAAACCTATATACAGATGAATTTGAATTACGGATGTATCACGGGCAGCGCGCGGCGATGCCCCAAAGTATCACTCGACCTCGATCATTTCGGTGTCAGCCTTGCGCAGGCTCAGCTCGTAGCCGCGCACCGTGACCTCCATGGGATCGCCCAGAGGCGCCACCTTGCGGACATAGACCTCAACGCCCTTGGTGATGCCCATGTCCATGATGCGGCGCTTGACGGGGCCTTCGCCGTGGAGCTTGACGACCTTGACGGTCTCGCCGATCTTGACTTCACGCAATGTTTTCATGCTTCTGCTCTCCTTCTATATGATTTCTTTTTACACCATGATCTTGCGCGCCATCTCTTCACTGATGGCCACGCGGGATTCCTTCACCTTGACGATGACGTTCCCGCCCATAGCGGAGACCAGCGTCACCGTGCTGCCCGGCGTAAAGCCCAGGTCCTCCAAATGCTTCTTCAGCTCCGGGCTGCCGCCCACCTTGCGGATGAGCTGCTCCGTTCCGGCGTCTGCCAGCATCAACGGCATCATACGTATATCCCTCCGTTTCATGGTTAGTTCACACTAACCATGTATCTGAAAAAACGGTTCCAAAGGCATTCCGTCGTTCCATGGCGAAACAAGGCGGTTAGCCTTCACTAACCACTGTGCAGTTTAACCTCTCAAACCTACTTTGTCAAGGGGGTGAACGAAATTTTTTCAGCACACTTGTAACTTTGTAGAATTTGTGGTATGCTGTTTGCAATGTTGCCGGGAAAGTTGGTGATACTTAATGCAAATACTGCGCGCCTCCGAGGATTATTTAGAGACCATGCTGATGATGCAGCAGCAGCACGGCTACATCCGTTCCATCGACGTGGCGGAGCACCTGGGCGTCACGAAGCCCAGCGTCACCTACGCCACCAAACGCCTGCGGGAAAACGGCTACATCACCATGGACAAGGACGGGCTCATCACCCTTACCTCCACCGGCATGTCCATCGCCGAGAGTATGCTGGACAGGCACCACACCCTGACCCGTTTCCTGATGGCCCTGGGCGTGGACGCCGCCACCGCCGAGGCGGACGCCTGCAAGATCGAGCACGACATCAGCCAAAAGACGTTCGACGCCATCTGCAGCCACGCCAGAAAGAATCTGTGACATAAAAGAGACCGCCTTTCGGCGGTCTTTTTTATGCCCTTTACGCTTCTTCCTCCACCGGCAGACGCACGGTGAACGTCGTGCCCTGGTCGGGCACGCTGTGTACCTCCACAGTGCCGTGGTGGTACCGCACGGCGTGCTTGACGATGGACAGCCCCAGTCCCGTGCCGCCGGAGGCCTTGGAGTGGCTCTTGTCCACCCGGTAGAACCTCTCGAACACGCGGCTCTGGTGCTCCTGGGGGATGCCGATGCCCGTGTCGGACACCGCCACCACCGCGTCGCCGCCATCCCGCGATACCTCCACCGTGACGCTGCCGCCGTCGCGGTTGTACTTGATGGCGTTGTCGCACAGATTGACCATTACCTCGCTCAGCAGCCGCCGCACGCCCTGCACCGTGACCTCCTCGCCGGTAACGGTCATGGTCACGTGCCGCTTCTCCGCCGCCGCCTCCAGCGACTTGACGGTGTCCCCGCACAGGCCCAGCAGTTCCACCGGCTCCGTGGGCAGCGCGCCGCCCTCGTCCAGCTCCGACAGGCGGATGATGTCATTGATCAGCGTCACCAGCCGCTGCGCCTCGCTGCGGATATGCCCCACGAACCGGGGCACGTCGTCGGGCTGCACCATGCCGTTCTCCAGCAGCTCCGCGCTGCCGATGATGCCCTGCAGGGGCGTTTTCAGTTCATGGGACACGTTGGCGGTGAACTCCCGTCGGTTCCGCTCGGCAAAGGCCTGCTCCGTCACGTCGAAGGTCAGCAGCACCGCGCCCACAGCCTCGCCGTCGGCCTCGATGCGGGTCATGTCGAACTGATACTCCCGTCCGCCCTGCTCCATGCGTGTCTCTCCGTGGCCGGTCTCCATGGCGTCCCGCAGGGCGCGGCTCACCGCCATGTCACGCTCCACCGTCAGCAGCGGCTGTCCCACACAGCTCTCGTCCGTGTGGAAGGCGGCGCAGGCCGCCGGGTTGATGCTCAGCACCGTGCCGCCGTTGTCCACAAGCACCAGGCCCTCCGTCATGCTGGCGGTGATCTGCGCGAATTCCTCCGCCTTCCGCCGCAGGGAGCGCAACTGGTCGTCGATCTGCCGCCGCTGGTGCTCCAGCCGTCGCAGCAGGGGCGAAAGCTCCTCATAGGCGTCATTCTCCAGCGGATGCTCCAGATCCAGCCGGTTCAGCGGCTCTACGATGCGCCGGGACACCTTCCCCGCCAGCACCGCCGACAGGATGAAGGCCGCGGCGATGACCAGCAGGATGGCCGGCAGCATGCTGATCAGCAGCACGCCCACCGTCACCCGGCTGGCGGACAAACGCAGCACTGTGCCGTCCGGCAGCCGCTGTGCGTAGTACAGCATCTTCTCCAGCAGCGTGGCGCTGTACCGGCTGGACTCGCCCACACCGGTCTCCAGTGCCTGCCGCACCTCTTGCCGCTGGGCGTGGTTCTCCATGGTGGCCGCGTCCGACCGGGTGTCGTACAGCACCGTGCCGTCGGCGCGCAGCCACGTGATGCGGTAATCCTCGGACTGCAGCTTGCTCAGATACGCCGTGCCGCCGCCCTGCTCCATGGCCGCCGCGGCGATGTCCAGCTCGTCCCGCAGCTGCTGCTCCTGCACATGGCCGAAATATCCGTACAGCGCACCCATGATGATGACCAGACTTGCCAGCAGCACCGCAAGCCCCACCGCCACGGTGGAGCGGAATATCTTTTTCGTCATGCCTTATCCTCCCAGCGATAGCCCACGTTCCGTATGGTCTGGATATGCGCGCCCGCGTCGCCCAGCTTCTGCCGCAGGGTGCGGATGTGCATGTCCACCGTGCGGCTCTCACCGCAGTAGTCGGTGCCCCACACCAGCTCCATCAGCCTGTCCCGCGTGAACGCCGTGCCGGGGTGGCTGAGGAACAGCCGCAGCACCTCGTACTCCTTGTACGTAAGTTCCACCCGCTGTCCGCCGCAGGTCACCGTGTGCTCCCGCGTGTCCAGGGTCAGGTCGCCGCTGCGCAGCACATGGGTCTCCTGCACCGGCTGGCAGCGCCGCAGCACCGCCCGCACGCGGGACACCAGCTCAATAACGCTGAACGGCTTCACCAGATAGTCGTCCGCGCCGCTGTCCAGCCCCTGCACCCGGTCGTACTCCGCCCCCTTGGCGGTGGCC
The DNA here is from genome assembly GCA_934590325.1 of uncultured Oscillospiraceae bacterium. Lineage (GTDB taxonomy): Bacteria > Bacillota > Clostridia > Oscillospirales > Oscillospiraceae > Vescimonas. The sequence continues at coordinate 73,119 of CAKTOW010000006.1, forward strand.
ATGATGACCGGTATCTGCCGCAGCGCCGGCGTATTGCGCATCCTGCGCAGCAGCTCCGTGCCGTCTATGCCCGGCAGCATCACGTCCAGCACCACCAGCTCCGGTTTCCGGCTCTGCATGGCCTGCCAGAAGCTGTCGCCGTCGGCGAAGCCCTCGGCCTCCAGCCCCGCCGAGCGCAGGGCGTATAACTCGATGTCACGGATGCTGGCATCGTCCTCTACGCACCAGATCATGTGGCTATCCTCCTTATTTCTCTGTCATGTGACTTCCGTCTTGTGTACGCCGGTGACGGAGAACTCCACCCACTCGGCGATGTTGGTCGCATGGTCTCCTATACGTTCATAATACTTTGCGATCATCAAAAGGTCAAGTGTTGCTTCACCGTCCCCCTCGCCCTGTGCGATGCGTTCGATGAGCTGCCCCTTGATCTTATCGAAATATCCGTCCACCACGTCGTCCGCGGCGATGACCTTCTCCGCCATGTCCACGTCCTGCTTCACATAGGCGTCCACGCTGCTGCTGACCATCCGTATGGTGGCCCGCGCCATGTCGCGCAGCGTCTCGTCCGCGTCCAGTCCCCGTCCTCCGCGGCTGAGTATGATCTCCGCGATGTCGTCGGCCTGGTCGCCGATACGCTCCATATCCGTGATCATCTTCAGCGCGGCGGAGATCTGCCGCAGGTCTCCGGCCACCGGCTGCTGGTGCAGCAGGAGCCGCAGGCAGAGATTCTCGATGTCCCGCTCCTTGCGGTCGATGTCGTGGTCCAGGGGCGCCACCTTCTCCGCCAGGGCACCGCTGCCCTCCGTCAGTGCCTGGGAGGACAGGGCGATGACCTCCTCGCACAGGGCGCCCATCTCGATCAGCTCCCGGTGGAGCTGCGCCAATTGCTCGTCAAAACGGCTCCGCATTATCCGAACCTCCCCGTAATATAGTCCTCGGTACGCTTCTCAGCGGGCGTGGAGAACATGGTCTCCGTGTCGCCGTACTCCACCAGCTCACCCAGCAGGAAAAACGCCGTGCGGTCCGAGATACGCAGCGCCTGCTGCATGTTGTGGGTCACGATGATGATGGTGTACTGCTTTTTCAGCTCCGTGGCCAGCTCCTCTATCTTCGACGTGGAGATAGGGTCCAGCGCCGAGGTGGGCTCATCCATCAGCAGCACCGTGGGCTCCACCGCCAGCGCACGGGCGATGCACAGCCGCTGCTGCTGCCCGCCGGATAGCCCCAGCGCGTTTTTCTTCAATCTGTCCTTGACCTCGTCCCATATAGCGGCGTTCCGCAGGGACTGCTCCACGATCTCGTCCAGCCGCGCCTTGTTCCGCACCCCGTGGGTGCGGGGGCCGTAGGCCACGTTGTCATAGATGCTCATGGGGAAGGGATTCGGCTTCTGGAACACCATGCCCACCTCCCGGCGCAGCTGGTTCACATCCACGCCGGGGGCGTAGATGTCCTGCCCTCTGTACAGCACCTGTCCCTCCACCTTCACGCCGGGCACCAGGTCGTTCATCCTGTCCAGCGTCTTGAGGAACGTGGACTTTCCGCACCCGGATGGCCCGATCAGCGCGGTGATGCTGCCCTCCGGCACAGCCATACTGACATGGTGCAGCGCCTGGGCGGCGCCGTACCACAGGTTCAGGTCATTCACGGTGAATATATCGCTCATAGGCTCCTCCGTTTCTTGAAGTAACGTCCGGTCAGCGTGGCCGCCAGGTTGATGAGCAGCGCCAGCGCCATCAGGATGGCCGCGATGGCGAAGGCCACGTCGAACTCCCCCTGCTCCTTGGCGTACACGTACAGGGCCACCGACAGCGTCGCGCCGGAGCCCTCCAGCGTGTCCAGCAGACTGTTGTACAGCGTGTGGGCAAAGCCCGCCGTGTACAGCAGCGCCGCCGTCTCGCCCAGTATGCGCCCCACCGACAGTATGCAGCCGGTGATAACGCCGTCCACGCAGCCCGGCAGCACCACCGTCCGGATGGTGCGCCATTTCCCCGCGCCCAGTCCGAAGGCCCCCTCCCGGTAGCTCTGGGGCACGGTCTTCAGGCTCTCCTGCGTGGTGCGCATGATGGTGGGCAGGTTCATGATGACCAGCGTCATAGCGCCGGCTAGCAGGGACTTCTTCATCCCCAGGAACTGACAGAAGAACATCTGCCCCACCAGGCCGTAGATGATGGAGGGTATGCCCGACAGGGTCTCGGCGGCGTATTCGATGGCCGCCACCACCTTTTTGTTGGCGGCGTACTCCGTCAGGTATATAGCGGCGCACACGCCCACCGGCAGCACCACCAGCAGCGTGGTCACCACCATGCACACGGTGCTGATGATGTCCGGCAGGATGCCGATGGTGTCCTCCAGATAGCTGGGCTTCGTGCTCAGCAGCTGCCAGCTCAGGTGGGGCACGCCCTTGACCAGCACATAGACGATAAGGAACAGCGCCAGCGCGCAGGTCAGCGCCGCGCACAGCACCATCAGCCCCCGCATGAGGCCGCCCCACGCCCTGCGCCGCACGGAAAATTTCGTAGCATCCATCATAGTTTAGTTCTCCTTACTGCGCTTCAGGAAAAAGTTCAGCACCGCGTTGATGAGCATGATGAACAGGAACAGCACCAGCGCGATGGAAAACAGCGCCTGCCGCTGCAGTCCCGCCGCCGCGTAGCCCATCTCGCTGGCCACGGCGGTGGTCAGGAACCGCACGCTCTGGAACAGCGACGGCATGTTGGGCACGTTGCCCGACACCATCATCACCGCCATGGCCTCGCCGATGGCACGTCCCACGCCCAGCACCACCGCCGCAGCGATACCTCTGCGCGCGGCGGGCGCGGATACCCGGAACCATGTCTCCGTCGCCGTGGCACCCAGTGCCAGCGATGCGTCCTCGTACTCCCGGGGCACCGCCTCCAGCGCCGTCATGGCCACATTGATGATGGACGGCAGTATCATAATGGCCAGCACGATGATGGCCGCCAGCAGGCCCGAGCCGTCCGGGATGTGGAATATCCTCCGTATCCCCGGCACCAGCACCAGCATGCCCACCAGGCCGTATACCACCGAGGGGATGCCCGCCAGCAGGCTCACCGCCGAGGACACCACCGCCTTCATCCGCGGCGGCGCCATCTTCGCCAGGAACACGGCGGTCATGAACCCCACCGGCACGCCCAGCAGGATAGCACCCGCCGTGCCGTAGATGCTGGTGAGGATAAAGGGCAGGATGCCGAACTGCGGCTGCGCGCCGTTGGAGTCCCACACCGCCCCGAACAGGAACTTCGCCAGTCCGATCTCCCGTATGGCCGGGATACCGGATATGACCAGGTATACGGTGATCAGCAGCACGCAGCCCACCGTCACCAGTCCCATTAGCAGGAAGAAGCCGTGTATGGCGTTTTCCGCCAGTCGTTTTGCTTTCATGTCAGCACCTCGCGTATAGGGGACAAGGCGGCACCCTCCGGGGATGTCGCCTGTCCGAGCCTTACTTTCAGTTAGTTGGCAGCCACCGCACCGGCCTTGGCGATGATGCCTGCCGCGTCGGAGGAAAGCGCGTAGTCAAAGAACGCCTGCGCTGCGGGAGAGAGTTCCTTGCCCTCCACCGTCACCAGCACGAAGGGACGCTGCACGGGATAGCTGCCGTCCTTGACGGTGGCCTCACTGGGGGTCACGCCGCCCACGCTCAGAGCCTTCACGCTGTCCTTCACAGCGGCCAGGGAGGCATAGCCGATGGCGTCGGGGTTCTGGCTCACGGCCGTGATGACATCGCCGGTGGAGGTCAGCTCCTGACGGTACTGGCACTTGTCCTTGGTGCCGGTGATGGACTCGAAGCCGTCGCGGGTGCCGCTGGCTGCCTCACGTCCGATGAGAACGACCTCGGCGTCCTTGCCGCCCACGTCCTTCCAGTTGGTGATCTCGCCGGTGTACAGCTTGGCGATCTGGTCGATGCTCAGGTCGCTGACGGGGTTGTCGGGATGGACGATGATGGCGATGCCGTCATACGCCAGCACGGTCTCCTTCAGACCGGCGGACTTCTCCTCGTCCTTCAGAGCGCGGGAGGAAAGCCCGATGTCGCAGGTGCCCTCCTGCACGGCGGTGATGCCGGAGCCGGAACCGGTGGGGTTGTAGTTGACGGTCACATCGCCATTCTGCGCCATAAAGGACTCGCTCAGTGCGCCGATGACCTTCTCCATGGAGGTGGAGCCGTCGGTGGAGACGGTGCCGCTGATGGCGGTGCTGCCGCTGTTGTCGTTATTGGTGTCGTTGGTGTCGTTCTTGCTGCCGCAGGCCACCAGGCTCAGCGCCATGACCGCAGTCAGCACCAGTGCAATGATCTTCTTCATGTTGTATTACCTCGTTTCCTTTCATTTGGGAGCATTCCCTTTTATTCCAGCCCCGCATCCTTTCTCCTGCCGCCCCCGCCCCTGCGGGCGGGGACCCAGGAAAGAAAGGAATTTGGGGGATCGGTCATCTCCTGTGTACGCTCTCATTGTAGGCACGCCATGTAAAGGGAGAAATCACTCTCATGTAAAATCCGCGTAAACAGCACTTTCACCAAAAACGCCTTGCATATTACAGGCTTATCAGGTACAATGTGCATACAGCACACGCACGCACCGTGCGGAAAATAGGCTGCAAGGAAGGAATAAGGAGTATGAAGAAGAAACTGCTGTCTCTGCTGCTGGCCGTCGCCATGGTCGTCACCCTGGCCGCCTGCGGCGAAAAGAAGCCCACCCCCGGCAAGGATGCCACCGCCACCGAGCCCGTGGTCATCCTCCACACCAACGACGTCCACGGCGCCATCGAGAACTACGCCAAGGTGGCCGTGCTGGCCAGCCAGTACGAGTCCGAGGGCGCCTACGTCCTGATCCTGGACGCCGGCGACTTCAGCCAGGGCACCTCCTATGTGAGCCTGTCTGAGGGCGCCGCCGCCATCGAGTTGATGAACATGGCGGGCTACGACGCCGTGGCTCTGGGCAACCACGAGTTCGACTACGGCTTCGAAGCGCTGAAGAAGAACATGGAGTCCGCCGGCTTCCCCGTGCTGGCCGCCAATGTGAAGTACAACGGCGAGCTGGCCTTTGACGACGCAGCCGTGTTCACCACCCCCGGCGGCACCAAGATTGGCGTGTTCGGCCTGGACACCCCCGAGACCGCCACCAAGGCCCACCCCGGCAAGATCGCCGGCGTGACCTTCGCCTCCGGCGAGGAGATGTACCAGATCGCCCAGGACATGGCCACCATGCTCCGTGAGGACGAGGGCTGCAACTACGTCATCTGCATCGGCCACCTGGGCATCGACGACGAGACCGCCGCCACCGCCAACCGCTCCATCGACCTGCTGGGCAAGGTCACCGGCATCGATGTGTTCATCGACGGCCACTCCCACTCCACCGAGGAGCAGATCGCCGAAAAGACCAACGCTGACCGCAAGGTGGGCGACACCGTCATCACCTCCACCGGCACCAAGCTGGAAAACATCGGTGTCGTGACCATCAAGGACAGCACCATCACCACCGAGTGCGTGCCCACCGAGGGCATCGAGGTCCCCGCTGACAATGAGATCGCCGCCCGCGCCGCCGCCATCATCGCGGAGGTGGATGCCGAGTACGGCACTGTGTTCGCTAAGACCGAGGTCACCCTCAACGGCGAGAAGGACCCCGGCAACCGCACCCAGGAGACCAATCTGGGCGACCTGATCACCGACGCCCTGGTGTGGAAGGCCACCGAGGCCGGCGAATCCGTTGACGCGGCCATCACCAACGGCGGCGGCATCCGCGCCACCATCGAGGCCGGCGACATCACCAAGAAGGACATCAACACCGTCCTGCCCTTCGGCAACACCCTCAGCATCATCAAGATCACCGGCAGCGAGCTGCTGGAAGTGCTGGAGGCCTCCACCTTCTGCACCCCCGAGGCCATCGGCGGCTTCCCCCAAGTGTCCGGCATCGTATTTACCGTGGACACCTCCAAGGCCTATGACCAGGGCGACGAGTACCCCGGCACCACCTACTTCGCCCCCAAGTCCATCAACCGCGTGACCATCCAGTCCGTGGGCGGCAAGGACTTTGACCCGGCGGCCACCTATACCATCGCCACCAATGACTTCATGGCCAGCGGCGGCGACACCTACTACCGCTTCGTCAACGCCACCGCCAACTACGACCTGGGCATCGCCATGGACGAGGTCGTCATGGAGTACATCACCACCGTGCTGAACGGCACCGTCACCGCCGACAAGTACGGCGAGCCCACCGGCCGCATCACCGTTTCCTGACCTGTTTCCCCCATGACAAAAGGGCCGCCCGGCGGGCGGCCCTTTTCCACACAAAAAACACCCTTCGGCCTACGCCGAAGGGTGTTTTGGGTATTTGCAATTACTTGCCCATGTTCATCTGAGCAGCGACCTCAGCAGCGAAGTCCTCCTGCTTCTTCTCGATGCCCTCGCCGGTCTGGAAGCGCACGGCGTCCACGAACTTCACAGAGCCGCCCAGCTTCTTGGCAGCGTCGGCCACATACTTCTCCACGGAGCCCTGGAAGATGTCGCCGCGGACGAACTCCATCTGCATCAGGCAGTTCTCCTCATAGAACTTGTTCATCTTGCCCATGACGATCTTTTCCTTCACGGCATCGGGCTTGGAAGCCATCTTGGGATCGGTATCCATCAGCGCCAGAGCGATCTTCTTCTCCTCGGCCAGCACCTCGTCGGTGACCTGGGACTTATCCCAGAAGCGGGGATTCAGCGCGGCGATCTGCATGGCCACGTTCTTGCCGATCTCGGTGGCGTCGATGCCGCCCTCCACGGCCAGGTTCACCAGCACGCCGATCTTGCCGCCGGCATGGACATAACCCACGCTGGTGTTCTCGGCGAAGCGGACGAAGCGGCGGATCTGCAGGTTCTCACCGATGGACATGACCTTCTCGGGCATGGTCTCGGACACGGTCAGCTCGCTGCCCACATACTTGCAGTTCATCAGAGCGTCCACGTCGGCGGGGTTCTGCTCGGCGATGACCTTGGCGATGTCCTTGACGAAGGCCACGAACAGGTCGCTCTTGGCGCAGAAGTCGGTCTCGCAGTTGACCTCGACCACGACGCCCACGCCGTTCTCGGTCAGGGCATAGGACATACCCTCGGCGGCGATGCGGCCGGCCTTCTTGGCGGCCTTGGCCAGGCCCTTCTCGCGCAGCCACTCAACAGCCTTATCCATATCGCCGTCGCACTCGACCAGCGCCTTCTTGCAGTCCATCATACCCACGCTGGTCATCTCGCGCAGGGTCTTCACATCAGCAGCAGTAAAAGCCATTTGTATTTCCTCCTGTAAATTAGTTGATCAAAAAAGGGGCAGGGACACTTCCCTGCCCCGTGAGATTACGCGGTTCTTTTTCCTGATTTACTCAGCGTCCTTGGCCTCGGCGGCATCCTCCACCTGCTCGCCCTGACGGCCCTCGATCATGGCGTTGGCCATAACGGAGGCGATCAGCTTGATGGCGCGGATAGCGTCGTCGTTGCCGGGGATGGGATAATCGATCTCGTCGGGATCGCAGTTGGTATCGGCGATGGCCACAACGGGAATGCCCAGACGGTGTGCCTCGGCGATGGCGTTGCGCTCCTTGCGGGTATCCACGATGAACAGAGCGCCGGGCAGCTTCTTCATTTCCTTCACGCCGCCCAGGTACTTCTCCAGCTTCTCGATCTCGCCCAGGTGCTTGATGACTTCCTTCTTGGGCAGCATATCGAAGGTGCCGTCGGCCTGCATGGTCTTCAGCTGGTTCAGGCGGTCGATACGGGTGCGCATGGTCTTGAAGTTGGTCATCATGCCGCCCAGCCAGCGGGCGTTGACGTAGTACTGGCCGCAGCGGGTCGCCTCGTCCTTGATGGCCTCCTGGGCCTGCTTCTTGGTACCCACGAACAGCAGGGTCTGGCCGTTCTCGCTGAGCTGACGCACGAAGGCATAGGCCTCCTCCAGCTTCTTCACAGTCTTCTGCAGGTCGATGATATAGATGCCGTTACGCTCCGTGTAGATGTAAGGAGCCATCTTGGGGTTCCAGCGGCGGGTCTGGTGACCGAAGTGCACGCCTGCTTCCAGCAGGGACTTCATGGATACGACGTTCTGATTTGCCATGTTGTTTTGTTTCTCCTTTGATTTTAGTTTGTACCTCCAGCCTCTTCATTCCCCCGGCCAACCTTGCGGCACCGACCGGAAGTCCAAAGCTGTGCGGATTCACCGCAATATAATACCACGCGGCATGTCATATTGCAAGAAGTTTTTCCGTTTTTGTCCCGAATTTTTCCCGGTTTTTACTGCTTTTCCCCGGAAATATCCTCCGTGATGGCCCTCGTCAGCGCGTCGATGGCCTCCAGCTGGGGCTCGTGGGCGGCGGAACGGATGGTCACGTTGGTCCCTACCTGCTGCCAGCCCTTCAGGGGCTCCAGCAGCGCGGCCATCTGCCGGGCGGTGACCGGCGCCCACGTGCCGTTCTCCAGCAGGGCGAATTTCCTGTTCTGCAGCCCGTGGGAGGCGATGTCCCGCAGCACCTCGTCCATGGTGATGAACACGCCGCCGTTGTAGGTGGGCGCCGCGAACACCAGGTGGCTGTACCGGAAGGCGTCGGACACCACGTAGGAGCCCGGCGTCACGGACACATCGTACATCTTCACCCTCACCCCCTGCTCCGCCAGGCGGCAGGCCAGGATGTTGGCGGCATTCTCCGTGTTGCCGTACACGGAGGCATAGGCGATCATCACGCCCTGCACCTCCGGCTCATAGCGGCTCCACAGGTCGTACTTGCCCAGGATGTACCCCAGGTCCTTCCGCCATACATAGCCGTGCAGCGGCAGCAGCATCTGCACGTCCAGCCCCGCGGCCTTCTGCAGCACCGCCTGCACCTGCGTGCCGTACTTGCCCACGATGTTGGTGTAGTACCGCCGCGCCTCGTCCAGCACATCCCGGTCGAAGTCCACCTCGTCGGCAAACAGCGCCCCGTTCAGTGCACCGAAGCAGCCGAAGGCATCCGCCGTCAGCAGCAGCTTATCCGTCTCGTCGTAGGTCATCAGCACCTCCGGCCAGTGCACCATGGGTGCGGCAATGAACCGCAGTGTGTGCCCTCCGGTGCAGAGGGTGTCCCCCTCCTTCACCGGCGTGACCCGCGCCGCGGTCTCCGCATCGAAGAACTGCCCGATCATATTCTTCGCGGCGGCGCTGCACAGTATGGTCATCTCCGGGTACAGCCGTGCCATGTCGGCGATCTCCGCGGCGTGGTCGGGCTCCATGTGGTGGACCACCAGATAGTCCGGCGCCTTCCCCTCCAGCACGTGGGCCACATTCTCCCGGAACGTGGTACGCACGGCGCCGTCCACCGTGTCGAACAGCACCGTCTTTTCATCCTTCAGCACATAGCTGTTGAAGCTCACGCCGTCGGGCACGCCGAACACGCCCTCGAACAGCGCCAGGCGCCGGCAGTCCGCGCCCACCCAGGTGTAATCCCCGTTGACTTTTCTCGTACAATACATGGTCATGCATCCTTTCCATGATTTTTTCACGGGTATTATACCAAGCCTGTCAAGCTTTTTCCAGCACCCAAACATAAAAAATAGCGCCCTGCCTCTCGACAGAGCGCTGTATGTGTACAGATTTACGCCTTCTTGGCGATCTCGCACAGGGCGGCGAACGCCACGGGATCGCTGATGGCCATCTCGGACAGCATCTTGCGGTTGATCTGGATGCCGGCGACCTTCAGACCGTGCATGAAGGTGGAGTAGTTCAGACCGTTGGGCTTCACAGCGGCGGAGATACGGGTGATCCACAGCTGACGGAAGTCCCGCTTCTTCAGACGGCGACCCACATAGGCGTAGGTCAGGGACTTCATGACCTGCTCGTTGGCCATCTTGAAGTGCTTGGACTTGGCGCCCCAGTAGCCCTTGGCCAGCTTCAGAGTCTTGTTTCTTCTTTTACGCGCCATCATTGCGCCTTTAACACGTGCCATATTTCAATTGCCTCCTATTCTAACGAAAAACGTATCTTATTTGTAGGGGATCATCTTGCGGATGGTCGCCTCGGTGGTGCAGTCAGCATAGGTGGTGCTACGCAGGCGACGGCCACGCTTGGTATCTTTCTTGGTCAGGATGTGGCTCTTGAAAGCGTGAGCTCTCTTGACCTTGCCGCTCTTCGTCAGGTTGAAGCGCTTCTTTGCGCCGCTATGGGTCTTCAGTTTAGGCATGTTCGTTTACTCCTTCCAATATGATCCTATGCGGATAGTGCTTACTTTCCGGCCTTGGGGGACAGGAAGATGGACATATTCCGTCCCTCCAGCTTTGCCGCCTTGTCCAGGGTGGCCACTTCGGTACACAGCTCGGCGAACTTGTTCAGCAGATCACGGCCGATCTCAGTGTGCGCCATCTCGCGGCCGCGGAAGCGGACGGATACCTTGACGCGGTTGCCGTCGGACAGGAACTTCTGCGCGTTCTTCAGCTTGGTGTTGAAGTCGCCCACGTCGATGCCCGGAGACATGCGGATCTCCTTGATCTCGACAACGTGCTGGTTCTTTCTGGCTTCCTTCTCGCGCTTGCTCTGCTCGAACTTGTACTTGCCGTAGTTCATCAGCTTGCACACGGGCGGCGTGGCCTGCGGAGAGATCTTCACCAGATCAAGCCCCTGCTCCTCTGCGGTACGCAGAGCTTCCTCGCCGGACACGATGCCCAGCTGTTCGCCGTTTTCGCCGATCAGTCGGATCTCCTTGTCGGTGATCTCCTCGTTCAGTTGATGCTGTACCTTGCTAATACCGAAGCACCTCCAATCCAAAATAAAAACGCGGACGCTCCGGGCATCCGCGAAACAACACAAACGTCCCTCTCGGGCGTTTGAATGACGCTGTTGACCTCTTTGCCATCGCGTGAGGTGAGGCGGATGCACCGGCCTTCTTTGTTTTCCAGAGTATTTTACCCTACGCCGCCCCGTTTGTCAACTGCTTTTTCCAGAAAATTTCTGCATATTTTCCCGCGCCCGTGTGAAACTATGTCCGTACCAAGGGTACAGAAAATGGAGGTATATCTCATGGATAACACGAAAAACACCAAGAACACCAACACCACCGACAACACCGAGAACACCAACACCAAGAATACCAAGAACGCAAAGAACGCCAAAAACTGCAAGTAACTTCTTCATGTCTCATATAAAGAGGGGGGCCTTCCGGCCCCTCTCTTTATATCTCTCAGTGTTCAGCCCTGCCCAGATACTCCTCCAGGGTGATATCCCGGTTGAATATCTCCTGTGCCGCGTCCTTGCCTACATAGCGGTAGTGCCATGGCTCATAAATGATGCCGGTGATGTCGGTCTTGCCGTTGGGATACCGGTGGATAAACCCGTACCGCCAGGAATTGGCCATGAGCCACTTCTGGGTCTCCGTGCTCTCCTGAGCAGAGGTCAGGTCCTGCATATTGGCGTCCACCACGTCCACCGCCAGCCCCAGCTGATGCTCGCTGGTGCCGGGGATGGCCACGGCCTCGGCGGCCTCCACCTTGGCCTCCTCCTCGCTCATGCCGCTGCTGATGAGCCGCTGCACCTTGTTGTCGTACAGACCCTGCTGGGTCTCCTGCGTCCGATAGGCGGAGCACAGGAACGGGCTGTAGCCCGCCGCCTTGCAGGCGTCGATCATCTCCACATACGCCTCATAGCACCGGCTGTCGATCTTCCGCCCGTCGCTCAATGTCACAAGATCCGTCGTCCAGTCCTCCGGCAGCGGATTCCACGGGTTCACCAGCGTCAGCAGCTCGTCGTCCACGATGACGTTATCCGGTGTCGTCGTGTCGCCTACATTGTCCACGGACTGATTCGTGTTCTGGGCGTCGTCCGCCGGAGCATCGTCCTTTTTGCAGCCCTTGATGATGAATATCGCACCCACGATGATGCCGGCCAGCAACACGGCGGCGATGATGCGGTTCCGCATGGCCTCCCGGTAGCGCTTCTGCCGGCGGCGTTCTCTTTCGTAATCCATTCTGTTACCTCAATTCCTCGGGGTATACCCCCGTCTCATGCAGTTTGATAAGCTCCCGTGCCACACGGGCCCGGTCCTCGTGATACGTCATGCCGAACCAGCGGTCCGCCGACTTCAGCACACTGACCGTCAGCTTCCCCTGCGCCAGCAGGTCGCCCACCATGGTGGGCAGCAGGCACTCCGCCTTCACCGACTGTCCCGCCTCGCTGCGCAGGAAGTCATGGAAGTACCCCTCCAGCGCGCCGAAGATGGCCGGGGTGAAGCCCCAGAAGTTCATGGACACCACCGTGTCCCCCTCCAGCACCACGCCGGTATCCTCGTCCCGTATGGTACCGTCGGGCAGCAGGGCGATCTTCAGTGTCTCCCGGATGTCGCTCAGACACCCGTCCCTCACGTGGCACACGCCCCGCGACACCGTGCCGTGGGCGGTGACGGTGTTCTTCAGCAGGTACCCCACCATGGTGGCCGCGCCGCGCTCCGGCAGGCGCTCCAGTTCCTCATAGATGGTGCGGTAGGCATCCACCCCGTAGTAGTCGTCGGCGTTGATGACGCAGAAGGGCTCCCGCACCAGCTCCCTGGTGCACAGCACCGCGTGGGCGGTGCCGAAGGGCTTCGTCCGCCCCGCCGGCGGCGTGTACCATCCCGGCAGGGACGTATCGTCCTGATAGGCGTACAGCACCTCCACCGGCCTGCCGTCCGCCGTCCGCAGCCGGGCAGCCATATTGCCGCACAGCCGCTCCATCAGTTCCCGCATATCCGGCTTGATGATGAACACGACCTTGTCGAACCCGGCGCGCACCGCGTCGTACACGCCGTACTCCATCAGTATCTCTCCGTGGGGGCCCACACCGTCCACTTGCTTGTTCCCGCCGTAGCGGGAACCGATGCCCGCCGCCATAATGACCAGCGCTGCGTGCATAGTCCTTCCCTCCTCTTATTCGCTGTGTACCATCATACCACGAACCACGAAAAAAACAAGCGCATTTCGCGCCTGTTAATAGAAACTTAAAGCATTTCCCGGAAAATCCCCTCCCGCCACTGGATTTTTCCATTTACCTGTTATATAATAATTATTTACTGCCGCCCGCCGCGGCAAACCGAGAGAAATAAGGAGAGAACCGCCATGTCCGCCACACAGAAGATCATGGGCCACGTATACGCCATTTTCACCATACTGGTCTGGGGCAGCTGCTTCGTACTGACCAAGGAACTGCTGACCGCCTACACCGCCGTGCAGATCATTCCTCTGCGCATGGGTCTTGCCTACCTGACCCTCTGGGTACTGCGTCCCAAAACACTGAAGCTCCCCTGGAAGGATGAGCTCATGTTCATCCTCATCGGCATCACCGGCGGCAGCTTCTACTTCTTCCTGCAGAACACCGCCCTGACCTACACCTACGCCGCCAACGTCAGCATCATCGTGGCCCTGTCCCCCATCCTGACGGTCATTCTGGCGCAGCTGTTCTCCCGCAGCGGTGAGCGCCTGGGCAAGTTCGTGTACATCGGCGCCGCCATCGCCATCGCCGGCGTGGTGCTGGTGGTGCTCAACGGCCAGCTGACCTTCCACCTGAACCCCCTGGGCGACCTGATCGCCCTGGCCGCCGCCCTCATGTGGGCCGTATACTCCATACTTATCAAAAAATACACCGAGCAGTACGACAATTTCCTGGTCACCCGCCGGGTGATGCTCTGGGCGTTCATCACCGCCGTACCCCTGATGCTGCTGACGGACGGCATGCCCGACCTGACGCCCCTGTTCACCACCCCCCGCATCCTGCTGAGCTGGCTGTTCCTGGGCGTGTTCGGCAACGCCGTGTGCTTCGCTATATGGAACATCGCCTTCAAGCGCCTGGGCGTGGTCAGCACCAACAACTACCTGTACGCCTCCCCCTTCGTCACCCTTGTGGTGGGCTACATCATGCTGGACGAGAAGATCACCCTCATGAGCGTTATCGGCGCGGTGCTCATCACCGCCGGCGTCATCGTTGCGCTGAAAAAGCCCAAGGAGACCGTCTGACCTCCCGTACATACAAAACCGTGCGTTGCTGTGCAGCGCACGGTTTTTTTGTTGATTTTCTCCCCGCCTGATGGTATACTTGCAGCAGGTACAACACTGTAAAGGAGGACTCCCCATGCGACAGATATGGACATCCCGCAAGGTCTGGCTTCCCATCCTGCTGCTGTTCACCGCCGTACTTATTTTCGCCTGCCGGGACAGGGGCGTGGCCATCGACTTCGACGGCACCGGCCTGTACCATGCCAGCCCGCTCGATTCTGCCATCGAGACCGTTCCCGTTTCCTTCCACGGCCAGCTGCGCAAGAACGTTTACACCGGCAGCTGCGACATACCCGGTGTGCTCCAGTGTGACGACCTCTGCGTCGTCTTCCGCGGCGACGAGAGTACCGATGTCTACTGCCGCGACCAAGCCTACTCCGAACCCACGCCCATCCACAGCATCACCCTTTACCGGGTGCAGCGCTGCGCCGAGATCCGCCTGTGGAGCGAATATACCGTGGAGGGAGACCGCGTCCTCGCCACCTTTGACCCCCTCATGCACCCCACCCTCACCGTCACTGAGTGAGACAGTCCCCCATAACGCACCGCATCCCCCGGCACATGCCGGGGGATGCGTTTTTTCTGTTTATCTTTTTCCCAACCGGCTGAAGCCCCAGAAGGTCAGCGGCCACACGCACCCGGCGAACAGCACCACCAGCAGGTAGCGGATGCCCCCTGCAATGGCGGCGTTGCCGCCCAGCAGGGCGATCAGCGGCGCTTTCAGCCCGGAGCGTATCGCCAGCAGACAGCCGAAGCCCACTGCCAGCTTGATGATCTGCGCCCACCACACCGCCTGTGTCTCGAACCGTATGTGCTTCCGGTCCGCGATGTTGGACGCCAGCATACCCACCGTGGCGCCCAGCAGCTTCCAGCCGTTCTCCAGCGCGCTGACATAGTTGGCGGTGTCCTCGGCGGTGGCGCCGGTGTCCCCCCGCAGGTACAGATAGCCCACGAAGGCCCCGCTGCACACCACCATAGCCAGTATGATATACGTCAGCACCACCGGCCGCCGGTCGGCCTCCTCCATCAGCGGATAGACCCCCAGCACCAGCACCGCGGCGATAGCGAAAGACACGCCCACATCCAACGGCGTGTGTACGCCCAGATACATCCGGCTGAAAGCGATGAGCACCGTCAGCACCACCAGCACCACCCGCAGCCAGCCGCGCCCGGTATACCGCGCGATGCCTCCGTAGGTGGCCACGGCGTTCTGCGTATGCCCGCTGGGGAAGGAATACCCCGTGGCCTCCGCCCGGGCGCTCTCCACGATGGTGAAGTCCGGGTCCTTCACCCACGGCCGGGGCACGCAGCAGAGTATCTTCAGGAATTGATTGATGACCGTGCCGAAGAACCCCACGATCATCAGGTAGTACCCCTCGCGCTTGCTGACGCACCAGAACACCGTCACGGCAATGACCATAAAAAACAGCTCGCCGCCCAGCAGCGTGATGACCGACATGATCTTATCCAGCACCGGCGTGCGGATGCTCTCCAGCGCGTACAAAACTCCCATAAAGTCTCCCTCCTTTATGTCGTATCGTCATTGTACTACACTTTTCATCGGTGTGCAAGCGTTGACTGCCCCGCACCGCCGTGCTATACTGGTGAAAAACGTAAGGAGGCCCCGCCATGAAGCCCGAAGAGCTGCTGACCGTCCTGCACACCGCCAACCGGCTGAAGGACACCACCCGCCACTGCTGGACGCCGGAAAACCGCCACGAGAGCGTGGCTGACCACAGCTGGCGCCTGGCGCTGACGGCCTTCTTCCTACGGGACGAATTCCCGGACACGGACATGGACAAGGTCATCCGCATGTGCCTGATCCACGACCTGGGCGAGTGCTTCACCGGCGACATCCCCAGCTTCCTCAAGACCGACGCCGACACCGCCAAGGAGGACTCCCTCCTGGCCCAGTGGGTCCAGACCCTGCCCCAGCCCTACCGCGACGACATGGCCGCCCTCTACGCGGAGATGGACGCCCTGCAGACCCCGGAGGCCCGGCTCTACAAGGCGCTGGACAAACTGGAGGCCGTCATCTCCCACAACGAGTCCCCCATCTCCTCCTGGCTCCCCCGTGAGTACGATCTGAACCTCACCTACGCCGACGAGAATGTGGCCTTCTCCCCCTACCTGCGGGAGCTCCGCGCCGCCGTCCGCCGCGAGACCGAGGAGAAGATAAAAAAAGGCGAATAAGAAAGAACAAGTCCCCGGCTCCCGCCAGGGACTTCCTTTTTCTTATTCGCTCTCCGCCAGCAGCGCGTCGGACAGTCTGGCGTACTCCTCCAGTCCCAGCGCCTCGCCCCGCACCGTGGCGGGCAGGCCGCAGCTGGTGACGATGTCCATCAGCCGCTCCTTGGGCAGCTGCCACCCGGTCTGCAGGCTGTTGACCAGCGTCTTGCGCCGCAGGGCGAAGCCCGCCCGCACCGTCCGCCAAAAGGCCTCCTCGCTGCGCATCTGCACCGGCGGTGCCTTCCGCGTCACGCACCGCACCACGGCAGACGTCACCTTGGGCGGCGGCATGAAGCAGCTGTTGGGCACCTCGAACAACAGCTGCGGTTCCGTATAGTACTGCATCAGCAGGCTGAACGCGCCGTAGTCCCCCGTCCCCGGCCGCGCGCAGATACGCTGTGCCACCTCCTTCTGTATCAGCACCGTCAGCTGCGCAAAGCACCCCGCGCGGACACAGGCGGTCAGGAACGGCGTGGTGATGTTGTAGGGCAGATTGGCGCACAGCACCGGCGTCACGCCCGCCAGCTGCTCCGCGGCCACCTCCGCCAGGTCCAGCTTCATCACGTCCCCCTCGATCAGGGTGAAATTGCCATACCCGGCCATGGTCTCGGCCAGCACCTCTGGCAGCCGCTTGTCCAACTCCACCGATACCACCCGGTCGGCCCGCTGTGCCAGCTGCACCGTCAGGGCGCCGATGCCGGGGCCCACCTCCAGCACGCCGCAGCCGGGCAGGCACCCCGCCGCGGCGATGTCCTCCGCCACATCGCCCCGGATAAGGAAATTCTGCCCCAGCGCCTTGGCAAAGCGGAAGCCGTGCCGCGCCAGCAGCGCCTGTATATCGTTCCGGTCACAAAGATCCATCGTGCTTCTCCTTCACTGGATATTGCCGCCATTGTACCACCTTTTCCTCCACTGTGCAACGAAAAAGCGGGAAAAAGTGGCAATTTTTCCGCCCCATATCCCCAAAACTTGACAAAACAGGAAGATAGTGCTATACTCCACGGGTGTTGCTAATTGGTAACAAAAGTTACAAATTGTATCAATTTTATGGCCGTGCCCTGTTTGAGACTTCCCCCGCGCGGCTATACTGCGAGGTACTATGGAACAGACACAAGCCACACAACCTAAGCGTCTGCAGCCTCGGAAGCCCCGCCGCCGCATCACCCCCGCGACGATCTGTCAGGCCATCCACGATGTGCCTTACATCGTGGCCCGCGGCCTGATCCGCGGCGTCACCGCGGTGGGCCGCTGCCTGGCGTGGACGTGGGACGCTGTGGCCACGGACGCAAAGCAGTCGTGGCGGCAGTTCTGCCGCGGACGGCTGGTGACCGGCTGCCGCGCCGCGCTGCACGCCCCTGCGCTGAAGGAGATACGTGACATTATGCGCGACCACGCATCCATCCGCATCATCACCATGATCGCCGCCACGGCGGTGATATTCGCCGTCGCCCTGAACGCCGAGCCCGTGCGCACCATGGACGCCATCTGCATCGTGGTGGACAGCGACGGGCCCCACGTGCTGGACGACCGCAGCGAGGAGCGCGACTACCGTGACCTGCTGCTGCGCCGCGGTCTGGGCGACAAGTCCATGCAGCTCCTGCTGGAGCCCGGGCGCACCGTCACCGTGGAGCACGGCGGCGAGGCAAAGACCTACACCACCCAGGCCGAGCGCCTGGCCTCTTTCCTCAGCCGCAACAATATCAAGCTGGGCGAGGACGAGATGGTGGAGCTGAACGTCACCGGCGACGCACCCTCCATCCGCATCAGCCATACCCTCACCTACCAGCACTACGTGGTGGTGGAGACCGACTACAAGATCATCCGCACCCCCGACCCCCTGATGGACAAGGGCACGGAGCAGGTCATCCGTAAGGGCATCACCGGCCAGATCGTGGAGACCTACGAGGACACGGTGGTGGGCGGCGAGGTGGTGTCCACCAAATACGTGGGTGCCAGTCACGACACCTCCCACGCCGAGCTGGTGCTCTACGGCACCCGCGTCTACGAGGTGGAGGAGGGCGACACCATCGAAAAGGACTTCCCCAACGAATCCGGCGAGGGCGGCTACCTGCTCTTCGCCTCCGGCGACACCATGACCTACAACAAGGTGATGACCTGCAGCTCCACCGCCTATTACAGCGGCGGCGACGGCGGTGCCGCGTGGACGACGGCGGTGGGAGCCTCCGTGGGTGTGGGCACCGTGGCGGTGGACCCCAAGGTGATCCCCTACTACACGAAGATGTTCATTCAGACCACCAACGGCCGCCGCGTCTACGGCATGGGCACCGCGCTGGACTGCGGCGGCGCCATCAAGGGCAACATCGTGGACCTGTGGTTCCCCACCAAGGCGGACTGTTACAGCTGGGGCCGCCGCAACGTCACCGTGTATATCCTGGACAAGAAGGCATCCTGAACAAATAAGACCCCCTCCGGCAACGCCGGAGGGGGTCTTTCTCTCTTTTATTCGCCGTAGTGCACGTGCAGCAGCCGGTGGCACTTCTCCTCGCCGTACTCCCTGAGCAGGGAGGTGACGATGGGGTTCTTCTCCGCCCGCTTGAACATGGCGGAGGCATCGGCGGCGTACAGGCCCTCGCCGCGCTTCTTCTTCGCATCACTCAGACCGTAGGGCTGCCCCGCGCCGCCCACGCAGCCGCCCTGGCAGGTCATGACCTCCACCAGGTGGTAGAAGCACTTGCCAGCCTCTATGTCGGCGATGAGCTCCTTGGCGTGGATGAGCCCGTTGACCACGGCGATGCGCAGCTCCGTGCCCTCCACATCCAGCGTGACGTCCCGGATGGCGCCGTCGCCCCGCAGGTCGGTGACCCGCACGGAGCGCAGGGCGTTCTTGCTCTTGTCCGGCAGACAGTGGCGCACCACCGCCTCCGCCACGCCGCCGGTGACGCCGTAGATCACCGCCGCGCCGCTGCCCAGGCCGAAGGGCAGGTCGGGGGACTCCAGCTCCAGTTCATCCAGCCGCACGCCGGTCTCCCGCATCATGTCCACCAGTTCTCGGGTAGTCAGCACCAGGTCCACGTCCGGCCGCCCGTCGTGGACGAACTCCGGCCGCGCCGCCTCCATCTTCTTGGCGGTGCAGGGCATGATGGCGATGTTGTAGGTCGTCCGCCCGTCGGCGGCGTCCCTGGCGGCGTACTTGTCCCGGATGACCGCGGCGAACATCTCCATGGGGGACTTGCAGGTAGAGATATTCTTCAGATACTTGGGGTCGTTGAACTCCAGATACCGCACCCACGCGGGACAGCAGCTGGTGAACATGGGGAACGGCCCTCCGTCCTTCAGCCGCTGCAGGAACTCCTCCGCCTCGGTGATGGTGGTCATATCCGCGCCGAAATTGGTGTCGTACACCTCGTCCACGCCCATCAGCTTCAGCGCGGTGGTCATCTTGTCGATGACATTGACGCCCGCGGGGATGCCGAAGGCCTCGCCCACCGCCACCCGGACAGCCGGGGCGATCTGCACCACCACCCGCTTCTTCGGGTCGTGGATGGCCGCCCAGGCGGTGCCGATCTGGTCGTTGACGGTGATGGCGCCGGTGGTGCACACGGCGGCGCACTGGCCACAGCCCACGCACTTGGTCTCGCCCAGTTTCTTGTCGAAGGCGGGCATCACCTGCAGCTCACTGCCCCGGAAGGCGAAGTTCAGTATGCCCTGCCCCTGCAGCTCCTCGCACACGCGGACGCAGTCGCCGCACAGGATACACTTGTTGGGGTCCCGGAACACCGCGTAGCTGGTGTAGTCCTTCTCGTACCTCGGCTTGTTGTTGGGGAAGCGTATATGCCGCACGCCGAACCGCTGCGCCAGCTCCTGCAGGCGGCAGTTGCCGCTCTTGGCGCAGGTGGTGCAGGAGCAGTCGTGGGCCGCCAGCAGCAGCTCCAGTATCATCCGCCGGTGCTTCAGCAGCCGCGCGGTGTTAGTGCGTATCTCCATGCCGTCCCGCGGCTCCATGGAGCAGGATGCGTCGATCTTGCCGGTCTTTACGTCCTCCACGATGCACATACGGCACGCGCCGTGAACGGACAGGTCGGAATAGTAGCAGAACGTGGGGATGTCGATACCCGCCTTGCGGATGACCGCCAGCACATTCCGCTCCCCGTCAAAAGGCACCCGCTGCCCGTCGATTATCATGATTCCCTTGGCCATGGCTCACTCCTCCTCGATGGCGTCGATGGCGCCGAAGGGGCACGCGCCCCAGCAGGCACCGCAGTGGATGCACTTCTCGTTGTCGATGGTATAGGGCATGCGTATCTGCCCGGAGATGGCGTCCATGGGACAGTTCCTGGCGCACTTGCCGCAGCCCTTGCACAGTTCGGGCTTTATCTCCAGCCGCCGCTTACGGCCGTTGCAGATAGGACAGTGGTGGTCCACCACGTGGCGCAGATAGTCCTGCCGGAAGTTCTTCAGCGTGGACATCACCGGCTTGCAGGCCGTCTGTCCCAGTCCGCACAGTGCCGTATCGGTAATGGTGTCGCTCAGGGCCTCCAGCAGCTCCAGATCGGCCATGCTACCCTCGTTGGCGATGATGCGCTCCAGCGTCTCCAGCATCCGCTTGGTGCCCTCCCGGCAGGGGGTACACTTGCCGCAGCTCTCGTTCTGGGTAAAGTACATGAAGAACCGCGCCACCTCCACCATGCAGGTATCCTCGTCCATGACCACCAGTCCGCCGGAGCCAATGATGGCCCCCAGCTTCTTCAGCGAGTCGAAGTCCATGGGATAGTCCAGGTGCTCCTCGGTCAGACAGCCGCCGGAGGGCCCGCCGATCTGCACGGCCTTGAACTTCTTCCCGTCGGGGATTCCCCCGCCGATGTCGAAGATGATCTCCCGCAGCGTGGCGCCCATGGGTACCTCCACCAGGCCGGTGTTCACCACGTTGCCTGTCAGTGCAAAGGTCTTGGTGCCCGCGCTTCCTTCCGTGCCGATGCCCCTGTACCACGCCGCGCCCTTGTTGATGATGCCCGGCACGTTGGCAAAGGTCTCCACATTGTTCAGCACCGTGGGCTTTCCCCACAGGCCCTGGTCCACCGTGCGGGGCGGCTTCACACGGGGCATGCCCCGCTTGCCCTCGATGGAGGCCGTCAGCGCGCTGCCCTCGCCGCAGACGAAGGCTCCGGCGCCCCGGTTGATGTGGATGTGGAAGCTGAAGCCACTGCCCATGATGTCATCGCCCAGCAGCCCCGTCTCCGTGGCCTTGTCGATGGCCACCTGCAGCCGCTTCACCGCCAGCGGATACTCCGCCCGGACGTAGATATAGCCCTCCGCGGCGCCGGTAGCCACGCCGGCGATCATCATGCCCTCCAGCACGGAGTGGGGGTTCCCCTCCATAATGGAGCGATCCATGAACGCGCCGGGGTCGCCCTCGTCGCCGTTGCAGACGATGTACTTGACCTTCTCCTCCGTGTGGCGGCGCACGCTCTCCCACTTGCGTCCTGCGGGGAAGCCTCCGCCGCCCCGGCCCCGCAGGCCGGAGTCAGAGATCTCCTTACATATCGCCGCGCCGTCCATGTCGAACAGCGCCTTCTCAAAGGCGGTGTAGCCGCCCTTGGCGATGTACTCCTCCAGATTTTCCGCGTCGCTGGTACCGCAGCTGGCCAGCACCACCCGGTGCTGCTTCTTGTAGAAGGGTATGTCCTCCTGCCGGGGGTAGGCCACGCCATCCTGGTGGTATGTCAGCCGCTCGATGATCTCCCCGCCCAGCAGCGTCCGCTCCACGATCTCGTGGCAGTCCTCCGGCTTCACGTGTACGTACATGACTCCCAGCGGCTCGATGTGCACCAGCGGCCCCATCTCGCAGAAGCCGTGGCAGCCGCTCATCTTGATGTGCAGGCTCTTCTCCGCGTCGCCGTGGTGCGTCAGTCCCACATACACCTGCAGCCCCCGCTGCTCGCACTCGCTGCGCAGATTCTCGTACACCTTCATGGAGCCGCTGGCGATGCAGCCGGTACCGGCGCAGATCAGCACATTCAGCGTTTTCGCGCTGCGCTCCAACGCCTCCGCCGCCTGCTGGTGCATAGCGTGGAACTCCGCCCTTGTCAGCTTGCTCATTCCGCCGCCTCCTTCCCGCGAATGTTCTCCAGCTCCGCCAGCGCCAGCTCCGGCGACATCTTGGCGAACACCTCGCCGTCCACCGTCATCACCGGCGCCAGGCCGCAGGCGCCCAGACAGGCCACGGTCTCCAGCGTGAACACGCCGTCGGCGCTGGTCTTCCGCTTACCGTCCAGCTTCAGGTACTCATAAATGGCGTCATAGATGGGACCCGATTTCCGCACATGACAGGCCGTGCCGTCACAGACCTTGATGATGTGCTTCCCCTTGGGCTCCAGGGAAAAATTCTCATAAAACGTGGCCACGCTGTACACGCGGGACACGCTGATACGCAGCATATCCGCCACCAGCGTCATGTTCTCCTGGCTGAGATAGTTCTCCGCCGTCTGTATCTCCTGCAGAATGGCGATAAGCTTCGAGCTGTCGCAGCCGTGGGCACGGACGATGGCCGCCGTTCTCTCCTGTTCCGGTCTCATGGTCTCTCCTCCTCGAAAAGTGTTATTTCCCCGTTGACAGTTTTTGTTAATTTTCTAACACTCCACCCGTACTTTATCATAGAACGCCCCGCCTTGCAACGGCAAAAGAGGTAAAATCCTCACCCTGCAAATTTTTCTCCGTCCTGCACAAAAACGCCCCCTCTTTTTTGCTCTAAACAGCAAAAGGCATGGCACCATGACTTTTTTTCATACCGCAGCACAAAAGAGAGACCGCCTCCCGGCGGTCTCTCTTTTGTTTACATAATACCGGACTTCTCCTTGCTGGCGGCGATGGCCGCGTTCAGCCGCCGGGCGGGATAATATAGCACCAGCCCCAGCACGGTGAACAGCACGCACATGCCCAGCAGCACCAGCGCGCACCGCAGGTACGTGTGTCCGTACATGCCGCCCACGGTCTCCCGTATCATGTCCATGCCGTAGTGGAAGGGCATGAACGGGTACAGCGTCTGGAACAGCTGCGGCAGCACGTGTACCGGGTATGAGCCGCCGGAGCCGGCCACCTGTATGACCATGATGATCACCGACAGCGCCATGCCCACGTTGTCCAGCGCGTACACCAGCGCGTAGTTCATACTGGCGAAGTTCAGGGAGCACAGGCAGCAGGCCAGCACGAACAGCGCCGGCTCCGCCGTTTCCATCCCCACGAAGTACAGACACCCGAAGGCCGTCACCAGCGCCTGGGCCATCGCCATCAGGAAGAAGGTGGCGAACCGCCCGAAATACCGCTCCACAGCCCGGCACCCGGCGAACTCCGGCTGGGTCACCGGCACCTTCAGCATCACGGCGGTCAGCAGGCTGCCCACGAACAGCGCCAGCATCACGTAGTAGGGCGACATGGCCGCGCCGTAGTCCTTGATCTCATAGATGATCTCCGTATTCAGCTGCACCGGCGAACTGAGATAATCCGCCATGCTCTCGGCATCGCTGCTCTCCATCAGCTCCGTGAACCTCTTGAAGGCCTCGCTGCCCGTCACCCGCCGCACATCGTCCTCGATGTCCGTCAGATACCCGGCCACCGTGCCCGTCAGGGCAATGCCCGCGTCCAGCGTGGGCTGCACGGTGGTCATGGCGTCGGCGTAGCTGTCCAGCGTCCCGGACACACCGCCCAGGCTCTTCCCCGCGGCGGCCAGCAGCTGCTGCACAGACCGCAGGGATGTCTGTGCCTGTGCGCCTGTGTTGTGCAGATACTCGTTCACCTGCTTGTTGGCGGTGATGGCCGCCGCCCGCAGGTTCTGCCGCACTTCCGCCAGTGCGTCCAGCACGTCGTTGCGCACCCCGGCGGTGTCCGTGCCGCCCACGGCGGTCTCCAGCCCCGACAGGTTGCCGATGGTGGCCTCCAGCTGCCCGGCCAACGCCTCATCGCCGTCCGCCTCCGCCTGCGTCAGCTGCGCCTCCAGTTCACCGGCGGCGTTCTTCATCCGCTCCTGAATGGCCTCCTGCGCGCCCTCCGTGCTGCCGGATACATCCATCTCCCGCAGCATGGCGTCCAGGTCGGCCAGCACCTTATCCGTGTCATCCAGCACCGTCAGCAGGTCCCGGTACGCCGCGTCCGCAGCGTCCAGCCCCGTGCCGATGACCTGCACCGCCCCCGCGGCGGCGTCCTCCGCGTCGCCCAGCGTCCCCTGCGCGTCCGTCACGGTGACGGACGCCGCCGTCAGCAGGCTGTCCGCCCCGTCCATCACGTCCTTCAGGGATACGAGCACCTTCCGCAGCTGCTCGGTCTCCTGCTGTGCGGAGGTCAGCTTCTCCACGATGCCGTCCGCCAGCGCCTGGGGCTCCAGCCCCATAGCCTTGAATACCGACCCCGCGGTGGTCAGCGCCTCGGCGGCCTTCCCCACCACGGTGGTGTTGATCTGCTCCTGCACGGCGGTCTTGGCCTTGCTGGTGATCTTGGGCGCGATGGCGTTCTTCTTCTCGTTCTCGTAATACTGTATCTGCGGGTGCCGCAGCTCCCCGGACAGTATGCTCACAAAGTCCCCGGTGAACTCCTCCGGCACGATCAGCGCCGCGTAGTACTCCCCGGATTCCACCCCCGCCAGGGCCGTGTCCGCGTCGTCCACGAACACCCAGCCCATCTGGTCGTTGCTCTCCAGCCCCTGCAGTACCAGCGACCCGATGTTGATCTCCAGTCCCAGCACCTCGCAGCCCTCGTCCTCACTGGCCACCGCCACCTTGATGCGGCTGGTGGATGCCACGCCGTAGGGGTCCCAGTTGGACAGGATATTGAACCATGCGTACAGGCAGGGCACCAGGCACAGGCCCAGCAGCACCACCACAGCCACCACGCTGGCGGTCAGCCGCCGCCAGTCGGCGCGGAAGATATTCCAGATATTCCTCATCGGTCATCCTCCTTCCGCCCGTCCGCCGCGCTGCGGCGCAGGTCGTCGGACAGCCCCTGCAGCGCCCTGGTCAGGGCGTCCAGGTCTCCCGCCAGCTTCTCCGGGTCCTCCAGCAGCCGCTCCAGCACCCGCGCACCACCGAAGGTCTCTCCGCGGACTGCGGGCTCCGCCTCGCCGTTGACCTCCCGCAGGATGTCCTCCACGGAATAGTCCGCCCCGGTCTCCGGCGCAGTCTCCCCGTCGGTCTCCGCCGTCTGCACGGGCTCCGCCGCGGCGCTCTCCGCCTGTGCGGTCTCCTGCGCATGGCTGTCCGGAGCGACATCCTCCTGCGCGGTCTCCTGCAGCGCCGCGTCCTCCGCCCCGGCGGAGGGCTCTTCCTCCCGCGCCCCATGGCGCAGCAGCAGTCCCACACGGGGCACCCTGGGCAGCTCGGGCAGCTCCAGCAGCGTGCCCATGCTCTCCTGCTCCATCTGGGTCACATATTCCAGCTTCTTCTGCAATTCATAGTCCGCGTACTCCACGGCGATCAGATACGCCGCCACCGCGAACATAGACAGTATCCACAGCATCAGGGTGAACACCTTGTTCCCCTCCGCCAGGAACATCAGCAGCATCAGCCCCAGCGTCACCGCCAGCAGCATCCTCATACCATTGCGGATGCGCCGCCGGTTGTTCTGGTGCAGGGTGCTGACCTCCCGCAGCAGCCGGTCATACAGTTCCTGGTATTCTCGCTCTTTGGACATGGGTCAGCACCTCCTTTACAGCAATTCCGTTTCTTCCAGCTTTTCCTCCATGAAGTGGTTCAGCCCCATGAACGGCCGCCGCACCAGCAGGCCGATCAGCAGCGCCGCTGCCGCGAACAGCAGCAGGAACCCTATCTGCCGCCAGTAGTAGTTGCCGTACATGCCGCAGATGCACTCCCGCATGGCGTCGATAGCATAGGGGAACGGGAAGAACCGGTATATCTTCTGATAGATCTCCGGCAGCAGCTCGATGGGGAACGTGCCGGAGGACCCCGCGATCTGCATGACCATGATGACCACCACAATGGCCTTGCCCACGTCGCCGAAGGATATGGCCAGCGAGTAGATCAGCAGGCTGAACGTGAAGGCCGTCAGCGCCCCGGTGAGATACATCATCCCCGGGTGCAGACACTGCACCTTCAGCAGGAACAGGTCGCCGGTGACGATGACCGCCGCCTGTATCTGGCTCAGCAGGAAGAAGAACAGATACCGCCCGAAGTACAGCTCCGCCGGCTTCGGGTCGATAAGCCCCTCCGTCCTGGCGTGTATCTTGATGAGCGACGACAGTATGACGCCGCCCACCCATATAGCCAGCACCGTATAGAACGGCGTCATGGCCGAGCCGTAGTTGGCGATGGGATATATGGCGTTCACGCTGGTCTGCACCATCTCCGGGAAGTATTGGCCGTAGGCCGCCGGGTCTCCGCCCAGCACGGTGGTCAGCGTGTCTATATACTCCTCGGCGGTCTTGCCCTGCAGGTCGTCTATGACGCCCTTCAGGGACGCGATCATCCTGTCCGTGGCCGGGCGCAGCAGCTCCATGGTGGTGCCCAGCGCCCCGGAGGTATCCGCCAGCGCCGCCTTCATCTCCTTTGCGTCGGAGGCCAGCGCCGCCACGCCCTCCATGGCATCCGCCACGTCGCCGGCCACGCTGTCCAGCTCCTTGTGCAGCTCCTTGGCCGTGACGGGTATCTTATCCGTCATGGCCCGTATGTCGCTCACCAGCGCCCGGCAGTCGTCCATCAGGTCTCCCACGCTGGGCTTCTGCGCCAGCGACCGCAGCTTCGCCGCCAGCTGTGTACACTGTCCCGCGATGTCCCTGGCCTGGCTGGCCGCCAGGGGCGCCAGACTCTCTATCCTGTCCGCCCAGGTGTTCAGTGCGGCGGCGGTACTCTCCAGCTGCTCCGCCGCGTCCACCAGCTGCTGCTGCGCGTCCGGCAGCTCCGGTGCATTGTCGATGGCCTCCTGCAGCCTGTCCAGCGCCCGTTCTACCTTGGCCAGCGCCGCGTTCACCTGCAGCTGTATCTCCGCCGCCGTCTGCTGCAGCTGTGAGCCGTCCGGCAGGTCCTTGTTGATATTCGCCACGGCGTCCGCCAGCGCGTCCGCGTCCGCCGGTGACACGCCGCCGCTTCCGCCCGCCGCCTCAAAGGCGTCCATCATCCGCCCGCAGGCGTTCAGCAGGTCCTGCGCCTGATACAGCACGCCCCTGACGGCGGTCTCCGGGTCGTCAGCGGTCAGGTCGGCGGCCAGCAGGTTCCCCTGCTCCATGATGCCCCCGATGACCACCTCCAGATAGTTCTCGCTGATGGAACGCTTCAGTGTCTCCACCGCCGTGTCGGTGATCTTGGTGGCTACGGCGTTCTTCTTGGCGTTCTCATAGTAGGTGATGGCCGGCTTGCCCGTCCAGTCCGTCAGCATCCGGAACATATTCCTGCTGAACTCCCTGTCTATGACCACCGCCGCGTAGTAGTCCCCGGACTCCACGCCGCTCTTGGCCTCTTCCTCCGTATCCACCTCCACCCAGTGGATAGACGTGGCCTCCCGCAGGTCGGCCACCACGTCGTCGCCCTTGTTCTCATACACGCCGTCCTCGTCGGTATAGCCCTCGTCCAGCGACGCTATGGCGATGGATATGCCCCCGGTGTTCCCGTAGGGATCCCAGTTGGAATAGATGTTCAGCCATGCGTACAGGCTGGGCAGCAGCGCGATGGCGACCACCACCACGCAGGCGAAAAAGCACTTGCTCAGCGACCGCATATCGGTCTTGAACACCGTCCATATATTGCGCATACTTCCTCCTTGTGCGCGGCACGCCGCGCCGTATGTTAAAATACCGTTAATACACGAACCAATAGGATATCAGTATATATTATACAAGAACATGTCCGCGATTTGTCTGCACAAAATGCTCTTTCTGCGCAAAAATCGCGGCAGAAACGCAGAAAAAGAGGCGGCTCCCGCCGCCTCTTTTCCTGTGTTATTCCTTTTGGTCCGCCACGATGTGATAGTATGCGTTCCCCGTCAGCTTGTACACGACCGCATACAGCACCGCGAACACTAAAAAGCTCACCGCCGTGGTGCCCACCAGCAGTCCCCTGTCGTCCAGATTGAACAGCAGCAGGAGCTTGTGGATGAACGGGAAAGCGAAGCACAGGTGCAGCCCCGCCATCACCAGCGGCAGGGAGAACACCGTCAGCAGCTGGCTGTTGATGCTCCTGCGTATGTCGCCCTTGGTCATGCCCACCTTCTGCATGATGTCGAACCGGCTTTGGTCCTCATAGCCCTCGGACAGCTGCTTGTAGTAGATGATGGCCGCCGCCGCGAAGATAAACACGATGCTCAGCATGATGCCCAGGAAGAACAGCCCGCCGTAGGTGCCGTAGAAGTCCGCCCGGTTCCCCGCCTTGGACTCCACGCTGACCCCCACGCTCCAGTCGCTGCTGACGCCGCTGAGATAGCGGTTCAGCGCATTCTCCAGGTTGGGCGTCACGCCGTCTATGTCCGCCTGCTGGTTCTCCGGCAGGTCGGTGTCAAAGCCGTAGTTCCAGTACGCGCCGGGATACCAGCCGTATTTGTCCTCCAGATAGCTCTGCAGTTCCGGCACGAACCGCTCAAAGTCCGGCACCACCACCATCAGGGACGGGGTGATGTCCGCCACCGCCGGGCCGCCCAGCATGGGTATCTCCCGCTTCATCACGTGGCGCACCATGCCTCCGTCGATGGACAGCGTATCGCTGTTGAATTCCGTCCGCAGCGCGGCCACATACACCTGCCCGTCGCCCAGTGTCAGGCTCTGCCCCGTGGCGGCGTTGTAGTCCTCCAGCGGCAGGAGGTGTATCTGTATGGCGTGGGTGCTGTCGGTCACACTGGCGCCCGTGCTGTCGATGCGGATGTCCCCGCCGTCCAGCAGCCCGCTGATGGACACCTCCCGGTACTCCGCCACATTGCTGACCTTGCCCCCGAAGTTGAATATGGTGCTCTCCACGCCCTCGCGCAGCCCGGCCACCTCCGCCTCGTCCAGCAGATGCTCACCGCCGTACACCGTCACCGCCAGGTCGTGGGGATACCGGCTGCCCACGGCCTTCTCCTGCCCGAAGTACAGGCACGTGGTGGAGGAGATCATCACCAGCACCATGGTAGCCAGGATGCACACCGACGCCAGTCCCGCGCCGTTGCGCTTCATCCGGTAGGCCATGGAGGACACGGACACGAAGTGCTGGGGCTGGTAGTAGTACCGCTTGTTCCGCTGCAGGCTCCTGCACAGCGTCACCGACCCGCTGATGAACAGCATATACGTGGCCAGTATCACCATGATCACCGCCGTGAAGAACCACAGCAGCGCCGCCAGCGGCTCCCGGATGGACACCGCCAGCGCATAGGCCCCGGCCAGCAGCACCGCGCCCGCCGCCGTCAGCACCCACTTGGCCCTGGGCGGCTTCTCCCCCATGTTCTCGCTGCGCAGCAGCGCGATGGCGCTCACGCCCCGCAGCCGCCGCAGCCCGTCCAGCAGGATCAGCACGTGGATGATGGCGAACAGCGCCGCCGTTGCCAGCAGTGAGCTGACGGACACCGACAGGGTGTACGTCACCTGCACCTGCAGCAGCCGCACCATGCCCAGCTCCGCCAGCTTGTACAGCGCCACGCCCAGCAGCAGTCCCGCCGCCGTGGTCATACCGTAGGTGATGGCGGTCTCCCACAGCAGGACGCGGGCGATGTTGCCCTTGCCCATGCCCAGTATGTTGTACAGGCCGAACTCCCGCTCCCTGCGCCGCACCAGGAAGGCGTGGGTATAGAACAGGAACAGCAGCGCGAACACGGCGATGACCACCGTGCCCAGCCGCAGTATTCTGGCACTGCTGCTGCCGCCGCCGGCCATATTCTCCAGCACCGGTGACCCGGACAGCCCCACGAGGATGTAGAACATCAGCACCATACCGCCGCAGCTCAGCAGATACGGCAGATACAGTCTCTTGTTTTTCACCATGCCCGTCCAGGCCAGGCGGGCGTACAATGCCTTTTTCATACCCGCTCACCGCCCGACTGCAGCATGGTCAGCGTATCGGTGATGCGCTGGTAGAACCGGGTGTCGTCGTCCTCCCCCCGGTACAGCTGGTGGAACACCTCGCCGTCCTTGATGAACAGCACGCGCCCCGCCCGGCTGGCCGCCTTCACGGAGTGGGTCACCATCAGGATGGTCTGTCCCGCCCGGTTGATGGCCGCGAACAGCCGCAGCAGCTCATCGGTGGAGCCGCTGTCCAGCGCGCCGGTGGGCTCGTCCGCCAGCAGCAGCTTCGGCTCCGTGATGATGGCCCGCGCCACGGCGGCCCGCTGCTTCTGCCCGCCGGACACCTCGTAGGGGTACTTCTTCAGCAGCTCCGTCAGTCCCAGCTCTCTGGCGATGGGCATCAGCCGCTGCCGCATATCCTCATAGCCCATCCCCGCCAGCACCAGCGGCAGATAGATATTATCCTCCAGCGTGAACGTGTCCAGCAGGTTGAACTCCTGGAACACGAAGCCCAGGTTATCCCGCCGGAACGCCGCCGCGTCCTTCTCCCGTATCTTGTGCAGCTCGCGGCCCTCCAGCCGCACGGTGCCCGCCGTGGGGTCGTCCAGCGCCGCCAGGATGTTCAGCAGCGTGGTCTTGCCGCTGCCCGACTCGCCCATGATAGCCACATATTCGCCCTGCTCCACGGTGAAGCTGACGCTGCGCAGCGCCTCCACCCGGCTGCCGCCCAGCCGCGAGGTGTACACCTTCCGCAGCCCGCTGACCTCTAAAATACTCATATCTATGACCTCCTTTGTCTTACAAGGCCATTATAGTCCGCCCTTCTCCCCCATTCCATCGGTTTGCCTTACCAATGGCGAACAACACTGTCACAATTCCGCTTTTCACTCCGCCACGAACTCTCCCCGCTCCAGCGTCACCCGCACCGTCGTCCCTTTTCCCACCGTGGACTCGATGCGTATGCCGTGCCGCAGGTTGCCGCATATCCGTCTGCACAGGTACAGCCCTATGCCGCTGGACCGCCTGTCCAGCCGCCCGTTCTGCCCGGTATAGCCCATGTCGAACACCCGCGGCACGTCCTCCGGCGCGATGCCCATGCCGCTGTCGCTGACGCACAGGTCGTCCCCGTCCCGGTACACGCGGATGGTGCCGCCCTGCCCGGTGTATTTCAGCGCGTTGCTCAGCAGCTGCTCCACCACGAAGGTCAGCCACTTGCCGTCCGTCACCGTCCGCCATTCCACCGGCGTATAGTCCAGCGCGATGCGCCTGTCGATGAACTCCCCGGCGAACCGCCGCACGGCGGCGCGCACCACCTCGTCCACGTCGCACTCCCGTATCACATAGTCGCTGCCGCCCTCCTCCAGCCGCAGGTACGTCAGCACCATGTCCACATACTGCTCCACACGTCCCAGCTCCGCCGTCAGCCGCCGCGCGGCGGGTGTGTCCTCCCCCTGCAGCGTCAGCCGCATGGCGGCGATGGGCGTCTTGATCTGATGCACCCACGCGGTGTAATAGGCCACTGTTTCCGCCCGCCGCGTCCCGTTCTCCGTGGCCTGCCGC
The DNA here is from genome assembly GCA_934590325.1 of uncultured Oscillospiraceae bacterium. Classification (GTDB taxonomy): domain Bacteria; phylum Bacillota; class Clostridia; order Oscillospirales; family Oscillospiraceae; genus Vescimonas. The sequence continues at coordinate 104,858 of CAKTOW010000006.1, forward strand.
CGCAGCTCCCGGCGCAGCACCTCAATGATGGCGGCGCAGTCCGCCCCCTCGGCGGTGTCCATGGCCGGCAGCCGGTCCAGCATGGCCGCCCCGGCCTCCTGCAGCCGCACCAGCTCTCTGTGCTTCCTCCGCCGCCGCAGCAGGTCGAAGGCCACCAGCCCCGCCCCCAGCAGCAGGCACAGCCCCGCCGGATAGGCCACCGCCGCCAGCGGCAGGCCGTACAGGGCAAAGGACGCGGCAAACAGCGCCGTGAATGCGAAAAATGCCCCCACCACCGCGCTGTGCTCCCGCAGATACGCTCTCATACCCATGTCCCCCTCACTGTATCACATAGCCCACCCCGTGCCGGGTGGCGATGAAGTCCGTCAGCCCCGCCCCCGCCAGCTTCCGCCGCAGCCGGTTCACGTTGACGGTCAGGGTGTTCTCGTCCACAAAGCTGTCAGTCTCCCACAGCCGCTGCATCAGTTTCTCCCGGCTGACCACCTTTCCCGCGCTCTCCATCAGGCACAGCAGAATGCGGTACTCGTTTTTCGTCAGCTCCACCGTCTGCCCCTCATAGGTCAGCTTCTGGTCGTCGGCATACAGCCGCGCGCCCCGGTGTTCCCGCAGCACCGCCGGCGCCGCCATGTCGTAGCTGCGGCGCAGCAGCGCCTGCACCTTGGCCATCAGCACCCCGCCGTCAAAGGGCTTTGCGATGAAGTCGTCCGCGCCGAAGTTCATGGCCATGATGACATTCATATTGTCCCCGGCGGAGGACAGGAACAGTATCGGCGCGTTCGTCTGCTTCCGCAGCTCCCTGCACCAGTGATACCCGTCGTAGCACGGCAGCGCGATGTCCAATATAATGAGGTGCGGCCGGAATGCCTCCGCCTCCTCCGTCACGGCGCGGAAGTCCTGTGCGCACCGCGCCTCCAGTCCCCAGCTCTCCGCCAGCCCCGCCACCGCCGATGCAATGGTGCGGTCATCTTCCACGATAAATATACGGTACATACGCCTCGCCCTCTCCGCTTCTTCGCCATTATCTTATTATCCATTATACCCTCCCCTCCCCCTCTCCCGCAAGTGCCGCGCCCTTTCAAATTTGTCACATTCCTCCCCCGGAAAAATTTTTCAAAAAGGTGGTTGACAAATCCCCTCCGCCGTGCTATAACTATACCAACCTACCGAGTTGGTAGTCGACTTTTCAGAAACGAGGTGCTTCCCATGACCCACGTTCTGCACCATCTCCCCCTGACCGGCCGATGTTGACCCCCTTCCCCATTTCATTCCCCACACCAACATCGACAATATAAAGGAGATACATACCATGTCTAACATCTACACTTCCGCTGACCAGCTGATCGGCAAGACCCCCCTGCTGGAGCTCACCCATATCGAAAAGGCCCACGACCTGAAGGCGAAGATCGTCGCCAAGCTGGAGTACTTCAACCCCGCCGGCTCCGTCAAGGACCGCATCGCCAAGGCCATGATCGACGACGCCGAGGCCAAGGGCGTCCTGAAGCCCGGCTCCGTCATCATCGAGCCCACCTCCGGCAACACCGGCATCGGCCTGGCCTCCGTGGCCGCCGCCCGCGGCTACCGCATCATCATCGTCATGCCCGAGACCATGTCCGTGGAGCGCCGCCAGCTGATGAAGGCCTACGGCGCCGAGCTGGTGCTCACTGAGGGCGCCAAGGGCATGAAGGGTGCTATCGCCAAGGCCGACGAGCTGTCCAAGGAGATACCGGGCAGCTTTGTGGCCGGGCAGTTCGTCAACCCCGCCAACCCCAAGGCCCACTACGAGACCACCGGCCCCGAGATCTGGGCCGACACCGACGGCAAGGTGGACTTCTTCGTGGCCGGCGTCGGCACCGGCGGTACCATCACCGGTACCGGCAAGTTCCTGAAGGAGAAAAAACCCAACGTCAAGGTGGTAGCCGTGGAACCCAAGACCTCCGCCGTCCTGTCCACCGGCGTGGCCGGCGCCCACAAGATACAGGGCATCGGCGCGGGCTTCGTCCCCGACGTGCTGGACACCAAGGTCTACGATGAGATCATCCCCGTGGACAACGACGACGCCTTCGCCGTCGGCAAGGAGGTCGGACGGCGCGAGGGCGTGCTGGTGGGCATTTCCTCCGGCGCGGCCCTGTGGGCGGCCATCGAGCTGGCCAAGCGCCCGGAGAACGCGGGCAAGACCATCGTGGTCCTGCTGCCCGACACCGGCGACCGCTATCTCTCCACCCCGCTCTTCGCGGACTGATACAAAACGCAATACCATTTTTCTTCCTTCCTACCTTTTCTCCTCACAAAAATGACGAACGGACCTCTTATGGGGTCCGTTCGTCATTTTTTGCTTTTCCTCTGCTTCCTTTTCACTTTTTTCTGTTTTTTTGAAACATTTTCCACTCCCCGGGTGTATGATATACGAAAGGCCTTTCACCTCAACAAAAGGAGACCCCCTATGACGGACGAACAGTTCACCCCGCTGGCGGAGCGGTATATGGACACGGTGTTCCGTGTGGCGTACAGCTATCTGCGCTGCCGGGACGATGCCGACGATGTGACCCAGGACGTGCTGATACAGCTGTACAGACAGGACAAGGCGTTCGAAAGTGACGCCCACGTAAAGAATTGGCTCATTCGCGTCACGGTCAACCGCTGCAAGAACGTGCTCCGCGCCCCGTGGCACAAGGCGGAGGACATCGCCGACTACGAGAACACCCTGGTGTTCGAGCAGCCCCAGTACCGGGAGCTGTTCGACGCGGTGATGTCCCTGGACAGGCGCTACCGCCTGCCGGTGCTGCTGTACTACTACGAGGGCTACCGCCAGAAGGAGATCGCCGCTTTGCTGGGCGTACCGGAGGAAACGGTGCGCACCCGGCTCTCCCGCGCCAGAGAGAAGCTGAAACATATCTTATCGGAGGTGCCGCAGTATGCATGACAGAGAATTATTTGAAAAGACGTTTTCCGCGCTGCACGCCTCCCCGGACACACTGACGGAGGTTAGAAAGACCATGCGAAACGAGAAAAAAACACGCCGCGCGCTGGGCAAGAGCGCCGTGGTCGCCATTGCCGCCGCGCTGACGCTGACCATTGCCGTGGCCGGCGGCATCGTGACCCTGATCCGGGCGGACGTATCCCCCGCCGACAAGGTGGACGACACCACCCACCACGCCTTTACCGACGATTTGGATGCCACCACGCCTACTGTGGACGACGGTAAGGGAAACGCCGTGTCCGTTCCCGATATGGAACGCATTCCCGGCGACACAGCTACCACTCAGCGGCTGGTGGGCAAGTATTTGTCCAAGTTGGACGCGGAAATGACGGTCGAGGGCAACACCATCCGCCTCGGCACGCTCCTCATAGATGAAAGCGGCAGCGGTATGCTGACCTACTCGGTGGAGAATCCGGACGGTGTGAAGTATACAGACGCAGGATACGGCGAAGCCGTGGATATGTCCGCCGAGCCGTCCATGTGGCTGGGCAGCGCGCCCGACGCACAGGGCTACGGCGGTACCTGCATCAGCAGCAGATGCCATGTGGACGAGGATGCCAGCACCGATACCCGCCTGCAGGTGGTGCTCTATTTTGCAGCCGGTAAGGATTTCCAGAAGGGTGACGACCTCTACTTCACCGTGTGCGACAGTGCTAGCCAGCCTTACTCCATCTCTATCCAGCCCCAGACCTACGTGCCCGTCAAGACCATGACTGCCAAAAACGGCGAGATCGTGACGCTCTCTGCCCTGGGCATGACCATCGTGAATCCCGACCCCAGCCGCGAAATACACACTGACGAGGTGCTGGTCAACGCCAAGGACGGCAGCAGCTTCGCCGTGGAAAGCAGCAGCAAAAACCTGATGAACTGGGTCATCGGCTCCATTACCGGCGACGGTCAAGCTGCCTTTGAAAACTACACCTACGTGTTCAATCGGCTGGTAGATGTGAACGAGGTCGGGTCTGTGACGCTGACAGGCTATTACTACAACCTGGACGGCTCCGATAACGACACCGTATCCCTGACCTATCAGCCCTGAACAGGCAAAAAAGAACCGCCCGCGGGCGGTTCTTTTTCGCTTATATCACATAATTGTCCCCGGCTGGGGCGTTCATCAGGTCGGCCAGCGTGATGTGGGAGAAGTAGTCCTGCGTCAGCTTGTAAAACCCCTGCCACACGCCCAGCGTGCGGCACTCCCCCGCCCGCTGGCACACCGGGGCGTCCGGCTGGAGACAGGTGACGGGCGCAAGGTCGCCCTCCGCCAGCTCCAGTATCTCCCAGAGGGTGTAGTCCTCCGGCTCTCGCGTCAGGCGGTAGCCGCCGCCGATGCCGTGGACGCTCTCCACCAGACCGGCGGACTTCAGCACGGGCATGAGCCGTTCGATGTATTTCAGGGAGATGTCCTGCCGGGCGGCCACCTCCTTCATGGGTATAAAGTCCCCGCTGCGGTGCTCGGCCAGATCCAGCAGCACGCGGATGGAATAGCGTCCTTTCGTGGAGATCATACGGTACCCCTCCTGTCAGAAAAAATACACGGGCCGGCGGACGACCCGTGTATTTAGTATACCACCAACCCGGTAGGTTAGACAAGTTTAATTTTCCTTCTCCCGCCTGCGGGCGCGGAGTGCCAGCACAATGCAGACGACGACCGTGACGGCGATGATCCCTCTCTGCACATGCATCACGGGATCGTAGACGTTATAAAACGCCATCACCCGTTCCCCCGCCAGACTGGTATAGTCGCCGCGCGTGCTGCTCCAAGTGTTGGTTCTGGTCGTGATATATGCCAGTGCCGGCTGCCAGCAGAGGAGGAGGCAGACCGCCTCCGAGCACAGCGTCAGTCCCCAGCCGATAAACGCCGCCCGGCGGGTGGCTTTATCCTTGAGCAGCGGCTGCCGTGCTATAAGCGACCCCACGCCGTACAGCACCCCCAATGTCACCAGCAGGAGCAGCCAAACGGCGAACCGCTCTATCATCACCTGCGCCCAGCCCGCCTGATGGGCGTTGGGCAGCACCGTGCTCACCCATCCGCTCACACCGTTCCACAAGGGTACATCCCGCGCCAGCGCGTACACCCACGCGGCACCCAGCGGCACCAGCACCAGCAATCGCCGGCGCAGGGCGTCCTTGCCATGGCAGGTGCTCCAGCCCAACCACAGACATATTGGAGAGGCCAGCAGAAACAGCCATGACCATGTTTTATACTGGAAGGCTGCCCATGCCGCCAGCAGCATCACCGCCACACTGTACCCGACGCGGAACCGCAGACCGCTGCGGCGTTCCAGATACTGCCCCACCTCCGAGGGAGCGTCGCCGCAGGCCCGGGGCCGGGTCTCCCCCGCCAGGATGTCGTCCGCCGTCACGCCGTACAGTGCCGCCAGCGCCGGCAGGGCGGCAATATCCGGCAGTCCCGCGCCGGATTCCCACTTGCTGACGGTCTTGTTGGATACACCTAATATATCCGCTACCTGCTGCTGGGTCATGTCCCGCCCCTTGCGCAGGGACGCCAGATAGGCGCCTACCTTTTCCACGTTCATGGCCTCGGCCTCCTTTTTGTTGTTGGCACCAGTATACCACAGCCCCGGTTTTTGTCCATCCCCCCGCCGCTGACTTTATCCACGGAGCGTAGACACAGGCATTTCCACGGAAAAGTGGCGGATTCCGCGATTTTTTTCTTGACACATGCGGTGCCCTATGGTAATATATACAAGCTGACGATTTGAGCGGAGGGCGCACGCGGGTGTAGCACAATGGCCAGGGCACCAGCCTTCCAAGCTGGGGATGCGGGTTCGATTCCCGTCA
>CAKTOW010000007.1 GCA_934590325.1 uncultured Oscillospiraceae bacterium
CTCAGATATGAAGCAGTATTTCTTCGGGTAAGGCGAGTGTGTTTCGGCAGGGGACTTTGGGTATATTCCTTGTCTATAGCGGCTCAACCGTTGAACTATACGCCAACTTCCGTAAAGCGACCAAAAGGGCCGCACCTGCTCGTATGAACAGGTGCGGCCCTCTAATTTGACGGAAATTTAATTCAGTCTGAAATAGCAGGTGTTTTTACCTTTTCCTTCTTTTTTCAGTTCACCAACGGCGACTAACTTCCGCAAGGCTCCCTCTATGGAACTGTCGCTGAGCGTCGGGCAAAGCTCGCGGATGTCCTGCTTATTGAACCGCCCGATTCTATTCTTGCTTGCTCTGCGCACCATTTCCAGTGCGGGCAGCTTGGTTTCTACAAGCGCCACGCGATCCTCAAAGTCTTTATAGGCCGCAAGGATCGTTCCGAGCAGGTACTTGATGAAAGGCACTACATCCTCGGTGCCTTCGTGCCAGCCGGTTTGCGCCTGCGCAAGTGCATCGTAGTACAGGTCCTTGTTTTTGGCAATTTTTGCTTCAAGGGAGATATACTTGCCGACATAAAATCCGCTCCGGTACAGGAGCAGTGTTGTGAGCAAACGGCTCATTCTTCCGTTGCCGTCATTAAACGGATGAATGCACAGGAAGTCATGGATGAAAACCGGGATTGCAATCAACGGCTCCAGTTCCATATTCCCGATTACGCGGTTGTATTCCTCGCAGATTCTATCCAGCGCTTCCGGCGTTTCATAAGGGGCGAGCGGTGTGAACAGCGTTTCCACATGACCGTCCGGATAGGTGGCAGTGATATAGTTCTGCGTAGCTTTGGTGCGGCCCGCAAGCGGGTTATTCATGTGGCTGTACAAGATTTTATGAAGCTGCAGGATATAGTTCTGCGTGATTGGAATCGCATCAAAGCTCTCATGAATGATACTCAGCACATCGCGGTATCCAGCGATCTCCTGCTCATCTCGGTTCCTCGGCGTGGTTTTCTCCTCGACGAGCTGCCGGATTCGGGTACTCGTGGTGACGATGCCCTCGATGGCATTCGATGCCTCAGTGCTCTGTATCTTGGCAATCTCCACGAGCTTTTCAAGTTCCTCCGGACGCTGCTTCAAATACAATTCTTGCTTTCCGGCTTCCTTGTATATGGCCGCAATTAGGCCAAGAACATCCGAGTCCCACTTCTGTTCCTTAATTGCAGAGTAATTGAAGGTTCTCATTCCTTCACCTCCATTCGCTTTCCCTTAAATAGTAATACGAAATAAGGGAATAGTCAATAGACTGTGCCATAAATCCCTTACTATTATGCCTGTATTAAGGAATTTATACTCAGGGAGCACGAAAAGTACCTCGCTTATCTTCCTGCCTATTCTTTGTCTATAGCGGCTCAATCTTTGAGCTGTCACTCTCGCAGAAACCACTTGCATAACACCCTCCTCAGAGTTACAATGCAGACGGTCTGAAACACAAAACGCTTCCCATCCGGCACCGGTGAATCTTCACCGAAAACCGAACGGGAAGCGTTTTTGACCACATAGATTACCACAGACGGCTCCGGAACACCCGGAAACAGTGGAGATAAGAGCGCCAAAGAGTAAATGAAACAAATAGAAAATGGCTGAAAACCGCTATAAACGAGCAGAAAAAGTGTCCCGATAAGTTTGGGACCAGGAGACCGTGCGTTCGAGCCGCACTACTCGGACCAAAAGCCCTCTGAAATCGTGGATTTCAGAGGGCTTTTTCTGAAGTGTTTTTTGTTTTTATCCCAGATTATCGGGGTATTAACTATTGCGACAAGTGAAGGATAAAAGTATGACTTCCGGTTCGCCCGGAAAGACCTCCGGGCGAATGTACGGGAGTACCTACTCGCCTATATGACCGCGCATCCGGGCTGCACCGAACAAGAATACCGCGCCGAGTGCCGGCGGGTATTCGGATGGATCCTGCAGTAGCACTCGTATACCATGTCGTAGGTCTCGGTAATGCAGTGCTCCGCGCAGAGCGGATAAAACGGGAACCACACGTCGCAGCCGGTATCACGCGCCAGCTTACGCATCACGGGCAGGTCGCACCTGTCGGGACCGATGACCATTCCGCCGCCGAAGAAATAGAGGATCGCCCGCCGGGCCGGTCTCGGGCTCTCCCGGACGATCAGGCACGGAAAGCCGTTGACCGTGACGGTCTCATAATACGCCTTGCGGTCCGTGGGTGCAAAGACGCCCCGATGCCGGTTCTGCTTTTCTATCTCCCTGCGCAGCGCATCCTCCGGCAGGGCAAGCGCCTTTTTCGCGCCGGACAACTTGTACACCGTGCGCAGCACAGAAGCAAAGATACTCATACGATCGACCTCCCTGTTTTACCATACGTCCCGCCTGTGATAGTATACGGCGCCGTAACGCCCGGCACGAATAGTTAGAGCGGACTAACCATTTATTTTACAGAAAGCCGCATCTCTGCGGCTCTCCCCGGTATCAACGCCGCGCCCCGCAAGCACGTTCCTTTTGACCGTATAGTGGCAAAGTCTATTTTCCCTGTCAAGATGCCGCTCACACGGCGCGCGAACGCCCCCTCCGGCACAGCCGGAGGGGGCGTCCTGGTACAGGGAGCTTTCCCTCATCTTTTCAGTTCCCGCAGCACCACGGCGATCTCCGCCGCCCGCTGGTTCGGGAAGCGGAACACCCCGGTGGAGATGCAGCAGAACGCGATGCTCTCTACGCCGTTCCGCTCCGCCAGCTTCAGGCAGGCGCGATAGCAGGAGGCCCGCAGCCGCTCGTCCTCCACCGTCACGCGCCCCTCCACGATGGGCCCCACCGTGTGCAGCACATAGTCGCAGGGCAGGTCATACGCCCGGGTGAGCTTCGCCTGTCCCGTGGGCTCGGCGTGCCCCTGCTCCGCCATCAGGCGGGCACATTCCAGCCGCAGCTGGACGCCCGCATAGGTGTGGATGCAGTTGTCGATGCAGGCGTGGCAGCCGCTTCTGCTCCCCGCTCTCCGCCGGGATGGACAGATCGCGATACTCCGTTTTCTCTTTCATCAGCGACCGGATCAAAAACAGCCGCCGCTCCGCCTGCGTCATAACGCGCTCCTTTCCGGGCCCTTACTTGTTGGGGAAGAAAAAGCCCACGGTCATGTCCAGATAATTCACCCCGCTGTAGTCGGGGTACTTTGCCTGTACCTTCGCCCTCATCTCATCGGCGCTTTCGCAGGTCAGGGCGATCTCCTTCAGTTCCGTCAGATAGGCCACCTTGGTCTGCGCATCCTTCAGGTCCTCCGGGGTATAGTGGGAGGTCAGCACCAGGTCGAATCCTTTGCAGATATAGTAGTTCAGCTGGGAGATGATGCCGTCGGCATGGGGGCAGCCCGCCACGATGGAGTGGCAGTCGTGGCCCATCATGTGGGTGTACACGCAGTTGATCTCCGGGATCTCCAGATCGTAGGCCTCGGCATTGGGCTTCACCACGAAGCGCTTCGGCGAACTGAAAAAATCCATCGGCCACGTGACCCAGAAGGTCCTGACCGCCCAGCTGCGGGACATGGAGGACAAGGGCCTGCTGACCCCCCCTCTCTGCCGCAAAAACAAGCGCCGAACCACCGGTTCGGCGCTTGTTTTTTTGTCTGTCAGCCCGCGGCGTAGCCGCCGCCCACGTCGTCGCCGTAGTCGCAGGTATAGCGCCAGGCGATGCTGTCGCCGTCCTGCAGCACATAGCGGGAGCAGCCGTAGTTGGGGAACCAGCCGTTGACGGAGTACATCCACCCGGAGCCCTGGCTCACATCGAATTCATACAGGTTGTTGATGCCCTCCACGTATGCGCTGTTGTACATGGGCGTCCAGCTGGACTCCATGTGGATGCCGTTCTGTCTGCAGACCCGCTGCAGCACGTCAAATACACTCTCCCCCTCACTGAAGGTCACCGATGTGGTCCCCAGGATGACCCCGTTGGAGGGCACAAGGGGCTTTTTGGCATCCGCCGCCTCCTTGTCCCACTCGTCCCAGGCGTCCCAGTTGTCCAGAATGGTCTCACAGGTGATGGAGATAGTGCAGGTATAGGTGGTGCTCTTGTCGATCGTGGTGTCCTCCGGCTCCACCGGCGCGGGCTTGCCCTCCGGCACCGGGTCGGTCTCATACTTGTCCTTGCCGGTGTCCGGGTCTATCTCCTGCTTGGGCTCCTCCTGCTTTTTGGTGTCCTCCTGCTTTTTGGTGTCCTCCTGCTTTTTGGTGTCCTCCTCGGTCTTTTTGGCTTCACCAGCCGGCTTCTGCTCGTCAGACTTCTTGTCGTCCGCGGTCTTGCTCTCGTCCTGCTTGCCGTCAGCCTTGGCGGTGTCCGTCTTGGCTGCATCGTTCTTCTTGGACCCCGCGGTCTGCTCCTGCCGGGTCTTGTTCCCGGCAGGAGCGCTGTCCGCCGCCTTGTTGCCGCAGGCGGCGCAGGTCAGCAGCAGGGACAGCGCCAGCGCCAACAGCCAAAATCTCTTTGCTCTCTTCATGCTTTCCATACCTCGTAAAAGCGCCATACGCAGAGGCGCTCTCGCGCCCCTGCGTTGGCTGTTCCGTTGTTACTTGCCCGCGCGTTTCTGCTTCCGGGTCAGCACCACAGCGGCTGCCGCCGCCATGACCGCGCTGCCCAGCCACAGCACCATCTGGCTGTCGTCCGCCGTGCGTGCGGAGTCGGTCTTGTCCGGCGCCGTGGTGGCAGAGTTGTAGTAGTAGCGGTTGGAGGTCTCCGTCCAGCTGATAGCCACCGGGGACAGACCGGTCAGCGTCACCAGCAGGCCGTTGGGGGTCTTGGCGACAGCGGGGAACTCCACGGTACCCACATCCTTGCCGCAGTCCGCCATAGTCACAAGGTGCGCCACGGTGAAGCTGTACTTGCTGTAATCTGCAGCGATCGCCTCGGGATAGGGCAGCAGTACGGTGATCTTGCCTTTTACCAGGTCCGCTTTGGTGGCAGGCGTCTTTACCTGCTCCCCATTCACGGTGGTGATGATCATCAACTGCACGTCAAACACCGCTGTGTTCTCCTCCGTGTTCTTGCTGTCCTTCTTGGTGATCTGCAGCTGCAGCTCGGCCTTGATCTTATCCTGGCTGTTCAGCTTCTCGTTATCCTTCAGGGTGTCGGGCACCTCGATCGTGTCAGATACCTCGATGCGCTTCAGCGTATCATCCTCGGACTTCACCGCACCGCAGACACACTGCGCACCTCCCACATAGGTATGCGCGGTCTTGTTGACCTCCGCTTTGCACACGGTGCATATCTGCCAGTGGTAGTCCTTGTCCATATAGACCACCGTGCCAGGCGTATGCCCCAGCGCCGCGACGGTGCGGGTCTCGCTGGTACTGCAGACGGAGCAGGTGCGGGTCTCCACACCGGCCTTGGTGCAGGTCGCGGAGGTAGTTACCGTCCACGCGCCGAACTTATGCCCCAGCGCCGCGACGGTGCGGGTCTCTTCGGTGCCGCACACGGAGCAAACGCGCTTCTCGCTGCCAGCCTCGGTGCAGGTAGCGGCCTTGACAGTGGTCCACTCACCGAAGGTATGGGTGATGCAAACGTCCGTCATGTCGTACAGGAACGTCTTCTCGTTCTTCATACGGTAGTACGCCGCCAGCGCATAGTAGCCCTGCTCGGTGGACATACCGTCACGCGTGGTATCGGCCAGTTTGTGCTTGAATCCGCCGCCGTCCACATAGAAGCTGCACAGGGCGTCCAGCACGCTCACACCGCCCTTGGTAAACCGGGCATCGGTGACGGGGTCGATCCCCAGAGCGATCAGCATAACCACCACCTGGGCGGTGGACTCGCTGCTGGCCGCCTGGTTGCCGTACTCGCAGAAGGTACCGTCCGCCTTCTGGACGGAGGACAGGTACTCCAGCGCTTTGTCCACGGCCGCCTTGGCACTGGCATTGGTTCTGTAGTAGGGCGCCAGCGCCTGCACGGCCATGGCGGTCATATCCACGTCAGCGGTCGGCTTGCTGCTGCCGATGTACCACGCACCGCTCTCCATCTGCAGACCGACGATGGTACTCACCAGCGCGTCACGGGTCACGTCACCGGAGGTCGGATACTTGTGGCTGTCCAACGCCAGCAGCGCCCACACGGGGCCATTGGTGCCCTGCCGCTTGATATAATTCATGTTGTCCAGGCCCTTCAGCAGATCATGTCCACCCACATCGGTGACGTCCTTGCCGATAGCCGTCAGCGCCAGGATGATACGGGAGTTCTCCGTGGACTTGTTTCTGTCCAGACGTCCAGTGGCGGCGATATGCGTCTTCACATAATTCTCCACCGTCTGGTAGTAGGTGTCAACATTGGGCACGTCGCGGCCGCTGCGGGCCAGTCCCAGTGCCATCCACTCGCCGCCGATGCTGCCGGTACCGGGAGTGCCCAGCCCCGCCAGATAGTCGCCGGTGTTCTTGTAGATATTCGCCGCGTCAGAAGCGGGAGCGGTGGTACCGGTCAGCTTCATATTGCTGACGCAGGCCATATCCTCACCGCCCTTATCAGCAGCATCCTTGACGTACTTAAAGGTCACCGTCCAGGTACCGGCGGACAGCCAGGCAGAGCAGCTGCCGCTGTTCTTTCCGCTGATGCCGTTGACCAGCGTTTTCGTATTGGTCCCATCGCTGAGGACAGCGGTGAACTTATCGCAACTGCTTTCGGAGGACACGCCGTAGTCGAAGGTCAGCACCGCAGGAGCGCTCAGTGTGAACGCGAAAGCGGTCTCAGAGGTACTTCTGTCGACATCAACATTGGTGCTCTCAAAGCGGTCCTTGGCCGTGTTATACCCCCACGGATACGTGCTATCGGACACGGAAGCGGAGGTCACACCGGTCTCGGGCAGCGTCACATACTGCAAGCGCTCATCGTTCCATTCCTTGACGAACGCCTTGCACCGGTCACAGGTATAGGTGCGGTACGCAGGGTACTTCGTCACTGCGCTGCTTCCGGGTGTATGCCCCAACGCGGGCACAACATCCACCTTGGTCTCGCTGCAGCCGTTACGTTTGCAGGTACGGGTGATGCTGCCGTCCTTTGTGCAGTCGGGTGCAGCGGAAGTGCACTTACCGCAGTTATCATCAATGGTGGTGTGCGTGCACCAGTCATGGCCCAGCGCCGCCGTATAGGTGTCCTTATAGATCACATTGCACTTGGTGCAGGTGTGGGTAGTATAGCCCTTCGACGTGCAGGTGGGGGCGGTGACGGTGCCCTCGGTGCCAGTCTCGTGGAACGTCACGTCCCTCTGCCACTTCAGCGCGGGATAGCCACCGCAGACAAGGCCAAACGCGCTCATGTCCAACTCGGCGTCTTTGACCAGCACTTCCGCGCTCTCGTCATCCTTGCTCAGGGAATAGCACTTGCTGATCTCCGCAGACGCGGCATGCACGCTGCCGAAGGCCTTGGTATTTCCAGCGGTATAGCAACTTGTCACGGACATCTTGGCCAGAACTGCACCGGTAGACCAGTGTGTTCCTCCCTTCGCCTCGCCGCCGATGCCGCCGGCCACGCTGCTGGCAGTAACCTCGCCGGTATTGTAGCAGTTGGCGACGGCAACGCCATAGCCACTGCCGCCAAATACACCGCCGGCCTTACTGCCCGTGGCGGTCACTTTGCCGGTGTTGTAGCAGCCGGTGACGATATTCCCGTTGCCCACAAAGCCGCCGATGATGCCGCCCACGCTGCTGCCGCCGGTAACGGCGCCGAAGCTGGCGCAGTTTTTGACGGTAGCGTTGTTGTAGGTATAGCCCACGATGCCGCCCACGTTATTGCCGGTACTGCTGATGGTTACGTAACTGAAGCAGCTTTCAATGACGATGCCGTTACCACAAGCATAGCCCGCAACAGCACCGGCACTGCCGCTGCCGGAGATCGTGCCCCGCAGGGTCAGATTCTGAATGTGGGAATTAGCGCCGATCTGGCCAAACATGCCGCTCTTGGCGTTCAGGCCGATGATCTCATGGTTCTGGCCATCCAGCTCCACCTTGTTGCTGCTGGTGATATTCAGCCAGGGATACTTGCCCAGATCGATGCCGCCGGTCAGCACACCAGAGACCGCGCTTTTCTGGCTGGCATTCACAAACCACGCCAGCTCCGCGCCGGTGCCGATCTGATACACACCCGCCTCGTTCTTGGCCGGCTCTGTCTGGCTGGTGCCGTCCCATGCGGTGTCGGATGTGGTGACCAGTTGGATCTCAAACTTGTTCTCACCGCCCTCGGTGACGGTGACGGAACCGGTGGCATACTCCACACCCGCGCCGGTGATGACGTAGGTATAGGTCTCGGCCACGGCCTTGAAGGTGCCGTCCTCATTGACGGCAACCGCATTCCCGTCGCTGTCCGTCATGGTGATGGTCAGGTTCTTGCGGTCGATGGTGCTGCCGTTGCTGCCCTTGAAGATCAGCGTGCCGGTGATGAACTCCGTCTCGGCAAGTGCAAACGTCACCTCGGGCAAACGGGACAGGATACCGGACACGCTGGGCGCATTGAAACCTTTCTCAGCACCCTTGGCATACGTGATGCCGCGGTGGGTGGGCACGCCCGGCCACCCGGCCTGCTTGATCGCGCCGGAGAGGGAGTAAGTCTCGCCGTCCCAATACTTGGGGATGGTGATGGCGATTTTTTGGCGGTCAGGGTTACCGCTGAAATCATACACGCCATAGTTGCCGCCGGGATCGGACTTGAAGAAGGTGCCGTCCTCGCCCTTATAGTACAGAGAGAAGTTGAAGTTATACGCACCGGACAGCTTCTCCTTGGGGCTGACCAGATTTTTGAACTGCAGATATACAGTGTCGCCGGCCTTCAGCGCCGCCTTGGCTTCCTCGGTCAGCTTCGCGCCGTCCTTGTCCACCAGTGTATAGCTGACGCCCCGGGCGGTGATGACCTGATAATTGGCCTTGCCGCCTTTTTCCACCTTGACGATGTGGCGGCCGGTGGTCAGACCGGTCACGGTCACAGTGCCGTCCCCGGCGACAGTCACGCCGTCGGAGGTAAAGCCGCTGAAGGTCATCTTATCGGTGACCCTGGAGCGTGCCACCGTGACAGTGGTGCCGCTCTCGGGCTTGAAGCTGTACTCCGCGCCCTTGTTGTCCAGGTAGAACAGGATGTCGTGCTCAGCGTCCAGCTGGCGCGCCTCTTCCTTGGTGATGACGGCGTCCATACGGTCCAGGGTCATATTGGTCTGGATGCCGGTACCGTCATTACCTACGGTGACGATGAACACACCGGTGCACTCCGGCCATATAGCGGAGAACTGTTTGCTGACGGTGCTGCTCTGCCCGGCCATGTGGGTCATGGCGTCATAGGTCACCAGCACGATGGCGGTGCCCTCCTTGTTGGCGGTCATGGTGGCCACATTGCTGTTTTTCTCGTCGGGGGTGATGGTCAGCACGTCGCTGGGCTTGCCGTTGACGTCGATGACCTGATAGTGCATGTCAGGCAGCGCCACCTTGGCGTTCACGAAGCTCTCGATGGCGAACCAGTTGCGGAAGGAGTTCAGCTCGAAGGTCTCACCCACGGCCATGTTCTTGTATCCCTGGGTATTGATGTTCAGGTAAATGTCCGCCCGGTCATACACGTTATTTTCAAAGCGATAGATCGTGCTCTTGTTGAAGTCGCTATTGCCGATGTACAGGTCCTCGTCAGTCAGTTCTACCTCAGCGTCTGCTGTCCATCTGGCGTAGTTCCAGTAGGTAACACCGTTGGGATTCTGCACACGGTAGAAATAGTCTGTATTCTTGTTGACGTGGTACGTGGCCGTGCCCTTTGCCGCATCGGACTCCACTGCATCCATGTAGCTGTAGACGAAGTATTGGGCCAGCGTACCCACCGTGATAGTGGAGTTTTCCGGAACATTGAAGGTGACAGTCACGAAATCGCTGCAGTTGAGCGAGAGACTATCGTTCATGGTAGGCGTCTTTTCAGCCGTACCCGGATTGTTTTTGGGATGCTTGACCGCATCCGGGGTCGCGGTGGCCTCCACCGTGTCGCCCACCACGAAGATGCAACTGGGCTTCATGGTGCCCCAGTTATTCGCCTCGCCCAGCGCCACGGTACGTACCTGGTTGTTGGCAGAAGTGACCTTCACCTCCAGGGTGTAGTCCTCGCCCAGCTTCCAGTTGGAGGGGGAAACGCTGATGCCGTAGATACGCTGGATCTTGAACGCCGTATGCGTGGCATCCACGGTGACGGACACACCGCCGTTGCAGTTCCCTTTCTCGTCGTAACCCTCTACCCAATAGCCACCCACAGGCAAATTGACAGTATAGGCGCCGTTGGCTGCCGTCATGTTCGCCAGCAGGTTCCTGTTGCCCTTCTCGCCAGCGGTATAGGTGTAGACCTTGAGGGACGCTACCTGCACGCTGTGCACGCCGCTGAATGTCACGCTCAGGCTGCCCGCCTCCGCCACATTGGCCTGCACAGAGGGGTTCATGATGGTAAAGACATCCTCACCGTCGCCCTTTGCGACCAGATAGCCAGTAGCGGACTTCTTGTCCACGGTAAATGTTGCCTTGCCATTCTCGCCGGTAATCGCGCCTTTAATATCCGTAGTCTCGCCGGTCTCGGGATCGACCCATGCCAGCTGGACGCCCTCCAGCGCCGTGGCCGCGGCCTTCAGATCAGCCGGGGTCTTGTGGAGATAGCCGCTCACGGCATAGAAGCCCTTGACCGTGACAGTGATCTCCTGCCCATCCACCATAGACGCAGGCGCATCGATCCAGGTGTAGCGATCGCTCCAAGCATCTCCGTCCTGATAAATGAAAAAGTCCAGCACATCACCGTCATTGACCCTCGTATTGGTGACCATTGTGCCGTTGTAGCCGCTGCCATACGGAGAATTTGTTCCATCGTTGGGATAACCCTGATTCAGGAAAAAGCCAAAACTATTTTCGCCAAAAACTTTAGATGCCCAGCCAGTAGACCCTACAGCCAGATACTCCCCAACTGTCTCCTTGGTAAAGCCCTCGCTGAACATGATCTCATGCGCCTTCACCAGTGCGTCCAGTGCGGACACGCCGCCCTCGATCTCATCCGTGAAGCCATAGCTCTCCGCCAGATCGGAGGAAACCTCCACCGGCTCCGCAAAGCCGTGGAGATACCCACCCAACATCTGAGAGCGGATGGTAACATCTGCCGTGGTGACGGCGGGCTTGCTGCCTGCCACCTCTACCGTCACGGTATAGATGGTGGGCACGACTTCCGGAGTAGGATTTTCTCCCCCGGTGGCCTCCGCCGCGTCGCCGCAGCGAATGGTCAGTTCCATGCCGTTGACGACAGGGATCTCCGCTGTGCGGCGGTAAGAGGTATTGCCTACGGACAGGTAGACCTGGTTCTGCTTATTGGCCGCAGCAGCGGTGACCGTTATAGCAGTAGTTCCCTCAGGCAGGGACAGAATGTACTCTTTTTGGTCGGTGGTAAACTCCGGAAGAAGCTTACCGGGGCTGAAGGACAGGGTCTTCAGCGCGGTGTTGTTCATGGTAGCGAAGTCTCCGTCGATGTCCGCGCCCAAATTGCAGGTATACATCACGCGGACCTCATCGCCATCGACCAAGCCAAACTCCGCAAACCCTCTGTCGGTGAACCAGTCGTTCAGCGTACCCATCCAGCCGGAGCCAGCGCCCCCGTCGAACTCACCCAGGGACTTGCCCTCGCTCTCCTTGGTGATCTTGGAAATATAGCCGTCATCCGCGCCAACGGCCTCGATGCCCTTGGTCGCCAACGCCGTCTGAATAGCGGACATCATGGTGGTATCCGCCGTGATGTCCACCTCCATGTCCACGATCACACCTGTCCACGCGGGTGCAACAGGGTCGTCGCCCTCATAGGCATACGGCTCCGTGAACGTGTTGTTCTCCACGATCACACGAACACTGCCGAGACCGCTCCCGCTCTCGCCTTCGCCTGCCGCCCATACGCCGGTAGGCACCAGGGACAGTGCCATGACCAGCGCCATGAACAGCGAAACGATACGTTTCTTCATCTTCTTGTTCCTCCTTGTGATTTTCTCTATCTGAACGCCCTGCGGCGTGGTTTCCCCATAAAAGAAGGAGGGCGGGAGGGGCCGGCAAACCCCTCTCGCCCTTATGGAAAGCAGACGGCTGTCGCCGCCTCGGCTCACTTGGTAAGGGCCTTACCCGTTTTTCGCGGGCGCCCCACAACAAAGACGCCGGCTCCCCACAACGGGAAAGCCGGCACATCCACGGCAAGAAAAAGCACTGACAGCCCTCCCCCAACGGGAAGCGTCAGCGCGCACTCTCACCCTTGTCACAACGAAGAAGCGCCGCTGTACACAAGTTCTCTTTCGTGCAATTCTACTGCCCTCGCGCCTCGAAACCGTTGTGTACCAACAGCTTCATCGTACATGACCTACCTTCTCGGGACTTGCGTCCCAATGGCGGTGTTACCCAACGGCCGCAGCCGTTTCGGTCACTTCCTTGCGCTCACAGTGCCGTCCGCGGTGGGTTTCGTACCCAGATTCCTTCATAACTGCCACCTGACCGGTCCCCCGGTCGTTACAGTGCACAGCCACACGACGTCACAGAACTCAAATCCAATATTCATTTCGGCAATGCAGGCCATCCCTACATTCACCAAATGACAGTATATACCAACTCCTCCGCAGTGTCAAGGGGCGTTCCAGTTTTTGACAGCCCCGCAGAGGCCTCCGTGCCCACAGCAAAACATGCACCCGTAAAAAATAACCGCCCGCCCTCTGTGTCTACATTTGCCCCGCCTGTCCCTCCGGCGGCAGCCAGCGTCTGCCGGCCAGCCGTATCAGATACAGCAGGCCCCGGACGCCCAGCTCCGCGCACATGGCCGCCCACACGCCGGGCAGCCCCCACCGGGGCGCGGCCAGCCACGCCAGCGGCAGGCGGATGCCCCACATGGTGCCCAGGTTGAACAGCGTGGGCACCAGTGTGCTGCCCGCGCCCTGAAACACACCTCCGGCCACGATGGACGCGCCGAACATGGGCTCGGCAAATGCCTCGATGCGCAGGACGCGGGTACCCAGGGCAATGATGTCGCTGTCCGGTGTCAGTATCGCCATCATCTGCGGAGCGAAAACATACAGCAGCCCGCCGGTGACGACCATAACGACGATGCCCAGCAGTACCGTGACCCAGCCCAGGCGGCGGGCCATGCGGCGGCGCCCCGCCCCCACGCTCTGCCCCACCAGCATGGCCGCGGCGCTCTGGATGCCGTAGGCGGGCATATAGCACAGGCTCTCCGCCGTGACGGCGAAGGAGTTGGCGGCGATGGCCACGGTGCCCAGGGGCGCCACGATGGCAGTGGACACGATCTGCGCCGTGGACAGTATCACCTTCTCCGACGCCACGGGCGCGGCGATGCGAAGCATCAGCCGCAGCTGCTTCCTGTCAAAGTGCAGCCGCTCGCTCCTCTCCAACCGCAGCACCGGACTGCGGTGCAGGACGAAATACAGCAGGTACAGCCCCACCGCCAACTCCGCAAGACCGGTGCCCAGGGCGGCGCCCGCCGTGCCCAGTCCCGCGCCGGGCAGGGACAGTTCGCCAAGCCGGATGGTGCCCGTGGGAAAAATGAACAGGGCGTTGAACACCACATCCAGCCCGCACATGAGCACCATGCAGATGCCGGGCGTGCGCATATTGCCAGTGGCCTGCAGCTGTCCCACCGTCACGTTGTCCAACTGCAGGGCGGGCAGGAACAGGCTGTACACCAGGAAATAGGCGGAGGCGTCCCGCCAGATCTCCTGATCCGCCCGCATCAGCTGGGGCAGCGGCGCGGACAGTGCCGCCGCCAGCGCCGCCATCACCACGCTGAAGGCCAGGCACAGCACCAGCGCCTGCTTGAGGATATTGCGCGCCTCGGTCAGGCGGCCGCCGCCCACCCGCTGCGCCGTCAGCACGTTGAAGCCCATGGCCGCCGCGTAGGACAGCCCTCCGAACAACCAGGTGGTGGAGGCCACCAGCCCCACTGCCGCCGACTGGGACGCGCCCAGACGGCCTACCATGGCCGCGTCGATATATTGCATGATGATGGTAGCCAGCTGTGCCATGATGGCCGGCCAGCTGAGCTGCAGCGTCAGGCTGATCTGCTGCCGGGTGGACAGCGGCGCGCCGCTGCGCAGCAGGGCCAGATGATCCGTTTTCAAGTGCGTTCCTCCAAAAAGTTTGTTTTTCCACTGTACCACGGGCACACGCTTTTCGCAACCCCGACATGTGGAGCGCCGCCCGCAAGTCCTTTTTTCTCCCGTTTCCGCAATATTTTTTCTGTGCGGACCTTTTACGACCACAGCATACTGCGGTTTGTCCTTCCCTGACTACACTCTGACAGGTATTCATGGCGAAAGTCGTCGAACGGTGTCGATTATTTACAGTCTCTTTCGACAAATTTCACTTGCAATATATGTCTTTTTGTGCTATTTTTGATAGCGGTGTGGCGATTGCTGGTATGTTTTCGCCAGTACGTACATCACAAAATTTATGTTAAGAGTTTCGGGGGTAAATGAGATGGAAAAGATCACAGTATGCATCGCGGACATGGATACCGAGTACCGAACGTCACTGCGCAAGGAGCTGGAAGCCAGCAATGAGGTCCAGGTTCTCGGCGACACGGGGGACGGCGCAGAGATGCTGGACCTGGTAGAAGCACACCACCCGCAGGTATTGCTGACGGATGTGCTGCTGCCGGGGCTGGACGGCCTGGGGCTGCTGCGGCGTATCAAAGGGGAGGCCACACGCGCCATCGTCGTCACCGCCGCCGTAATGGATGACACCGTGCAGCAGGCGCGCCGCGCCGGCGCCTATGTCATCCTGCCCAAGCCGGTGAACGGCAAATCACTGCTGGAGCACATCCGCTGCGCGGCCATATCACCATCGGAGCGTGCCCTACCACAGCTGGAGGGCGCGGTGACGGCCATCATTCATGAGATCGGCGTCCCGGCCCACATCAAGGGCTATCAGTACCTGCGCGAGGCCATTATCCTGACCGTGCGCAACATGGACGTCATCAACGCGGTGACGAAGGTCCTGTACCCGGAGGTCGCCAAGCGCTTCGGCACCACGCCCAGCCGGGTGGAACGCGCCATCCGCCACGCCATCGAGGTGGCGTGGGACCGGGGCGACATCGAAACACTGCAGAAATACTTCGGCTACACGGTGAACTCCGCCAAGGGCAAGCCCACCAACTCCGAGTTCATCGCCATGATCGCCGACCGTCTGCAGCTGGAGCTGCGGAACAACTGAATTGCCCGATCGGCCCCACGGCATAGCTGTGGGGCCGGTTTTTTCTTTACTGACACATCAGGAACGCCTTCAGCGCCAGCTGGAAAGTCAGCATCTGCTCACTGTCGTTATAGTTCAGATCCAATATCTCGGCAATACGGTCCAACCGGTACAGCAGCGTATTCCGGTGGATAAACAGTGCCTTGGAGGTATTTACGGAGTTCTGACAGTTGTTGAAATAGGTCTCCAGCGTGTACAGCAGCTGGGTATTATGCTCCTCATCGTAAGCCAGCAGCGGCTTGATCCGCCGGATCAGTGCCAGCTTCGCATTGGGCGAGTCATAGATCAGTTCATAGAGGATATACCGCCGGTACGTGGCAATGCGCTCGTCGCATATCCTGCTGGCCAGATCCACCGTGCGGAGCGCCTGGGAATAGCTGCGGCAGAATTCCGCCAGCGAGGGCACCGGGTCACCGATGCCGAAGATCACACCCCGCTCCTGCCCCTTGGCACCGAGCATCTTCATCAGGTCTCCACAGTACTCCCGTACCAGCGCCACCTGCTCATACACGGGCAGGCTCTCACTCTGCTGCAGCACAAGGATCACGTTGTTGTGCTTGGTGAAGGCATAGCTGATATTCCCGGACAGCATCTCCCACTTGTCCGCCAGCTGGCCGCGCAGCAGTGCGCTGGTGCCCAGCCACTCTGACGTCTGCACCAGCCGGTTCTGCCCGGTAAAAGAGATAAGCGCACAGACATAGGGCGAATACAACGGGATATTGCAGTAGTTGGCGGATTTGACGATCTCGCCGTAGGACAATGCCCCCTCCGTCACCAGGCCGTCCAGGAAGTGGTTGATCTCCCTGCTCCGGTAGGATGAGCCCCCGCGCTTTTTGATCAGCACCAGCGTGCAGGCGGCGGCAATACGACGGTACAACGTGTTCTCTTTCTCGGTCAGCGGCGCATTGGCGGGACAGATCACGCCCAGATATCCCATGATCTCCTGTTCGGAGTGGACGGGATAGATGTGTACGCATCTGTCCCCCTGCTGCAGGGGATAGACTCCGGCGGACAGCCCTGCTGTCCGCAATTTTTCTGCCTCCTTGACGCGCTCCGGCGCGGAGAACAGCACCTGCCCCACAGCCAGTTCTTCCCGCAGTCCCGGTTGCAGCATTTGGGAAACACACTGTATCTTCCGGTTAGGTGTCATATACAGCAGCGGCACGTGCAGCAGCGGGCCGCACTTTTTCAGCAGATATTCCACCTCCGCGTGTCCCTGCAGCACATCAAACATGGCCTGATACACCATCTGCAATGCCTGTTCCTCATTGATGCCGTAGACATATTTGCTGACGGCTTCGCTGATCTCGGACAGAGAGGTGTGGTAGGGGATGCGCATCAGCGGGAAGTGCAGTTCATCGGCCAGCTGCAGCATGGCCGGCGGTATCTCATGGAAATACCGCTTCATTTTAATAACAAGTCCGCCGGAGCCGCTGTCGGCCAGATCCCGCAGCACCTTCTCCTGCTTCACCGGGTCGTCCAGCAAAAAATAGCCCGTAGTCAGCATGATCTCTCCGGCGCGCATCCAATTGACCATCTCCGGGTTATCGAACATCACCGCGCCGGATATGGTGCGCTCCAGGCCGTCCGCACCGGCGGCCACCTCCACCACCCGCAGCTCATCCTGTTTCAGAAGCTCCCGCAGCGTCATGAGTACGCCTCCCTTCGGCAAAACGCCAAAACACCCCCTATTTTGATGATACCATTATACCCCACAAGTGTAAATCACCTTTTGTGCAGACGCACAAAAAACCGGGTGCGAATTTGTGCCGCGCGGCGGGCATGGCCGCTGAGATCGTGCTACCCTATAGGTGAAAAATACTTCAGGCCGCAAAAGAGGGAGCACATGAAAGTTACTGTTCTGACCTGGTGTGTCAGCTTTTTACCTATTCTGCTGTTGGTCATGCTGCTGGCGATTTTCCGCGTATCTACTGCCCGTGCCGCAGGCGTGACACTGCTGCTGACCGTGCTGTCCGCCTTAGTGGTGTACAAAGCGGACGTACAGCTGGTACTGTTCGAAAGTCTGAAAGGCGTGTGGAGCACCGCCACCATCCTGTATATCATCTTCCCCGCGCTGCTGCTGTACGAGCTTATCGCCGCCTCCGGCGCCATAGATGTGATGAACGACACCATGCGGCAGCTGAGCCCCCACGAGCTGTTCCGCATCCTGACAGTAGGTTGGGTATTCGTGGGCTTCCTGCAGGGCATCACCGGTTTCGGCGTTCCGGTCGCCATATGCGTCCCCATGCTGGTGGCGCTGGGCGTCCGCCCCACCATGGCGGTCATCATCTCCCTGCTGGGCCAGGCCTGGGGCAACACCTTCGGCACGCTGGCTGTGGCCTGGGACGTGCTGGTGCAGATCTCCGGCATCACCGGCACGGAGCTGCATCTGACCGCCCGCTACACCGCCCTGCTCCTGTGGATACTGAACCTGGCCGCCGGCGCATTGATCTGCTGGCTGTATGACCGGGGCCGCGGACTGCGGCAGGGCGCCGTATTCGTCCTCGTGATCTCCCTGATACACGGCGGCGGCGAACTGCTGGTCGCACAGTACAACTCGTCTATCGCGGCCTTTATCCCCGCCACCGTGGCCATGGCCGCCATACTCCCCCTGTCCCGCCTGCCCATGTACCGCAGGGCATACGCCTGTGAGGCCAGCCCCATGATGGCGCGCCGGACCCCTGCAGCAAGCGCAGAAAAGCCCCGCGGCCCCGTTTGGCTGTACTTCGCCCCCTATGTGGTGCTGATCCTTGTCACCGTGGTCCTGCTGGTGATCCCTCCCGTCCACGAACTGCTGAGCCGCTGGAGCGTGGGGTTCGCCTTCCCTGAGACCCATACCGCCTATGGCATCGTCAATGCCGCCACGGCCAAGTACTCCCCCTTCCACCCGCTGGTGGATTCCGGCACCGTACTGCTGCTGACCTGTATCATCAGCTACGCCCTGCTCCGCAGCCGCGGTCTGCTGGAGCGTTCACAGCTCCGCACCATGCTGTCTCGGACACTGCAGAAAACAAGACCCGTAGCCGTATCCCTGATCCTGCTGCTGATCATCTCCAAGCTCATGAGCGGCAGCGGCCAGACGCTGGTGCTGGCGCAGGGCATCACCCACGTCATGGGCCGGTGGTACGCGCTGCTGGCCGGTGTACTGGGTGTCATAGGCTCTTTTGTCACCGGCAGCAACATGTCCTCCAACATCCTGTTCACCGACGTGCAGGTGAACGTAGCCGCTGACCTCGGTGTCAGCAGTAGCCCCCTGCTGGCGGCGCAGACCGCCGGCGCCTCCGCCGGCAGCATGATCTCCCCCAGTAAGATCATCCTGGGCACCACCGCCGGCGGTGTACCCGGCGAGGAGGGCACGGTACTGCGCTTCACGCTGCTGACGGCAGCGATCATCACTTTGGTCACTGGGGTGATCTGCTGGATCATCCTGTAATAAGAAAGGAGAGCAAATCGTGAAAACTTTGTTCCGCAACGGCAGCATCCACACCATGAACGGCACAGAGGTCGTTCATTCCCTGCTGGTGGAGGACGGCCGCATCCTGGCCGTGAACTGCGGCGTCCCCTCCGGCGAGTGTCAGGTGGTGGATCTGCACGGCAAGGCCGTGCTGCCCGGCTTCCACGACAGCCACGAGCACTTCCTCTGCTATGCCACGGATAAGGAGAAGATCAACTTCTTCGGCATCCGCTCTCTGGAGGAAATGGCCCAGCGCACCCGCCAGTACATCGCCGACCGCGGCATTAAGAAGGGCGAGTGGATCCAGGGCGGCGGCTGGAACGAAAACGAGTTCGACGCGCCCGTTCTGCCCTCCCGGCAGGATCTGGACAAGTTCTGCCCGGACAACCCCGCCATCTTTACCCGTGCCTGCTGCAGCGTGGCCGTGGCCAACACCGCCGCTCTGAAGGCCGCCGGCATTTTCGATGATCCCCCCACGCTGCAGGACGGTCACATCGTGGTGGATGAAAACGGCGTCCCCACCGGTATGCTCCACGAGCGTGCCCGGCACCTGGTCTACGACATCCTGACCAAGTACACCAAGGAACAGCTGAAGCAGTTCATCCTGGACTATCAGAAGGATCTGCTGTCCACCGGCCTGACCACCGTACAGACTGACGACTTCAAGCTGTGGGACGCCACCATCGACGACATCCTGGCCGCCTATGAGGAACTGGACAAGGAGGGCAAGCTGAACGTGCGTTTCATCCAGCAGCTCCGCCTCATCACCGACGCGCAGCTGGAGGACTACCTCCACCGCCACAGCGGCCGCACCGGCGACGGCAGTGAGTTCTTCAAGATCGGCGCCTTCAAGCTGCTGCCCGACGGTTCCCTGGGCGGAAAGACCGCCGCGCTGCGCGAGCCCTATGAGGGTGACCCGGAGAACAAGGGCATCTTCGTCTATGACAAGAAGGTGTTCTATGACCTGCTGGAGAAGGCCTACCGCAACGGCCTGCAGCTGGCCATCCACGCCATCGGTGACTACACCATGGACGTGATCCTGGACTGCTACGAGAAGATCGTCGCCAAGTACCCCAAGCCCGACCCCCGGTTCCGCATCATCCACTGTCAGATCACCAGCGAGGATATTCTGGACCGCTTCGCCCGCAATGGTGTTCTGGCGGACATCCAGCCGCTGTTCATCCGCGCGGATATGGAGATCGCCGAGGAATTGCTGGGCAAGGAGCGTGTCTCCACCTCCTATGCCTGGAAGACCATGCTGGACAAGGGCATCCACGTTTCCGGCAGCTCCGACGCCCCCGTGGAATCCTTTGACCCCATCCTGGCTATCCACTGCGCCGTCACCTCTCAGAATTTGGATGGGCAGCCTGCGGGCGGCTGGCTGCCGCAGCAGAAGCTGACCGTGCAGGAGGCCGTAGCGCTGTACACCACCGGCTCCGCCTACACCAGCTACGAGGAAAACGTCAAGGGCAAGCTGTGCCCCGGCTATCTGGCGGACTTCATCGTCCTGTCCCAGGACATCTTCTCCGTCCCGGAGAACGAGATCATCCGCACCAAAGTTGAGCAAACCTACTTGGGAGGTAAGTTGGTATATTCCCGTTGACATCCCCTTTCCCACGCATCAGAATAAGACGATACAAGAGAGGAGAGAATCATGAAAAAGAAAAGAAATCTTATCGGTGTATGTCTGGTGGCCGTTCTCATGCTGGCTCTGACCGTTATCGGCTACGCCGCCGGTGACGGCGAAGCGGCACCGGAGTACGGCGCATGGTGCCTGGTCCCCCCGCTGGTCACCATCGTCCTGGCCTTCGTCACCAAGCAGACCATCATCTCCATGTTCATCGGCATCTGGGTAGGTGCCACCATCATTCACCATTTCAACCCCATTGACGGCCTGATCGGCAGCTTCACCGGGTACCTGGTGCCCTCTGTTGCCGACAGCTGGAACGCGGGTATGCTGATCATCATGGCGCTCATCGGCGGCTTCATGTATATGCTCAGCGCCTGCGGCGGCGCGGAGGCCTTCGGCCGCTGGGCCGAGAAGGTGGCCAACAACCGCAAAAAGAGCCAGCTGCTGGCCTGGATCGCCCCCTTCGTGTTCATCTTCAACCAGGGCTGTCTGCTGGTGGGTGTCATCATGCGTCCTGTTACCGACAAGACCCACATCTCCCGCGTAAAGCTGGCCTATATCACCGACGCCATGGGCGCGCCGCTGGTCTCCATGTCCCCCATCAGCGATAACGGCGTGTACCTGGTGGGTCTGCTGGCCGCTGAGATCGCCGCCCTGAACCTCACCGGTGTGGGTGCCTACGACCTGTATTTCGGCATGTTCCAGTTCAACCTGTACGGCGTGTTCTCCGTCATCACCGTCCTGCTGGTCATCCTGTTCGGTCTGGATGTCGGCCCCATGTACAAGGCCGAGAAGCTGGCCATCGAGACCGGCAAGACCTACAGCGATACCGACAACCTGATCGCTACTCCTCCCGAGACCGACTTCGCCGAGGACTGCAAGCTGAGCATGGCCAACTTCCTGGCTCCCATGATCACCCTGATCCTCACCATCTTCGCCGTGGTGTTCTACACCGGCCAGATCTGGGTCAACGGCTTCATCGGCTGCTTCGGCCACGCCAATATCCAGATGGCTATCGCCATGTGCTTCCTCACCGGCTCCATCGCCGCCGGCATCGCGGGCATCAAGTCCAAGCTCATCACCCTGGGCGGCGCCATCGACAAGTGGACCAAGGGCGCGGCCAGCATGATGCAGGTCATTATGATCCTCGTGTGCGCGTGGAGCATCAGCAGCCTGACCAAGTCCATGAACATCGGCCAGTTCCTCACCGGCGTGGTGCAGGATTCCATCCCCGCAGCGCTTATCCCCGCCATCCTGTTCCTGATCGGCGTGGTGGTGTCCTTCGCCACCGGCAGCTCCTGGGGCGTCTGGGCCCTCGGAATGCCCATCGCCCTGCCCATGGCCAACGCAATGGGCATTCCCCTGACGCTTGCCATCGGCGCGGTCGTTTCCGGCGGTCTGTTCGGCGACCACTGCTCCCCTATCTCCGATACCACCATCCAGTCCTCCACCAGTGCCTGCTGCGACCATCTGCAGCACGTCAAGACCCAGCTGCCCTATGCGCTGACAGTGGGTATCTCCTCCCTGGTCGGCTTCCTGTTCGCCGGGTTGGTGGCTCCCGCACTGGCACTGCCCGTGACCCTGGTGTGCATCGTCGCCGCCCTGCTGGTCATGAAAAACATCTCCCGCAAACAGGCCGCTGCGGCTGCCTGAGCGATCTCCCTTACCTCCCCCCAAAAAGGAAACCGCCCCACCGGGCGGTTTCCTTTTTACTTTCCGGCCGCAAAAGAGGACCGTCCGCCGGACGGTCCTCTTTTGTGTGTTTACTCGTGCTCCCGCTTCCGCCGGAAGGTCAGCATCACCACACCGGTACAGCCCATCAGCTCCTCGCTGCCGCGGATGGCGTTCTGTGCAGGATTTTCCGTGCTGTGGGGCGGTTCCGTGATACCCATGCTGATGGAAGGTGACCACGGCATACTTGCCGTCCTCCTCCGGGGTAAAGACCCAGGTGGCCGTGCAGCCACCGATACCTGGGCAGAAGTACGGCTCCGCCCACGCGGCCGTGGGCGGCAGGCTGGACGCCATCACAAGGCACATGAACAGACTGATGATGCGTTTTTTCATGCTTCTTTCCTCGCTTCCATAAATGCAGTGTTTTCCACTTTACGTTATCCGTTATATTTTAGCCGCGTTTCCAATATCTGCAAATCAGTCACAAGTATGAATCCGGGCTCATACCTCCCTTTTCCGGGCACAAAAAAAGACCGCGCCTGCGGTCTCTCTTTGTTCACTTTCCCATATTGCGGTTGGCAATGCGGAACACCGTGGACACCAGCAGTATGCCCACCGCCAGCGACCCGGCGATGCCGATGGTCTCCAGCCCCTTGCCCACGGCGTCCATCATGTCGCCCTCCAGCCCCAGGCTCATGGTGTAGTACACGCCCGCGCCCGGCAGCAGCGGCAGTATGGCGATGACGAGATAGGGCATGGCGGGGCACTTGCGCACCCGGGCCATGAGCTCGGCGTACAGCGCGGCGAACACCGCCGCGAACAGGTTTGCGCCGTACACGTCGCACCCCAGGGCCAGGCAGAGCAGGTACAGCATCCATGTGGCCACGCCCCCGGCGATACACAGCACGAAGCCCCGCCCGTGTACGTTGAACAGCACGCCGAAGCCGCAGCACCCGACGAACACCGCCGCCGCCTGCGCCCAGGCGGGCCAGCTGACGATGTCGCCGCCGGTCTGGCCGTACAGTCCCGCCGTCAGGTGCCAGGCGGCCGCCGTGCCCAGCGCGATAGCCAGTGCGGTCAGCACCACCTGCACGATGCGGAAGATGCCGGAGTTGGTGTCGCCGTAGATGATGTCGCGCATGGAATTGGTAATGGGCAGGCCGGGCACCAGTATCATCAGCGCGCCGATGATGGCCGCGTCCGGACTGTCCAGCCATCCCATGCCCGCCGCCGCGTAGGCGGGCAGCGCCATCAGGCACGAGGCCAGTATGGTGCTGAAGAACGGGTTGGCCTCGCGCCTGTCCATGAAGCGTGTCACCACCCCGATGACAAGGCCCATCAGCCCCGCCCACAGGCAGTCCCGCAGCGTTCCGCCGAACACCAGGCAGAAGCCCAGGCCCACCAGCAGGTGCCCCAGATAGGCCACGCCGGTGGTATACCCCCGGCAGGCCGCCAAAGTCTCCCGCAGCCATGCCGCCGCCTCGTCCACCTCCGGCTTTTCCGCGCAGATGCGGCGGCTGAGCGCGTTGAGCTTTTCCAGCTTCTCCAGGTCGTTGCCATGAAATCCGATGCGCCGCATGATCATCAGCGGCTTGCCGTTGGCGGCCTCCAGACTGACGGACACACAGTTGGGTATGGCGAACACCTCGCACTCTACGCCGTAGGCCCTCAGTATGCGGTGTATGGTGTCCTCCACCCGGAAGGTCTCCGCCCCGGACATAGCCAGGTGGTATCCCATGGTGGCCGCCAGGTCGGTCAGCAGATAATAGTCCATAAAACAGTTCTCCTGTGCAGCACAGTATCCTTGCGCGCGGCACACACCGCCGCGACCGACAGTATAGACGCGGCGGCGCGAAATGTCAACAGCTGCGGCATGGGGAAAATAGACAGATCGCGGCGCGGCCGGGCATCGGTTTTGTATACCGCCCCGGCCGCGCCGCAGCCCGCGCTGCAAATATCTTATTCGCCCCTGCTTCTCTTCTCTGCGCACGTATAGCAGTATCCCTCATCATCGATGAAGCTATATATGCCGCATCTCTTGCACGAGCCCCGCTTCCCGTCGCCGATGATCACCTTCTTGCAGGGTTCCACGCTCTGGCCCACGGTCAGCTTCTTGCTCAGGTCCAGCTTCTTGCCGCCGCCCACCTCCGCGAGCTCCTCCTCAGTCAGTTCAACGCCTGCCATGCTGTTCTTTTCCTCTTTCATTTTGTTTCTCCTTTCATTATTTGCACCGGGTCCATGTGTTACGCCCGGTCCGCGCATATATGCATTACAGCGCGCCGCCAGGCGCCGTGTCCAGCCTCTGCCGCGCCACCAGCTCGGCAAACGCCCCGTCGGCGGCGATCAGCTCGTCGTATGTCCCGTCCTCCGCGATCTTCCCGTTATCCAGCACGATGATCCGGTCGCATTGCCTGATGGTGGACAGCCGGTGGGCGATGACGATACGGGTGCATTTCAGCTGCTCCAGCGCGTCCGACACCTTTTTCTGCGTAACATTGTCCAGCGCGCTGGTGGCCTCGTCGAACATCAGGACCCTGGGCTTTGGCGCGACGGCGCGGGCGATCATCAGCCGCTGCTTCTGCCCGCCGGATATGCCGCCCGACCCCTCCGAGATCACCGTGTTCATGCCCATGGGCATTTTCCGTATATCCTCGGCGATACCGGCCAACTCCGCCGCCTCCCACGCATCCTGCTGCGTCAGCCACGGGGCGGAGATGACGATGTTGGAATAGATGTCCCCCTGGAACAGCTTGCCGTTCTGCGTCACGACGCCGATGCGGCGGCGCAGCGACCGCAGGTCGATCTTCTCAAGGTCCCTGCCGTCATAATAGACCGCCCCCTTCTGCGGCTTTTCAAAGCCCAGCAGCAGCCGCAGCAGCGTGGACTTTCCGCAGCCTGTTTTCCCGACGATGGCCACATACTGGCCGGGGCGTATCTTCAGGGACAGGTCGTCTATGACCAGGGGCATATCATCGCTGTACCGGAAGGACACATGGCTCAGCTCGATGCCGCCTGACAGCCGGGTCAGCACCTGCTTGCCGTCGGAGATCTCCGGGACCTCGTCGAAAAAGGGCTTCACCATGGCAAGGATGGGCCTGATCTGCGCCGCGGAGAGCGCTATCCCGGCCAGGGACATAAACGCGCCGGACACCATGCCGTAAGCCGTGCTGAATGCGTAGTAGTCCGCCACCGAAACGCCCGACCGCACCGCCATATAGTACATGACGATGGTCCCCGTAAGGCTTATGGCCAGGCTGATGACGGAATTGAGCTTCAGGAATACCGGCGGGTCGTAGGCCAGCCGGGCGCTCTCGGCATAGAGGTCACCCCACCGGGCAAAGGCGCGCTTCTCCGCACCGGCCAGCTTGATCTTCTGTATGCCGGAGATGAGCGCATAGGTCATGCCGCTCTCCTTGCCGGAAAGCTCCATCTGCCGGGCGCTGACCTTCACCTGAATGAGAGAGGACAGCAGAGAGATCACGACAGTCGCCAGGATAACGACCAGAGCGGGCGTCACAAGCGCCGGCGCATAGGCAAATATCTGCGATATGTATATGAGGGAAAACAGGGACGTAAACCCCGTCGACAGGACGGTGGACACCAGCATCCTGCAGAGCACGCCGATCTGCGAGACACGGTTCGCCAGTTCTCCCGCACTGTACGACCTGAAAAAGTCCGCGGGGAGGGACATGATGCGCATCATCGCCGCCGCGTCAACGGATATGCTCAGCTTTGTCCCTATCCGTGCCAAAAGCATATCTCTCACCGCTGAGACAAGCAGCATGCTCACCGAAACACACACGGAAAAGACAGCCATAGCCATCAGCAGCCGGACGCTGCCGGAGGGCAATACCTGTGCGAAAAGCAGCTTGCTGATCACCGGGGAGAGCATGCCCAGCAGCGACAGCGCCAGCGTCGCCAGAGCGATCATAATGTAGTCCGACGCGGAAAGCGTCCTCACGATATACCCCGTCAGCGCAGATAAGCTGAGCTTTTTCAGCGGGAACGGCTTATAAAAGACCACCGCCTCCTCGCCGAACAGGTGCTGCTCCTTCCGGCCGATCCGTTTCCGCCTGCCGGTCTCGGGGTCATAATAGGTATAGCCGGAAAGTCCCCCGGGGATAAGCGCCACGGCCTTCCTGCTCTCCCGGAAAGATCCGAGCATAACGCCGATGGCGTCACGATACCACCCGTCCTCCAGCCGCACCGTGCGCCGCATGATGCCGTAGGGCCGCAGGAGGTATTCCAGCTGCTCGTTCACATCCGTGATGCTGTCCGGGACCTCCCGGCTCTTTACGCCGCAGTATTTCAGAATGTCGTCGATGGCGGTCTTTGCGGCCCTGCGGTCGTCGCTGACGGCGGCGCTTATCCGCCTCCCCATGACGGCGGACGCCATATTGGCAAACGCCTCGGAGAATGCCTCATCGTCGTATTGCCTGCGGTCTCTTATCTGCTCGTCGAACCAGCCCATATCACGTCCACCTCCCTCACTCGTTTGATACCAGCTGCGTATAGGTGCCGCCCCGCCGCATCAATTCCTCGTGTGTGCCGCGCTCCACGACCCGGCCCTGCTCCATGACGATGATCTCGTCGCAGTCCCGGATGGTGGAGAGCCTGTGGGCCACCACGATGCAGGTGATGCCCCTGTCCTTGATGGACTTGACCACATCGTACTCGGTCTTCGCGTCCAGCGCGCTGGTGGCCTCGTCAAGGATGATGATGGTGGGGTCCTGCGTAAGTACCCTGGCGATCTCCAATCGCTGCCGCTGGCCGCCGGAGAGGTCCCTGCCGCCCTCCGTCAGCTTATACTGGTAGCCGCCGTCACGCTGCATGATGTCCTCGTGTATCTGTGCATCCCGCGCAGCCATGATCATCTCGAAGTCCTCGATGGAGTTGTCCCACATTTTTATGTTGTTGGCGATGGTATCCTCAAACAGGATAATATCCTGGTCCACCACGGCCAGTGAGCCCGTGAACACGCTCCTGTCTATTTGGGAAATAGGCTTTCCGTCGAACAATATCTCCCCGCTCCACGGCTGGTAAAGGCCGGATATGAGCTTGGAAACAGTGGATTTGCCGCAGCCGGAGGGCCCGACGATCGCCACGCGGCTTCCCGGCTTCAGCGTCATGTTGAGGTCAATGATCAGCGGCTCGGCAAGGCGGGAATACCCAAACGTGACGTGTCTCAGCTCCACCGCGCCGGAGAGCTTGCTGTATTCAGCACCGTCGTCCGCCGCTGCTCCCAGGGCGGTATCTGTGGGGTACTTCATAACGTCCTCGATACGCTCCATATCTGCGCGCATCTCCTGAAGGCTCTGCCCCGCCGCGATCAGCGTCATTGCCGGGGACACAAAGGATGCGAGAAACCCCTGAAACGCCAGGATCATACCTGCGGTGAAGCTTCCCTCCATAGCCAGATAGACGCCCGTCATAAGCACGGCTGTGCCGCAGATCGAGCTGATAAGCACAGGCAGCAGCCCCAGAAGCTGATTTATCCTCTGGAATTTCACCTGACTGGCGTTGACACTTGCCTGATAGCCTGCCCACTTTTCAAAGAACCCGTTCTCCGCGCCGCTGGCCTTGATGGTCTCGATCATCTCGATGCCGGCCACGGTCATACCGGCCAGCTTGCCGGCATCCCGCATCTGTACCCGGGTGATATTGACCCGCTTTTTGGAAATGACGCCCGAAAGGAGCAGGTTCGCAAACACGGACACCAGCCCTATCATTGTCAGCAGCACGCTGTACCGCAGCATGACCGCAAGGTAGAACACCATCATGACGGCGTCCAGCGCCAGCGGCGCAAAGGTGTTCACCAGGTGTCCCGCGATCTCGGCGTTGGCCGACTGCCTGCCCTGTATGTCGCCCGCCATGCGCTGGGAGAAAAACTCCATAGGCATACGGAGCACCTTCCACAGGAAGGTGCTGTTCCCCACCACCGCCAGCTTTCCGTTGATCCGCAGAGAATAGACCGCCTGCATCCACGCCGCGACCAGCTGTATCACACTGATACCCGCCAGTGCCAGCGTAAAGGGCATGAGCCAGTCGGGGTTTTCGCCCGTCAGCAGCCGGTCCAGGAACACCCGCGAAAAAGCGGGTGTGATGATGCCCAGCAGTGCGGAGATAACAGCTGTCAGCGCGGCAAAGGCGATAGCCGCGCCCGCGCCAGACAGCCGCTCTTTTGCATAACTTATCATGGACCGGGGCTTTCCCTCGGGCTTGAAGTCCTCCCCCGGCTCGAAAAACAGACATATCCCTGTGAACGCATCATCGAAGTCCTTCATGGAAACGGCATACGTTCCCCTGGCCGGGTCGTTCAGTACAGCCTTGTTTCCACGGAATCCATCAAGTACTACAAAATGATTAAAATTCCAGTGAATGATACACGGAAATTTTCCACTTTTTTTCAAGTCCTCCGGCTCAAATTTGTACCCTTTCGCCGCAAGCCCGTAGCTGCGCGCGGCGCGCAGCATATTGCGGGCATTGGAGCCATCCCGGGACACACCGCAGTCCAGGCGCACCTGTTCCAGCGGCACCCATTTCCCGTAATATGCCAGGACCATGGCAAGACATGCTGCGCCGCACTCCAGCGCCTCCATCTGCATCACAACAGGGACCCTGGCAGCGCCCTTTGTAACGGGGGAATTTCTCTTTCCTGCCTTCATTTCCACCCCTCAGTTCAGCACAAGATCGATCGGCCTGACGCGCTCTGCGATAACGGATACGGCGTACACGCCGTCCTCCAGCCCCGGCGCGTCGGCGCACAATCTATACGCCCAGCCGTCCCCGGAGAGCCCCGCAAGATGGGCAGCATACGGGTCGATCCGGTCATCGACCCGTATGGGCGTATCCACGGCTTCAGTCACGGCATACTCGACCCCATCGACTGAAATAACTGCATTTTCTTTTATCCTTCCGTAGTCCTCCTCGCTCACAAAAACGGACAACCGTCCATTCTCGCAGACACCGCCCGTCTGCACAGTGGTGTCGAGATGCCCGAACACGCCCCATACACAGGCCCCGGCCAGAAGCACAATGACCGCCGCGAGTACCATCCACACGCTGGGGCTGGAGACCCGGATGTAGTCGTTCATCTGCTCAGGAGATGAGACCTTTTCTAAATTCCTCTGCCGGAAAATCGCACTCCCCATAGTCAATACTCCCTTATTCGTTATCCTAAACTATACTCGTTATCCTGGACCATACTCGTTATCCTGGACTATACTCATTATCTTGGACTATACTTGTTATCCTAGACTATACTCGTTATCCTGGACTATCGTTATGATATAAAATATTTTATAATCAAATTGTACCGCACAGCCCGCTGTTCGGCAAGGACATTTTTCATCGATCACCGATCGCAAGCATAGCAAGCAGGAAAGGCTCGTTATTTCCGCGCCTTATTATCAATACCGCTTATGTATACTATATAAAATTCATGTTTTACTTATCCCGCCGCTGCGCGTATAATAAGCCGTTGTTTGAAAAGCGCACAGAACAGGAGGCGGTCATATATGGCTAATTGCGCGATCGTAGGTATCAACTGGGGTGACGAGGGCAAGGGCCGCATGGTGGACTACCTGACGAGGCAGTACGATGTGGTGGTACGGTACCAGGGCGGCGGCAACGCCGGCCACACCGTCATCAACGACATGGGCAAATTCGCCCTGCACCTGCTGCCCTCCGGCATCTTCCGCAGCGGCGTGATGAACATTCTGGGCAACGGCGTGGCGCTGGACTGTGAAAACCTGGTAGCGGAGATGGAAACGCTCCGCGCGGCGGGCGTCAGCATCTCGCCGGAGAACCTGATGGCCAGCAGCCGGGCCTCCCTGCTGCTGCCGTGGCACCGGGAGCTGGACGCGCTGGAGGAGGCGCGGCTCAAGGATAAGCAGTATGGCTCCACCAAACAGGGCATCGCGCCGTTCTACTCCGATAAGTATCAGAAAAAGACCATCCAGGCGGGCGAACTACTGTGCCCGGAACACCTGAAGGCCCATCTGCAGGACCTGCTGGAGTGGAAGAACCTCATCCTGCAGCGGGTCTACGGCGCCAAGGGCTACACAATGGCGGAGCTGACCGCGTGGCTGGACACGTATGCCGCACAGGTGCGGCCCTACGTGGCGGACACCGGGCGCTATCTGCGCAAAGCCCAGGCCGAGGGTAAGTCCATCCTGTTTGAGGGCCAGCTGGGCGCGCTGCGCGACCTGGACTACGGCATCTACCCCTACACCACATCCTCCAACACCATCGCCGCCTACGCACCCATCGGCGCGGGGCTGCCCACGGCAAAGATCGACCAGGTGGTGGGCGTGGTGAAGGCCTACTCCTCCTGCGTGGGCGAGGGTCCCTTCACCTGCGAGTGGTTCGGCGCCGACGCCGAGAAGCTCCGCGAGGCAGGTGCGGAGTACGGCGCCAAGACGGGCCGTCCCCGCCGTGTGGGTCCCATCGACCTGGTAGCCACCCGCTACGGCGTGGAGGTGCAGGGCGCCACAAATATCGCCCTCACCAAGCTGGACATCCTCAGCTACATGGCCGAGATCCCCGTCTGCGCCGCCTACGAGATGGACGGCCGGATCACCCGCGAATTTCCCTTCCCCGCCGTGCTGGAGAAAGCCAAGCCCGTTATGGAGTACCGCCCCGGCTGGCAGTGCGACATCTCCTGCGCACGCACCTGGGAGGAACTGCCCCAGGCCGCCCGCGATTATGTCGAGTATGTGGAGCAGGCCATCGGCTGCCATATCGGCTATGTCTCCGTAGGTGCCGAGCGGGAGAGCCTGATCATCCGATAAGTAAGGAGAATCGATATGTCTCACGATACGTACAACTCCCCGCTGGCGTCCCGCTACGCCTCGGACTATATGCTGCGGCTATTTTCCGACGACAGTCGTTACCGGACATGGCGGCGGCTGTGGACGGCGCTGGCCCGCGCCCAGCACCAGCTGGGCCTGCCCATCTCCGCGGCGCAGGTGTCCGAGTTGGAGTCCCACATCGCCGACATCGACTACGATACGGCCGCCCGGCGTGAGCGGGAGGTCCGCCACGACGTGATGGCCCACGTATACACCTACGGCAAGGCCGCGCCCTCCGCCGCGGGCATCATCCACCTGGGCGCCACCAGCTGCTACGTGACCGACAACGCCGACCTCATCCTGTACCGGGAGGGCCTTGTCTATCTGCGGACGCAGCTGCTGGCGGTGCTGGGCTCTCTGGCGGTATTCGCTGAAAAATACGCCGCCACGCCCACCCTGGGCTATACCCACTACCAACCGGCGCAGCCCGTGACCGTCGGCAAGCGCGCTGCCCTTTGGATGCAGGACTTCTGCGCGGACGTGGAGGAGCTGGACCACGTGCTGTCCACGCTGCACTTCCTGGGCTGCCGGGGCACCACCGGCACAGAGGCCAGCTTCATGGCTCTCTTCGACGGAGATGCGGAGAAGATTGACGAGATGAACCGCCGCATCGCGGCGGAGTTCGGCTTCTCCGACTGCTTCCCGGTCTGCGGGCAGACCTATCCCCGCAAGGTGGACAGCCGCATTCTCGCTTGCCTCAGCGGCATCGCTCAGAGCGCCTACCGCATGGCCAACGACATCCGCCTGCTGCAGCATGACCGCCAGCTGGAGGAACCCTTCGAGGACAGCCAGATCGGCTCGTCCGCCATGGCCTACAAGCGCAATCCCATGCGCTGTGAGCGTATCTGTTCTCTGAGCCGCTATCTGATGGCCGACGCCATGAACGCACCCATGACCGCCAGCGTACAGTGGCTGGAGCGTACGCTGGACGACTCCGCAAACCGCCGCATCGCGCTGCCGGAGGGCTTCCTGTGCGCTGACGCGGTGCTGCGCCTGTGCCAGAACGTGGCCTCCGGCCTGCGCGTCAACGAAGCCGTCACGGCGCGGACGCTGCAGGAGTATCTGCCATTCCTTGCCACGGAGGACATTATGATGGCCGCGGTGAAGCGCGGCGGCGACCGGCAGCAGCTGCACGAGATCATCCGCCGCCACTCCATGGCGGCGACAGCGCGCATGAAGGAGGGCCAGCCCTGCGACCTGCTGGACCGTCTGGCGGGCGACCCGGCCTTCGGCCTGACCCGCCAGGATCTGGACGCCCTGATGGAGCCCCAGCGGTACATCGGCCGCTGCCCCCAGCAGGTACGTCAATTTCTGGACGCCTGCGCGCCGCTGCTGCGGCAGGCGCAGCCCGCAGACGGCGACATTCGGATATAAAGTCAACTCTCTTGGCCGCGCCATCCGCTCCATGGGCATAAACCCCATCCAAATGGGACATTGAACAACCATAACCAACTTAAAGCCCTTGTGTCTACCAGGGCCGAACCGCCTGCAGCTGGAGTTGCGGAACAACTGAACACGAGGAAAGCCCGCACCACAATGTGGTGCGGGCTTTCCCCTTTTGTGAGGAACAATATAGGATCACAGTTTGTTGCTGCGTTTCCACAGACCGGCCTTTTCCGCCGCATCGGCGATGTCTTGCTTGAAGTCCGGGTGAGCAATGCGGATCAGTTCCTCCACACGCTCCCAGGTCGTCAGGCCCTTCATATTGGCAATGCCGTACTCTGTAACAATGTAATTGGTCATATTTGCAGGGATGGATATCTGCGTACCCGGCTCAAAGTACCGGCAACATCGTGGATGTCCTCTTCAGGACGCCCCACTACTGTCAACTGCACCTCGCCGTACACTACGGCATACCTTGATGTCGATGGTCTTGTTGTCTCCCGCGCTGCAGTCGCTGTAGACGCCGGAAACCACGTGGCCCGGGGTCTCGCTGGCCAATGCACTGCCGAAGGTCACTTCACCGAACGTCGCCTCGTTGGTACCGTCATAGACCTTCTCCATGACCGCCACATCCGTGACGGGCAGTTCCCGTTTTGCGATGGTAATATCTATCGATTTGGGGTGGATGGTACCGGCATAGTTTTCTCTTCCCCGGATCAGGTGGTAGTATTGATAGGTGCCCGCGCTTGTCGCCTTGGGGATATTCGGGGAAAACTCATAGAGCTGATTGCCTATGCCACCGAACACGAAGATGCCGTACTTGGGATCCAGCTGGCCCGGTTCGATCAGTTCCTGTGCCGTACCGTCATAGACCAGACCGGTCTTGGCTGTCGGCGGGGTGATGGCGTCCGCCGGAATTTCGAGTTTGGTGATGGTCAGCGGCTCATCGACGCTCCGCGCGGAGT
Organism: uncultured Oscillospiraceae bacterium; assembly: GCA_934590325.1. Taxonomy (GTDB): domain Bacteria; phylum Bacillota; class Clostridia; order Oscillospirales; family Oscillospiraceae; genus Vescimonas. The sequence continues at coordinate 33,210 of CAKTOW010000007.1, forward strand.
AGCCGTCCTTGGTGCCCACGAACCAGACCGTATACTTGCCAACCTCGCTGAATTGGTACTCGGCGGAGTATTTTCCGAAATTCAGGTCTTTCCCCTCCAGCGTGACAGCGTATCGCTGCCCTCCTTCTGAATGTAGAAGGTGACAGACGCGCCCGTGGTGCACGTCACCTCAAGCCGCACGGTCGTGCCGATCGGCTCGGAACGGGTGGCTTTGCCGTTGGCCCACAGCAACAGAGTCATGCTGGGAATGGGCAGGCGCGCAATGCTGACGTTGGTCATGGAGGAAACAGCTGCGTCGGCGGTGTCGCTGTCTCGCCACTCATAGCCGCCGTCGCCCTTTGGCCGCTTATAGCCGTGGCGGTCAAATTCGGTGGGCAGGATGCTGCCCCAGTCCGCACCGTCCGCGATAGTCAGCGTGCCGTTGATGCTGTAGCTGCCCATATCAATAAACACATCGCTGTTAATCGCGCAGTCGCCGGAGATGTTCTGCAGCAGCGTGACGGGATTCTTGTTGTTGTCGCTGCGGTTCTGATCGTCGATGACATTCTGCAGCGTCAGATAGAAGGCATACTGCGCCGTGCCGTCCAGCGTCACCGGTACCCGCACCGCGCCCGGCTGGGCGCAATAGGGGTAAACGGCGCTGCTGTCGCTGCTGTACCAGCCCTCATAGTCGCACGGCACCACGGAAACGGTCTTTGTCAGATCGTCCGCCGCGTCATATGCCACATAGCTGCCGTCCTCGTACCGGAACGCATAGCCGGAAACCCACAGCGCTCCCATGCTGCCGGTTTTCTTCTCGGAGCTGTCGATGATGGTCAGGACGTGATTCTCATAAATGATCACCTGCGAGGTCGTTATCCGGAAGCCGTTCAGATCCAGCGTGCAGCCGCTGGCCGTGCCAATATTGGTCACGTAGTCCGCCGTATAGTCATCCAGCAGCTTGATGACGGGGTTAGCCGCCCACGCCGTGGGGGTTATAGCCGCACAGCTCGCAGGTCCTCATGTGCTGCTCCGCGCCTGCATACTGCGCATAGCCCCACGAATGTACCGTGCAGCGGGAGATCGTCACGGAGGAAACGCTCCTTCCGTCCACCCGCACCTCCGGCTCGCTGCCGGTTTCGATGCACTTGATCTCGTCGTTGCCGTCCTGCTGATTCCATGTGGTCACGTGGGAAAATGCCGCGCCGCCGCTGTTCTTGACCGTCATTTTCCCGGTGCCGCCGGTCTGCCCGTAGATGGTCAGCGCCTCGGAACGCCCGTCGGGGAGGGTACCATGACCAGTGCCATCAGCAGGCTGATAATACGTTTCTTCATGCTCTCTTTCCTTTCTGCATTTTCCCGATGGTCCATACTATCCCTATTATAGCGATGATCATGCCGCTTTTCCTGTTCCTGCCAATCATGTCAAAGTATGAGACCTGTGCAAAACCCACGCCGCGGCACCTTTGCCGCGGCCGCCTTTGGTCATTATACCGGCGGCCCCTGCATATCCCCCACTTTCGCCCCGCCGCGGTACTGACCGGCCGCAGCGAGGCATAAGATAGGGCAAAACGGAAAGGGGCAAAACGCTATGAGTAAAGTCAGAATATTCCTTCTGCGGCGCTGGTATGTGACGGCCGGCGCCGCGCTGCTGGCCGCCGCTGCCATTTTCTACGCCGTGAATTACCCGTCCTCTGTCAGCGCGGCGGCCACCACCCGGCAGTTGCCTATCTACTCCGTGGAGCGCAGCCAGAAGGTGTGTTCCATCAGCTTCGACGCCGCGTGGGGCAACGAGGACACCCAGACGCTCATCGACATTCTTGCGCAGTATAACGTCAAGACCACGTTTTTCGTGGTGGGCGACTGGGCGGAGAAGTATCCGGGATCGGTGAAAGCCCTCCACGACGCGGGCCATGAGGTCATGAGCCACTCCAACCATCACGACCACTATAACAGCCTGTCCACCCAGCAGATCATCGACGACGTCACCGCCAGCAACCAGCGCATCAGCGCCACCACCGGCGTGACGCCCACGCTGATCCGCTGTCCCTACGGCGAATACGACGACCATGTCATCGCCGCCATCCGCTCCATGGGCATGGAGCCCATCCAATGGGATGTGGACTCCCTCGACTGGAAGGACTACGATGCGGACACGATATGCAAGCGCGTGACCTCCAAGGTCCAGCCCGGCAGCATCGTCCTGTTCCACAACGCCGCGTTGCACACGCCAGAGGCCCTGCCCACCATCCTCACCTGCCTTATCAACGACGGCTACACCGTGGTACCTATCTCCCAGCTGATCCTCCCCGCCCCCTACACCATCGACCACACCGGTCGGCAGTTTGCGGCGTCATCGGGCCAGTGAAACGGTCACATCATACGGGGATTGAACGCCATACGGCTAAATCGTTTTGAGAAGGAAAAAAGCCAGTTGATGTCAGGGGCAGCGCCAACTCTTTATACGCATCGGAATCCTTGCTTTTTGGCAAAATGCAGGATATACTAAGGGTGAAAAGCTGAAACGCACCTGTGGAGAGGAGACAGCACAGATGAGGGAGATATGTCAGACTTTCGGCATAACAGCGCTCGGCGAGACCGTGGAGAGCTGGACGCTGAAAAATGAATTTTTGACAGCGGAGGTGCTTACCTACGGCGCTGCGCTGCGTCGGCTGGTATTCGGCGGCATGGACGTGGTGCTGGGGTACGACACATTGTTGGAATACGAGAGGAACGACGGCTGCTTTGGAGCAACGGTGGGCCGTGTATGCAACCGCATCGGCGGGGCATCCTTCACCTTGAATGGCAAGACGTACCCGCTGGCGAAAAATGACGGAGAAAACCACCTCCACGGCGGCGCGCAGGGCTTTGACAAGCGTATCTGGATAGCGGAATCACTGCCGGACGGCGTGCGTCTGCGCCGCCTGTCGCCCGACGGCGAGGAAGGCTATCCCGGCGCACTGAACGTGTCGGTGACGTACCGGCTGGACGGTGCGGCGCTGCAGATAGAGTACGAGGCTGAGAGTGACGCCGACACCCTGTGCAGCCTCACCAACCATAGCTATTTCAATCTGAACGGCGGCGGTACGGCTATGGAGCACACCCTGATGCTGGCGGCGGAGACGTATCTTGAGACCTCGCCGGGCTGCCTGCCCACAGGACGGGCGCTGCCGGTGGCCGGAACGCCCTTTGATTTCCGCACTGCCAAGCCTGTCGGGCGGGACATCGACGCCCCGGCGGAGCAGCTGCGGCTGGTGAACGGCTATGACCACCATTTCTGCATAGAGGGCGGCGGCCTGCGCCGGGCGGCGGTACTGCGAGGCGACAGGAGCGGCATCACCATGACGCTGGATACCACCTCCCCCGGTGTGCAGCTGTATACCGCCAACTGGCTATCCCGGCGGAACGGAAAGGGCGGTGCGGTGTATGAACCCCGCTGCGCCGTGTGTCTGGAGCCGCAGTTTCCGCCGGACGCGGTGCACCACCCGGCCTTTCCACAGCCGCTGCTGCGGAAAGGTGAAGTATACCGGCACTGCACGATATACACCTTCTCAAAATAACGATACGCCCCCCGCGCAGAGTATCTGCGCGGGGGGCGTGCTGTTATTCATTTCAGCCCATAACGGCGTGTACCCGCACCTCTGTGCCGGGTGCGGCCAGCGGCAGCACGTTTCCGGCGACCGGCGTTCCGTTCACGGTGAGGGAGACGATGCCCGTTTCTGCATGGTGGGGATTCTCCACGGTTATGTGATAGACGGCGCCGCGATAGCGGCGATCCACGGTGAAGCCTGCCCATTCCTCGGGGATACAGGGGTCGATGGCAAGGCCGTCCAGCGTGGGCTGTATGCCCAGAATGGCTTGGGAAATGCTGACGAACGTCCACGCCGCCGTGCCGGTGAGCCAACTGTTCTTCCCTTCGCCGAAGGTAGGCGCGTCCTTGCCGGCCACCATCTGACTGTACACATACGGCTCGGTGCGGTGGATCTCGCTGATGTCCTCGATATAGGCCGGGCAGGTCTTGCGATAGACCTCAAACGCCCGCGTGCCGTGGCCCAGCACCGTCTCGGCGCAGGTGATCCACGGGTTGTTGTGGCAGAAGATACCGGCGTTTTCCTTATAACCCGGGGGATAGCTGGTGATCTCGCCCAGCTCCAGATGATACCGGGTGTAGGCCGGGTGCAGCAGGACAATGCCGTATTGGGTGTCCAAATACCGCTCCACACTCTTCAGCGCCTGCGCCGCCTGACCGGTGGCAGCGCCGATGCCCGCCATGACGCACATACCCTGGGGCTCGATAAAAATTTGACCCTCCTCACACGTCCAGCTGCCCACAGGTTGACCGAAGGCATCATAGGCGCGGCGAAACCACTCGCCGTCCCACCCGGCGTCCAGCGCGGCGCGCTCCACGGCGGCGATAGAGGTTTCTGCGTCCTCCGCTTCGTCTGTCATGCTCAGATGACGGCATATATCCGCCCATGCGCGGCCATATTTTACGAACATACCGGCGATGAATACGCTCTCGGCCACAGGGCCTTCGCTGGGGCCGGTGGTCTGGAAGCTCTCGCCGGGATGAGCGGAGAAGCAGTTCAGGTTCAGGCAGTCGTTCCAGTCGGCGCGGCCGATCAGCGGCAGACCGTGGGGGCCCAGGTGCTCCGCGGTAAAGCGGAAGCTGCGGCGCAGATGCTCCAGCAGCGGCTGCTCCGTGCCGGGCTGTGTGTCAAAGGGCACCGGCTCGTCCAGAATGCTCCAGTCCCCCGTTTCCCGGAGGTAAGCGTCCGTTCCGGCGATGAGCCACAGCGGGTCGTCATTGAAGCCGCTGCCCACCGCCAGATTGCCCTTCTTGGTCAGGGGCTGGTACTGATGATAGGCGCTGCCGTCGGGAAACTGGGTGGCGGCGATGTCCAAAATGCGCTCTCTTGCCCGCTGGGGGATCATGTGGACAAAGCCCAGCAGATCCTGACAGGAATCCCGGAAGCCCATGCCCCGCCCCATGCCGCTTTCAAAATAGCTGGCGGAGCGGCTCATATTGAATGTGACCATACACTGGTACTGATTCCAGATATTCACCATGCGATCCAGTTTTTCATCGCCTGTGGAGACGCGATAGCCGTTCAGCAGGCCGCTCCAGTGATCCCACAGGACGGAGAGCGCTTCGTCAAAGGCCGTGCCGGAGCGGTAACGCTCCATCATGGCGTGGGCCTTTTCCTTGTTGATAACGCCGGGGGCGGCCCACTTGGCTTCCTCCGGGTTTTCGATATAGCCCAGCCCCAGCAGCAGAGACTGGGACGCACCGGCGGCCAAAGACAGAGTGAACTGCATAGCGCCTACCGGCGCCCAGCCGTGAGCCACGCTGCCGGTACACGCGCCGTCCTTCACCGCCTGCGGCATGGACGGCCCACCGTAGGCCCCCATAAAAGCGTCCCGGCTGGTGTCGAAGCCGTCATAGGGCCGGTCGGCCCACAGAACGGCGTAGTGATCCCGCCGCTCCCGGTACTCGGTCTTGTGATAGATGGCGTTGGGCTCCAACTCCACCTCGCCGATGGAGAAGTTCCGCTGGAAATTGGAGCTGTCGTCCATGGCGTCCCATAGGCAAAACTCCACATAGGGGAAAAGAGAAACGGTGCGCTTCGCATCGCTCTCATTAGTGACGGTCAGGCGGAGCAGCAGGCAGTTGTCGCCCTTGGGCACCAGCATCTCCTGTCGGACGGCCACGCCGTTTTTGACGCCCCGGATGACGGTGTAGCCCAGCCCGTGGCGGCATTCGTAATCATCCAGCTCTGTCTGCGTGGGCTGCCAGCCGGGATTCCAGACGGTGCCGCCGTCCTTGATGTATACATGGAAACCGTCGCTGTCCAGCGGGCAGTTGTTGTAGCGGTAGCGGGTCAGGCGGCGGAGACGGGCGTCCCGGTAAAAGGCGTAGCCTCCCGCTGTGTTGGAAACCAGTGTGAAGAAATCCTCACTGCCCAGATAGTTGATCCACGGCAGCGGCGTGCGGGGCGTCTCGATCACGTATTCACGTCTTGCGTCGTCGAAGTGGCCAAAGCGCATAGAAAGCGTCTCCTTTCGCTCCCGGTGCAGCACCGGAGCCTATAGTGCGAAAACGATTAAGAGATAACAGGGGTGCGTTCAATCTAAAGAGTATCGTATTTCCACGCAAAAAGCAAGATGTTTTTGTACTTTTTTAATAAAATGAGGGGCATTTTTTGCGGCATCTTTTGTTAAGTTCGTTTTCGCTGCAAAACTGCACAAATTTTCGTGCCTGCAATCGTGCGAATGTACGAAGTTGCTTGTTTTTGCCAATCCGATATTGCAATTTCTCCCGGAATAGGCTATTGTAGGAATCGAAAACGATTAAGTGATGCGCGAGCAAGGAGGGTGTGCATGGTATCCATGAAGGACATTGCCCAGCGCTGCGGTGTGTCCGTGGCCACCGTCAGCAAGGCGCTGAACGGCCAGCAGGACATTGGAGAGGACACCCGCCGCCGCATCTGCGACGCTGCGGAGCGGATGGGCTATATGACCAATTCCGCTGCCCGCGCCCTGAAGACGAACCGCACCTATAATCTGGGCGTGCTATTCGTGGACGAGCGGCACAGCGGGCTGGCTCACGAGTATTTCTCCGCCGTGCTGGAGAGCTTCAAGACCGAGGCGGAAGCCCACGGCTACGACATCACCTTCCTCAACCACAACGTAGGCGGCAAGCCCACCACCTATCTGCAGCACTGCCGCTACCGCGGGCTGGACGGCGTCGTCATCGCCTGCGTGGACTTCACCCATCCGCAGGTGCAGGAGCTGGTGGACAGCGGACTGCCGCTGGTGACCATCGACCACGTGTTCAACAACCGTCTGGCCGTGACCTCCGACAACCTCCGCGGCACAGAGGCGCTGGTGCGCCATGTGTACGAGGCCGGACACCGCCGCATCGCCTTCATCCACGGCGAGGACACCGCCGTTACCCAGAACCGCCTGACCTCCTACTACCGGGCGCTGGAGGCGCTGGGACTGGAGGAGGAGCCGGACTACATACGCGCCGGGCGGTACCACGATCCGGAGAGCTGTGCCCGGGAAACGGCGGCGCTGCTGGCGCTGCCCCAGCCGCCCACCTGCATCCTGTTCCCCGATGATTTTTCCGCCATCGGCGGTCTGAACACCATCGCCGCCGCCGGACTGCGCGTCCCCGACGATATTTCCGTGGCCGGGTACGACGGCATCTATCTCTCCCAGACCATGAGCCCCCGGCTGACCACCTACCGGCAGGATACGGCTGCACTGGGACGCACCGCCGCCGCACGGCTCATCGAGCTGATCGAAAAGCCCCGCACCACCGTCATGGACCGCACCGTCGTCACCGGCGCGCTGCTGCCCGGCGGAACGGTAGCCCCGCCCCGCACCGAATAAGGTGATACCTGTGCAAGGCGCACAGTATGTATATCACGCGATTTTAAGGAGGAAAATGCTATGAAGAAGTTTCTGACCATGCTGCTGGCGCTGGTCATGGCGCTGAGCCTTGCGGCCTGCGGCAAGACCGAGCAGCCCGCCGGTGACGATGCCGACAACAGTAGCACCGACCCGTTCTATATCTGGACGTGGAACACCGACTATCAGAAGATCCTGGACGAGGTGCTGCCCAAGTATCTGAGCGCCGAGGATGTCGCGCGCATCCAGATCGTCAATGTGGGCGACTCCAATATCTATCAGGACAAGATCGACGCGATCCTGGCCGATCCCAGCAACGAGCAGTATCCCGACATCATGCTGCTGGAGGTGGGCTATGTGCAGAAGTACGTCCAGTCCGGCCAGCTGATGAAGGCTGCCGATCTAGGCATTACCTCCGAGGATATGTCCAATATGTATGACTATAACCTGAAGTTGGGCAGCGACGCCAACGGCGACGCCTATGCCCTGTTCTGGCAGGCCACGCCCGGCTGCTGGCAGATCCGCACCGATCTGGCCGAGAAGTACATGGGCACCACCGATCCCGCCGAGCTGCAGGAAAAGCTGAGCACGTGGAATAAGGTCGTTGAAGTCTCCAAGTCCGTCAACGAGCAGAGCGGCGGCAAGGTGAAGCTGCTCAGCGGCGCGGACGATTTGAAGTACGTGTTCTGCAACGGTGCCCGCACCTCCGCGTGGTATGATGCCGACGACAACATCGTCATCGACGACGCCGTCAAGACCTATTTCGAACTCAGCAAGAAGCTGGAGGGCCTGACCTTCGATACCAAGATGTGGAGCACCGACTGGGCCGCGCTGAAGGACGGCGATGGCGAGGAGACGGAAGCCTGCATCGCCTTCACCGGCTGCCCCTGGTACACCTATTGGTGCTTGACCGATACCTGGTCCGATAACTCCGTGCTGATCCAGGGCCCCCAGGCCTTCTACTGGGGCGGCACTGGCCTGGCGGCCACCGCCAACTGCTCTGATAAGGAGCTGGCACGTCAGATCATCTACTACACCACCTGCAACACCGAGTCCATGGTGGCCATCAACACCGCCAACGGCGACTATGTGAACAACAAGGCCGCCATCGACTACATCAAGGCCAACGGCTCCGGCACCACCAGCACCTACAAGACCGCCGGCGGTCAGGACATCATCGGCTTCTTCGCCGACAAGTGTGACGGCATCAACGTGCTGGCCGTGGGCGAGGATCAGGTCATCTGCGAGCAGCTGCTGCCCGCCGCCGTGGATCAGTACATCGCCAACGGTGATCTGGACGCTGCCCTGTCCGGCTTCGCAGCCTCCATCCACGACAAGTATTCCTACCTGAACGTCAAGTAAGGCAACTTTCCGACAGGACTCCCTCCCCCGGTGGGGGGAGGGAGTCCTGCGGCCATTTCCCGAAAGGAGGCCCGCCATGCGCATACCGAGACAAAAGCGCAGGGGCATCAGCTACAGCAAATACGGCTATCGGTTCATCCTGCCGTTCTTTCTGGTATACCTGGTGTTCTCCCTGTGGCCGCTGCTGAGCACGTTCTATTACAGCCTGTTTGAATACACCACCCGTAATCTTGTGGAGACCTCCCGCTTCGCGGGATTGGAAAACTACGGCAAGATACTGGGGCTGGTGGAAGGGGAGAAGGCCAACTTCCTTCTGTACCTGGGGAACACCGTGCGGATATGGATCTGCAACTTTGTACCGCAGATCCTGATGAGCTTGCTGGTGGCCGCATGGCTGACCGACAACCGCGTGGAGCTGAAGGGCAAAGGCGTGTTCAAGGTGCTGACCTATATGCCCAACATCATCACGGCGGCCTCCGTTTCCATGGTGTTCTACGCGCTGCTGTGCCAGTACGGCCCGGTGATGACCACCCTGCGGAAGCTGGGCTGGGTGGCGCAAACGGCCAACATCATGTCCGACAAGTGGGCCACCAGCCTGACCATCTCCTTTATCCTGTTTTGGATGTGGTACGGCAACACGTCCCTGATCCTGATCTCCGGCATGATGGGCATCAACAAGTCCCTGTACGAAGCCGCCGACATCGACGGCGCTACCTCGTGGCAGAAGTTCATCCGCATCACGCTGCCGCTGCTGAAGCCGGTGCTGCTGTACACGCTGGTCACGTCCGCCATCGGCGGATTGCAGCTGTATGACATTCCCGCGCTGTTCAACACCAACGGCGGCACTATCGGCTATCCCGACGACACCAGCACCACCGTTACTATGTATATCATGCGCCTGCACAGCACCGACACAGGCCGCGCCGCGGCGGTGTCCATTCTGCTGTTCCTGGTGACGGTGGCTATCTCCATGCTGCTGTTCTTCTTCATGAAGGAGCGGCAGCCCCGCAAAAAGCACATTCAGGCAGGAGGTGACGCGCAGTGAAGCACCACGACCCCGCCGCTATCCGACGCGCCAAGATCATCCGCACCGTTGTGATGGTTCTCCTGTGCATCATCAGTCTGCTGCCCTTTTACCTGATGTTCGTCAACGGCACGCGAACTTCCAATGAGGTCAAGTCTGGCATCAGCTTTTGGTTCGGCAGCAACCTGCTGGAGAATCTGCACAACTTCGATCTGAAGCAGCGCGGCCTGGGCGTTACCGCCCTGGGCAGTATGTTCAATTCCCTGCTGGTGACGATACCAGCCACAGCGCTGTCGGTCTATTTCTCCGCGCTGACGGCCTACGGCATCCATGCCTACGACTTTAAGCTGAAAAAGGCCGCATGGGGCTTTATCCTGGCGGTGATGATGGTACCCACCCAGGTGTTCGCCATCGGCTATTATAAATTCATGATCCAGCTGAAGCTGATCGACACCTACTGGCCGCTGATCATCCCGGCCATCACCACGCCGGTGGTGGTGTTCTTCCTGCGGCAGTACCTGTTGGGCGCGCTGCCCCTGGAGGTGGTGGAGGCCGCCCGCATCGACGGTTCGGGCGAGTTCCACACCTTCAACACCATCGTTCTGCCCATCATGAAGCCGGCTTTGGCGGTGCAAGCCATTTTCCAGTTCGTGGCCAACTGGAACAGCCTGTTCCTGCCCAGCCTGATCATCAACTCCACCGGCAAGAAAACGCTGACCATGTTCGTGCAGATGCTGATGGGTGAATCCTTCCGCGCTGACTACGGCGTGATCTTCCTGGCTCTGTCCATCACCATCCTGCCCATGTTCGTCATGTATTTCCTCCTGTCCCGCTATATCGTAGAGGGCGTTTCTTTGGGAAGTGTGAAGGGCTAAGGGACGGATCTTTATCGGCGTGATCCATAGAAAAAGCGGTTCTCGGCCATCTCTGCCGGGAACCGCTTATAATTCTTTGAGGTAGAACAGGCAACCCGTGACTGCGGCTGTTATGACTTCATCATGGGGCTGGAAAACGGCTTTGACACGATGGCAGGCAGCGGCGGCGGTCATCTCTCCGGCGGTGAAAAACAGCGCATCTCCATCGCCCGTGCCATGATGAAGGACGCACCCATCGTCATTCTGGACGAGGCCACGGCCAACGTGGACCCGGAAAACGAGAAAGATCTGATGGACGCCATCCGAGAGCTGACACAGGAGAAAACGGTCATCATGATCGCTCACCGGCTGAAAACCGTCCGCCGCACCAGCTTCATGATCCGCCGGCGGTTATACCGCTGCATCACCACGAACAGCGCGTCGCACCCGGCCGCCAGCACGGACGTCACGATAAACACCGGATACGCGCCGAACCGGCCGCCCGCCGCGATGGGCAGGAAGCTCAGCACAACGATCGTTTCGTGCACCAGCTCCGCCTGGCACGTGGCCTGCGCAATCTCGTCCCAGGTGTGCGTCCGCGGGTCAAACAGCGCGGGGTCATAGGTGGGCATCCCGCGCTTCCACCGCTTCACCCCCAGCCTCTCGTACAGGGCCATCTCCCGCTCGCCCACCTGGTACCACCGCTTCCCGTAGTCCGCTCTGTTCTTCATCCCGACGGAAAATGCAAGCCCCACCAGCAGCCGCATCACCAGGTGATACGCGGTGGTCCCGCACGTGATGGCCAGCGTGAGCCAGACATCACCGGCGGTCTCCCGATACAAAACGGCCATCACGCCCGTCGCCGCCGTGATCAGCACAGCCGCCAGCTTCATCGTCCTTGCCATGTCCGCTCACCTCCGCCAAAGTTCATGCGCACCTTGCGCCCGTGATACCCGGAGCATAGCAAAGGCCGCCGCAAAAGTCAAGCCATTCATCCCCGCCGCACAAGGCGGAGGGCGGTGCAGCTACCTGCACCGCCCTCCGTCAGAAAAGCACTGGATCAGCGTATAGGATCATTTGTTGCCGCACAGGCCCTTTTCCACCAGCCAATCGTTGATGAGCCCTGCGATCTGGTCGTTGTTGTTGTCCATCATCAGCATGTGGGAGTTGCCCTTGATGCCCATTTCCGGCAAATTCACCCACGTGTAGTCCGCGTGGAGCTCGTCCAGCTTGGCGCGCCAGGCGGGGATGCCCCTGCGCACGGACTCCGCCCAGGAGTGGACCACCTTATAGTCGTCGCTCATGAAGTCGCCATACACGTACAGCTGCGGTATCTTGGCAAAGGCGCTCAGGTCCTCGTCCAGCGCAGGCAGGCTCGCCGCCTCGATGAACACCACCGCCTTCACGAAGTCGGGATACTTCTGCATGACCTTCTTGGTGTACAGCGCGCCCTGGCTGTGCACCATGATGATCACGCCGTCCACATGCTCCTGCATCCGCTCGATATACTTGCAATAGGCGTCGATGGTCCACTCGTCGGAGGTGAGCCACCGGGGCACGCTCTGCATCATCAGCTGGTCGTAGTGGTCGATGGGAAACCGGTTGCCCTCGTAGGGGATGGGGTACGTTTCGCCCATCTTCAGGTTCAGCCAACGCGCCTCATAGGAGTGGAATATCGGCGGCGTGGGGTTGATCTCCGGGAACTTCGCCCAGCTGGCGCGTCCGCGCTCCACGGCGTCGGACACGTAGACGTTGAAGCCATGGCGCAGGAACAGGGTGTCGAAGCCCTCCCGCCCGTCGGGTGTGGTCTCCCAGGTGACGCCGGTCAGGCCGCCGCCATGCCACATGAGGATGGGATACTTGCTGACAGGCTCGGCCAGCTCCGTGTACTGCACGTACATCTGCTTGGCCCAGTGGGTACCGTTGGGGTCAGAGTGGAAGGTGAACTTGCCCTGATAGGGGAAATCCTCCACAGGCGCGTCCTCCAGCTTCACCTTCTCGCCGCCTACATGAAAGCTGCCGCGATGCTTGACCTTAATGATATCGTCCATAGTATTACCTCCCGTTACAGGACCAGGATGCTGATGACGCCGGAGGCCACGATGGCCAGTGTAACAGCCACCAGGACCACGATGCCCTTGGACAGCGCCCACTGCTGGCCGTCATCCGCAAAGATGTCCGTGCTCAGCATGATGGCGGACTGACCGGAGCCGGAGGGCAGCAGGCAGGCGGTTAGGGTGCCGGTACCGATCAGCGCGGGGAACACGGAGACATTGATGCCCTCCTGGTACAGCACCACAGCCAGCGGCGCCAGTGCCGTCAGGAACAGGATCGCCGTGGCGGAGTTGGAGAAGAACTGCGTGATCAGGCAGCTGAGGACGCAGACGATGATCACCACGGTCACGATGCTCATCCCGCCGAAGATACCCTGGAAGATGCTCAGCAGCCAGGTAGCCACGCCGCAGACGTCCGCCGCCATGGCACCGCCGATGGCGATAACAGAACCCACCGCGAAGATGATCTGCCAGTTGGTGCCGTTCTTGAACACGTCGCCGATCTCGGCGATGGGCTCGCCGTCCACGTGGATCAGGCAGAGCAGGCAGATCACGAAGCCCATGAACAGGTTCTGGCCGATGTTGTTCAGGAACAGGTACACACCGGACTCAGAGGGCAGCAGCATCAGGATGAACGGATAGAAGAAGGTCAGGATGACGGACACCAGCACGATGACCTGCTTCTTGGACATCTTCTTGAACTCCTCCGTCTGCAGCACGGAGACATCCAGCCCCTTCATGCGGGTCAGGTCGAACTTAAAGACGAAGCGTGCCAGGACCATCAGGAACACGAAGGACAGCACAGCCATGATGATGGCGGTCATCAGCCAGGTATTGCCGTCGCAGGCTGTGCCGATGGTATTCAGCTGCGCGTCGAAGATGCTCATGTACAGCACGGAATAGGGCTTGAAGGGGAACAGCACCTCCGTGGTACCGGAAAGCGCCACGGTGGACAGCAGGAGGAAGCGGAACCAGTCGTCCTTTATGCTCATGCCCGTCACCTCCGAAATGGCGGACAGGATGGCGATAGCCAGCAGGATGATGCCAAAGGAACCGATGACCGCGCCGATAACGATGATCGCCAGGAAGAAGAACGCGGTGAACAGATAGGGTCTGCCGTTGACCACCTTACGGGACAGCAGCCAGCGCACCAGGAACTCACCGGTCTTGGTCTTCTGGAAGATGTACACCATGATGAAGATGAAGATCATCAGCAGGGTGATGCTGTTGCCCAGCGTGGTGGTCACGATGGATGCGGCGGTGTAGTATCCCGGGATCACGCAGGCCGTCAGCGCGATCACGGAGGAAAGCAGCAGGCCGCCGGTGACGATGCTCAGGTAGATCCACCCCACCATGATGCACAGGTACTGTACGCCCATCCGGGTCACGGGGCCCCACGTGGGGATGATAAAGCCGGCTACAAACATGATCAGCAGAGCGATCACTGTCTGTATCATTTTCGATTTATTTGTTTTCATGTGATTCCTCCTATGTTTTATTGTCGGGATGCTCTCCCGTCGGCTACAGGGTACGGGCTCACCGCAGCTTTTTCTCAACGCTGTCAAAGCGGCTCTCCTCCAGCTCTCTCACAAGAGGCAGACCGATGAAGTCGTTGAACTGCGAAAAGCTCATCATTCTGTCCAGATAATTCCTTGTCGTGCCGTTGGCCCGGAGGTCCACCAGCATATCATACACCGCTTTGGCGGCCACGAACAGCGTGGATATGGGAAACACCACCATATCGTATCCGATGTCCTGCAGCTCCCCGGCGGTCAGCAGGGGCGTGCGGCCGGTCTCCACCATGTTGGCGATGGTGCGGGCGGGGATCTCCTGGTTGACGCGGCGCATCTCCTCCACGCTCTCCACGCTCTCCACGAACACCACATCCGCTCCCGCCTCCGCGTACAGCTTGCCGCGGCGTATGGCCTCGTCGATGCCGTAGCGCGTCCGGGCGTCCGTGCGGGCAATGATCAGGAAGTCCGGGTCGGTGCGGGCGGCGATGGCCGCCTTCAGCTTCATCACCATCTCCTGCGCGTCGATCACGTCCCGTCCCAGCATGTGCCCGCACTTCTTGGGCATGGTCTGATCCTCCAGCTGGATGGCCGCCACACCGGCGCGCTCATACTCCCGTATGGTGCGCACCATGTTGACGTTGTTGCCGAATCCGGTATCCGCGTCGCAGATCACCGGGACGTTCACCGCCATGACCATGTCGGCGGCGCGCTCCGCCATCTCGCTCATGGTCATCAGCCCCACGTCCGGCTGCCCCAGCTTGCTGGCGGACTGGCCGTAGCCCGTCATGTACACGCAGGAGAAGCCCGCGGCCTCCGCCAGCCTGGCGCTGAGTGCGTCGTACGCACCCGGCAGTATCAGTATCTCGTCGGACTCTACCAGTTTGCGCAGTCGTTTTCTTGCCTCCATACACGCTCCTTTCTCTTCGCGGCGCTGTCAGCTCAGATAACGTGGTCCTCCTCCAATGCCTCCAGCTGTGCTTTATCCATGCCCAGCAGTTGGCCATAGATCTCTTCGTTGTGCTGTCCCAGCGCCGGCGCGCAGGTGCGCACCTCCGGCATCATGTCCAGCAGCTTGACGGGGTTGCCGTTGACCCGCATATCGCCGATCACCGGGTGCTTCACGGGGATGAACATCTCGCGGTCCTCCACGATGTGGGGGTCATGGCTCACCTGGTACAGGTCGTTGATGGGCGATGCGGGCACACCGGCGGCGTTGATGGCCTCGTAGGCCTCCTCCTTCGTCAGCGTGGTGCTCCACTTCTCCACCTCCACCTTCAGCGCGGCGTGGTTCTCGCAGCGCAGGGCGTTGCTCAGGAACCGGGGGTCCGTCAGCAGGTCCTCGCGGTGCAGCACCTTGGTGCACAGCAGGTTGAACAGCTTGTCGTTGCCGCAGCCGATGACGAAGTTGCCGTCCTTGGCCTTGAAGGAGTCGTAGGGGTACGCGGAGGCGTACCGGTTGCCGATACGACGGGGTAGCTTGCCGGAGGCAAAGTACCGCTGCGTCCCGGTCTCCAGGCTGGATACCACGCTGTCCACCAGCGCCACGTCCACCCGCTGACCCTTGCCGCTGAGCTCTCTGGCGTGCAGCGCCGTCAGGATGCCGATGGTCAGGTTCATGCCGCCCAGCACATCGCCGATGGCCGTACCCACACGCAGGGGCTCGCCGTCCGGCTCACCGGTGATGCTCATCAGTCCACCGTAGGCCTGGGCGATGATGTCGTAGCCCGGGCGGGCAGAGCAGCGGCCATAGCTGCCGAAGCCGGACACCGCCGCGTAGATGATACGCTCGTTGGCCTCCTTCAGCACCTCATAGCCCAGTCCCATCCGATCCATCACGCCGGGGCGGTAGTTCTCCACCACCACGTCCGCCTTCTTCACCAGCGCAAGGAACATCTCCTTTCCCTTGGGGTCCTTCAGGTTCAAGGTCACGCTCTTCTTATTGCGGTTCACATTGGCGTAGTAAAGGCTGGAACCGTTGACAAACGGGCCCATGCCCCGTGTGTCGTCCCCCTTGACGGGGATCTCGATCTTGATCACATCCGCGCCGAAATCCGCCAGCATCATGGTGCAGTACGGACCGGCCAGCACCCGCGTCAGATCCAGCACAACAATATCCTGTAAAGCTTTCATGTGTTTCTCCTGTCAGCAGCACGGACTTTTCGCCGTGATATTCATCTGGTGTCCGCTGTACACGCCGTCGATCTCCGCGTGCTGCTCCTTGGACAGCGCCAGCAGCTTGTCGAAGTCGATGCCGGTGTCGTACCCCATGCGCTGCAGCATGTAGACCAGGTCCTCCGTGGCGGTGTTGCCCGATGCGCCCGGCGCGAAGGGGCATCCGCCCAGACCTCCCAGCGTGGACTGCACCGTGTCCACACCGGCCTCGATGGCCGCCAGTGTGTTCACCAGTCCCATGCCCCGGGTGTCGTGGATGTGTACCTGCAGCTTCATGTCGGGGAAGTTCTCCCGGATGCCCTGCACCGTGCGGCGCACCTGCGCGGGATCGGCGATACCGATGGTGTCCGCCAGATACACCGTGTCCACTCCGCTGTTGTGTATACGTTCCACAAAGCGCAGCACCTTATCCAGCGTGGGGACGCCCTCAAACGGGCAGCCGAAGGTGGTGGCCATGCCGATGCACAGCTCCAGCTCCGGGAAGCTCTCCCGGATGCGGCACAGCTCCTCAAAGGACTGGTCGTGGGTCCGGTTGATGTTGGCCTTGTTGTGGGACTCGCTGACGGAGATGACGTAGGTCAGGTTCTTCAGCCCCGCCGTCTTGGCCAGCTCCGCTCCCTTGAAGTTGGGGACCAACGCCACCAGCTCCTTGTCCGGGTATTTCTCCACGCAGTAGCGGGCCACCTCCCCGGCGTCCACCATCTGCGGGATAGCCTTAGGGCTGACGAAGGAGGTGATCTCCACGCTCTCCAGCCCGCAGGCAAACAGCCCGTCGATGTACTTCAGCTTTTCCTCCGTGGGCAGCACCTGCTTGAGGTTCTGCCAGCCATCTCTCGGTCCGCACTCAAGGATCTTTACTTTCTGCATTTCCTGTGCGCCTCCTGTATTCTTTGATCGTTGTTAGCTTATTTTGCTTAATTTTAATCTACCTGATTAAAAAATACAGCCGGAGGACAGAAATGTCAATAGTCAAAAGCAAAATCAGGGAAATGTACAGAATATGCGCACTTGATTTGTATAAAACGACACGTGATTTCCATTTAAATCCCAAATATATTCGCATTTTTATCTATTTAAGTCTTGACAAATAAGGTTAAAAACGATATAGTTAAGCAAGGAAATTAAGGAGGGGCGACAAAATGGGCGTCAAACTGAAGGATATTGCGGAGCAGTGCGGCACATCTGTGGCCACTGTCTCTTATGTGCTCAGCGGCAAGGGGGCCGAGAGCCGCATCTCCGCCGACATGCAGGAGCGTATTTTCGACACTGCTGAAAAACTGGGCTACACGCGGAGATCCGCCCCGCCCAAGCCGAAGCGCAGCCGTGTCGCCATCTATTGGCCCAAAAAGGGTCTCGAAACCACGCTGGTCAGCATCATGAACGGCCTGAACTCCGCGATTCTGTTCGATACTGTTCCTGTCAGCATCGCCATCTGCCCCTACGAGGCCAACAACCTGCACCTGGAGGATGACCTGTGGTCCAGCCGCGTATACGACGCCGCCATCATCATTTCCGCCGGCGCCGGCGACCTCGCCACTCTTTCCAAACGTAAAACAAAAATTCCAGTAGTTATCCACAACCGCCTCCTCCCCGGCTACCCTTGTGTTTCCGTAGATCAGGAGGCCGCCGGCCGCATCGCCGCAGAGCAAGCCGTCTGCAAGGCCGGTGATGACATCGGCCTTGTCATCAACCCCACGCCGTTTCTGGGCCTGACCCAGCGGGGCACCGCCATCAGCCGCACCTGTCAGGAGTACGGTGTGGACATCCACTCCCGCACCTTTTACTGTGAAAATGACATCGACGCCGGTTACGAGCTGGGCATCCGGATGATACGCAGCCATCAGGTCCCCAAGGCCATCATCTGCACCTACGACATCGTAGGCTTCGGCCTCATGCGGGCACTGATCGAGGCCAACTACAAGGTAGGCAGCGATGTACAGATCATCAACACCTGCACCTCCCTGCCCCAGTTCTTCGCCAAGTCCACCCCCTCCATGACCGTGGTGGACCTGAAAATGGAGGAGATCACCCACCGCGCCGTGCGGCTGGCCATCGACCTGGCGCTGCGGCATCTGGACGGCAGCGACATCCGCCCCACCATCGTGGCGCCGCAGATCATCTACCGTGAGTCCTCCCCCGTCCCCACCTATGAGGAGATCGAATATCTGAAGCGCTGCAAAGCCGTCCACTCCACCGACCTTATCTGACACAGCATAAACAGAGCCCCTCCGGGCTGACCGGAGGGGCTCTGTTTATCGTTATTCTCCCTGTTCCGCCAAATGGCCTATCATGTCTCCGGCACCTCGTAGCGCACGTCGTATTCGCTCCACAGGACGCGCACGGACACTCTGGCGCCCGCCGCGGACAAGGACGAATACACCTCGCACAGCGACCACAGCTTCGTGTCCGGCGCCTGCTGGCGTATCACCATGCGGTGGGTCTCCTGTGAGTTGGTGTACACAATTTCGTCCAGCACCACGCGGCCTGAAACGGTCACACCGTTGCCCGTGTAGGTCTCAACGGTGCTGGCGTTATAGATGGACGTGCGGCGCACATCCGTCAGCACAGGCGCGGCGGCGTCCTTGGGCGCGATGGTGATGCGCACCGCCGTTGTGGAGGTATGCCTATACTGTCCGAAAAATTTCGAGTTTTTGGTTTGACCAAAAATATGTTTTCTTCGTGGAAGGTGTTTCCCCCCGAGAGACTTCCTATACAGCTGTAACTATTGGCTACGATAAACTTGCTGATTTGGTCTCTTACTGTAATGAACACAACCTAAGTACTTCACTGGTTTACAATAGTGCTATTGAGCGTTATGTTGGTTGGGTGGATGATACTTCTTTTAAGATTACTGAGCTTGGTTTGACTTCTTCAATTGGCTTGCTTTGTAATGTAGACGGTAAGGTTTACATTGCTCAACGTGAAGGCGGGAGCACCTCCACCAACTACAACATCTACAACTACAACCAACCGACCATCACGCATCATTCCAACTCCACCAGCGGTACGACCTCTACGCCTTATGTTTCATCCTCGTGGGCAGATCGCCGTCTCCAGGAGGAACTTTATAAGGACGTTGACTACATCAACCAGCGTATGTCTATCGCCAATGGATACTTCTCAAATATCGGCTGGCCTTTCTGTGCGGAGTAGCGCGTCCCGTCCCAGTATTTGCAGGTATGCATATAGCTGCCTCTCTTAAGCTCGTAGTAGATCATCCTCTCGCAGAAGCCCAGCTGGCGGGCGATCTCCCGCACCGGTATCTTGTTCCGCCGCATGGCCTCCAGCTGGTGGCGCTCCTGCTCCGTCATGTAGTGCTGCTTTCCCATCTCCCTGTACCTCCTCAATAAGCGTTGTTGGAGTGTTGCCATTATACCACATTCCCCACGATGGGTAGTGGTGTGAGCACGGCGCGAGTTCGCGCCGTGTTGGTTACCTATCCCGCAACGACAAAAGCCCTGTCAAGGAGACCGTGGAATAAATCCAGTTCGCACACTGGTTTTATGCCGCGAAAGCTCCTTTACAGGACTTTTTCGGTGTGATATTCGCCCTCCGGCTCCCCTCAACACACTTTGATATTTTTTGTCAATACTGCAAATTTATCTTGACATCTGCGCAGCAAAAAGAGGCCGCAGGGCTTAGCCCTGACGGCCTCTTTTTTATCAATAATCCGCGTTCAGCCACGGCTTCTGCCCCCAGTGCAGCAGCCGCGCCAGCTCCCGCGCTCCACTCTCGCTGTCGGCGTCCGCGGCTCCCAGACGCAGCATGGCCTCCAGGCCGCAGGAGCCCATCAGCAGCGACGCCAGGTCGCCCTGGCGGCAGGCGACGGTCACATCCGCCGCGCCCGGCGCGGCCACGGCCCAGCGGCCGTCGGCGAAGGCGATGCGCAGGCACCGCTCCTCCCCCGCCATCTCGTCCCGGTAGCGGAAGGCCGCCGTCAGCGTCCCCGCCGGGAACGGCCGATACCCGGTCTTGCGCACAAACTCCTCCCCATCCACCAGCTTGAACATAGTGCCCACTGCGGACACATTGGTCTGTAGAAAGCCGTAGTCGATGTAGTTCTTCGACACGTCCTGCGGGTCGTCCAGCAGGTGGTGGAAGTCCTCCTCCCCGGTGCGCAGGATCACCGTCTGCGCCAGGTCCTCCTGCAGCCGCAGGCCCCCCAGCAGTGCCCGCAGCACGGCGCCATTCTCATAGACCAGCTCCTCCACGCTCAGCCGGTTCTGCGTGTAGTTGCACTCGCTGGCGCTCTCGAAGCGATAGGCCGCATAGCCCAGCAGCCTTCCGCCGTCGTAATAGCCTATGCGCCGCACCTGGATGTCCCCCCGCGTGCCGCGCACCTCCTCGTCGAACTTCTCCACCATGCCGTGGTTTCTCGCCGCGAACCGGGCATAGCAAGCCACCGCCTCGTCGAAGTCCTCCGGCTGCATCAGCCGCAGATGCGCCAGCGCCGCCCGGTCGGCCTTCGGCAGTGCCGCCGCGGGCAGATGATATTCGTATATCTTCCCGGAGAAACCGTAACCCATCTTCCGGTAGAAACCGATACTGAACGGCAGCAGCAGCGTCAACAGCGCGCCGTTTTGCCGGGCATAGTCCTCAAAGTACCGCACCATAGCCAGCGCCGCACCCTTCTTTTTGTGCAGCGGGTGCACCTCCAGCGCCATCAGGCCGCAGGCGGGCTGCATCACGCCGAAGAAGTTCATGGAGAACAGGATGAGCTTCATGGTGGCGATGAGTACATTGCCCTCGAACAGTCCCACCGTCCGGGTCTGGGTATCCTCCCGCAGTTCGGTGAGGTGCTTTTCTCGGTAGTGCTGCCTGCACTCCCCGTCCAACGCCTTGTACGCCGGATAGGCGTTCAGATAGATGTCCAGATACGCCTCTATGTCCGCCTCCGTCAGCGGGCGGACGCTCCAGTTGCGTTCAGCCGGATAGCTGCCCATATATCGCTCCTTTCTCTCCCCACGCGGCGCTTCAGCCGCGGCAGTCCCGTATCCTCCGGAATATGATCTGGTGTATTGTACCACAAAAACCATCGCCCGGCAATGCCCCGGCCACGCGGCAAAAGGCAGCATCCCCGCGGGATGCTGCCTTTTCATCAATGGTGAAAATTCGTCTGCTGCACCGGCTCCTTCTCCGGCAGGCCGAACTGTGCCTTGCCCAACTGGATGGACTTCATCAGGAAGGCCATGTTGCGGCCCAGCGTGCGCATGGTCTGCAGTCCCTCCTTGTCCTGGCGCACCTCCTCCGGGGTGTTGCCGTAGACCATGTTCCAGTACTGGCTGCTGGCCACAGGCATGCCGCAGATGGTGAAGTACTTGTTCAGGGTGTCAAAGGTAGCAGTGTTGCCTCCCCGGCGGCAGGATACCACCGAGGCGCCCACCTTCATGGTCTTGTTGATGTAGGGGGTGCTGAAAAACAGCCTGTCCATAAAGGAAATAGCGCCGCCGGCAGGGGAAGCATAATATACCGGCGAGCCGATGACCAGCGCGTCCGCCTCGGCGAACTTGGGCGCGGTCTCGTTGACCAGGTCGTCATATATGCAGCGGTTGGTCTTCTTGCAGGTGGCGCAGGCGTTGCAGGGATGGGCGGTCTTGCCGGCCTGGATGATCTCGGTCTCGATGCCCTCTGCCTCCAGCGTATCCGCCAGCTCCCGCAGCGCGGTGTAGGTGCAGCCGTGCTCATGAGGACTGCCGTTGATAAGCAACGCTTTCATACTGTCACCTCCCGGCTCAATAGCCGAAGATCATGGAGCGCTTGATGTCGCTGAGTTTGTGGGCGCCGCACATGGCCATGGTGTCGGCCAGCTCGGCCTGCAGCTTGTTTACATAGACCTGCACACCCTCGGCACCGCCGCCGTAGACCATGTTCACGAAGGGGCGGCCGATAAGCACCGCGTCCGCGCCCAGCGCCAGCGCCTTGAACACATCCATGCCGGTGCGGATGCCGCCGTCCACCAGGATGGTCATCTTTCCGCCCACGGCATCGGCGATGGCAGGCAGCACCTCCGCTGTGGCGGGGCACTGGTCCAGCACGCGGCCGCCGTGGTTGCTGACCACGATGCCGCTGGCACCGGCCTCCAGGGCCTTCTTGGCACCGTTCACGGTCATGATGCCCTTGAGGATAAAGGGCTTGCCGTCCGCCAGCTTCACGATCTCCTTCAACTCGTCCACCGTTTTGCTGCCGGCGGGCGGGGTCAGGTTTTTCAGGAAGGGCAGGCCGGCGGCGTCGATGTCCATGGCGATGGCAATGGGATTGGCGGCGCTGACCAGCGCCATTTTCTCGCGGATAAGGTCGATGTTCCAGGGCTTCACCGTGGGCACACCGCAGCCACCGTTTTTCTTCAGCGCGCCGGCCGCCGCCTCAATAACGGCGGGGTTGGTGCCGTCGCCGGTGAAGGCGGCGATGCCCGATTCGGCGCAGGCAGTGACGAGAATATCATTGTAGGTCAGATCGTCGTACTTGTCGCCGTAGTGCAGCTGCATGGCACCCACCGGCGCGGCAAATACGGGGATAGCCACCTTCTTGCCGAAGAAGTCATAGGTGGTGTCCACCGGCACGTTTTCGCAGATGGTGTCCATATTTACACACAGCTCCTGCCACTTCTGATAGTTGCGGATGAAGCCGGTGCCGATGCCCTTGGCGCCGGGGCCGGGCACGGTGTTCTTGCAGGCCATGCCGTTGCAGACGGGACAGGACTTGCAATAGGGGCCCATGCAGGTGCGGGCATTAGCGAGTATCTCCTGATAGGTCATGTTGTGTTCCTCCTTCGTAAAAGGGTTTTTATCGGGCAATGTCCGGCCGGAAGCGGCGTCGGACATGCTGTTGATATTTGTATCACACGCGGGGTGACACGGCCATTTTACTACCCCCGCGGAAAAAAGCAAGAGGAAATCGCATATTTTGTGAACAGTCTTTGCTTCTTTTGTGAACATTAGCACTCTCCTATTGACAGTGCTAAAATCGGCGTTATAATGAAGCCGAACCTTGAGAGAGGGGCATGGAGGTGCACCTCCCACAGGCGATGAATGTATATATAAATCAGTGGTGACAGCCCTTCGGCAGCGGACAGACGTCCGGGACCCCGGGGCAATACGAATGGAGGAATGACGTATGTTGCCCAGCATTTTTGGTGAGAATCTGTTTGATGACTTTTTTGGTGACGCTTTCAACATGATACCCCGCGGCCATGACCCGCTGTACGGCAAGCATGCCAAGAACCTGATGCGCACCGATGTCCGCGAGACCGAGGGCAGTTATGAGTTGGATGTGGATCTGCCTGGCTTCAAGAAGGACGAGGTAACGCTGGACCTGAAGGACGGCGTGCTGACCATTCAGGCGGTCAAGGGCCTGGACAAGGACGAGACCGACAAGAAGGGCAAGTACATCCGTCAGGAGCGCTACGCCGGCGCGTGCAGCCGCAGCTTCTACGTGGGTGACGCGGTGGAGCCTGAGGATGTGTCCGCCAAGTTCGAGGACGGCATCCTGACCATCTCCGTGCCCAAGGACGTGAAGAAGCAGCTGCCCAAGAACAGCTCCATTTCTATCCAGTAACAGGTAAACGAAAGCCCCGCGGCCATAAAGGCCGCGGGGCTTTTTTCATTCCTTCGCGTCCTGCGCCTGCTGCAGGCGCTCCACCTCGACGCGGAGCTGGCGATTCTCCGCCTGCAGCTGGTCCAGCTTGCGGTGCAGGGGCGCCAACTGGCGCTTCAGCTCGGCGGCCAAGGCGCCGCGGTAGATGCCGTAGCGGCCGGCCACAGTGACGGCGGTCATGGCCAGCACCGTGCCGCCGGCGATAAAGCCCACCTTCTTCATGTCCAGCTTGCGCAGGGCGTTGGCCGCCTCGGGCAGCTTTCTGCCGGGCAGGGGCGCCACCTCGATCTCGATATGGGGCAGCTTTTTCAGTTCCATGTTCATATCGCACCCTCCTTTGTGTCCGCGTTCATACCGCGTGAAACTATGTATGTACTTCTATATTATAGCGGGTCGCTGCGCGTTTGGCAAGCGGGCACCTGCCGAAACGCGCCCACATATACTGGTCTGCGGAGGGCCATACCCCCGCAGACTAAACACAGGAGGTCCTATTATGGCGACTTTTACCAACCAGGCGACCCTGACCTACAACGACCGTACCACCACGTCCAACATCACCGTGGGCGAGTTGGTGCAGAGCCTTACCGCCGCCAAGACCGCCGTGGTGCCCACCTATGAGCGCGACGGCCGCATGACGTATGTGATCTCGCTGGTGAACAGCGGCGCGGCGGCGCTGACCGGCCTGACCGTCACCGACGATCTGGGCGGCTACACCTTCAACGGCGCCACCGTCTATCCGCTGGCATACACCGCCGGGTCGGTGCGCTACTATCAGAACGGCGTACTGCAGACGGCACCCACCGTCACGGCGGGTCCGCCGCTGGTCTTTACCGGCATCACGGTGCCCGCCGGAGGCGACGCGGTGATCGTCTACGAGGCCGTTCCCACGGCTTTCGCGCCCCTGAGCGCGGAGGGCACGGTGACCAATACGGTGACCGTCACCGGCGCAGGTCTGGCGGACGCGGTGACCGCCCAGGAGACCGTCGCCCCCGTGACCGGGGCGCGGCTGACCATCCTCAAGTCCCTGTCCCCCACCACTGTGACGGAGAGTGGGCAGCTGACCTACACCTTCACAGTGCAGAACACAGGCAACACCACGGCGGATGAGGCGGCGGCCATCGTCATCACCGACACCTTCGACCCGCGGCTGACCGGCCTGACCGTGACCCTGAACGGCACGGCGCTGACTACCCCCGCCCAGTACACCTACGATGCGGCCACCGGCGTGTTCGCCACCGTGGCCGGCGTGGTGACGGCGCCCGCCGCCACCTACACCCAGGATACGGCCACCGGCGCGTACAGTCTTGTCCCCGGCACGGCTGTGCTCATCGTCACCGGCACGGTGTAAACACAAAACGGCCCCAGCCGGGGTCGCTTTGCGCGCGACGCACAGACAAACAAATATCCCCCGGCCCTGCCGGGGGATATTCTTTTTTTATTCCAGTGCGTCGTGGCTCTCAAACACGTCGTTGATATTGCCGTAGCGGTCAATGGGCTTGTCCGGTTCCGCCGGGGCGGCACCCTTGGCCATCTGCAGCTCCTGCCACTTCTCGCGGGTGATCAGCAGCTGGCGGGGCTTGCTGCCCTCGAAGGGTCCCACGTAGCCCCGCTCCTCCATCTGGTCCACCAGCCGGGCGGCGCGGGAATAGCCCAGCTTCAGCCGGCGCTGGAGCATGGACACGGAGGCCTGACCGGTCTCCAGCACCACTTCCACGGCGGCGGACAGCAGCTCGTCCGCCTCGTCGCCGTCGGCGGAAGCCTCCGGCGCGGCGCCCTTGCCGCCCTTGTCGGCCTTGGCGTCCACGGCCTGCTGGATCTTTTCGATAACGTCCTGGTCGTAGTGGGCCTCACCGGCCTCGTCCTTGACGAACTTCACCACGCGGTCGATCTCCTCCGGGGTGATGAAGCAGCCCTGCACGCGGGTGGGCTTGGCGTCGCCCAGGGGGAAGTACAGCATATCACCCTTGCCCACCAGCTTCTCCGCGCCGGTGGTGTCCAGAATGATGCGGGACTCCATGGAGCTGGCCACGGCGAAGGCGATGCGGCTGGGGATATTGGCCTTCATCAGGCCGGTGATCACGTCGGCGGAGGGCCGCTGGGTGGCGATGACCAGGTGCATACCGGCAGCGCGGCCCATCTGTGCCACGCGGCAGATGGATTCCTCCACCTCCTTGGCGGCCACCAGCATCAGGTCGGCCAGCTCGTCAATGACCACCACCACGGTGGGCAGCTTCTTCACGTCCTCGTCGGTCTCCGACAGGGCGTTGTAGCCCGCCAGATCCTTGACGCCCTTCTCGGAGAACATCTTGTAGCGCTTCATCATCTCGAACACCGCCCACTGCAGGGCACCGGCGGCCTTCTTGGGGTCGGTGACCACGGGTATCAGCAGGTGGGGGATGCCGTTATAAGGGGCCAGCTCCACCATCTTGGGGTCCACCATGATAAAGCGCACCTCGTCCGGGGTGGACTTGTACAGCATGCTGACGATGAGGGAGTTAGTGCACACGGACTTGCCGGAGCCGGTGGTTCCGGCGATAAGCACATGGGGCAGCTTGGCGATGTTGCCCACAATGTTGTTGCCGCCGATGTCCTTGCCCACGGCGAAGGCCACCGGGGAGGGGTGGTTTGTGAACTCGCGGGACTCGATAACGTCCCGGATGCGCACGGCGGTAACGGTGCGGTTGGGCACCTCGATGCCCACGGCGGAGATCTTGTTGGGCACCGGGGCGATGCGGACGCCGCTGGCGCCCAGCGCCAGAGCGATGTCGTCCTGCAGGTTGGTGATCTTGCTGAGCTTGACGCCCTGGTCCAGGGTGAACTCATAGCGGGTGACGCTGGGGCCGTGGATGACCTCGCCGGCCTTGGCGTCCACACCGAAGGAGCGAAGGGTATCCGCCAGGCGCTTGGAGTTGTTGCGCAGCTCGGCGCCCACCTCGGTGTAGTTGCCGCCGCGGTTCTCCTCCAGCAGGGTGATGGGCGGGTAACGGTAGGCGCCCTCGCCCTCCGCCAGCTCCTGCTCGATGGCGTCGCTGACCTCCTGGGCGGCGGTCTCCACCTCCTGCTGGAGCTGGGCCTTCTTCTGCTTGTCGCTGAGGGGCTTGGGCGGTGCCGGCGGCTGGACCGCCGCAGCCTCCGCCGCCGGGGCGGCGGCCGCCTGCTCGCCGATAGGCTCCGGGGGCGTCACCGGCGGGCGCAGCACCTGGTCGGGGGTGCGCACGTCGTCGCCGCGCCGGGGGAAGAAGGATGTGGCGGGCGGGATGACCATGTCGTCCTTCTCGCCGTCCAGGGGGATGTCGATATTGGGGCGCCTGCGCTTTTTGGCCGCAGTTTTTTTCTCCGCGGGTGCTTTGGCAGGGGTAAAGTCCGCGGGCAGGTCGTCATACTCGTCCTCGTCCTCGTCCTCCTCGCGGCGCAGGCTCTCGCCATAGCTGCGGACGCGCTGGGCGGCCTCCTGCGGCGTCAGGTGCAGCGCTCCCAGCAGGGCGGCCAGCAGCAGCACCACGAACACGATGATGGACACCACCTTGCTCAGCAGCGCCTCGCAGCCCACGGCCAGACCGCCGGCCACAACGCCGCCGCAGCGCAGCGCTTGTCCGTCCGTCCACAGGGTCTTTACCAGTCCATCGCCGAAGGTATAGGCCGTGCGGCACAGGGCCAGATGACACAGCACGCCCACCAGCAGCGGCAGCAGTGCCACGCAGGTGGTGCGCAGCATCACGGGGCGGCCCTTATGCCCCAGCTGGATGACCGCCACGGCGGCCAGCACCGGCGCCGTCAGATAATAACCGTAGCCCAGGGTACCCCGGAGGACCCTGGCGATCCAGGTCAACAGGAGGGCGTCCACATTGAAATAGCTCACCAGCACGCAGAGCGCCAGCAGGGCGCAGACGATACCGCCCACCAAACGCGCCGCGGCGTTGTAGTCCGGAGGCGGAGGGGGCGCGGTCGCCTTTTTGCGGGATGTGGTCTTCTTTTGTGTCGTTGCCATAGTCTACCTCACTTGATGCCCTGCAGGACGAGGGTCAGGACGCCCGCCGCCCAGCAGTAATACGCGAACGCGCCGAAGCGCCCCTTCTCCGCCACGAACTTCAGCAGGCGGATGCACAGATAGCCGGTCACGGCGGCCACGGCCACGCCCACCAGGTACATGGGCACCTCCGCACCGATGATACCGGCGGCCACCGCGTCCTTTATGGACAGAATATTGGCACCCAGCACGGCGGGGATGCTCAGCAGGAAGGAGAACCGCACGGCAAACCGGCGCTCGTAGCCCACGAAGCAGCCGGCGGTGATGGTCATGCCGGAGCGGGACACACCGGGCAGCGTGGCCACCGCCTGGCCCACGCCCACCAGCAGGGCGTCCAGCCAGGTGGCGCTGCGCTCGGTCTTGCGGCCCTTGCGCACCCGGTCGCACAGGAACAGCAGGATACCGGTGAAGATCAGCGCCGCGCCCACGAAGTACATATTGTCGCCCAGCCCCTGCACCGTCTTGCGGATGGGCAGCACGGCGAACAGCGGCAGCGTGCCGATGACGATCAGCAGGATCATCCGGCGGGCAGGCGGCACCGGCGTGGGCGTAGAGCGGCGGGCCAGGTCGCCTATGCCGCGGAAAAGCTCCACCACCATGTCGCGGATGTCGCTCCAATAGGCCACGAACACGGCCACCAGCGTACCCAGATGCAGCAGCACGTCGAAGAACTCCGGTATATCCCCGGCGCCCTCCATGTTCAGCAGGTTCCGGGCGATGGCCAGATGGCCGGAACTGGAGATAGGCAGGAACTCCGCCACACCCTGTACAAGGCCCAACACTATTGCTTTCAAATATGTCATTGCGCACCTCACGTTCCGTTTGTTGTAAAAAAACGTATACGCCGCCAAATTACGACGGGTATTCTCCCGTGTGATGGAAACACTGTTCCAATATAGGTAGAGTATACCACATCACGGGAGAAAATGCCACTGTTTCTTTCTTACCCTTCTGTCACGCGGCAGACGCTCTATCGTCACCATGCACAAAGGACGCCGCGAATTTTTTCCGTTTCAACCGATAATTTTTCCATTCTGCCTGTTGTTGTTTCGCGCGCTTTTGTGGTATGATACGCTATGTATAGACAGAGGCAGGCGAAGGGAGTTTCCTCCGCGGAAATACACGCTTCAAAAGGGGGGAGGCTTCCGGGAACGGGGGCTCCCCCTGCCTGTTTCGTATCAAGAGAAAGGCGGTGAGTGAACTGTACCGTGAAAAAGTAGACCGGCTGCAGGCGGCGGAGCAGCAGCTCATGCAGCAGAAGGCCGACGCCCAGCGTGCCGCCCGGGAGTTGACCGAGCAGGCGCGCCGTGACGGCGACGCACTGCTGCGGGAGGCGGAGGATGCCGTGAAAGCGGCGGACGCCGAGGCTCTGCGCCGTGCCGATGAGGCGGGCCGGGCCGCCCGCGATGTCATGCTCAGCGACGCCGAACGCACCTGCGAGGCGGTGCGGCATCAGGCGGAGCAGCGCATGGACGCAGCCGTCCGCGCCATCGTGGAAAAGGTGGTGAAGCGGTAAATGCCCATTGTAAAAATGAAGCGGCTGCAGGTGCTGGCGCTGGAGCGGGAGCACGATGCCCTGCTGCGGCGGCTGGAGCGCGTGGGCTGCGTAGAGATCAGCGAACCGGATGCACCGGACATACCGGACACCCTGCGGCGCTGTGACAGCGAGACAGCCGACTGCCTGGCGCGCCAGCGGCAGGTGCAGACCGCCATTGACGTCCTGCGCCGCGCCGCACCGCCGAATAAGGCGCCGCTGCTGGCGCCCCGGCCCGCCATCGGCGAGAGCGAGTACCTCAGCGAGAACTCGCTGGACGACGGGCTGGCGCTGGCCTGCCAGGTCAACGACCTGACGGCGGAGCTGCAGCGCCTGGCGGCGCAGACCGCGCAGCTGCGCAGCGAGCAGCTGGCGCTGCAGCCGTGGCTGGCGCTGGACCTGCCCCTTGATCTGACGGAGACACGCTGCTGCGACGTGACCTGCGGCGTGCTGCCGCCCTTCGTCCCCCTGGACGAGCTGCGCGGGACGCTGCAGAACGACTTTCCCGAGAGCGAGCTGGAGCTGGTCTCCGCCGACCGGGAGCAGCAGTGCGTGGTGCTCATCACCCACAAGGCGGTGACGGCGCAGGCACTGGAGCTGCTGCGCAGCCGCGGCTTCGCGGCCTCGCCTCTGAAGGGGCACAGCGGCACGGCGGAGGAGAACCTCCAACGGGCCGCCGACGCGCTGGCGGAGGCGCAGCGGCAGCAGGAGGCGCTGCAGCACCGGCTCACCGAGCTGGCAAGGCGCCTGCCGGAGCTGTACCTGTGCGCCGACCGGCTGGAGTCCCGCCTGCAGCGGGAGGAAAACCGCCGCCGGCTGCTGACCGACGGGTGCATCGTGGCCTTCGACGGCTGGGTGCCGGAGAAGAAGCTGCCAAAGCTGACCGCCTGGCTGGACACGGTAGACTGCGACTACGACCTGTCCGACCCCACGGAGGAACAGATACCCGACGTGCCTGTGCTGCTGGAGGACAACCTGGTGGCGCGCTCCATGAACTGCATCACCGAGCAGTACTCCCTGCCCGCCTACGACGGGGTGGACCCCAACCCGGTGATGGCACCGTTCTTCATCCTGTTCTTCGGCATGATGATGGCGGACATCGGCTACGGCATACTGATGCTGATGGGCTCGTGGCTGTTTCTGAAGAAAAAGCGCCCCGACGACCGCAGCTTTATGGAGATGATCTTCTGGTGCGGCGTCACCACCGTCATCTTCGGCGCGATGACCGGCAGCTTCTTCGGCGACTTCCTGCCCCAGCTGTTCAAATTCTTCGACCCGGACAGCACCTTCGCGCTGCCCGCCCTGTTCTCCCCTCTGGACGACACCATGGCCATCATGGTGGGCTCGCTGATACTGGGTGCCCTGCAGGTGTTCACCGGCATGGCCGTCAGCGTGGCGGAGAAGTGCAAAAAGGGCTGCTTTACGGACGCGCTGTTCGATGAGATCACCTGGTGGATCATTCTGGCGGGCACGGGACTGGCCGTGCTGGGCATCGGCAATGTGGCCGGGGTGCCCGTGGTGCTGTGCGTAGGCGGACTGATGCTGGTATACGGCGCTGGCCGGGGCAAAAAAGGCTTCGGCAAGGTAACGGGCCTGGTGGGCGCGGTGTACAACGGCGTCACCGGCTTCTTCAGCGACATACTGTCCTACGTACGTCTGATGGCACTGATGCTGTCGGGCGCGGTGCTGGCCCAGGTGTTCAATATGCTGGGTGCCACCACCGGCAACGTGGTGACCTTCATCATCATCTCGTTCGTCGGCAATATGCTGAATCTGGCGCTGAACCTGCTGGGCTGCTACGTCCACGACATGCGCCTGCAATTTCTGGAGTTCTTCGGACGCTTCTACAAGGACGGCGGCAAGGCCTACCGTCCCCTGCGCGTCCAGGCCAAACATGTAGAGATCATTAAGGAGGATAACGAATCATGACGGCATTACTTGAATCTATCGGCGGACTGGGCTTCGCCATTCTGGGTGCGGCACTGGCCGCAGGTCTGTGCTGCGTGGGCTCCGCCAAGGGCACCGGCATGGTGGGCGAAGCCGCCGCCGGCCTGACCAGCGAGGACCCCGACAAGTCCACCAAGTGCCTGATCCTGCAGGTGCTGCCCGGTACGCAGGGCCTGTACGGCTTCGTGGCGCTGTTCCTGGTGCTGGGCCAGGTGGGCGTGCTCAGCGGCTCCGCCGTGGACATCACCCTGACCCAGGGCATGGCGTTCTTCGCCGCCTGCCTGCCCATCATGCTGGGCGGCTGGCTCAGCGCCATCTTCCAGGGCCGCGTGGCCGCCGCGTCCATCAACATCGTGGCCAAGCATCCGGAGGCGGCCACCAAGGGCATCATCTACTGTGGTATCGTGGAGTTCTACGCCATTCTGTCTCTGGTGGCGACCATCATGATCTCCCTGAACATCCTGAAATAAGGCGGGTGCGCCTATGAACGGTATCGACAAGATCATCGCGCGCATGGAGGCCGACACACAGGCCGAGTGCGCCGCCATCGCCGCCCAGGCGGCGGCGGAGGCCGAGGGCATACTGGCCCAGTGCCGCGCCGATGCGGAGAAGGTGCTGCAGAGCGGCGCCGAGCGCCGCAAGGTGCTGGAGGCGGAGCAGCTGGAGCGCATGGAGGGCGGCAGCCGTCTGACCTGCCGCCAGCGGATACTGACGGAGAAGCAGGCCATTCTGGACGAGGCCTTCGCCCGCGCCGCCGACGCGCTGACCAAGCTCCCCCGTACGCAGTATATCGACCTGCTGGCCACCCTGGCCGCGGAAAACGGGCGGGGCGGCGAGGAACTGCTGTTCTCTCCCGCCGACCGGGACACGGTGGGCCGGGCCGTCACCGACGCGGCCAACGCCAAAAAAGCCGGTGCGGCCTTCACCCTGTCCGCCGAGACACGGGAGACCGGCGGCGGCGTGGTACTGCGTCGGGGCCGCATGGAGATCAACTGCGGCTTTGCCGAGCTGCTGCGCCGGGCGCGGCAGGAGGACACCTCCGCCGTGGCAGCCCTGCTGTTTGACTGAAAGGGGGAGGCCCTTTGACGAAACGGAGAAAGGACACGGACTACCTGTTCCTGTCCGCCCGCATCCGCGCCATGGAGCGCAGGCTGCTGACCTCACAGCGGCTGGAGCAGCTGCTGCAGGCACCTACGGCGGAGGATTGTGCGCGACTGCTGACGGAGTGGGGCTACGCCCCCGTCCACGACGATGCTTCCCTACAGGAGGCGCTGCGCCAGCAGAGGCAGGAGGTGTTCGCCGAGGTGAGCCGGTTTATGCCGGACCCGGAGGTATTGGACGTGTTCCGGCTGCAATATGACTATCACAACATCAAGACGCTGCTGCGCGCCCCGGAGGATGCGGAGCGGCTGCTGATCGACGCGGGCACCGTGCCGGCGGAGACCATGCGGAAGAAGTTCGCCGAGACCGGCGGGTGGGGCTTCCTGCCTGCGGACATGACGTCCGCTGCCAACGAGGCCCAGCGTGTGCTGGCCGAGACCGGCAGCGCCCGGAGCAGCGACTGCATATTGGACCGCGCCTACTTCGCCCGGCTGGAGAAGCTGGCAAAGGACAGCAAGCTGCCCTATCTGCAGAGCTACGTCCGCGCCATGATCGACGCCGCAGACCTGCGGGCGCTGGTGCGCACGCTGCGGCTGGGTCTGGATATGGGCTTTTTGAAGCAGGTACTATTTCCCGGCGGCTCCGTAGCGCCGGAAGCCATACTGGCCAACGCCGCCGGCGGGTGCGCGCCTTTGTGGCGGGGCACCGCCTTCGCCCAGGCGGCGGAGCTGGGTGACGCGGCCATCAGCGGCGGCAGTCTCACGGCATTCGAGAAGGCCTGCGACGACGCGGTGATGAAGGCCGCAGGCACAGCACGGCGCGTACCCTTCGGCGCAGAGGTGGCCCTGGGTTATCTGGCGGCAAAGGGCGCGGAGTGGACGGCGGTGCGCACGGTGCTGTCCGGCCGCATGGCCGGCGTCCCGGCGGACGCACTGCGGGAAAGGCTGCGTGAACAATATGTATAAGATCGCCGTCATCGGGGACAGGGACAGCGTGCTGGGCTTCCGTGCGCTGGGTCTGGACGTATTCCCCACGGAGGATGCGGACACAGGGCGTAAAACGCTGCACCGCCTGGCGCAGGAGAACTACGCCGCCATCTATATCACCGAGCAGCTGGCGCAGCAGCTCACCGCCGAAATCGCGCGGTACAAGGATGCGCCGCTGCCCGCCGTCATCCTCATTCCCGGCAAGACCGGTTCGCTGGGCATCGCCGGGGCCGCACTGCACGACGCGGTGGAACGCGCCGTGGGCGCGGACATTTCCTGAAAGGAGCAACAGAATGGGTAAGATCATCAAAGTCTCCGGCCCGCTGGTGGTGGCGGACGGCATGGCGGACGCCAACATGGCGGACGTGGTGCGCGTAGGCCCCCAGCAGCTGATCGGGGAGATCCTGAATATGACCGGTGACAGAGCCTCCATACAGGTGTATGAGGAGACCTCCGGCCTGGGCCCCGGCGCCGATGTGGTCACCACCGGCGCGCCCCTGAGCGTGGAGCTGGGCCCCGGCCTGATCGAGAACATCTACGACGGCATCCAGCGTCCGCTGGAGGAGATCGTCCGCCGGGTGGGCAGCAACATCACCCGCGGCATCCAGGTGCCTCCGCTGGACCGTGAAAAGCTGTGGGACTTTACCCCCATCGCCACCGTGGGCGACAGCGTCGTCACCGGCGACATCCTGGGCACCGTGCCGGAGACCGAATCGGTGCTGCATAAGATCATGGTGCCCAAGGGCGCCGAGGGCACGGTGGAGTGGCTGGCCGCGGCCGGTCAGTACACCATCACCCAGCCCATCGCCCGGGTGAAGCTGCCCAACGGCGAGAGCCGTGAGCTGACCATGGTGCAGAAGTGGCCTGTCCGCGTGGGACGGCCCTATAAGAAGAAATTCCCGCCGGTGAAGCCCCTGCAGACCGGCCAGCGCGTCATCGACACCATGTTCCCCATCGCCAAGGGCGGCACCGCCGCTGTACCGGGCCCCTTCGGCTCCGGCAAGACCGTGGTGCAGCATCAGCTGGCCAAGTGGGCGGACGTGGACATCGTGGTCTACATCGGCTGCGGCGAGCGCGGCAACGAGATGACCGACGTGCTGCGCGAGTTCCCGGAGCTGACCGACCCCCGCACCGGCGAGAGCCTGATGAAGCGCACGGTGCTGATCGCCAACACCTCCGATATGCCGGTGGCCGCCCGTGAGGCCTCCGTCTACACCGGCATCACCATCGCCGAGTACTTCCGGGATATGGGCTACGACGTGGCCGTTATCGCCGACTCCACCTCCCGCTGGGCAGAGGCCCTGCGCGAGATGTCCGGCCGCCTGGAGGAGATGCCCGGCGAGGAGGGTTATCCCGCGTACCTGGCCTCCCGTCTGGCGCAGTTCTACGAGCGTGCCGGTGTGGTGCAGTGCCTGGCCGGCGAGGAGCGCACAGGCTCCCTGACCGCCGTGGGTGCAGTGTCGCCTCCCGGCGGCGACCTCTCCGAGCCGGTGGCACAGGCCACCATGCGCATCGTGAAGGTATTTTGGTCGCTGGACGCCTCCCTGGCCTACCGGCGGCACTTCCCGGCCATCAACTGGCTGAACTCCTACTCCCTGTATCTGGACGCGGTGACGCCCTGGTTCGACGAGAACATGGGCGCGGCCTTCATGCGCAACCGCAACCGCGCCATGCACCTGCTGCAGGAAGAGAACGAGCTGAATGAGATCGTGCAGTTGGTGGGCAAGGACTCCCTGTCCCCCCACGACCAGCTGACGCTGGAGATCGCCCGTATGCTGCGGGAGGACTTCCTGCAGCAGAACGCCTTCATGGACGTGGACTCCTACTCCAGCTTCGACCGGCAGCTGCAGCTGCTGGAGCTGATACTGCACTACGAGACCCTGTGCCGCGGCGCCGTGGACGAGTCCGTGGTCACCGCCGACCTGTACGCCATCCCCGCCCGTGAGAAGCTGGGCTGGGCCAAGTACGCCGCCGCGGAGGAATACGCCGCCAACTACGCCGCCGTCCGCGCCGACATGGAGCGCGAGATCGCCGAGCTTATCCGAAAGGCTGGTGAGGAGGAATGATGAAGGAATACCGTACCATCCACGAGGTATCCGGCCCCCTGATGGTGGTGGACCACGTGGAGGGCGTCACCTACGACGAGCTGGCGGAGATCCAGCTGCACAGCGGCGAGATACGCCGCTGCAAGGTGCTGGAGGTCAACGGCGACCGCGCCGTGGTGCAACTGTTCGATTCCTCCGCGGGCATCAACCTGCGGGACGCCACCATCCGCTTCCTGGGTCACCCCCTGCAGCTGGGCGTATCCTCCGATATGCTGGGGCGCGTGTTCAACGGCATGGGCGAGCCCATCGACGGCGGCCCCGCCCTGCTGGCGGAGGAATACCGGGACATCAACGGCCTGCCCATGAACCCCGCCGCCCGGGACTACCCCAACGAGTTCATCCAGACGGGCATCAGCACCATCGACGGCCTGAACACCCTGGTGCGCGGCCAGAAGCTTCCTATCTTCTCCTGCTCCGGCCTGCCCCACGCCAACCTGGCGGCGCAAATCGCGCGGCAGGCCAAGGTGCTGGACGACAACTCCAACTTTGCCGTGGTCTTCGCGGCCATCGGCATCACCTTTGAGGAATCGGAGTTCTTCGTCCGCGAGTTCCAGCGCACCGGCGCCATCGAGCGCACGGTGCTGTTCACCAACCTGGCCAACGACCCCGCCGTGGAGCGTATCGCCACGCCCCGCATGGCGCTCACCGCCGCGGAGTACCTGGCCTTTGAGAAGGACATGCACGTGCTGGTGATACTGACGGACATCACCAACTACGCCGAGGCGCTGCGCGAGGTCTCCGCCGCCAAGAAGGAGGTCCCCGGACGCCGCGGCTATCCCGGCTATCTGTACACCGACCTGGCCAGCATGTACGAGCGCGCCGGGCGCAAGCTGGGCTGCAAAGGCTCCATCACCATGATCCCCATCCTGACCATGCCGGAGGACGACAAGACCCACCCCATCCCCGACCTGACCGGCTACATCACCGAGGGGCAGATCATCCTCAGCCGCGACCTGTACCGCAAGAACATCCTGCCGCCGGTGGACGTGCTGCCCTCCCTGAGCCGGCTGAAGGACAAGGGCGTGGGTGAGGGCAAGACCCGCGAGGACCACGCCCCCACCATGAACCAGCTGTTCGCCGCCTATGCCAGCGGCAAGGAGGCCAAGGAGCTGATGACCATTCTGGGCGAGGCCGCCCTCAGCCCCACCGACCTGCTGTACGCCAAGTTCGCCGACGAATTTGAAAAGCGCTATGTGTCCCAGGGCTTTGACGAGAACCGCACCATCCAGCAGACGCTGGACCTGGGCTGGGAGCTGCTGCGGATGCTGCCGCGCAGCGAGCTGAAGC
Organism: uncultured Oscillospiraceae bacterium; assembly: GCA_934590325.1. Classification (GTDB taxonomy): domain Bacteria; phylum Bacillota; class Clostridia; order Oscillospirales; family Oscillospiraceae; genus Vescimonas. The sequence continues at coordinate 70,165 of CAKTOW010000007.1, forward strand.
GCATCAAGCCGGAGATGCTGGATAAGTATCTGCCGGTGAAGGAGTGAGCGCCATGGCGGGAAAGACTGTCAATCCCACCCGGATGGAGCTGACCCGGCTGAAGGGCCGTCTTAAGACCGCCCGCCGGGGGCACAAGCTTCTGAAGGACAAGCGGGACGAGCTGATGAAGCAGTTCCTGGAGGTCGTCCGCCGCAACCGGGCGCTGCGCGCCAAGGTGGAGCAGGGCCTGCAGGAGGCCAACGCAGCCCTGACCGTGGCCTCGGCCATCATGGGCCCGGAAGCGCTGGAGACAGCGCTGCTGTGCCCGCGCCGCAGCGTGGACGTGGATGTGTCCACCCGGAACATCATGAGCGTCAACACCCCGGTGTTCACGTTCCACACCGACGGCGGCGAGGACTCCCTCCTGCCCTACGGCTTCGCCCAGACCAGCGGTGAGCTGGACACGGCGCTGGAAAAGCTGCAGGAGGTCTTTGCCGATATGCTGGAGCTGGCCCAGGTGGAAAAGACCATGCAGCTGCTGGCCCAGGACATCGAGAAAACGCGCCGCCGTGTCAACGCCCTGGAGTACGTGATGATCCCGGAGACAGAGCAGAACATCCGCTATATCACCATGAAGCTGGACGAGAACGAGCGCGGCAACACCACCCGCCTGATGAAGGTCAAGGAGATGGTGCTGCAGGACGCCCACCACTACCAGCCGTAAATCCACAAAAAAGCACCCCTTCGGGGTGCTTTTTTGTGCTTCGTTTTTCAATTACCGCAGACCCGCGGCCTGCATGATGGCCTCCGCCGGCTCCGGCATCTGGCTGCCCCAGGTGATCTCTGTATCCGCGCACCCGGCGCTGTCCAGCATCGCCCGGGCCTCGCCGGTCAGCAGGCCTCGGCAGGCGTCGTCCACCATTTCCAGCTTCTGCAGACATTCGGTCAGGTCGTCGTTTCTGGAGGCCAGCCATGTGGAGGCCGCGTCGCCGACCTCCTCCGCGCCCAGGCCGGTGGCCGCGGCCCAGTCCAGCAGCTTGGCCGCCGCCCGCACCGCCGACAGGGAGGAACCGGAGACCCCCACCGTCACGGCGGCGTCGATCTCGTCCAGAATAGGCAGCGTCAGCACCGGCGGCACATCCGCCGCGGCGTCGGCCGCGTCGGAGGTGGAGCAGGTCACGCCGTCCTCAGAGATGGTCACGTACAGCTTCTCCTGCGCAGTGTCGTACAGGAAGGAGCCCTCGGCCAACAGCGTGTCGTCCGCCGCCAGCGCGCCCACGGTGAAGAGCACAGAACTGTTCTCCTCCCTGGCCAACTGCACAATATCGTCGCCGGTGTAGAGCCGTTCTCCCACCTTCAGGAGCGTGCCGTCTGCGTTCTTGCCCACCTTGGAAAAGCCGCTGCCGCGCAGGAATATGGAACCGGCATCGCTGCGCTCCATCCTGACGTACACGCCGGGGCCTGCGGTCCCGGCGGCCGTGTCCGGCGCAGTCGCGTCAGGTGTGGTCGTGTCCGGCTCCTCCGTCCGCCGGGTGCAGCCCGTCATGAAAGCGGCGGTCAGCAGCACCGCCGCCATAAGCAAAATCGTGATGGTTCTTCTGTAGTTTTCCATATATCCTCCTGTGTTGTGTCCGCCTGCTGTACATCTGTCGGGGCGGAGATAAGTGTGATCTGCCGCGGCCTGCTGCCGGCCGCCGCCTCCTTTTTCATGTACTTCAGCGCAACTTCATTGACCTCCGAGAGAAACCCGGAGAACTCCTCGTCCGTCAGCACCAGCGTGCAGTTCGTAAGCAGCAGCATGTCCCTCTGTGGGTCGGCGTTTCCGGCAGCAAAATACCGCGCAAAGGCCGCGCAAATACCCAGCAGTGACATCTGCACAGCGCTCCCGCCGTCGTTCTCTATCTTCAGCGCCTCCCTGTTCAGCCGATACACGCTCTCCACCGTGCCGCGGATGCGATTCTCCCCCACTACCGTAAGAACAGCGCCCTCCGCCAGGATCCTGATATGCCGGTACAGGCTCGCGCCGGGGACATCGGGCAGCGCTCTTCTGACCTCCTTGACCGTGCCCGTTTCATGCAGCAGGAAGTACTGAAATATCCTCTGCCGGACAGGATTCATCACCATCTCCACTGTCTCCATACCACGCCGCGCTCCTTTCTCCGTTCTCTCCATGTATTATATTCTCATTTTTGAGAATGTCAAGATAAATTTATCCTCCCCTTCCCCGCCGCTCCATCCGCGCAGGAACACTTTCCCGCCCTGGAGCAAAAAAACAAAACCACCCGATCGGGTGGCTTTGTTTCTGGAGGTGACACCCGGATTTGAATCGTCGCGGGGCGATTTTGCGTTGTGTTGACTGATGCCGGGAAGTGTTGGAAATACAGGGCTTGCGGGAAATCATGTTGTTAAATGCTGCCAAGTTGTATTATCGGATTTTGAAGTTATAAGGCTAAAAATAAGGCTAAATTTTGTGGCCGCGCGGAGTGGTACCGAAGCCTTTAGCTTAGAAAATGCGGTGGGCAGTCGACCTCATCCTTACCAAAAAGCTGTGGATGCTTTTACGGTGTACCCATTCATATCAAGGAGGAACCTTCAATCCCTTAATACCTTTTCCTCAGAATATTGATTTGGTTGATAATTTCTGCGTCATAATATATCACGTTGCGACGCCAGCCACATTTGTTTTCGATGTAGTCAGTCATACCCACTACATCAATGTTGTAGTTTCTCGCATTTTCAGCGTTTCTATCAATGGTTGTTATACTGTCTATTCCGAGTTCCCGCTTTAGAAGGGCTCCAATGTTTTCGGTGTATCCTTCCATCTGCTTGGCTTCATCAGGATACAATTTGCTATACAGCTTCTTGTTTTCCGGATATGGTATCCAGAAGCTTTCTTTTCAGGGTGTTCGGGTAGTTTCTCATCGGCGTGGTCTCCTTGAAATTCCTCTCAAGGCGAAGCTTCCGATTTTTATCAAATTGTCAAGTGTTTCTTTGATTTTTTTGCAAAAATAATCCAGACCGCCCTATCGGCGGTCTGGATTATTGCTTATCTTAATGAGATTACGGATAAGCCAGAGGTTTTGATTTTAAGCCTTGCCGCCGTTATGCAGTCTTCATATTTTGACTATTACCATTTAACGGCTGGTAAAAAAAGGCTGTGGGCCACCCAGATGGGCTCCGCTTTCTGGATCAGCTCCGTGGTCGGAGGCCACCACAATCTCATGCTCAGACGCCAACAGCCGGGAGAGCACCCTATCATCGACCCGGCGCAGGAAAGTCTCCTTTTCCGCCGAATCGTGGCGATGGGCCGCTTCATCCGCCCCGTTGATATGCAGCAGCACAAAGGGGCAGCGTTCCGCCGCTCGCAGGGCTGCCTCTGTCTTGGCGTCCAGATCCGTATCCACATCGCCAGTAGCCCCCTTTACCGGGAAAAGCTCCATGTGCAGCAGCCGGGCAATCCCCTTTACCAACTCCTTGCCGCAGATCACGGCGCTCTTCTGGGGAAATGGCGGCAGTGCTACCGGAACAGACTGTCCCCACAGAAGCATACATCGTTCTTTCGTCAGCAGTCTTTCAAAGGCATGGCGCAGTACCAAGCTTCCCTGCGGGCACAGTGCCCGCTGCCCGCCGGAAGGAATCTGCGTTACAATGTTATTCACAGTATGCGCCATGTGGGGAAATACCAGCAGTGCCTGATAGCCGCCCAGCCGGTAATAGGTAAATGCAGGATCCTCTACCTTTGCCGGGGCACAGCAAGGCATGGTACAGCAGCCCTCTCCATCCAGCGTGTAGCAGCTGCCCCGCAGTAGCAGGTCATCGGGCCGGACGGGGATTCCGGCCCCCAGCGCCTCTACATAGCCTCGGAGATGTACCGGCAGATCCGTTACCCCCAACAGGCGCAGTACGCAGTGCAGTGTTTCCGGTGGGAAGCCGCCGCAGGTATCCACATACCGCACCGAACCCATGGACGCCAGATGGCCATATCGCTCCACCTGAAAGTGGGGATCCGTCATGCCGTCAATCACGCATAATATCCTGCTCAAGTCTCTCCCCCTTTTTCCATTGGAACTTGTTTCGTTATACTTCCCGGCGCAGCACCCGGTAGACAAAGGACATATCCAGTCCGCCGCGTACCACGTCCGCCAGCAGGTCGTACTGCCGTTCCTTGTAGCCGCAGGCGTCAAAGGTTGCCAGCGCGTCAAAGGACACGCCCTTTCTGGCGCACAGTGCTTTCAGGATCGTATCCGTGATGCCCGGCGCGTCAAAAATGCCGTGGACATAGCTGCCGTATACGTTTCTGCTACCGGTGAGGGCGGGCATCTGCTGCTGACTGCGGCCCATGTGGATCTCGTACCCCTCGTAGGCGAGTCCGTTCAGGCCGGAGAGCATTCCCTCCACACCGTGAAAGACGCCTTGCGTCTGGGTCTGCACCTTTTCACCCCGGAATTCGGTGTCCATCTCCAGCAGGCCCAAACCGTTGATCTCCGTGACACCGGCGGCCTCCACCTGCTCCGGGTCGGACACGGTGCGCCCCAGCATCTGATAGCCGCCGCAGATGCCGAAAACCAGCGTGCCGGCGTCAGCCGCCTTCAAAATGGCCGCCTCCAGACCGGACTGCCGCAGCCAGCGCAGGTCGGCAATGGTGCTCTTGGTACCCGGCAGCAGGATCATGTCCGGCTGGTGCAGGTCGCTCACCTGATCCACATAGCGCAGCGACACGTTTCCGTAATGTTCGAAGGGGCTGAAATCCGTGAAATTGGAGATGCGCGGCACACGGATTACCGCGATATCCAAGAGTTTTCGCTCTTTGGAGCGGTCAAACCGCTCGGTCAGGCTGTCTTCATCGTCGATGTCTATATGGGCGTAGGGGATGACCCCCGCCACCGGGATGCCGCACAGCTGCTCCAGCGTCTTCAGTCCCGGCTCCAGAATGGCCCGGTCGCCCCGGAATTTGTTGACCACCACGCCCTTGATGCGGCGGCGCTCGTCCTCCTCCAGCAGCGCCACCGTGCCGTAGAGCTGGGCGAACACGCCGCCCCGGTCGATGTCGCCTACCAGCAGCACCGGCGCGTCCACCAGCTTGGCAAGGCCCATATTCACAATGTCATCCTGCTTGAGATTGATCTCCGCGGGGCTGCCCGCCCCCTCGATAACGATCACGTCGTACTCTGATGCCAGACTGTTGTAGGCCTCCAGCACGGCGGGGATGTAGTCCCGCTTGCGGCGGAAATACTCCATGGCCTGCATATTGCCCCGCACCTGTCCGTTGACGATGACCTGACTGCCCACGTCGGTGGTGGGCTTGAGCAGGATGGGATTCATGCGGGTATCCGGCTCGATCCCGGCGGCCTCTGCCTGCACCACCTGCGCCCGGCCCATCTCGCCGCCGTCCTTGGTAATGAAGGAGTTCAGCGCCATGTTCTGGCTCTTGAACGGCGCCACGCGGTAGCCGTCCTGCTTCAAAACGCGGCAGAGTCCCGCCGCCAGCAGGCTCTTTCCCGCATTGGACATGGTTCCCTGTATCATAATATTCATTGCCATAGTGATTTCTCCTTGCAGAATTGCCGGATGGCCGTTATCAATGCTTCATTTTCCCCGTGAGGCCGCACCGCAATGCGATACCACCCGTCGCCCAGCCCGTTGTAATTCCCACAGCCACGGATGGCGATACCCTGCTGCAGCAGGCCCTCCCGCAGCCCCAGCGGCCCGCGGAACAGCAGGTAATTGGCATGGGACGGGCATACCCAGAAGCCCAGCGCCGTCAGGTTATCCGTGAGCCACCGCCGCTCCGTGCGGACGAGGGACAGCGTCCTTTGCAGGAAGTCCCGCTCCGCCAGCGCCGCCACACCGGCACTCTGGGCCGGTGTGGATACGTTCCACGGCGGGGACGCGGCCGCCATGCGGCGCAGCAGCGCATTGTCGGCGCACAGGCAGTACCCCAGCCGGATGCCCGCCATGCCGTAGCTCTTGGTGAATGCCTTCAGGATCAGCAGCTCCTGGTGCGCTGCCAGAAGGGACTTGGCGCTGACGCCGTCCTCCGTGAGATCGAGAAAGCACTCATCCAGAAACAGCCGCGCCCCTTGTGCCGCGCAGTATTGCAGGATCTGCTCCAGCAGAGGGAGCGGGATCAGCCGCCCGGTGGGGTTGTTGGGGTTACAGAGGAATACCACCTCCGGTTTTTTTTCCTCTAAGAAGGACAGAAACCTCTCGTCCAAATCGAAATTCTGCGCCTGATGCAGGAAATACCGCTCTACGCGGCAACCCACCTGCGCCAGTCCCGCCCCATATTCCACAAAGGTGGGGGCCAGTTCCACCGCCGTCCGGGGCCGCAGGGCGGCGCAGTATGTGTAGATCAGGTCTGCCGCGCCGTTTCCGCAGAGAATATAGGACGCCGGCACCTGCTCATGGCCCGCGATAGCCTGCACCAGCCGGCGGCAGTAGGGGTCGGGGTAGCGGTGCAGCCGGGGCAGAGCCCGGCACACCGCCTCCAGTACGCCGGGAGGCGTACCCAGGGGGTTGGTGTTGGCGGAAAAATCCAGCGTGATACCGCCGCCGTATACATCGCCGCCGTGTTGATTTTTTGTTTGATACAGCATCTATGTCTCCTTCACAGTGCAAAGGGCAGCTTGACCCCGCAGCTCAAAAGCAGGGTGAGGATCGCTGTGACGGTCATCAGGCGGCACACGCGGGGGATGTCCTCGTGGGTGATCTCCCGCGATGCGTCGCCGATATACTCCTTTTTGTGCAGCACGCCGTGGTACCACGCATCCCCTGCCAGACGCACGCCCAGCAGTCCCGCGCAGACGGATTCCGTCTGCGCTGAGTTGGGGCTGGCGTGCTTTCGGCGGTCGCGGCGGAAGATCCGCCAGCCTGCCGCCGTATCCAGCCCCATCAGGCCGCCCGCCGCCAGCATCAGAAGCGCCGACAGCCGCGCCGGGATGTAATTCACCACGTCGTCGGCCTTGGCGGGTATCAGACCGATGTTTTTATAGGGCGGCTCCACATACCCCAGCATGGAGTCCATGGTGTTCACTGCCTTGTAGAAAAATCCCAGCGGCGCGCCGCCGATGGCCAGAAACAGCAGCGGCGCCACCACGCCGTCGGAGGTGTTCTCCGCCACCGTTTCCACGGCGGCACGGGTCACGGCGGCATCGTCCAGCCGGTCGGTATCCCGCCCCACGATCATGGAAACAGCATGGCGGGAGGCGGCCAAATCCCCGCTTTCCAGCGCGTCATAGACCTTCATGCTCTCGTCCCGCAGGGACTTGACGGCCAAGATCTGCCAGCACATCACGCTTTCCAGCGCCAGACGCAGCCACGGGCTGACCAGACCGCTCAGCCACAGCAGCAGAGCCGGGACGGCGGTGGATACGATGACCACCGCTCCCCACAGGATGGCGCCCGCCGCCCGCTCGCCGGAGGGCGTTTTGGGGCATATGCACCGCAGCCCCCGCTCCAACACACTGATACATTTTCCAATCAGAACTACCGGATGGGGAAAGCCGTGGGGGTCGCCCACCAGAAGGTCTATGCAAAAGCCGATAACAAGTGCCGCAAGCGACCACATCATGCCGTTTCTCCTCCGCCCTGCATCGTAAAAATATAAATGGGATTCTGTCCGCTCATCAGGTGGTAGCTTCCGGCTTTTCTGTCCCGCGCCGCTTGCAGGGATACCACCTCCGTCTCCGCAAAGGGGAACGCCGTCAGGCAGTCCGTCAGCTCAGCCACGGACTCCAGCGAAACGGCCGTGGCCACGATGCGGACATGGGGATTTTTTGCCAGCAGCAGCGCCACGATCTCGTGCATATTGCCGGCACTGCCGCCGATGAATGCGTGAGTGGGGGCTGGCAGACCGACGCAGGCCTCCGGCGCGCTGCCGCAGACCACCTGTAAGTTTTCCAATGCAAACCGATTACGGTTTTGCCCCAGCAGCGCTGCGGCATCCTCTCGCCGCTCTACGGCGCAGACAAGCCCTTGCTTTGCCTGTAAGGCCATTTCCACCGACACTGAGCCGGTACCGGCGCCGATGTCCCAGCAGACGCTCCGCTCCGTCAGCCGCAGCTTGGAAAGGCACACCGCCCGCACCTCACTTTTGGTCATGGGAACCACGGGCATTCCCTCCGCGCTGCGGAGAAAGGCGTCATCCGGCAGACCCGGTGTGACCACCGCGTCGGGATGGGGGTTTTCGATAAGCGCCACGCTCAGAGGGGCATAGACACCATCCGTCAGCTCCGCCGCCGTGCCGCGCACGATGCGCTCATCCGGGTAGCCCAGCCGCTGGCCCACATACACAGAGACGTGGCCCAGATCACCCTCTGTCAGCGTACGGCACAGGTCGTTGATGCCGCGCTCGCCGCCTACCAGCGCAAAGAGGCGGCTGGTTGCCCGCACCTCCGGCAGAATGTTGTGCTGCCGCCCGTGGAGACTCACCACCCGGACATCCTCATAGGAGGTCCGGAGCCGGGCGCACAGATAGGACAACGAGCTCAAACCCGGCAGCACCGCCGTGTCGCAGCCCTCCAGCAGGGGCAGCAGCTTTTTCGTGCCGCTGAAGAAGCCGGTATCGCCGGACATGACCACCGCGAAGCGGCGGTACTCCCAGTGGGTGCGGATAAAGTCCGCAATATCCTGCGGCGCAATGGCGTCGCAGGTGTGCTGTCCCGGCCGCGCCACAGCCTCCAGCATCCGTTTTGCGCCGATGAGACAGTCCGCCGCCTCAATGGTTTCACTGACCTCACGGGTCATAGCCTCCCGGCTGCCGGGGCCGATGCCGACGATCCGCACCTGCGGCCGGACGGTGCAGCCGAACCGCTTACACAGCACATCCAGCACCGCCGCAAAGGGAAGCCCCTCCCGCTGGGGCGGGCGGCCAATGACCACCAGACCTGCGCCCGCCTTCCGGGCGGCGGATGCCTTAGCGGGAAAGCCGCCGGCTTCGCCGCCGTCCTTGGTCACCATCCATGCGGCGTCGGCAAACCGCAGTGTGGCCAGATCCATCTCCTCGGAGAAAGGCCCCTGCATGGCGATGATATGGGCGGCCTTCAGCCCCGCTGCGCGGCAGGCCTCCAGCGAGGCATCCATGGGCAGCACCCGGGCGTATACCCGCTGGGTAAAATCGGGGATGCCGCTATACGCCGCCAGTTCCTTACTGCCGGTGGTCAGCAGGATATTGCCCCGCGTACTCTCCAGAAATGCGGCGGCCGCCGCCGCATTCTCCACGCAGACCACATCCTCCGTCTGTTCGGAGGATTGCCGCAGCAGGCGCAGATACTCCGTCTCCGTTTCCCGACAGGCTGTGCAGATGCTCTCGGTGATGGAGGTGGCATAGGGGTGGGTAGCGTCGATGACCAGATCGAACCGCATCCTTTGCAGCATCCGGATGATGTCCTCTACCGGGATGCGTCCCGCCAGAACCGTAATGTTTTCCGCCTCCGGCAGCAGCGTTTCACCGTACTCCGTGGCCACGCATACCGTAGCCTGCACCGGCTGTCCGGCCAGGAATTCCACCAGCTCCCGGCCCTCCGTGGTGCCGGCAAACACGCAGATATTACACATTGCGGTATCCTCTGGGTGTGACCAGTTGACCGGCCACCGTTTTGACGGCGGCGCTGCCGATCAGCACGGTGCAGAACATATCCACCTCCGCCTCCCGCAGCTCTGCCAGCGTCAGGATGCGGCTGCTCTGCCCCTCACGGCCAATATTGCGCACGATGCCGCACAGCCGCTCTCCCGGCAGACGGCGCAGCAGGATATCGCAGGCCCGCTTCAGGTGGTCGGGTCTGCCGTGGCTGGCGGGGTTGTACAGGGCGATGGTCAGATCCGCCGCCGCCGCGCAGTCCAGCCGCTTTTCGATGGTTTCCCACGGCGTCAGCCGATCGCTGAGGCTGATGACCGCAAAGTCGTGGGTCAGCGGCGCACCCAGCACCGCTGCGGCGCTGCAAGCCGCCGTCAGACCAGGCACCACCTGAATTTCAGGCTCCTGCGCCTCGCCCCGCAGCTCATAGACCAGCGCCGCCATGCCGTAGATGCCGCTGTCACCGGAGCAGACCATGGCGACGGTCTTACCGCTGCGCGCCAGCTCCAGCGCCAGCTGGCAGCGCTCGGCCTCCCGTGTCATGGGAGTGGAGTGAAGCTCCTTGCCGGGGTAGCGATCCCGCACCAGATCCACATACACCGGGTAGCCTACGATGGCGTCACACGCCCGCAGGGCGGTATCCGCCCGAATGGTCATATCCTCATAGCTGCCCGGCCCGATACCTACTACAATTACCTTACCCAAAGCGCACCTCCCAATGCTCCGCCGCGACGGCGATGGTCACGCCGTCCCGCGCTGTTTTTTGTACGATCAGTTTTTCGGCATCCAGCAGCGCCGCCCGCTCACAGACATTGTCCACGCCGGTAACGGAGCGGACGAAGTCGGAGGGAGTGAAGTCACCCGCCACATCCCGCAGCTGCTGCGCCGTGTAAAAATGCACCGGCCAGTTGTTTTTCTCACAGGCGGCCAGCAGGCCTGCCTCGTCCTGCTTCAGGTCGATGGAACAAACGCCGCAGATGGCCGCCGTGTCCAGCCCATTTTCCGCGAACACTGTCTGCACCGCACGCACCACCGCCTCGGCGGAGATGCCCCGCCGGCAGCCTACACCTACCCGCAGTACGCGAGGGATAAGCCGCAGGGTGCGGGCGAAGTGTGCCTTTGTACGCCAGCCAATGAAAACGCCCAGCGGGCCGCTCTCCCCGGCAAACGTACCCTCCGGCAGGGGGGCGGGCAGAGAAAACTGGCTGCAAAGGGGGATATCCTCCTCTAAGATCGCCGCCGAAACCGCCTTGGCAAGCCCCATGTCAGAGATGACGCAGCCGTGCCGGGCAGCCCATGCGTCCACGGAAAATTTGCCGCGGACATCGGTGGCGGTGGTGACCACCGCCGTGGCCCCCAGCTTTTCCGCCAGCTCCACCGCCAGCGCGTTGGCGCCGCCGATATGGCCGGAGAGCAGGGGGATCACAAACCGCCCCGCCTCGTCGATGCAAACCACCGCCGGGTCGGTTTTTTTGCTTTTGACATAGGGGGCGATCTCCCGCACGGCGATGCCGCAGGCCCCCACAAAGATCAGTGCGTCCATGGAGGAAAAGCTCGCGCCATATACCGCCTTGTCCAGCGGCAGAAAGCCCGGCTCTTCAAAACGCGGCATGGTATAGCACATCCATGCCTCCTCCGGCAGCGCCGCCAGTATCCGCCGCGCCGTGGCGCAGCCACCGCGGCTGAAAGTAAACAGGGCGGCTCTCATTGCGCCCCCTTGCGGAACTCCGTTGTAAAGTTGGGGTGATACAGCAGCGAGCGCAGATAGGTGTCACCCAGACAGTTGCCCACCACGATCAGCGAGGTCTTGGTCAGACCGTTGCCTGTCACCGTCTCGTGGAGCGTCCCCACCGTGCAGCGGAAGATATGCTCCTCCGGCCAAGTGGCCTTGTAGACCACTGCCGCCGGGGTGTCAGCGGTATAGCCTCCCGCCAGCAGCTCATCTTGCAGCAGTTCGGTCAGTGAGGTGCTGAGAAACAGCACCATGGTGGCCTGATGGGCCGCCAGCGAGCGGATGGACTCCCGCTCCGGCACCGGGGTGCGGCCCGGGGCGCGGGTGATGATGACGGTCTGGCTCACATCGGGCAGGGTGTACTCCGCCCGCAGCGCGGACGCTGCGCCGCAGAAGGCGCTTACGCCGGGGCAGACATCGTAGACAATGTCCCGCTTTTCCAGCTCGTCGAACTGCTCCCGCACCGCACCATAGATGCTGGAATCCCCCGTGTGCAGACGCACCGTGGTCTTTCCCTCCGCCTCCGCCTTCTCGATGAGGGCGATGACCTCTTCCAGCGTCAGTTTGGCGCTGTCGTGGATCTCGCAGCCGGGCTTGGTATAGTCCAGCAGCGCCGGATTCACCAAAGACCCTGCGTAGATCACCACATCGGCCTCGCCCAGCAGCTTGGCGCCCCGGACGGTAATAAGGTCGGCAGCGCCGCTGCCCGCTCCCACAAAATGTACCATTGTCAGTCCTCCTTTATCCGGCGCAGCAGTGCCGCTGCGTCCTTTGTCTCACAGAGATAGCCGTATTCCTTGGAGAACAGGATAGCGCCTGCCTCCATATCGCCGCATTTATAGGGCAGCATCTCGTCAATGCGTCCCGCCAGACGGTGCAGCACCGCCTCGTAAAGCCCTTGCTCCTGCAAAATCCGCAGGGCGTCGTCACAGGTGGCGCAGCGGAGCAGCTCCTCCGCTACTGCCGCGCCCAGTCCCTCCGCAGCGGCACAGGCCGTGAGGATGTCCATGCGGCAGTCGCCGTAGCGGGAGTGGGTGTTCCACATACCGCCCGCCAGCTTTACCAGCTTGCCGATATGACCGATGAGCAGCGCCCCTCGGAAGCCCAGCTCCCGGCACATCTCCAGCGCGTCGCCGATGAAGTTGGAGGTCATCACCGCCGTGGCGGGGTCGATGCCCATGGCGTCCTTGATATAGTCTGCGCCGTAGTTGCCGGGGGCCAGCAGTACATAATCCGCGCCGCCCTCCCGCCGCTGCCGCAGCTCTACATGGATGGTGTCCACCAGCGCCTGCTCGCTCATAGGCTCTACGATCCCCGTGGTGCCTAAGATGGAGATGCCGCCCTCAATGCCTAATCGGGGATTGAAGGTCTTTTTCGCCAGCGTCTCGCCATCGGGAGCGGAAATCACCACATACAGGCCGCCGGTGTATCCGAACAGGCCGCAGACCTCCTCCACATTCTCCTGAATCATCCGGCGGGGTACGGAGTTGATGGCCGCCGCACCCACCGGCTGGTCAAGACCCGGCATGGTTACCCGACCTACACCCTGTCCGCCGTCAATGACAATGCCAACAGTCTCTGTTTTCCGCACCTCGGCATAGATCAGGGTGTCACGGGTGATATCCGGGTCATCACCGCTGTCCTTCCGGATGGCACAGCGCACACAGTCCGGGGACAGATAGATGTCCTCCACCGCCAATGCCAGCTCCATGCCCTTGGGTGTCAGCAGGCGGATGGACTCCTTTTTGCTGCCGCTCAGCAGCATCCATGCGGCGGCCTTGGCTGCCGCCGCGGCACAGGAGCCGGTGGTGTAGCCCAGACGGAGCTTTTTTCCGTCCCGTATGATAAATTCCTTCATAACCTACCGCCTGATCTGGTAGAGCATGGCGTTGCAGATGGCCGCCGCCACATTGCTGCCGCCCTTGCGGCCCCGGGACACGATGTAGGGCGCGGCAGCGGCCTCGATGATGCGCTCCTTGCTCTCCACCACATTCACAAAGCCCACCGGTACCCCGATGATGAGGGCGGGACGGAGCTTGTCGGCCTCCATCAGTTCCTCCAGCGAAAAAAGTGCCGTAGGGGCGTTGCCGATGGCGAAGATGCAGGGCTTGGGCAGGGCTGCTGCCCGCTCCATGGATACAAAGGCACGGGTCACACCGCGCTCCTTAGCCTCCGCCGCCACGTCCGCGTCCGACATGAAGCAGTGTACCTCTCCGCCCAGCGAGGCGAGGATCGTCTTATTGATCCCGGCCTTGGCCATCTGGGTATCGGTCACAATGTCGCAGCCCGCCCGCAGAGCGGCGATGGCCTTTTGCACCGCGTGGCCGGAAAAGGCCAGATTGTCCACATAGTCAAAATCCGCCGTGGTGTGGATGACCCGTTTGATGACCAGCTCATTTTCCGGGTTCAGCCGCCGGTCGCCCAGCAGCTCTGTGATGATGGCGAAGCTGCGCTTCTCAATGTCCATAGGCTTCATTTGCTCCATCATAGCGTCTCCTTTCCGCAAGCCGCCAAAAAGCGCTGTGCCATGACAGGCTTGGCGTAAAAATGGAAGTGGGGGAAACCCGCGTACAGCGTGTCCGTGGCATACGCACAGCGCCACTGCTTTCCGGAGGGCTTTTCCGCCCCAAAAGCATCGCCGGGCTGTGGGGTGTCCCAGTGGTGGAATTCATGCATCGGCACCTGCTCTCCGGCGCGGCAGAGGAGATTGTCCTCCCGGGCCGTGGCGGTGATATAGCCGAACCGGGTCAGCTTCCCCGTATCAAAGCAGTCCCCCGGCAGCGCACCCACCATGGCGCGGCCTGCGATGGACTGCGTCAGATACATAAAGCCGCCGCACTCGGCGATACAGGGCATCCCCGCGTATACAACGTCTCGGATTTGCCTGCGCAGGGCGTGGTTTTCCTCCAACTGCGCCGCGTAAAGTTCCGGGTAGCCGCCGCCTAAGTACAGCCCCTGTACGCCGTTGGGAAGCCGTTCATCCGTCAGGGGGCTGAAGGGCACCAGCTCCGCGCCCAGCTGCCGCAGCAGGTCGAGACTGTCCTCATAGTAAAAGCAGAACGCCCTGTCCCGCGCCACGCCGATCCGCACCGGCGCGCCCTTTTCCGGCAATACCGGCGGCGTGAAGTCCAGCACCGGCGCATTGTGGGCGATCTCCAGCAGCGCGTCCAGCTCCAGCGTCTTTTCCGCCGCCTCCGCCAGCTGCCGCAGCTTCTCCCGCAGATCCTCCACCTCGTCCGCTGTCACCAGCCCCAGATGGCGGCTCTCCAGCGTGCACTCTGGCAGCCGGGGCAGATAGCCGCAGGCGCGGACGCCCAGCCGGCTTTCCAGCTCCCGCGCCAGCGCGCCGTAGCTCATGGCACTGCACCCGTTCAGAATGACGCCCTGCACGTTGTTGTCCGGCGCGAAGTCCAGAAAGCCCTGCACCGCCGCCACAACGGACAACGCCGCCCCCCGTGCGTTCACCACCAGCACCACGGGGCTTTCCGTTTCCCGCGCCGCCTCATAGGTGCTGGCGCGGGTGGATGTCAGCCCCAGCCCGTCATAATAGCCCATGACGCCCTCGATCACCGTGATATCGCAATCCTGCCCGTTGTGAGCCAGCAGATAGCGCATGGTGTCGCGGTCAAAAAAGAAGCTGTCCAGATTGGCGCTTTTTGCGCCGATGACCCGGCTGTGGAACATGGGGTCGATGTAATCCGGGCCGCATTTCGCCGCGCCTACCCGCAGACCCCGTGATACCAGCGCCTGCAAAACGGCGCAGGTGACGGTGGTCTTGCCGCAGCCACTGTTGGTACCGGCCAGCACCAGCCGGGGTACGTCTCGTTGCATAGCGCCCTCTCAATCCGCCACGATGGTGGCAAAATAGCTGATCTCCTCCGGCAAGTGCCGCAGGTCGGTGTAGATCTGCTCTGTCTCCAGTCCGCAGTCCGCCACCATACCGGCGTTTGCCGCCATACCGCGGCGCTCCAGCGCCGCCGCTGTCTCGTGGATGGCCTTGCCGGACTTCATGATGACCTTCGTCCCCGGCAGCGCCAGCGCACTGTCCAGATCGGCGCTGCCCGGCAGAATGTGGAGGGGCTCCTCCATGCGGGTCAAACTCCGCCCCAGCCGCGCCGCCACGGCGCAGAAGCTGGTGACGCCGGGACACATCACCGTTTCATAGCCATCAGTTCGGATGCGCTCGAGGATGTAGTAGGCCGTGGCGTACACGGATACGTCGCCCAGATTGACCATGGCCACGTCCCGTCCCGCCGCCAGCGCGGCTTCGATAGCGGCTGCCGCCGTGCGGTAACTGTCCTCCCGTACCGCTGTGTCGCGCGCCATGGTGAAGTCCAGCGGCAATATGGTCTTGCCCTGCATATCCACCGCCCCGGCGGCGATATCCAGCGCCAGCATCCGCCCGGACTTCATCCGGGGAGCCGCTATAACGTCACACGCCTCCAGCACCCGGCAGGCCTGCCGGGTCAGCAGCTCCGGGTCGCCGGGGCCTACGCTGACGGCGTAAAAAACACCCTGTTTTTCCATGTCGGTACTCCTTACGGCACAAATTCCAGACTGTCGAAGCAGGGGTCATACTTCCCGTGCTCCATCTGGTACAGCTTTGCGATATACGCCCGCGTAAAGATCTCCTCCGGCGGGCCGATGCGGTCGATCCTGTCGCCCGCCACGCACACCACGGTGTCGGAGATGCGCTCTGCCAGCTCCAACTCGTGGAGCGAAAGCAGCACCGCCAGATGGTTCTCCCGCACCATGCGCTTGAGTACCGTCAAAAGCTCCAGCTTGTAGCGGATGTCCAGAAAGCTGGTGGGCTCGTCCAGCACGATGATTTCCGGCTCCTGACACAGCGCCCGCGCCAAAAGGACGCGCTGGCGCTGCCCGTCGCTGATGGCGGAGAAGGGGCGGTCGGCAAACGCCATGCCGCCTACCTGCTCCAAGGAGCGCTCCACGATGGCCTGATCCTCCGGCTGCAAAATGCCCAGCCGTCCCGTGTAGGGATAGCGGCCGCTGCTCACCACGTCCCGGCAGGTCATCAGCTCCGGCTCCATACGGGCCGTCATCAAAATGGCCATGCGACGGGCGATCTCGTTGCGGCTGCGCTCCTCCATGGCCTTCCCATCCAGAAACACCGTGCCGGACACCTTGGAGAGCTGGCCGATAATGGTTTTTAAGATGGTGGATTTCCCCGAGCCGTTTGGGCCGATGAGCGTCACGATCTTGCCCCGCTGCACATGGAGGGGAATTTCCTCGATCAGCGGCTTGCCATGGTACCCCACAGCAAGGTCTTTGGTTTCCAGATATGCCATACTTACGCCGCCTTTCTGTGGATCATCATGTAGATGACGATGGGTGCGCCGAACACCGCCGTCACGGAGCTGATGCTCACCTCCGTGGGGGCAAAGGCGGTGCGGGCGATGAGGTCGCAGAACAGGCAGAATACGCCGCCGCCCAGAAAGCACGCCGGGATCATACAGAGGGGTTCCGCCGATTTGAACAGGGATTTCATCAGGTGCGGCACCGCGATGCCCACAAAGGAGATGGGGCCGGCAAAGGCCGTGACGCAGGCGGACAGCACACTGGACAGCAGGATCAGCGCCGTCCGGAACGCCCGCAGCGGTACGCCCATGTTCTGGGCGTAGACCTCTCCCAGCTGGTACGCCCGGATGGGCTTTGACAGGAAAAAGGTCAGCAGCAGCGTGATGCCGCATACACCGGCCATGGTCTTTACATTCTCCCAGCTCATGCCGGAGAAGGAACCCAGCGACCAGTTGTGCAGGTTCACGATGCTGGAATCGTCGGCAAAGGTCACGAGAAAATCCGTCAGCGCCGAGCAGATGTAGCCGATCATCACGCCGCAGACCACCAGCAGGCTCATGCGCTTGACCCGCTGGGAGATCAGCAGCACGAAGCCCATGGACACCATGGCGCCCACGAACGCCGCCGCGATGAGAATGGCGGAGGAGGTGGTCTTGCCCCGGCTCAGCAGCGCCAGCATGGCCACGCACACCGTCATCTTCGCGCCGGAGGAGATGCCCAGCACGAAGGGACCGGCGATGGGGTTGTGGAAAAAGGTTTGCAGCAGATAGCCGGACAGGGACAGCGCCCCGCCCAGGATCAGCGCCGACAGAAGCCGGGGCAGACGGATCTTCATAATGATCTGGCTTTGGGTAAAGCCCACGTCGCTGCCCAGCAGGATCCGCCATATCTCAGACGCAGAAAGAGAAACGCTTCCCGCGAAGATATTCCAAATCAAAAATGTGAATAAAAGCAGGAGGAGCAGCAAAAAGCCTCCCCAGATGCGAAGTGTTCGGGTTCTCTTCATGCCGCTCCTCCTTATGATGTAAAAAATGCTCACTTCATCCGTGTCAGAAAGTGAAAAGCCGTATCCGGCGCGTCGTTCAACGCATGGTTCACGTCCAGAATGAGATCGCTCAGCTCCAGCGACTCCTGATAGAAATTCTTGGTCAGGCACCAGACGTTGCCGTTTTTCACGGCCTTGAAATCCGCCAGCAGCGGGTTCAGCGCCACCAACTCGTCAATACTGCTCAGTTCGCCGTCCACAATGCTGTTGTAAATCAGCACATCGGCGTCCACTGCGCCGTGATAGAAAGCCTCCATCTGAATGTTCACCGTGGACTGGGCATTATCCTCCTCCGAATCATCAAAGGAGACGTAGTCGCCGCCCGCCATGGTGATGGACTTGGCCACATAGTCGGCAGCTTTACGCACATTTACCGCACCTGTGCTGGTGATATAGAAGAATGCCACGCTCTTGCCCGTGGACTCCTGGTCCAGTATTCCGGCCACGCTGTCCATCTTCGCGTCAAACAGGGCTTCTGCCTCGTCCTCCTTGTTCAGCAGCGCCGCGTACAGCTTGATCCACTCCATCCGGCCAAAAGGCTCATCCTCATAGCTGGAGGTTTCCACCAGTACCGGGATGCCCAGCCGCTCCAGCTGCTCCAGCACCTCAGGTGAATGGTAGATCATGGTGTTTTCTATTGCCACATCGCAGCCTTCGGACAAAATCAGCTCATAATCCGGTTCGGAGTATTTTCCGGCATACACAAGGGAACCGCTCTGCATAGCGCTCTTGGCGGCCTGCACATACCAATCTGCCGCTTTCTTTCCGCTGAGGGTAATACTCTCAATGGCGTTCAGCTTTTCAAAGAAGTCCATAGCGGCAGCGGCTACCAGATAGATCTGATCCAACGGCTGCTGCAAAACGGTGACCTTCTCCGGCACGCCATCCGGTACGGCCGCGCCCTCGGCCACCACCAAATACTCACGGTCATTGTCGATGGTAATGTGCTTATAGCTCTCTCCGGCATACGACACGGAGAAGTGGGTCGCATAGCGCAGCGGCATGGTACGGTCAAATACCAGTTCGTCCCATGATGCGGCAGCAGACTCTCCGCCCTTATTCGCCGGCGTGTTTGCCGCGCCGCAGCCGCAGAGGGACAAAATCATCAGCAGTGCCAGTATGGCCGCAGTCAGTCTCTTCACTCAGCCACCTCTACCACCGTGGTGGAATCAAAGGTCAGGGTGTACTCAATCTCGTGGGGGGTGCTCATGGCGGTGGTGTCGCCGATCACTGTCAGCTCCGTATCCAAAGCCCGAACCGGGATCTCGAAGGTGGAGCCACCCTCGGTGGTGAGCACATCATAACGCTGGCCATCCACGATCATATAGTCATACTTCTCACTGCTCCACACGATGGTGGCGGTGGCAGCGCCGTTCTCCACCTTCAGGGTGCAGGGAGTCAGCACATGGGACTTACCGGAGCCGCCCTCAAAGCCTACCTCAATGGTGTAAGTGCCGTCCGCCAATGCGATGGCGGCAGCGTCGCCGCCGCACAACTCCATCAGCACGGGGTTGGAGACGGATACCTTGTGGTCATACCATACGCCCTTCTTGCCGATGAGGGCCACGTCGAACTCCGTGTCCAAGGCGGGCACGGGGATGTCAAAGCCGTTGACCTCCTCGGACAGACCGTCGGGATAGGTGACGGTGTCCTTGGTGGGCTGTAGAAGCACGGCGCCGTCCTTCTGTGCGTCCTCCTTCAAGCCGGGGAACAGATTGACGATGCTGGTGGAGGCGAGGCTGACGTGAATGGTCATCTGGCCGTCCTTCACGGTCAGCACGCCCTTGCCGTCGCAGGTCTCGTTGGCGTGGAACATACTGCTGTCGGTGTTGAAATCCGCGGTGTACACGCCGTCCGCCAGCGCGGGCTCGGCGGCATCGCCGCCGTTGTTGTCATCTGTTTTCTGCTGTCCGCAGCCCGCCAGCAGCGATGCCGTCATCAGCAGTGCCAGCAGACAGGAAAGAAACTTCTTCATTTTTATGTGTCCTCCTTGCTCTGAAAAAGGCTCCGAGGCGATAGTATACCGCCCCGGAGCCAAGTCAGTCCTTGTTACGCGATAGCGTCGATGGCAGCCTTGGTGTGTGCCACGTAGAGAGCCTGCACGTCCGCGATACGGCCCAGACCGGAGATCTGGCAGTTCACGGTGAAGCCGGCGGCCTCGAACATGGTCTTCCAGGAATCCTCGTCCGCACCGGCCATGTCGTTGTTGGCGTGGTCGCCCGCCACGACCATCAGGGGACGCAGCACCACGGTGGTGTAACCGGCTTCCTTGACAGCTGCGATCACGGCCTCGCAGGAGGTATCCTCGGGCTCGCCCTCCACGGTGCCGATGAACACGTTCTCATAGCCCAGCTTGTCCATCTGGGTGGCCATCTGGCTGTAAGTGACCTTCGCCACGTGCGCCGTACCGTGACCCATCAGCACATAAGCCACACCGGCCTCCTTGGCGGCGGCGGTGGACTCGTAACCGCTCTCGCTCAGAGCAGCGGCGACGACGGCCTTGGCAACGGCTTCCTTGTCGGCGTTGATGACGGCGGCGTCGCTGCCCACCTCACCCAGCATGGGCTCGGCGATCTCAACGGACTCGAACTTGTCACGGACCTTGTCGATGGCGGCGCACATCTCGTCGTACTCAGCACCGTGCATCAGATGGGTGGGCTGCACCACCAGCTGCTTCACGCCGTTGGCGACAGCGCGCTCCAGAGCCTGCTCCATGTTGTCGATCTTCTCGCCGTCACGGGCCTGGATGTGGTTGATGATGATCTGAGCGGTGAAGGCGCGGCGCACGGACCAATCGGGGTTGGCCGCCTGCAGGGCGTCCTCAATGCTCTTGATGTCAGCTACGCGGCTGTCGTTGAAGGAGGTGCCGAAGGACACCACCAGCAGCTCCTTCTCGCCGATCTCGTCCTGGTTGCGGGGATCGTCCTTGGACGCGTCACCGGTGTCCAGACCGAAATAGTCGGGGCTGGCTTCCTCGCCCTCCACCAGTGCCTTCTGGGCATCGGTCAGGGCGTCCCAAGCGGCCTTGGCGGCCTCGCACTGGGCGTCGGTCTCCTCGGTGCGCTCCTGCACGTAGATGGCGTCGATCAGCGCAGCGACCTTGTCGGCGGCGGCCTGATCAGCCTCGGCGGTGGACACATCGTTGTTGTCCTTGGTGTCATCGGCAACGTCCTTGTTGCCGCAGGCGGTCAGCATGCTCATCAGCATCACTGCCGCCATGAGAAATGCAAGTGCTTTCTTCATGGGGAACTACCTCGTTTCAAAAAAAGTTCTGAAAGAATATAAAAGCGGCTGTGTCTCATACAGCCGCCCTCGGTGCTTCTTACTACATATACACCCGTGCGGCGCTCCGCGA
>CAKTOW010000008.1 GCA_934590325.1 uncultured Oscillospiraceae bacterium
CCGCCTGACACGGGCGGGGGCGGGAAAGGAGGGCTGACCCATTGGATTTGATATGGGAAAAATTCACTGAATGGCTATCCAAACTGACGATCTGCACCTTGCCCATGTTGGCAAGGATGGTGAGGCGGTTGATGTTGCCGCCGATGCCCTTGAGCTGGCGGAGCAGTTCCTTCTGCTCGTCGATGACGATGATCCGCTTGCCGAGACAGCAGGCGGTGACATAGTCGCTCATGGACATGTGGACCTTCGCCGCCAGCGCTTTGATTTTCTCGCGGTCGGCGGACGCCATGCGCGTGCTGAATTTGATATCTTTTTTCATGTTTTTCTCCAATCGTAGCTTTAAGTGGGTCCGGGCTTCCGCCCGGAATTTGGGTGCAGGGCTTTGCCCGCCCGGTGCGTTTGGCAGGGCAGCGGCTTCGCCGCAGACCAGACAAATGCGATGCTGGCCGTCGTCCGAGCGGACGACGAATCCCTCGTCCCGCCGCAAGCGGCAGGACTCGCTCTCTCTGTCGCTCGTCCTCTTCCCACCGAAACCGCTTCGCTGGGTTTCGGCGGGAGCCCTGTTGGGGGCGGTGATAAAAGCTCCCATTTTGCATTTTTTCGGTGCTTCTGTGTGGGGGTGGTATCACTACCCTCGGCGTGCGCTTCGTGCTGTTGAAACGCTGGACGCCCACGGGTCACGGCGGCGTATTCGCCGTTTTTATGCCGCCGCGATGTTCGCCCTGTGTGGGCTGAATATCCCCTCGGCGGGTACACACGCCACCCCAGCCCCCAACCGCGCACACAGCGGCTCACAGGACGAAACACGGGGCGTTTTCACCACCTGAGACAGCGGCAGGGTCGATAGGGTCAACAGCTTGGGTACCCTGAGCATCGTCACTTTCGGCACGGCGCAGCTCGATGAGCCGCTTACCGTTGCTGCGGCGCACCACGGCGGAAATGCCGATTTTGCTTAGTGCGGCAACGCTTTGCAGGATCAGACGAGACACCTTCTTCGGCGTGATGCCCTCGCTGCCCGCAGGGTCAATCTGCACGGACAGCTCCGTGGGAGTGCCGATAAATTCCGCGCGGTCACGCATCAGTTCAGAGAGAAGAATGACGATCCGGCCGCCCAGCAGCTCCGGCTGCGTCCGGCTGTCCGACACCAGCTCCCACACATTTTCCGCGTTGCGCTCCAGCGTCAGCTCCCGGTACTCGATGTCGCGCCCGATGCAGGAGAGTGTCGCCTTGCCGCTGCCGCGCTTGTCCTCCACCAGCGTGAAGCTGGAATCCACCGCGCCGCTGATGGCCGTTGTGCCGGAGATGCGGCTGAACACATCGTCGGCAAGCTCCTTCCGCAGATGGTGGATCAGCAGAATGGCGATGCCGTGGGCATCCGCAATACGCTTCAGCGCGGAGAGGTCACGGTAGTCATTTGCGTAGGTGTTGTCATAACCGGCGCCGCGGATCATTTGCAGCGTGTCGATGATGACCAGCACCGTGTCGGGGTGCTCAGAGAGAAACGCACAGAGCTGTTCCTCCAGACCCTTGCCGAGAGTGTCACTGTTGGTGGTGAAGTGGACGCTGGCGGGGGCGTCCTCCGTGATCTCGAACAGGCGGTTCTGGATGCGGAGGGTGGAGTCCTCCAGGCAGAGGTAGAGCGTGGTACCCTGCTTCACACCCATGCCCCAGACGGCTTCGCCCTTTGCCACCGTGACGGCCAGCCATAGTGCCAGCCAGGACTTTCCCACCTTGGGTGAGCCTGCGAGGATGTGCAGGCCCTGAGAGAGCAGCGTGTCCACCACGAAGTTCAGCGGTGTGAGCGGCTGACCCATCAGCGTTTCTCCGTCGATGGTCAGCAATCGGTTTTCTTTTTTCAATTTCGGATCCTCCTTAAAAATATTGCTCCCATCGGAACGATGAGAGCGAAAAAAGCAGAGGGGCGTTACCACGGGACGGCGCGTGGTTTCTTCCCTCTGCTTGTATTGTGGAGGAATTTATGCTATGCTGAGAAAAAGCATGGACAGATTAAAATTCATGTAGGACAGATTTTACCAGGAGGGGCACACATGGAGGGCAGCATCGTTTTCTACACCTATGGCAGTACGCTGGAGCTATACGGTCAGCAGTTCACTGCCGGTATGTTGACCGCCGATCTGCTGAATCTGTCGCCGGACGAATATCGACCCATGAGCAAACGCATGAAGCAGGTCACCAGCCTTGCGGAAGAATATGAGCAGAGCGGGAGCATAGAGCTTTGGTGGAAGCTGAACGAGGAACTGGCAGCATTCTGTGGGATACTGCGCCGCTACGCTGTGTTCCGCCTGCTGCTGGACGAGAGCGAGGACGCCTTCTTCTCTGTCATACGGGAGGTCACGGGGCAGTTCGATTTGTTCCCGAAAGTTGAGCATGAGCCGTCAGAGGAAATACAACGGAAACGACTTGAGCGCGTGGCGAATGAAATCTCAGAGCGCAGTGAAACGGTCAAGGATGCTCCGCTTGACCTGTTCTGTCCGAGCGAAGCAGCTTTAGAAAAAGGCGACGCCTTTTATTACGGAATGCTTCGTGCCATCGGTCCTACCAAGGACGCATGGCGTGATTACAAAAAGTACATCCGCCGTTATGAAACATATCTTCACGACATCCGCGCCTTCAACGGCACTATTCGGAATTTCATCAGATTTAGTCTGTCCAAACTGGATCATAACAGCCCGGAGGAGTACGCGAAGGCTCTCTACGGTTTCTATAATGATGAGCGCATCGCAGAGAAGCTCATCGTCAATCCCATCCGCAACAACGGCGACTGCTATACGACCCATGATGCCTACGAGCTTTCCTATGTACCGCGACCGCTGCCGGACGGCTCTGTCGCTATCTGTCAGGAGCATGTGACCGACAGCTTGCAGGCACTGATGAAAGCGGATTATATGCTGGCGCTGAACAGCGGACACAACGTCCGCCGCTGCATCATCTGCGGACGGTATTTCCTGCTCAAGAGCGGCGTCCACGCGCTATACTGCGAAGGTGCGTGTCCCCACGCGCCCGGCTACACCTGTCGGCAGTTTGGTTCCGTGGAGGTTCAGAAGGAACTGGCAAAGGACATTCCCAAGGTCAAAGTCAAGGTGACCGCTTTTGCCCGCATCACAAAGGATATGCAGCGGGGTGCGATCTCACAGGAGGATGCAAGAAAAGCCAAGGACTATGTGCGGGATCTGCTCTATGACGCCTTGCGCGACGCGAACACCTCCGTAGAAGCTTTTGAAGAGAGCGTTTCGTCTGAGAATGTCTACCAGCACTGCGGGATCACCAGAACGGCCAATCCGAGGGGCCGTCCGCCGAAGGAAAAGGCGGGTGAGCAAGCATGACCAACGAGGAACTGGTTCGCCAATATTATGACGGTGATGAAACCGCGCTGGAAAAGCTGTACCATAAAAATCTCGGTCTGATCCGCGGCATCGCCAAGGAAGCCGCGGCGGAGTTCAACTGTCTGATGACGGATCAGCATCATCCGAATCAGTGTTCCACGTATACGAAAACGATTCTGGACGATCTCTGCGGCGAGGGCGCGTTGGAGCTTCTGACGCGGATACAGAGCAGAGAATATGACGAAAGCCGCGCCGCGCTCACCACCTACCTCTACCCGCATTTGAAAGGGCGCATGACCCGCTGGCTGGAGCAGAATATTGGCTGTATGGCGTTGAGCAAGGACGAGATGGCTGCCGTCCGTCAGGCGCAAAGGCTGTATCATGCCGCATGGAAGGATACAGGTGAAATCGCGGAGGAGCTGGGTATCCCCGAGGCTCGTGTCAGCCGGTATGTTCGCTACAACACGCATTTCCTCGGTGTGCATGACCTTGTCCCGGAGGGCTATGACGGCGATCCCTATGAGCGGCTGATGCCGGGGATGCTCTCCGTTTCAGCGGAGCAAGCCGTGTACCGCAAAGTCTGCATCGAGTTTCTCCGGGAGCTGTTCGACGCCCTGCCGAAGAAGGACAGGGACATTCTCGGCAAGACCTGCGGCGTGTTCGGATACCCGGAGGCAACTTTGAAAGAGATCGGGATGTATCACATGATGAAGGAGTCCGCCGTGGAGAAGGCGAAGAACCGCGCGGTCGAGAAGCTGAGAAAAGCCTATCCCGGCAGCAGGCTCCAAGTGTGGAGGGCTGTTCATCGCATAATGCGGCGGCCGGTCCTGCCGCCGGGGGAGGACAGTGAGCTGCGGCGCAATTTTCCGCAGTACGTCCGCGCCTTGGCGGAGGTCTATGGCGTGCTGAGCGAAGCTGCCTCAGATATGGATAACATCTCTATATAGTCAGAACAGCAATACAGACTTTTGTACACCCTCTTATGGTAGCATCTATGCAAGCATCGAAACCGATGCTATACTAATACGGAATTCATCATGCACGCATCTGATTTTGATCCATTGGCGAAAAAATCCGATAAGAACAGTAACGCCCTTGAAGAGTTAGACGCATTGATCGGACTTGATTCCGTGAAAAAATGCGTCAGAGAAATTGTCGCCCTGCTTAAAAATCGGGGAAGATCTGCGCTTCCGTGCCTACATATGGTGTTCAGGGGAAATCCGGGAACAGGCAAAACGACTGTCGCCCGTTTGGTTGGTAAACTGTTCGGTGAAATTGGTGTTATTAAGGACGGAGAGAAGTTCATCGAAACGGATCGGGATGGTCTGGTTTCTCAATATCTCGGAGGAACAGCCGCAAAGACGGCATCTGTTGTTAAGGATGCAATCGGCGGGGTATTGTTCATTGACGAAGCATATGCACTCGCATCTAACGCTTCTTATGACTACGGACACGAAGCAATCAACACCCTCGTAAAGCGCTTGGAGGATTCGCGGAAGGATTTTGTTTGCATCATGGCTGGCTACACAAACGAGATGAATCAGATGTTGAGCAGCAACCCCGGACTTCGGGATCGCATTCAGTTTTATATTGACTTTCCGGACTATTCAGCAGAAGAACTGGTGCAGATATATTGCAAATATGCGGAGTCAGAAGCGTATCAGTTAGGCGCCGATGCAAAAGTAACGCTGCGGCAAATGGTTGAACAAATCATTCGTAATAAAGATGAAAACTTCTCCAACGCCAGACTGATCCGCAAAGTTTTTGAGCGCACTCGTATGAAACAGGCCCTGCGAACAAACGATAATATGATCAGCGCAGAAGATATCCAGGCAGTTTTCACAGAAAGCGATATGCGCGCGCTCCTTGGCCCTGCTCGAGTACAAAAGCGAATTGGATTTGCAGGATAAGAAAACAACCACTTAGCGCCAAGAAATGAGTTCCCCGGAAGAAAACGAATAGACAGCGTCCCTGTCCCCTCTGCTTTATGCCGGGGCAGCAGAAATTTCCTCCCTTAAAGCTATAATCATGCTATACTTTTCCGGCAGAGTGTGCTATGATTTAGCAGGTGTTCGGCCGGTCACGACCGAATATCTTTTGAAGCGTTGGAAAAGATGCCTTTCCCTTACGATATGGAGGACCCTAAAAATCTTTCACCAAGGTGACATCACCTTTAGGTTCCATTGCCGACAGGCGTGCGGGTTCGAGTCCCGCCGCCCGCACCAAAAAGGGAAAGACACATATTTATGTGTCTCTCCCTTTTTGGTATGACCAACAGGAGGTGCGGTTATGAAACGAATAGCGTCCATACAGGACATCTCCTGTCTGGGGCGGTGCTCGCTGACGGTGGCGCTGCCGGTGATCTCCGCCATGGGGGTGGAGTGCGCCATCGTGCCCACGGCGGTGCTCAGCGCCCACACGGCGTTCCCGGGCTTTGTCAGCCGGGACCTCACCGACCAGCTGCCGGCCATCGCAGAACACTGGCGGGCGCAGCACGTGCATTTTGACGCGCTGTATACCGGGTACATCGCCTCGGTGGAGCAGGTGCAGCAGGTGCTGGACTTCTTCGACGCGGTGAAGAGCGGTGATACCCTGCTGATCGCCGACCCGGCCATGGCGGACCACGGGAAGCTGTACTCCGGGTTTGGGGAGGACTTCCCGGCGGCGATGGCGCGGGTGGTGGCCCGGGCGGACGTGGCGCTGCCCAACGTCACGGAGGCCTGCCTGCTGACGGGGACGCCCTGCCGGGAGGACGTGGACCAGGATTTCGCCCGGGAGCTGCTGCGGAAAGTGGCGGCGCTGGGGGCGAAGCGGGTGATACTCACCGGTGTGTCCTTTGTCGGGGACAGGCTGGGGGCCATGGGGTACGACAGCAGCACGGGGGAGTTCTTCTCCTGCGCAGGGAAGCGGAACCCGGCGTCCTTCCACGGGACGGGGGACATCTTCGCCGCCACGGTCACAGGCGGGCTCATGCGGGGCATGACCCTGCGGCAGGCCACGGCGCTGGCGGTGGAGTTCGTGCTGGCCTGTATCGACGCCACGGCGCGGGATCCCCAGGCCGGGTGGTACGGTGTGGAGTTTGAAAAGGCGCTGCCCCTGCTGTGCGACCGGGTGAGAGACCTGCCGGAAAACTGAACAGACAACAAGCCCTGCGGCAATGCCGCAGGGCTTGCTTTGTTATTCGGGCTTATCCTCCGGGGGCGTTTCGCCGGAGGGTTCGTCCGCCGCAGGGGCGTCGGCGGGCTTTTCGTCGAAGTCCGGCATGGGGACAGGCTCGGAAACGATGTTGATGTGTTTGGCGGGGGCCTCGATGGTCTCGGGCACGCTGGGGCGGAAGCCGTCCTGCAGGTGCTTGGAGGCACCGTAGTTGTCCACGGTCTCCGGGTCGCGGCCCTCGATGATGGCCATCATCTCCTGGCCGGTGATGGTCTCCTTGCGCAGCAGGTAGGCGGCGATCTTGTCCAGCAGCTCGCGGTTGTCCTGCAGGATCTGCTTGGCCTCCTGGTGGCACTGGCGGAGGATCTTGATGGTCTCGCGGTCAGCGGCGGCGTAGGTCTCCTGCGCGCAGGACATGGAGTAGCCGCCGTCCAGGTACTGGCTCTGGACGGTGCCCAGGGCCATCATGTCGAACTCCTCGCACATGCCGAAACGGGCCACCAGGTTGCGGGCCAGCTCCGTGGCGCGCTCAATGTCGTTGGCGGCGCCGGAGGTCATGGTGTTGCAGACCACCTCCTCGCTGGAGCGGCCGGCCAGCAGCGTGCGTATCTCGGTGAGGATGTCCTCCCGGGACATGAGGAATTTCTCCTCCTCCGGCAGGTGCAGCGTATAGCCCAGGGCACCCTGGGTGTGGGGCACGATGGTGATCTTGCTGACGGGCTGGGCATTCTTCTGCTTGGCGGCCACCAGGGCGTGACCTACCTCGTGGTAGGCGATGATGCGCTTTTCCTCCTCGGTGATGACGGTGCCCTTCTTCTCGGAGCCGGCGATGACCAGCTCGAAGGATACCAGCAGGTCGTCCTGGTTCACGGCGCGGCGGCCCTTGCGGACGGCGCGGAGTGCGGCCTCGTTGACCAGGTTGGCCAGATCCGCGCCCACGCAGCCGGCGGTGGCCTGGGCGATCTTCTCCAGATTCACGTCCTCAGCCAGCTTGATGTTGCGGGTGTGTACCTGCAGGGTGGCCAGACGTCCGGCCAGGTTGGGCCGGTCCACGGTGATGCGGCGGTCGAAGCGGCCGGGGCGCAGCAGCGCCTTGTCCAGCACCTCCGGGCGGTTGGTGGCGCCCAGGACGATGACGCCCTTGCTGGGGTCGAAGCCGTCCAGCTCGGCCAGCAGCTGGTTCAGGGTCTGCTCGCGCTCGTCGTTGCCGCCGAATTTGCTGGCGTCGCGGGATTTGCCGATGGTGTCTATCTCGTCGATGAAGATGATGCAGGGGGCCACCTTGGCGGCCTCCTTGAACAGGTCGCGGACACGGCTGGCGCCCACGCCCACGAACATCTCCACGAAGTCGGAGCCGGAGATGGAGAAGAACGGTACGCCGGCCTCGCCGGCCACGGCCTTGGCCAGCAGGGTCTTGCCGGTACCGGGGGAGCCCACCAGCAGCGCGCCCTTGGGCAGCTTGGCGCCGATGGCGGTGTACTTGCCGGGGTTGTGCAGGAAGTCGATGATCTCCTCCAGGGATTCCTTGGCCTCATCCTGACCGGCCACATCCTTGAAGGTGACGCCGGTGGACTTCTCCATATAGACCTTGGCGTTGGATTTGCCTACACTGCCGATGCCGCCAAAGCCGCCGCCCCCGGACTTGCTCATCAGACGCATGACCAGCATGAACGCGCCCACGATGAAGATGGTGGGCAGGATGTAGTTGATCATCAGCATGAGGATGGGGCTCATCTCGGCCTCATAGTAGCCGGTGTAGGCCACGTTGTGCTCCTTCAGCAGGGGCAGCAGGTCGGCGTTGGAGAGGTAGGCGGTGTACAGCGTCAGCTTGCTGTCCTTGGACTGGGTGTAGGACTTGGGCTCGGTCTTGCTGTTCTCGTCGGCCTCCTCGGTGTAGGTGTAGCCGTCCACGGGGGTGATATAGATGGTGCTGTCCTTGAACAGCAGCTCGTCCACCTGGTCCTTCTCGATCATGGTGATCATGTCGCTGTACTTGATCTCGTGACTGCTGGTCTTGTTGGCGGTGTTGCGGTTATAAGCGGTGAAATAATTGAACGCCACCGTCAGCACCAGCGCCCAGGCGATCAGGGTCAGCACACCGCGGAAGTTGCTGTTTTTGCCGTTCTTGCCGCCGCGGTCGTTGTTATTGCCGTTGTTGTTTGCCATATTTTTATCCTCCGTTTGACTTGCGAGGGAAGTTTGTATTTCAGTCAGTATACCACAACCGCCAAAAAGTCTCAAGGCAAAGGCCGTGGGTTTTCCTGTAAAATTTCTATGAATCTGCCTTTATATTGGGGAGAGAGTGTGGTATAATCCATACTGATCATGCGGATACGAGGTATATGTCATGCGAGAGATGAAGGACACTGAGAATAAGCGGGCGCTGCCCGACGCGGAGGCCGACGGCATCATCGAGGGCCGCAACGCGGTCATCGAGGCCCTGCGGACGGAGACGGCCATCGACAAGATCTACATTGCCAAGGGCGAGACGGATAAGACGCTGGGGCACATCGCCTCAAAGGCCCGGGCGGCGGGCATCGTGGTGGTGGACGCCGACCGGCGGAAGCTGGACGCCATGAGCCGCACCCATGCGCACCAGGGGGTCATCGCCCTGGCGGCGGTGCGGGAGTACGCCACGGTGGAGAGCATCCTGCAGAGTGCCGCCGACAAGGGCGAGGCACCGCTGCTGGTGGTGTGCGACGAGATCTCCGACCCCCACAATCTGGGCGCCATCCTGCGGACGGCGGAGTGCGCCGGGGCCCACGGGGTCATCATCCCCAAGCGGCGCAGCGCCGGCCTGACGGCCATCGTGGCCAAGACGTCCGCGGGCGCGGTCAGCTATATCCCGGTGGCGCGGGTGCCCAACATTCCGGCGCTGCTGAAGGACCTGAAAAAGCAGGGAGTGTGGGTGTTCGGCACGGCCGCGGACGGCAACACTACCCTGTACAACGCCGACCTGAAGGGCCCGGCGGCCATCGTCATCGGCTCCGAGGGCACGGGTATGACGCGGCTGGCGGCGGAGAGCTGCGACTTCCTGGTGAGCATACCCATGAAGGGGAAGATATCCTCCCTGAACGCCAGCGCGGCGGCGGCCATACTGCTGTACGAAGCCGTGCGGCAGAGAGGGTAAGGAACACGGCTATCGCGCCGCCCGGCGGATATACGCCCGGGCGGATGGAGAAAGAGAGTATATGAGAAGGCGACGGGACGAGGAGCTATACGGTGCGTCCGACGGTCAGGAGGACGAGCTTTCACTGGAGGCCATCCTTGCCGAGTACGGCAGGGGTGGGCGTCAGCCTGCCCCGGAGCCGGAGACCACGGAGGCGGCGCCCACCGCGCCCGTGCCCGTGCCGGAGCCCGTCCCGGAGCCTGAGCCTGCTTCGGAGCCGGAGGAAGAAACGACACCGGAGGACGTCCGGGAGCCGGTGTATGAGTCGGCGGCGCCCGACCGGGTGGCGCTGAAGGACATCATGTCCCAGACCGTGGACGCGGTGCTGGAGGACGAGGACGACGGGGTCATCGACCAGCCGGTGCCCCTGGCGGAGCGCATCGCGGGGCTGATGGAGCGCCTGCGCCGCCCGGTGAAGGGCGCGAAGCGCCGCCCGGACCTCCGGGATACGGAGAAGCTGTTCGACGAGCCGGAGGCGGAGCCGGAACCGGAGGAACCGCCGGAGCCGGAGCCCCTCATCGAGGACGCCCTGCGGGACGAGAAGCGGCGCTGCGGCCGCCTGCGGGGCGGGCTGATATGGGGGCTGTTCCCCGCGCTGGCGCTGGTGGCTGCGGCGGTGCTGCAGGAGATGGAGCTGCTGCCGTCGGCTTGGCTGGACGAGGCCATGCTGCGGTGCGCGGCGCTGGGAGCCGGGCTGCTGCTGACGGCGCTGATCTGCATGCCGGTGTGGCGGCAGGCGGCGGAGCTGCTGCGGGAGGGCAAGGCCGGGTGTGAGCTGTGCACGGCCATCGCGGTGCTGACGCAGCTGATATGCTGCGTGTGCGGCATCGTCACCGGCAGCACCAGGGCCACGCCCTATGCCGCTGCCGGCGCGCTGCTGATACTCGCATGCCAGTGGGGGCTGTATCTGGAGGCGGAGACACGGCGCAGCGCATACCACCTGCTGCTGCTCAACGGCGATGTACCCTACGTGGCCTCCGTCACGGAGGCGGGGGTGTGCAAGCAGAGGGGCACCGTGGAGGGCTTCTACCGCCTGACGCGGCAGAGCGACCCGGCCCGGAAATGGCAGAACTACGTGCTGCCCCTGGTGCCCGCCGCCGCGGCGGTGCTCAGCGGCGTGGTGTGCTTCTCCGGCGGGAGCATGAGCGACTTCCCCTGGGTGCTGACGGCGCTGACCACCGCGGGGGCGGGGCTCAGCGTGCCCCTGAGCGGCGTGCTGCCCATGTATTATCTGACGAAACGGCTGAACCGCAGCGGCTGCGCCGCGGCGGGGTACGCCGGTGCAAGAGCCGTCAGCCGCCCGAAGCGGCTGGTGCTGACGGACGACGACCTGTTCCCTGCGGGGACGGTGACGCTGAACGGCTACAAGGTCTTCGGCGAGGAGCGCAGCCGCGCGGTGTCCTACGCCGCGTCGGTGGCCAGGGCGGCGGGCAGCAGCCTGACGCCGCTGCTGGAGCGGCAGCTGACCGCCGAGGGCGGCTTCCACCTGCCGGTGGAGTGGGTGAACTACTGCGAGGAGGGCGGCATGGAGGCCAACATCCGCGGCGAGACCGTGCTCATGGGCAGCGCGTTCTTCATGAAGAAGCGGAAGGTGGCGCTGCCCCGCGACATGAAGCTGCCCACCGGTGTGTTCCTGGCGGTGGACGGCGCGCTGACGGCGGTGTTCGCCGTAAAGTACCAGCCCTCCCGCAACGCGGAGTGGGCGCTGCGGACGCTGAAGCGATCCCATATCACCCCCGTGCTGGCCGTCCGCAGCGGCAACGTGACGCCGGGGCTTATCAAGCGGAAATTCGGTGTGGACGCAAAGCCTGTGTACCCGGACGTGTCTACCCGGCTGGCGCTGGCCCAGCTGGCGGAGCAGCGGGGCCAGCAGCCCTACGTGGCCATCTGCCGTGAGGGGCTCATGCCCCTGGTGGAGTCCGTGGCCGGCAGCCGCCGTGCGGTGAAGGCCGTGCGCACCGCCACCATCCTCAGCTATATCGGCGCCCTGGCGAGCGTGGCGCTGGCGTACTATCTTACGTCCGTGGGGAACTTCGCCCTGATGACACCCATCGCCATGGTGGTGTATCAGTTGCTGTGGCTGCTGCCGACGATACTGCTGGCAGGACTGGTGAAACATTACTGACGGCGGTATCTTTTCCGCCCTGCCATCGTCAGGCCTCCTCGGCGTATACCCGATACGCCGTCGTCGGCCTGCCATCGGCAGGACGAAAAATCTCTCCGCCGTGGCGGTATCTTTTCCACCTTGCCTGTGTCAGACCTCCTCGACGTACACACGACACGCCGCCGCCGGTCTGCCATCGGCAGGAGCAAAAATCTCTCCGCCGTTAGAGCGCTGGACAAGGGGAAAAGAAAAA
This sequence comes from uncultured Oscillospiraceae bacterium, assembly GCA_934590325.1. Taxonomy (GTDB): domain Bacteria; phylum Bacillota; class Clostridia; order Oscillospirales; family Oscillospiraceae; genus Vescimonas. The sequence continues at coordinate 12,027 of CAKTOW010000008.1, forward strand.
CCCGGACGACATCGGCGAGATGAACAGAGAAGAACACTTGTGATTGTTCAAAGTGACGAAAAGTGCGGGATGACCCCGCACTTTTCCCACAAATACCTAAATTAGTGGTTGTCAGACCAGCGGAAATACTATATAATCGATACGTTGAGCTACTGTCCGCGGCTGTGGGCGGCGGACTTCAAGAAAATGAAGGGAGTACATCACTATTATGACTGCTAACGACATTCGCAATATCGCCCTGCTGGGTCACGGAGGCTCCGGCAAGACCTCTCTGGCGGAGCAGATGCTGTTTATGACCAAGGGTACCGACCGTCTGGGCAAGACCGCCGACGGCAACACCACCTGTGACTACGACGCCGAAGAGATCAAGCGCCAGATATCCATCTCCCTGGCCTTCGCTCCCGTGCAGTACAAGGGCAAGAAGATCAACGTCATGGACGCCCCCGGCAACTTCGATTTCTCCGGCGAGGCCGTGTGCGCCATCCGCGCCGCTGAGTGCGCCGTCATCGTGGGCAACGCCAAGGACGGCCTGTCTGTGGGTATGGAGCGTACCTGGAAGATGCTGGGCAAGAAGCCCCGCATGATGTTCATCAACCGCGTGGAGGAGGCCAACTCCGACTATGCCAGCTGCATCGAGACCATCAAGGCCAAGTACGGCACCGCCATCGCCCCCATCGTGGCCACCAAGGCCGACGCCAACAAGGCCGTCACCGTGATCGTGGACCTGCTGCACAACAAGGCCTACGACGCCAAGGGCGAGTGCGCCATCCCCGGCGATATGGCCGACGAGGTGGAGAGCCTGCGTGCCGAGCTGATGGAGGCCGCCGCCGGCGCCGACGAGGAGCTGATGGAGAAGTTCTTCGAGACCATGGAGCTGTCCGCCGAGGATATGGCCAAGGGCCTGAAGATCGGCGTGCGCGACGGCAGCGTGTGCCCCGTGCTGTGTGGCTCCGCCGTCACCGGTATGGGCGTGGATATGCTGATGCAGACCATCGTGGACCTGGTGCCCGTGGCCACCGATATGCCCGCCGAGGCCGCCGAGGATGACGACGGCAACGCCATCGAGGTCGCCTATGACCCCAACGGCACCACCGCCGCCTTCGTGTTCAAGACCATCTCCGACCAGTACGGCAAGTTCTCCATGATCAAGGTCATCCGCGGCAAGGTCACCAGCGATATGTCCCTGTACAACATGACCACCGGCAACACCGAGAAGCTGGGCCGCCTGTACACCATGAAGGGCAAGAAGGCCGAGGAGACCAAGGAGATCTGCTGCGGCGACATCGGCGCCATCGGCAAGATGGACAAGGTCAAGACCGGCGACACCCTGTGCGAGCCCAAGACCTACGTGAAGTTCGCGCCTCTGGCCTTTGCCCCCGCCTGCTACGAGCGCGCCATCTCCCCCAAGACCAAGCAGGAGATCGAGAAGCTGGGCACCGGCCTGAACAAGCTGAACGAGGAGGATCCCACCTTCTCCGTCACCAACAACGCCGAGACCCACCAGACCGTTATCTCCGGCGCCGGCGACATCCAGATCGACGTGCTGTGCAGCAAGCTGAAGACCCGCTTCGGCGTGGACGCGGAGCTGGACACCCCCCGTGTCGCCTATCGTGAGAAGATCCGCAGCACCGTGCGCAAGCAGGGCCGTTATAAGAAGCAGACCGGCGGCAGCGGCCAGTTCGGCGATGTGCATATCATCTTCGAGCCCCAGACCGAGCAGGAGGATATGATCTTCGAGGAGAACGTGTTCGGCGGCTCCGTGCCCAAGAACTACTTCCCCGCCGTGGAAAAGGGCCTGCGCGAGAGCTGCCTGCACGGCGTGCTGGCCGGCTATCCCGTGGTGTTCCTGAAGGCCACCCTGGTGGATGGCTCCTACCACCCCGTGGACTCCTCCGAGATCGCGTTCAAGCTGGCCGCCAACCTGGCGTTCAAGGCCGCTCTGCCCGAGGCCAAGCCCGTGCTGATGGAGCCCATCGGCGAGCTGAAGGTCACCATCCCCGACAGCTATCTGGGCGACGTGATGGGCGACCTGAACAAGCGCCGCGGCCGCGTCATGGGCATGAACCCCACCGGCGACGGCGAGCAGGTGCTGGAGGCTGAGGTCCCCATGGCCGAGATGATGAGCTACGCCATCGACCTGCGCTCCATGACCCAGTCCCGCGGTACGTTCACCTTCAACTTCGTCCGCTACGAGGATTGCCCCGCTGCGGCCCAGGAGAAGGCCATCGCCGAGGCCAAGGCTCTGGCCGAGGCCGAGTAAATCGGAATACAAAAGCCCGGTACGCGCAGCGTACCGGGCTTTTTGTGCATATTTCCACGGAAAGGGGAAAAGATAAAAAGCAGGGCAAAAAATTTTTCGAAAAAAATTCCAAAAAACCTCTTTACAAATTCGGAACAGTGTGGTACTATACAAATGCAAACGATAATTGTTAGCAATAAGGAAGGAGCAGGGCGTATGGAGAACACAAGGCACAGCCCCAAGCGGGAGGCGATACTGCAGTGCCTGCGCTCCACCACCTGCCACCCCTCAGCGGAATGGGTGTACAGCCAGCTGAAGCCGCAGATACCGGACCTGTCCCTGGCTACGGTGTACCGCAATCTGGCGCGGTTCCGGGCGGAGGGCGCGGTGCAGGTCATCGGCTGTGTGGATGGGGAGGACCGCTACGACGGCAATGTGGCGCCTCACGGACACTTTATCTGCCGCTGCTGCGGCGCGGTCATCGATCTGCCGCCCATACCGGTGGTGGCGCCCGACATGGAGAAGGTGGGGCGGGAGGACAGCTGCAACGTGACCTTCTACGGTCACTGCAACGCCTGTCTGGCTGTCAGAAAAACCAGTTGACAATAGCCGCTGCGGCGGCGTCAAAAATAAGAAACAACAACGACGAATACATATTATGGAGGTAATTACTATGAAGAAGTGGGTCTGTCCTGTTTGCGGTTATGTTCATGAGGGTGACGTTCCCCCCGCCGAGTGCCCTGTCTGCCACGTCAGCGGTGACAAGTTCACCCTGCAGGCGGAGGAGAAGTCCTGGGCCGCCGAGCACGTTGTGGGCGTAGGCAAGGTCTTTGGTGAGGATGTGCCTGAGGATGTCCGCAAGGAGATCATCGACGGTCTGCGCGCCAACTTTGAGGGCGAGTGCTCCGAGGTGGGTATGTATCTGGCTATGGCCCGTGTGGCCCACCGCGAGGGCTATCCCGAGATCGGCCTGTACTGGGAGAAGGCCGGTCTGGAGGAGGCCGAGCACGCTGCCAAGTTCGCCGAGCTGCTGGGCGAGGTCATCACCGACAGCACCAGGAAGAACCTGGAGATGCGCGTAGACGCCGAGAACGGCGCTACCGCCGGCAAGTTTGAGCTGGCCAAGCTGGCGAAGAAGTACAACCTGGACGCCATCCACGACACCGTGCATGAAATGGCCCGCGACGAGGCCCGTCACGGCAAGGCGTTTGAGGGTCTGCTGGAGCGGTACTTCGGGAAGTAAATAAGGGTAAACGCAACCGGGGAGCGAAAGCTCCCCGGTTTTTGCTGCTATTTAAGAAGTTCCGCTTTTTTTGCTTGGAATTCTTCTTCGGTGATCGCGCCGTGATCTAATAGGGATTTGTACATTTTGAGCTTATCAGCATTTCCGATGCAAGCGGCGACGCTGTTTGAGTGTGCTTGAGAACAAGAAAGATATTGTATAATTGCAGTTGCTCTTTTATCGCATCATAGTATTGTCCCATGTCTGTCCAGCCGCCCTCTGTTTTGACGGTTACGGACAAATCACTCAATTAAAAAATATTGCACTGCTATTATGCACCACTGTAACGAGAACGCATTGTATACTCCGTTCCGTTTCGTGTTAGTAGGAAACCAATGGGACTGCCTTGATAAAGGCTGTCAATCCACCGCTGATCGGCACTCCCGATGGGGCTAATGACCCCTTCATATTGAAAGGAAACATCTATTTCCACAATCCAAGTATCTTTGCTGATTTCAGAAGGTCTAAGTACGTATATGTCCGCGCTTTCTCTGTCCATATCAGTCGTTGGCAGTAGGCGCACTTTGAGATCCCTGTACTCCGTAATCGTAAATGTTCGAGCATCGGACGGAGTCATCAAGTCGTCGAGGAACGATTTTGCTAATTCGACAGCAGCTTCCTCGGGATAGGTAGTGCTTTCTTCAGAATCTAAGGCTCTCTTTCCGCTTACATAAACGTACAGTTTTGTATTCTCGATGGGAATGGAATACGGCGTTTTAGGTTGAGGATCACTGACGGGTACTTGAGGCAGCGGGACATTGGCAGGCATCTGAATTCTGCGCAACACAAGCAATGCAACTAGCGCACACAGCACTGCAGCAACCATCCAGTGGATATGCTTTCTGCGTATATATTGAGCGAATTTACCATCGTGTGCCATTTGCTAACCTCCTTACCTGTTTCTTCCTACCTTCAGAAACGTGATGACCTAGCGATCTCTTTTTTAGTCGATTCCCCTCACATTCATAAAGCGGTAGTTTTAAGCCCACCTCCAAGGACTGCCTTGCGGTGTAAAGAATACTGTGGATTGGATTTCTTTTCTGCTTGTTTTGTAAACACACGAACACAAGCAATTAGGCTGAATATTTCATATGTCACCTCCCTACGGATATGCCAACGTGGATGCTCTATATAGTATAGTTGATTCAACATGGCCGATTATTACAACATTTCCCAATTAATTGAAATTTGTCCTGGTTCTCCTGCCCAGACTTCTCTATCAGAGTCAGTCTCTCCTTGGGCGAATGTCCCTGCAGCACCGAGTACAGGGTGTGTCCATCTGACACGGAAGAAGATTTGGTTGCTATTGCCCTACAAATATTGAATTGCGTCGCCAGTTCATTATAACCCTACAATTTGTCTCAATACAAGTGTTTTCTCCCCTTTTTGGCAAAATGATAGGGCGGAATGTTGCTCTGCCTTGCTATTATTCTCATCCTGTGATATAATGCAACCAAGTTAAGACCGCAAAATTCCGAAAAGGAGCGAAGATAATGAACGAAGAGCTGAAAAACATCCTCTCCCGGGTGGACCATACGCTGCTGAGCCAGACGGCCACCTGGGACGAGATCAAGGCCATCTGCGATGACGGCATCAAGTATGGCTGCGCCAGCGTGTGCATTCCCGCCAGCTATGTGAAGCAGGCGGCGGAGTACGTGGCGGGCAAGATCGTGATATGCACCGTTATCGGCTTCCCCAACGGCTACGACACCACCGCCGCCAAGTGCTTCGAGGCCGGCGACGCCGTGGCCAACGGCGCCGGTGAAATCGACATGGTCATCAACGTGGGCTGGGTGAAGGACAAGCTGTACGGCAAGGTGCTGGAGGAGATCCGCCAGGTCAAGGCCGCCTGTGACGGCCGCCTGCTGAAGGTCATTATCGAGACCTGCCTGCTGACCGAGGAGGAGAAGATCGAGATGTGCCGCGTGGTCAGCGAGTCCGGCGCGGACTACATCAAGACCTCTACGGGCTTCGGCGGCGGCGGAGCCACCCGGGAGGACGTGGCGCTGTTCAAGGCGCACGTGGCGCCCCACGTGAAGATCAAGGCCGCCGGCGGCATCGCGAACCTGGACGACGCCAGGGATTTCGTGGCGCTGGGCGCCGACCGGCTGGGCACCAGCCGCATCGTCAAGGCCGTGAAGGCCATGGAGCAGTAATTATATTAAGGAGGAAACGACTATGTCTACGCCCCATAACAACGCCCAGGTGGGCGAGATCGCAAAGACTATCCTGATGCCCGGCGACCCCCTGCGGGCGAAATTTATCGCGGAGACTTTCCTGACCGAGCCGAAGCTGGTGAACAACGTGCGCGGCGTGCAGGGATATACCGGCACCTACAAGGGCGTGCCGGTGTCCGTCATGGCCAGCGGCATGGGCATCCCGTCCATCGGCATTTACGCCTACGAGCTGTACACCCACTACGATGTGGACAATATCATCCGCGTGGGCACCGCCGGCGCCATGCGCGCCGAGCTGGAGCTGGGCAGCGTGGTGGCCGGACAGGGCGCCTGCACCAACTCCAACTTTGCCAGCCAGTTCGAGCTGGGCGGCAATTTTGCGCCTATCTGTGACTTCGAGCTGCTGATGGCCGCGGTGGAGAGCGCCAAGGAGCTGGGCGTGAAGATGCCCGTGGGCAACCTGTATTCCTCCGACACGTTCTATGACGCCGCCGGGCGGAACATGCGCTTCGCCAAGATGGGCGCGCTGGCCGTGGAGATGGAGGCCGCCGGTCTGTACTGCACCGCCGCCTATACCGGCAAGCGGGCGCTGGCCATCTGCTCCATCTCCGACAACCTGGTGACCGGTGAGGAGCTGACCCCCGAGGAGCGGCAGACCACCTTCACCAACATGATGAAGATCGCGCTGGAGAGCGCGGTGAAGATGGCGGCAAAGAAATAAACAAATGCACGGCAGCACAGGGACGAACCTCTGTGCTGTCGCTGCGTGCGGCACATTTGTGCGTTTTGCAGAAACAAAGTGTAAATTTTTGATTACATTTGTTTACAATTCGCCCGCAAAATGCGCTTTTCCCTTGCCAAAGGCAAAAAAGCCTGCTATAATGCACAGGGCACAGGGGGAGGAGCTTCCCCGTGCCGAAATACCGGTTTTCCCGCCGCAAGGCGCGAAAATAAAAAAATTTAGGAAGGTAGAATAACCATGAAGAAGTTTCTTGCTATGATCCTGGCTCTGGTTATGGCTCTGTCCCTCGTCGCCTGCGGCGAGAAGAAGGACGATACCAAGACCGACGACAACCAGGGCGACACCACGGAGACCACTTATAAGGTCGCCATGATCACCGACTACGGTGACATCACCGACCAGTCCTTCAACCAGACCACCTACGAGGCCTGCAAGGCTTTCGCAGATGCCAACGGTGTGGAGTTCTCCTACTTCAAGCCCGCCGGCGACAACACCGCTGACCGTGTGGCTATGATCGAGAGCGCCGTTGACCAGGGCTACAACGTCATCGTGATGCCCGGCTATGCCTTCGGCGGCGCTATCGTCGAGGCTGCTCCCCAGCACAAGGACGTCAAGTTCATCGCGCTGGACGTGGGCAAGGGCGACCTGCTGGAGGCCGGTGTGGCTGCCAAGGGTGAGGAGTATGACTACAACCCCGACAACTGGAACCTGGCTGACTACGTTGACATGAGCAACGTGTACTGCGCTATCTATCAGGAAGAGCTGTGCGGCTATATGGCCGGTTACGCTGCCGTGAAGCTGGGCTACAAGAACCTGGGCTTCCTGGGCGGCATGGCTGTCCCCGCCGTTGTCCGTTACGGCTACGGCTTCGTTCAGGGCGTTGACGCCGCTGCTGCCGATATGGAGCTGACCGATGTTAAGGTCAACTATGTGTACGGTGGTAAGTTCTCCGGCGATGCCGACATTACTGCCGTGATGGATACCTGGTATGCCGGCGGCACTCAGGTCGTGTTCGCCTGCGGCGGCGGCATCTTTACCTCCGCTGTTGACGCTGCCAAGAAGGTCGAGGGCGCCAAGGTCATCGGTGTTGACGTTGACCAGGCTGGCGTTATTGCCAACTACGCTGCCGGCGAGGGCGCCGACGAGGCCACTGTCGAGAGCTTCAAGGCTCTGACCGTCACCTCCGCGATGAAGGGCCTGTATCCCGCCACCTACGACACCCTGACTGACGTTATCATCAACGGCAACTGGGACAAGTATGTTGGCCAGATCGCCACTCTGGGCCTGGTGTCCGCTGACGATCCCACCCTGAACTATGTCCAGATCCCCATGGAGTCCACCCAGTGGGCTGACGGCGCTTTCACTCAGGACGACTACAAGGCCCTGGTGAAGGAGATGTTCGACGGCACCCTGAAGGTCAGCAATGACATCACCAAGGGCGCTAAGGACTTCGCTACCGTGATCACCGTTGATGATCAGGGTCAGATCAAGTAAGTCTGTACTTAATCAAAAAAGAAAGACCGCTTCGGCGGTCTTTCTTTTTTTTGCCCGCTCCCCATTACCGGGAACGGCGAAAGGACGGGGAAATAGGCAAAACATACGAAAATGCCTTTGCTTTATGAAAAGATGTATAGTATAATAAATTATCTATTGTGGTTTCCGTCCCCGCGGGTGCGAAATGCGGCGGGCCATAAAACGGAAGGGAGGGCGAAAACTTGGACACACCGTATGCAATCGAAATGCTGCACATCACAAAACGGTTTCCCGGTATCATCGCCAATGACGACATCACGCTTCAATTGAAGAAGGGTGAGATCCACGCCCTGCTGGGCGAAAACGGCGCAGGCAAGTCCACGCTGATGAGCGTGCTGTTCGGCCTGTACCAGGCCGAGGAGGGCGTCATCAAGAAGGACGGCGCGGAGGTATCCATCAAGGACCCCAACGACGCCAACGCCCTGGGCATAGGCATGGTGCACCAGCACTTCAAGCTGGTGGAGTGCTTCACCGTGCTGGACAACATCATCATGGGCGTGGAGCCCACAAAGTGCGGCTTCCTGCAGAAGAAGGAGGCCCGGGAGAAGGTCGTGGCCCTCAGCGAGAAGTATGGGCTGCAGATCGACCCGGACGCGCTGATCGAGGACATCACCGTGGGCATGCAGCAGCGTACCGAGATCCTGAAGATGCTGTACCGCGAGAACGAGATCCTCATCTTCGACGAGCCCACGGCGGTGCTGACGCCCCAGGAGATCGACGAGCTGATGGAGATCATGCGGAATCTGGCGGCGGAGGGGAAGAGCATCCTCTTCATCTCCCACAAGCTCAACGAGATCATGGCGGTGTCCGACCGCTGCACCGTGCTGCGCAAGGGCAAGTGCATCGGCACCGTGGAGACCAAGGACACCAGCGTGGAGCAGCTGTCCGCCATGATGGTGGGCCGCGACGTCAGCTTCCACGTGGAGAAGAAGCCCAGCCAGCCCGGCGAGGTGGTGCTGGACGTGGAGCACATGACCGTGGCCAGCAAGGTACATAAGAACAACGCCGTCAAGGACGTGAGCCTGCAGGTGCGGCGGGGCGAGATCGTGTGCATCGCCGGCATCGACGGCAACGGTCAGACGGAGTTCGTCTACGGCCTCACCGGCCTGGAGCCGGTGGTGTCCGGAAAGATCACCCTGTGCGGGCAGGACATCACGAAAATGCCCATCCGCAAGCGGAACATCCTGGGTATGTCCCACATCCCGGAGGACCGTCACAAGCACGGCCTGGTGCTGGATTACTCCCTGGAGGACAACCTGGTGCTGGAGCGGTACTTCGAGCCGGAGTTCACCGACAGGGCGGGCTTCCTGCGGCGCGACAACATCCGCAAGTATGCGGAGAAGCTCATTGACCAGTACGATGTCCGCAGCGGTCAGGGTCCCATCACCGCCGCCCGGAGCATGTCCGGCGGCAACCAGCAGAAGGCCATCGTGGCCCGCGAGATCGACAAGGATCCGGAGCTGCTGGTGGCGGTGCAGCCCACACGCGGCCTGGACGTGGGCGCCATTGAGTATATCCACAAGCAGCTGGTGGCGCAGCGGGACGCCGGCAAGGCGGTGCTGCTGGTGTCGCTGGAGCTGGACGAGGTCATGGACGTGCCCGACCGCATCCTCGTGATGTACGAGGGCGAGATCGTGGGCGAGCTGGATCCCAAGACCACCACCCAGGAGGAGCTGGGTCTGTACATGGCGGGCGCCAAGAGAGATGAGGTGACGGCATGAAGAAGAACATCCTGAAGAACAGCGGGGTGCAGTCGCTGCTGGCGTCCCTGATGTGCGTCATCCTGGGCCTGCTGATCGGCTACATCGTGCTGCTGTTTATCAATCCCGACGGCGCGGGCGAGGCCATTTCCGCCGTTATGAAGAACTTCATGACCTACAGCAAGCCCGAGACGCAGGTGAAGTACCTGGGCAACACCCTGGTCAAGACGGCGCCGCTGCTGATGTGCTCCCTGGCCATCCTGTTCGCCTATAAGGTGGGCCTGTTCAATATCGGCGTGGCCGGCCAGTACTGCATCGGCGTGGCGCTGAGCCTGTACGCCGCGCTGGCCTGGGGCTGGAGCTGGCTGCCCTGCATGCTGCTGGCCATGGTGGGCGGCGCGCTGCTGGGCGCGATTTCCGGCCTGCTGAAGTCCTACTGCAACGTGAACGAGGTCATCTCCGGCATCATGCTGAACTGGATCGTTCTCTACCTGACAAATATGCTGCTGACGCAGGTGAAGGAGGACACCAGTCCTTACACCTTCGTCCTGTCCCACAAGAACGCCTCGGCTATCCTGCCCTCCCTGGGGCTGGGCAGCCTGTTCAACGGCAACCAGTACGTGGGTCTGGCGCTGCCCCTGTCCGTGCTCATCGCGGTGCTGGTGTGGGTGGTGCTGGAAAAGACCCGCTTCGGCTACGAGCTGCGGGCCACCGGCGGTAACAAGAACGCTGCCAAGTACTGCGGTATGGCGGAAAAGCGCAACATCATCCTGACGCTGGCCATCTCCGGCGCGCTGGCCGGTCTGGGCGCGGTTATGCTGTACCTGACGGGCTATGAGCAGTGGCAGTGCTCCACGTCCTCCGTGCCGGGCATGGGCTTCAACGGCATCGCCGCGGCCTTCCTGGGCGGCCTGAATCCCTTCGGCACCATCCTGGCGTCCTTCTTCATCCAGCACATCACCGCCGGCGGCGCCTACGTGGACAAGAGCATGTACTGCGCACAGATCTCCGATCTGATCTCGTCCATCATCATCTACCTGTGCGGCTTCGTGCTGTTCATGAAGTACGCCATGAACTCCGCCATTGCCAAGCGCGAGGAAAAGGCGGCGCTGGCGGCCAAGGAGAAGGCACAGACGGATACGCCTGCGCCCTCTGATACGGAGAAAGGAGGCGATCAGTAATGGTACTGCTGCTGCAATATACACTGACCTTCGCCTCCGTGCTGATCCTGGTGGCACTGGGCGGCTGCTTCTCCGAACACTCCGGCGTTATCAACCTGGGCCTTGAGGGTGTCATGATCATGGGCGCCCTGGGCGGCGCGCTGGCTATGCGCTATATGCCCACCAGCTCCTCGGCCTTTGCCATGCTGATCGTGGTGCTGCTGGCGGCGGCGCTGGCCGGTACGGTGTACTCCAGCCTGCTGGCCGTGGCCTGCATCAACTTCAAGGCGGATCAGACCATCGTGGGCACGGCGCTGAACATGCTGGGCACCGCGGGCGCCACGGTCATCGTCAAGGCCATCAACACCGCGGCCAACCCCGACGACGTGTCCTCCGCCATCCAGTACGCCGGCGCCAAGAAGGCGTTCCTGGTGAACATCGGCTCCTTCGAGTTCAGCTGGTTCATGCTGGTGACGGTGCTGCTGCTGATCGCGGCCTACGTGGTGCTGTACAAGACCCGGTTCGGCCTGCGGCTCATGGCCTGCGGCGAGCATCCCCAGGCCGCGGACTCCGTGGGTATCAACGTGTACAAGATGCGCTGGGCGGGCGTGCTGATCTCCGGCATGCTGGGCGGCCTGGGCGGCATCGTGTTCATCACCGCCGGCGTGTCCGAGTGGCGCTTTGAGTACGGCGTGGCCGGCTTCGGCTTCCTGTCCCTGGCGGTCATGATCTTCGGCCAGTGGAAGCCCACGCGCATCGCCCTGGCGGCGCTGCTGTTCGGCCTGTTCCGGGCGCTGTCCAATGTGTACGCGGGCTTCGAGGTCCTGAAGAACCTGAACATCCCCAGCCCGGTGTACAACATGATGCCCTACATCATCTCCCTGGTGGTGCTGGCATTCACCTCCAAGAAGTCCCGCGCACCCAAGGCGGAGGGTATCCCCTACGACAAGGGCCAGCGGTAAAAGACGAAAAAAAGACCTCCATCCGATATGTGATGGAGGTCTTTTTTTCGTCCCCGGAGGGAACGGGGAGAGGGGAAAAGCGGTGTTTATACCCGGTACTTCTCTGCGCAGGCGCGGTAGGCGGCCTGGAACGCCGGGTCGTGGTGATGTGCGGCGTCCAGCGTGGCGTGGAGGTTCAGGTCGTGCTGGGCGGCGTCGATGACGCAGCCGGCGATGTTGGAGCAGTGGTCGGAGGTGCGCTCCAGGTCGGTCAGCAGGTCGGACCAGACGAAGCCGGCCTCGATGCTGCATTTGCCCTGCTGCATCCGCAGGATGTGGCGGGTGCGCAGTTTCTCTTTCAGGCCGTCGATGACCTCCTCCAGGGGCTCTACCTGTCGGGCGGCGACCAAGTCGCAGGTACGGAAGGCGTCCAGCGCCAGGGTCAGGATGTCGTTGATGGCGGCGGACAGCACGGACAGCTCGTGCCGGGCGTCCTCGCTGAAGGAAAGGCTCTTGTCCCGGAGCTCCTCCGCGGATTCCAGCACGTTCACCGCGTGGTCGGAGATACGCTCGAAGTCGCCGATGGCCTTCAGCAGCTCGGCGGCCTCCTCACTCTCGTCCTCGCCCATTTTCAGGGCGCTGAGCTTCACAAGATAGGTGCCCAGGGCGTCCTCGAAGTGGTCGCAGCGGTCCTCGTCCTCCCGGATGGAGGCGGCCAGCTCGGGGGTGTAGTGGTCAAAGGTGCGCAGGGCGTTCTGCAGGGACTGCACCGCCGTTTCCGCCATCTGGCAGGTGACAGCGCGGCAGCGCTGCAGCGCCAGGGAGGGGGTGGCCAGCAGGCGTTCGTCCAGCTCCACGGACTTTTCCTCTGCGTGCGCCCGGTCGGGCACCATGCGGATGGCCAGCTTCTCCAGCAGGCCGCCGCAGGGCAGCAGCAAGGCGGTGCAGAGGATGTTGAACGCCGAGTGGGCCACGGCGATGCCCGCCATGGAGGCGGACTCGTTCAGCAGCGCCGGGGCAAAGACGGCCTTGACGATGCAGAACACCGTCAGCAGCACCGCCACGCCGATGACGTTGAACAGCAGGTGCACCATGGCGGCGCGCTTTGCGTTCTTGTTAGTGCCTACACAGGAGATCAGGGCGGTGACACAGGTGCCGATGTTCTGGCCCATGATGATGGGCACAGCGGCGGCGTAGCTGACCTGGCCGGTACCCGCCAGCGCCTGCAGGATACCCACGGAGGCGGAGGAGGACTGGATGACAGCGGTCAGCACCGCGCCCACCAGCACGCCCAGCAGGGGATTGGTGAAGGCCAGGAACAGTTCGGCAAAGCCGGGAACGTCCTTGAGCCCGGCCACGGCGCCGCTCATGGTGTCCATGCCGAACATCAGGGTGGCGAAGCCCAGCAGGATGGCGCCGGTGTCCTTCTTGCGGCCGTCCTTGCAGAACATGTAGAAAATGATGCCGATCAGCGCCAGCACGGGGGTGAAGGAGGTGGGCTTCAGCAGCTGCACCCAGACGCTGCCGCCGTCGATGCCCGCAAGACTCAGCAGCCAGGCGGTGACGGTGGTGCCTACATTGGCGCCCATGATGACGTTGATGGCCTGCCGCAGGGTCATGAGCCCGGAGTTCACGAAGCCCACCACCATGACGGTGGTGGCCGACGAGCTCTGTATGATGGCGGTGATGCCCAGACCGGTCAGGAAGCCCGCGCCTACGCTGCCGGTCATCTTATCCAGCAGGGTGCGCAGCTTGCCGCCGGCGCGGCGCTCCAGGGATTGTCCCATGAAATTCATGCCGAACAGGAACAGGCACAGCCCGCCCAGCATGGTCAGCACATGAAAGATGTCCATACTTCTCTCCTCGATTTTACATTTTTCAGATAGCACATTCTCGTCCAAATACAGAATACGAGACGAATGTCAAATCCACAGGAGTTCTTTTGTAAAATCCGGGTAAAGTCGATAGGAAAAGCGGACTGAACAGGAGGGGAAGCGGAGGTTTTGGGTTGCTCCGGGAGGCTTTCTGCGCTATAATGGCTTTACAAGCACATTATAAGGAGGGCAACGATATGATCTACCGTGATTTCAAGGGCCTGCGGCTTTCCATGCTGGGCTTCGGCACTATGCGCCTGCCCACCACCGCCGACGGCGCCATCGACCAGGCGGCCACCCAGGAGATGGTGGACTACGCCATGGCGCACGGCGTCAACTATTACGACACCGCGTGGCCCTACATGCAGAACCGCTCCGAGATCGTGGTGGGCGAGTGCCTGAAAAAGCACCCCCGCGAGAGCTTTTATCTGGCCACCAAGTTCCCCGGCCACATGCTCACCGGAGACCCCGACCCGGCGGGCATCTTCGAGCAGCAGCTGAAAAAGTGCCAGGTGGAGTATTTCGACTTCTACCTGCTGCACAACGTGTACGAAAATTCCGTCAACGTCTACACCGACCCCAAGTGGGGCGTCATCGACTACTTCGTGGAGCAGAAAAAGCTGGGGCGCATCAAGCACCTGGGCTTCTCCTCCCACGCGGACATCCCCTGCCTGGCGGAGTTCCTGGAGCGCTACGGCCGGGAGATGGAGTTCTGTCAGATCCAGCTGAACTATCTGGACTGGACCATCCAGCGGGCCAAGGAGAAGTACGAGCTGCTGGCAAAGCACAACATCCCCGTGTGGGTGATGGAGCCCGTCCGCGGCGGCAAGCTGGCGGCGCTGGACCAGGCGAGCGAGGACAAGCTCCGCGCCCTGCACCCGGGCACCAGCATCGCGTCCTTCGGCTTTCGCTGGCTGCAGGGGCTGGATAACGTGACCATGGTGCTGTCCGGCATGTCCGACATGGCGCAGATGCAGGATAACGTCACCACCTTCGAGAAGCTGGAGCCCCTGACTCCGGCGGAGGAGGACATTGTGATGGCCGCGGCGGAGAAGATGAAGAACTCCGTGCCCTGCACCGCCTGCCGCTACTGCTGCGACGGCTGTCCCCAGCAGCTGGACATCCCCGACCTGCTGCACAAGTATAACCAGCTGCGCGCCGGCAGCGGCGGCACCATCAAGATGCAGCTGGATGCGGTGCCCAAGGATAAGTGGCCCCACGCCTGCCTGGGCTGCGGCGCCTGCGCCGCCGTCTGTCCCCAGAAGATCGCCATCCCCGACGAGCTGGCGGTGTTTGCCGCCGAGCTGGACAAGCTGCCAGACTGGGTGGAGATCTGCCGCCAGCGGGCGGAGGCCGAGGCCAAGGAGCGCGCATCGCGGAGTTGATACAAAATAAAATAGAAAAACCACCCCATTGGGGTGGCCTTTCTGGTGCGAGCGATGGGACTTGAACCCACACGACCTTACGGACACAAGCACCTCAAGCTTGCCTGTCTGCCGATTCCAGCACGCTCGCAAACGGAATACCCGTATATTATAGCAAAACCGGGCACTTTGTCAAGGGGCGGAGAGAAATTCTCCGCCCCTTGCGTGTTTTCCTGCGCTATGTTACAATTGCGCCATGACCTGGCCGATAGGGGCATCCACGGTGACGGCGGCACCCAGACCGCTGCCCGCACCGCCCTTATTGATGACGGCCAGCTTATTGCCCCGGTAATACTGCACCAGCCCGGCGGCGGGATAGACCACCAGCGACGTGCCGCCGATGATCAGCATATCCGCCTGACGGATGTAGTGGATGGCGCGGGCCATTACGTCCTCGTCCAGGGATTCCTCGTACAGCACCACATCGGGCTTGATGACGCCGCCGCAGTCACAGCGGGGCACGCCGGTGCTGCCGGCGATGCACTCCACGCCGTAGAATTTCCCACAGCGGGTGCAGTGGTTCCGCAGCACGCTGCCGTGGAGCTCCAGCACCTCGCGGCTGCCGGCCTTCTGATGCAGACCGTCGATGTTCTGGGTGATGACGGCCTTCAGCTTGCCCTGCTGCTCCCACTGGGCCAGCTTGCGGTGGGCGGCGTTGGGCCGGGCGTCCAGCGCCAGCATCTTCGCACGATAGAAGTCGTAAAACTCCTCCGTGTGGCGCTCATAAAAGGTATGGCTGAGCATGGTCTCCGGCGGGTATTTGAACTTCTGATGGTACAGGCCGTCCACGCTGCGGAAGTCGGGGATGCCCGACTCGGTGGACACGCCGGCGCCGCCGAAAAACACGATGTTGTCGGAGTTGTCGGTGAGTTCCTTCAGCCTGCGGATGTTCTCGTCCATGGTAAACCCTCCATTCTCATTTATAAAGGAGTCGTCTATGAATATTCAGATCTTCGGTATGTCCAAGTCCTTCGACACCAAGAAGGCGGAGCGCTGGTTCAAGGAGCGGCGCATCAAGTACCAGTATATCGACCTGGTGAGCAAGGGCGTGTCGCCGGGGGAGTACCGCTCCATCAAGGCGGCGGTGGGCGGCTATGATGCGCTGGTGAATAAGTCCTGCCGGGCGTATGAGGAGCTGTTCATGGCCTACATCACGCCCCAGGCGGCGGAGGAAAAGCTGCTGGAGTACCCGGAGCTTTTCAACGCGCCCATCGTCCGCAACGGGAAGCAGGCCACCGTGGGCTACCACCCGGAGGTCTGGCAGACCTGGGAATAATAAGCACCTGCATCCGTCCGTGCGCCCTTGCGCGCGGGCGGTTTTTTTACTCCGTGAAGCTGTGCTCCACCGTGACCACGGCGTAGTAATTGCCGTCCATGGCGCGGACCAGGGCGCGTATCTCCTGCGCCGCCTGCGCCGGGGTCTTGCCGCTGGAGAAGGGCAGCACCGCGTCGAATATCAGGTTGTCGTGGGTGGTACCACGCACCACCCGGAAGTCGTGGATGGTCAGGGCGGGGTCCACCTGCTTCACCAGCTCCGCCACCTGCGCGCGCAGGGCGTTCACGCGGTCATCGTCGGTGACGATGGGGTCCATGTGGATGACGGCGTGGCAGTGGAGCCGCTCCATCAGCTCCTTCTCCACGTTGTCGATGACATCGTGCATGGCCATGATGTCCCCGTGGGCGGGCACCTCCGCGTGGAGGGAGATCATCATGCGGCCGGGTCCGTAGTCGTGTACCACCAGGTCGTGGACGCCCTGCACCGTGTCGTTGGCGAGGGTGATGTCCCGTATCTCCTGCACCAGCTCCGGGTCGGGTGCCTGCCCCAGCAGGGGGGAGAGTGTTTCCTTGGCGGCCTTGTAGGCGGAAAACAGGATGAACAGAGCCACCACCAGGCCCACGTAGCCGTCCACGGCCAGCCCCGTCCACTTGCCCACCAGCATGGCCAGCAGCACGGCGGAGGTGGCGATGGTGTCAGACAGGCTGTCCGTGGCGGTGGCCTCCATGGAGACAGACTTTATTTTCCGCCCGACGGCGCGGTTGTACAGCCACATATACAGCTTCACGCACACCGACGCGGCCATGATGGCCGCCGCCAGCGCCGAGAAGGCGACGGGCTCCGGGTGGAGTATCTTATCGAAGGAGGACTTGGCCAACTCCACGCCCATCAGCAGAATGAGCCCCGCCACCAGCAGGCCGGATATGTACTCGATGCGGCCGTGGCCGAAGGGGTGGTCGGTATCGGGCTTCTTGCCTGCCAGGCGGAAGCCCAGCAGCGTCACCGCCGAGGAACCGGCATCCGACAGGTTGTTGAAGGCATCCGCCGTCACGGCGATGGAGCCGGACAGCCGCCCAGCGAAGAGCTTGCCCGCGAACAGCAGGATGTTCAGCGCGATGCCCACCGCGCCGCACAGGGTGCCGTAGGCACGGCGGACGGCGGGGGAGGTCACATTGTCGCGGTCAGGAATGAGCCACCGGCTCAGCAGTCGTATCATCGGGGACAGCTCCTTTCGGCGGGAATACCCGGCGTTTTGTCAGGAAATAGCACAGGGGGATGACGTAGAGCAGTATCTCGTAGGGGATGGTGGACATATCCGTGCCCAGCATGGTCAGTGGGATGGACACGGAGATATTCCAGGGGATGAGTGGGGACATGACGATGCCGGAATTCTCGATGTCGATGGCCAGCTCGCCGCTGCCGCCGCCCTGGCGACGGTAGACGTCCTCCAGCAGCTGGGTGCTGACCACGGCGCCGGTGGACTGGTTGCAGAACACCATGCCCGACAGGAAGCACACCGCCGTGCAGGCGGGGAACAGTCCTGCCCTCCGGGCCGCGCGCTGCGCCAGATGGCGCACGCCGTCCAGCGCGCCGATGCCGCCCAGCAGCCCGGCGTACAGCCCGGCACTGACCGCCAGCACCGTGGCGGTGACCATGGACACCACACCGCCGCCCATGAGAACGTCGTGCAGGGCGCCGGGAGCGGGCTCATAGCCCAGCAGCGCGTCCCGCAGGGTGGTCAGAATATCGCCACCCTGTACGAACACCGTCACCGCCAGCGCCGCCGCGGCGCTGATGGCCATGGTGGGGCGGATGGGTACCCTGCACAGGGGGAGTATCAGTATCAGCAGCGCCGGTATGGCCGTCCACCAGTTCAGGCGGAAGGCCGCGGCCAGCTCCGCCAGCACGCCGCCCTCCACCGCCGACAGGGGGTGGGTGACGGACAGGGCGGCATAGGCCGCCAGACTGACCAGATAGGGCAGCCAGCCGGTGCGGTGCATCAGGCGCAGGTTGTCGTAGAGCTTCGTGCCGGTGGCGGCGGCCACCAGCGCGGCGCTGGAGGATGCCGGGGAGCACCGGTCGCCGAAGTAGGCTCCTGCGACGATGGTGCCGGCCGTCAGGGCGGCGTCCACGCCGCCGGAGCGGGCCAGCGCCATGAGAATGACGCCCACGGTGCCGATGACGCCGAAGGACGTGCCCAGTGCGTAGGAGATAAAGCTGGTCAGCAGGAACGTCACCAGCAGGAACAGCTGCGGCGTGATGAGCTGCAGCCCGTGGTAGATGAAAAAGGCGATGGTGCCGGCGCTGCGCCACAGGGCGGTGATGGCGCCTATCAGCAGATAGATGCCGATGACGCTGCACATCTTGTGCCCCTGCTCCCACGCAGCGGCGGCCATGGTCTTAAGGGAGAAGCCCCGCCGCAGGCCCAGCAGGCCGAAGGCCAGTATGCCCGTCCACACGGCGGCGATCAGCGTCCAGCCCTCCGCCAGACACAGCGCCACCGACGCCAGAAACAGCAGAAAACAGATCGGTGCGCCCATGGTGTCACTTCCCCGGGATGGTCAGCGTCATGCGGCAGCACAGGTCGTCCAGGTCACTGTCCGTGGCGGCGGGCAGCCGCAGGCGGCCGCCGCACTTGCCGCAGACGATGTCCACGGCGCCCCGGCGCACCTGGATGGCGTACTCCCTGCTGCCGCAGGCGCAGGAGATGCCGCCGCGCCCGGCGATGTCCTTCAGTTCGGACAGCACCTCGTACATGATGACATTGTCGGTGAAGGCCTCGTCGGGGCTGGCCTTTTCCTTGGCCACCCGAAGCGCCAGACTCTCCATGGCGCGGCGTACCTGGCCCTCCTCACCGATGTAGCAGCACAGCTCCTGCTTTTCCGGACAGCTGAGACCGATGCCCCGGCCGCGGAGCACAGCGTCGGCGCTGCACTCCGCCTGGTGGTGGCCGCCGCACACGCCGCAGGGCACCTGCAGCCGGAAGCGTAGACCGTCGGTCTCGGCGGTCAGGGCCTCCTTGCCGCACTCACACTCCATCCGCGCCGCGGCGGCGTTCAGGGCGAACACGCTGCGGCTGTGCAGCACCGCCTTGCCGCAGGCGGGGCAGATATATCCAAAGCTGCGCATCTCTTCCATGGTACAGACTCCTTTGTATAAGTAGGTCCCTACATTATATACTGTTTCCGCCGGGTTTTCCAGTATTGCGCAAAAAAGAGTTTTCCTATATAATGCAGCTACTACTATCGGCAGACAGGATGTGGCGCTATGCAGAAAAAGAGCTTTGCCGCGGCGGTAAAGGCGGCGTTCCCCTACACCATACCCGTCATGACGGGCTATCTGGCGGTAGGTCTGGCCTACGGCGTGCTGATGGCCTCCAAGGGCTACAGCTTCCTGTGGGCGGGCTTCGTCAGCGCCTTTGCCTTCTGCGGCAGTATGCAGTATGTGGCCATCACCCTGCTGACCACGGCCTTCGACCCCCTGCAGGCCTTCATCCTCAGCCTGATGGTCAACGCGCGGCACCTGTTCTACTCCCTGGCGCTGCTGCCCAAGTACCGCGGGCTGGGCAGGCTGCGGTATTTCCTTATCTACACCCTCAGCGACGAGAATTTCTCCCTCAGCTCCTCGGTGGAGCCGCCGGAGGGCGTGGACCCCACGCAGTTCTACTTTGCCATGAGCTTCCTCACCTGGGCATACTGGGTGGTGTTCTCCATGCTGGGCGGCCTGGCCGGCAGCCTTATCACCTTCGACATCACCGGCATCGACTTCGCCCTGACGGCGCTGTTCGTGGTGCTGTTCATCGAGCAGGTCATCCCCCGGGAGAACCGCGCGCCCGGCGCCATCGGCCTGGTGTGCTCCGTGGCGGGTCTGGCGGTGTTCGGCGCGGATAACATGGTCATCCCGGCCATGGTGCTGACGCTGGCCGTGCTGCTGCTGGGAAGGAGGAAGCTATGCGCCTGAATACGATCGAATCGCTGGTGATCATCAGCATGGTGGCCCTGGCCACGCAGATCACCCGCTGGACGCCGTTCCTGCTGTTCTCCGGCGGCCGTAAGCTGCCCAAGGTGGTGGAGGACCTGGGCAAGCTGCTGCCCCCGGCCATGATGGGCCTGTTGGTGGTGTACAGCCTGCGCAGCACCGACCTCCTCGGCGGCAGCCATGGCATACCGGAGGCCGTCGCCGTGGCCGTCACGGCGGGGCTGCACCTGTGGCGGCGGAACACGCTGCTGTCCATACTGGCGGGCACCGCATGCTACATGCTGCTGGTACAGCTGGTGTTTTGAACCGGGTACGACGAAAGAGCCGCGAAAGGCCGCCTGACACAGGAAAACACACGGTTTTGCCCGTGTCTATCCGGCTGAAATCGTCCGAAAAAAGCGCCCACATGCGTCAGCATGCGGGCGTTTTTGCAGCCAATTTCAGCTCGAATTTACTTTGGCAAAACTGCTTCGCACCGAAAAAGAGCGCGTTTTGTGCAGAGCCGAGGCGCACCGCCGCAGGCATACTGGATGTCTGTTAAGGCGGCGCAACGACGGGGCTGCGCGAAACGCGCCTTTTGCGGCGTATGTTTTCTTGTGCCAGGCGGCCTAAAGCGGCTCTTTCATATTTTTCCTGCAAAACGCGCACACTACGGCAAATGCTATTTTGCGAGGTGTGCATCATGGATGTGAAACGTTTGAGCCGCCAGACCTGCCGCTTTCTGCGGCCGCCGGGCGTCATCAGCTGCGCCGCTGTGGCGGGAAAGCTGGAGGGCGAGGGCCCTCTGGGCAGCCGGTTCGACGCCGTGGCGTCGGACTCCTTCTGCGGGCGCAAGACCTGGGAGCAGGGGGAGGCACAGATGCAGGCGGACGCCCTGCGTCTGGCGCTGCAGAAGGGCGGATTGACGGCGGAGGACGTGGACTGCGTGTTCGCCGGCGACCTGCTGAATCAGAACATCGGCGCCACCTTCGGCCTGCGGGATTTCAACATCCCCTTCTACGGGGTGTACGGCGCCTGCTCCACCATGGGGGAATCCCTGTCCCTGGCGGCCATGGCCGTGGCGGGGGGCTGCGCTTCCATCGCCGCGGCGCAGACGTCCTCCCATTTCTGCACCGCCGAGCGGCAGTACCGCATGCCCCTGCCCTACGGCAGCCAGCGCAGCCCCACCGCCCAGTGGACGGCCACGGCGGCGGGCTGCTGCATCCTGGGCAGCCAGTCGGAGGGGCCCTATATCACCCACGCCACCCGGGGGAAGATCGTGGACATGGGCGTGACGGACATGACCAACATGGGTGCGGCCATGGCCCCCGCGGCCTTCGACACCCTGCGGACGGTGTTCCGGGACACCGGCACCGCGCCGGGGGACTATGACCTGATCGTCACCGGCGATCTGGGCGACGTGGGCAGCCGCATCGTCACGGAGATGTTCCGCCGGGAGGGCGTGACCCTGGACAACTACACCGACTGCGGGCTGCTGCTGTACGACCGGGAGAAGCAGGATATGCACGCCGGCGGCAGCGGGTGCGGCTGCTCGGCGGCGGTGCTCAACGGCATGATACTGGAGGAGATGCGCCGGGGGCGGTGGCAGCGGGTGCTGTTCGCCCCCACCGGGGCGCTGCTGAGCCCCACCAGCTCCTTCCAGGGGGAGAGCATACCGGGGATATGCCACGCGGTGGTGTTCTCCCGGACAAAGGAGGACGTGTGATGGAATACGTGAACGCATTTCTCTGCGGCGGGCTGCTGTGCGCCGTGGGGCAGATCATCCTGGACAAGACCAGCCTGACCCCAGCACGGATACTGACGGGCTACGTAGTGGCGGGCGTGCTGCTGCAGGCGGTGGGCGTGTACCAGTATGTGGCGGACTGGGGCGGCGCGGGCGCCACCGTGCCCCTGACGGGCTTCGGCTGCTCCCTGGCGAAGGGCGTGGCGAAGGGCGTGGCAGAGGACGGCCTGCTGGGCGTCCTTACCGGCGGGCTGACGGCCACCTCCGGCGGCATCGCCGCGGCGGTGGTGTTCTCCCTGCTGGCGGCGTTGCTGGTACGGCCGAAAGAAAAACGTTGACAAATACCCCTTGGGGGTATATAATGCGGTCATCAAATAAATACCCCCAGGAGGTATACTGACGTGGAGAATACTTGCTGCTGCTGCCAGGGAAAGACCAAGCACCGCACGCCTGAGGAACAGAAAAAGCTTCTGAACCGCCTGTGCCGTATCGAGGGACAGGTGCGCGGGCTGCAGGAGATGCTGCAGAAGGACGCCTACTGTCCCGATATTCTGATACAGGTGTCCGCCGTGGGCGCCGCGCTGAACAGCTTCAGCAAGGAGCTGCTGGCCACCCATATCCGTACCTGCGTGGCGGACGGTATCCGACAGGGGGACGACGAGGTCATCGACGAGCTGGTGACCACGCTGCAAAAGCTGATGAAATAAGGAGATGACAGTATGACAGAGAAATTCGTCATCACCGGTATGACCTGCGCCGCCTGCGCCGCCCATGTGGAGAAGGCAGCCAATAGTGTCCCCGGCGTCCACGACGCATCGGTGAACCTGATGCTGGGCTCCCTGGTCTGTGACCGGGACGAGAACATTGACCCCTCCGCCATCATCGCCGCCGTCACGGCGGCGGGCTACGGCGCCGCACCGGAGAGCGAGGTGCGCCGCGACCTCCACGCGGAGCAGGACGCGGCGGCCAAGGCCATGGGCCGGCGGCTCCTGTGGTCGGTGGTCTGCCTGGTGCCCCTGTTCTATCTGAGCATGGGCCACATGATGGGCCTTCCGGTGCCCATGTTCATGCACACGCAGCCGCTGCTGTCGGCCTTTGTGCTGCTGGCACTGACGGTGCCCATCCTGATACTGAACCGCAGCTACTTCATCGTGGGCTTCTCCCGGCTGTTCCAGGGCGCGCCCAATATGGACTCCCTGGTGGCGCTGGGCGCGGCGGCGGGGCTGATATACAGCCTCATCGAGATGGGTCTGCTGGCGGCGGGCAAGGTCACCGGCATGCCCGACCTGTACTTCGAGTCCGCGGGCATGATCCTGGCGCTGGTGACGGTGGGCAAGTACCTGGAGGAGCGCTCCAAGGGCAAGACCACCGGCGCCATCACGGCGCTGCTGGCACTGGCGCCTGAGTCCGCCGTGGTGCGCCGTGACGGCAGGGAGGTCACCGTACCCACCGAGGACATTCGGGCCGGCGAGACCGTCATCGTCCGCCAGGGCGGCCGTATCCCTGTGGACGGCACCGTGACGGCGGGCGGCGGCACCGTGGATGAGTCTGCCCTCACCGGAGAGAGCATGCCGGTGGAAAAGGCGCCCGGCGATAAAGCCGTGTCCGCCACCATCCTCACCGGCGGCTATCTGGAGCTGACGGCGGAGCGCGTGGGCGCCGACACCACCCTGTCCCAGATCATCCAGCTGATGGAGCAGGCTGCCGGCGGCAAGGCACCCATCAGCCGTCTGGCGGATAAGATCAGCGCCGTGTTCGTGCCCGTGGTCATCTCCATCGCCGTCGTCGCGGCGGTGCTGTGGGCCACGGTGGGAGGCATGGGCGTGCGCTTCTGCCTGAGCATCGCCATCGCCGTGCTGGTCATCTCCTGCCCCTGCGCCTTGGGTCTGGCCACGCCGGTGGCCATCACCGTGGCCACGGGCAAGGCGGCGGAGCAGGGCATCCTGGTGAAGTCCGCCGCCAGCCTGGAGCTGATGGGCCGCATCGACACGGTGGTGCTGGACAAGACCGGCACCGTCACCGAGGGCAAGCCCCGCGTGACGGCGGTGCTGTGCGCCGACGGCATGGATGAGGAAACGCTGCTGGCCGCCGCCGCGTCCCTGGAAAAGCCCTCCGAGCATCCGTTGGCCGGCGCCATCGTGGCGGAGGCCGAGGCCCGTGGTCTGACGCTGCAGCCGGTGGAGGACTTCTCCGCCGTGGCGGGCGGCGGCGTCACCGCCGTGACAGGCGGAGCGGCGCTGCTGGCCGGCAACGAGGCCTTTATGGAGCGGTCCGGCGTGGCCGTCAGCGCCGCGCTGCGCTCCGCCGCCGCGCAGCTGGCGGAGGACGGCAAGACGCCGCTGTTTATCGCCGGCAGCGGTGCGCCGCTGGGCGTCATCGCCGTGGCCGACGTGGTGAAGAGCGACAGCGCCGCGGCCATCGCCGCCCTGCAGGACATGGGCTGCGAGGTGGTGCTGCTGACCGGCGATAACCGCCGCACGGCGGAGGCCATCGCCCGGCAGGTGGGCGTCACCCGTGTCATCGCCCAGGTGCTGCCCCAGGACAAGGCCCGCGTGGTGCAGGAGCTGCAGCAGGAGGGCAAGAAGGTGGCCATGGTGGGCGACGGCATCAACGACGCCCCTGCCCTGGTGACGGCGGACGTAGGCCTGGCTATCGGCGCTGGTACGGATGTGGCCATCGAGTCGGCGGACATCGTGCTGATGAAGAGCAGCCTGCTGGATATTGCGGACGCGGTGTCTCTGTCCCGCGCCACCCTGCGGAACATACGGCAGAACCTGTTCTGGGCGTTCTTCTACAACTCCGTGGGCATCCCGGTGGCGGCCGGCGTACTGTACCCGGCCTTCGGCATCACCCTGAACCCCATGATCGCCGCCGCGGCCATGAGCCTGAGCAGCGTGTGCGTGGTCAGCAACGCCCTGCGTCTGCGGGGCTGGAAGAGCAAGAGAAGTCCGGCGGCGGTTGCAAAACCGGAACAGCCGGTGTATGATGATACCAACAAGAGCGGCAAGGAGGACGACGCTATGAACAAGAAGACCATCACCATCAAGGGTATGATGTGCGCCCACTGCGTGGCGCATGTGGAGAAGGCCCTGACTGCCCTGGGCGTGCAGGCCGATGTAGACCTGGCATCCGGCACCGCCGTCGTCACCGGCGACGCCACCGACGACGCGCTGAAAAAGGCCGTCGCCGACGCCGGCTACGAGGTCGTGGAGATCAAGTAAACAGAGCATAATAAATATCCCCCGGCCGGGCCGGGGGATATTTATTATGCTCTTATGCAGCCCCGTCTGTCTCAGTCTCCTCCGTGGCGGCGGGCGCACTCTGCGCCGCCGCGGCGCGGGTGACGGCATCGGCAGTGAGGATGGTGCCCTCGCCCTCGGCGAAGCGGACAGTGACACTGTCGCCTACGTTGTAGATGACCACCTCCGGCTGCTGGGCGGCGGAGATGACATAGTAATGGCTGTCGCCGCTGAGCCGCAGATAGTACAGGGTGTTGCCGCTGACCACGGCGGAGCGGATGTCCTCCAGCACGCCGCTGACCTCACCCTGTCCCACGGCGGGCAGCTCGGCACTGTCGGCAGAGACAAGGCCCTTCTCCGCCAGGATGCGGCGGTAGTTCGCCTCGCACTGGGCCACGGTGTCGCCGGTGGCCACGATCTGATACTGGCTGACGTTGACCATGGCGTACATCTTCACCAGTTCTGCGGCGTCCTTCAGCGCCATGAAGTAGGTGGGCTGGTCGGAGATGTTCAGCAGCAGGGGGAAAGTGGCCTTGTACTTCATCTGCTGCACCTGGCCCTCGGCGCTGTCCATGGCGGAGTACTCCTTGGCGCCGGCCACCAGGTAGAACCTGGTGTCCTTGGTGCGCTGGTTGGACAGGATAAAGCCGATGTTGGACTCGTCGGATACCACGGAGGTCACGCCGGTGTACATATACACGTCGTCGCCGATGGCGATGTAGTTATAGCCCTCGGTGGTGACGGTCACATCCCGCTGGCCGAACAGGGAGTTGATAAAGCCATTGATATACGCGCCGTGGTAATCGTACTGCTGCATGATCAGCTCGGCGGTGAACACATGGTCCACCCAGCTGGGCACGTCGCCGGTCTTGTAGTAGGCGCTCTCGCCGGTAACGGCGTTCACCAGCACCGCACCGATGATGTCCCGGCCGCCGAACAGGCCGATGGTGTGGCTGACCCGGGGGCACACCCACCAGGGGTCGCCGTTTTCGTCTATCTCAAAGGCGGGGTCGTCGAACATGTAGGTGGGGTAGTGGAACCGCAGGTGGCGGTACAGATTGCGGCTGAAGTGCTCGGCGGTGGTGTAGTGGATGCCCTCATCCAGGCGTACCACCTCCACGTTCTGCGTCACCATGTCGATGAGCAGATAGGCGGGCAGGCCCTCGGAGCGGTTGTTCAGCCACTTGATGATGTCGCCGTAGCGCAGGGGCGTCACCCGCACGGGGCGGCCCTGGTAGTTGATCTGGGTGTAGTCGTCGGCCACCTCGAACTGCGAGACCATGTCCGCCAATTCACCCAGCTTCCGGTTGCCCAGCTTCATGGCGGAGTTGGCGTCCAGCATGGGGATCTGGTCATAGCTGATCTCCTCCACCTCGGCGGCGAAGTCGCCGTCATTGACGGTCAGCAGATCGCGGTAGTCCCCGGCGCGGAATAGCTGCCAGCCCACCACCGCGCCCACCAGCGCCGTGACCACCATGGCCGCGGCCACCAGCAGGGGCACCGTGCACTGCTTTTTCAGAAAGCCGAAGTATCCCTTGGCGCCGGCGCCCTGAAACCCGGAGGTCAGTATGGCGCAGCCGCCGTACACGGCGCAGGTCAGCAGCACGAAGATGTAGAATTCCTCGCTCTTCAGGCTGATGGGCGGCAGCACGATGTAGAAGTACACCGCGGCGAACACCAGCGTCACGGCGATGTTCAGCAGGGTGCGCCCTGCCGGGGTGCCCAGGGCCTTGCGCTCCTTCTTGGGGCGCGGCTGGCGGGCAAAGCCCTGAAAATTGGGGTCGTTCCAGTTTGTGTTCATAGACATTCCTTTCTCTGCATGGCTTGCTTGCTGACAGCATTATAACCGAAACGCGGGCATTTGTATAGCAACTTCAGGTTGCAAAGGCAAAAAAAGGAGCAACCCGAAGGTTGCTCCTTTTCGTTGTGCCTTATTTCTCCGCGGGGGCCTTGGTCTCCTCCTCGGCGGCGGGTGCGGCGGGCGCCGCCTCCGCCTCGATGACCACCTTGCCGTCCCGCAGACGGATGCGGGCGGTGTCGCCGGACTTCAGCTTGCCCTCCAGCATCTGCTCGGCCACGGCGTCCTCCACCATGCTCTGGATAGCCCGGCGCAGGGGACGTGCACCGTACTGGGGGTCGAAGCCGTCCCGCGCCAGCTCGGTCACCGCGTCGTCGTCCGCCTGCAGGGTGATGCCCTGCTGCGCCATACGGCCGCCGGTGACGGCCAGCATACGGCGGGCGATCTCCACGATGTTCTCCTGGGTCAGCTGACGGAACACGATGATCTCGTCGATACGGTTCAGGAACTCCGGGCGGAACGTGTGCTTCAGGTCGGCCATGACCGCCTCGCGGATGCGGGCGAACCGGGCGTCCTCGGACTCCTTCTCGTCCTTCTCCTTGCCGTCAAAGCCCAGCTTGGCGGCGTCGGCGGTGATGTTCCGCGCGCCCACGTTGGAGGTCATCACGATGACCGTGTTCTTGAAGTCCACCTTGCGGCCCTGAGAGTCGGTCACAACACCATCCTCCAGTATCTGCAGCAGGATGTTCCACACGTCCTCATGGGCCTTTTCGATCTCGTCGAACAGCACCACGGAGTAGGGCTTTCTGCGCACCTTCTCGGTGAGCTGGCCGCCCTCCTCGTGACCCACATAGCCGGGAGGCGAACCGATCAGGCGGGATACGGTGTGCTTCTCCATGTACTCGGACATGTCGATACGCACCATGGCGTTCTCGTCGCCGAACATGGCCTCGGCCAGTGTCTTGCACAGCTCGGTCTTGCCCACGCCGGTGGGACCCAGGAACAGGAACGAACCGATGGGCCGCTTGGGGTCCTTCAGACCCACACGGCTGCGGCGGATGGCCTTGGCCACGGCGGTCACGGCGTCGTCCTGGCCCACCACACGCTGGTGGAGTTTCTCCTCCAGCTTCAGCAGGCGCATGCTCTCGTCCTCAGTCAGGCGCGTGACGGGGATGCCCGTCCATCCGGCCACCACATTGGCGATGTCGTCGGCGGTGACGGTGCCCCTGTTCTGGGACAGGCTCTTGCGCCAGTTCTCCCGCTCGATGTCCACCTGCTCCTGATAGTCCTTCTCGATGTCGCGCAGCTGCGCGGCCTTCTCAAAGTCCTGGGCGGCGATGGCGTCGTTCTTCTCCCGGTGCAGGGTGGCGATCTTCTCCTCCAGCGCCTTCAGGTCGGGGGAGGAGGACTCCGCCGCCATGCGCACCTGGGACGCGGCCTCGTCCATCAGGTCGATGGCCTTGTCCGGCAGGAACCGGTCGCCGATGTACCGCTTGGACAGCTGCACAGCGGCGTCCAGCGCCTCGTCGGTGATGGTCAGCTTGTGGTGCGCCTCGTACCTGTCGCGCAGGCCCTTCAGTATCTCCAGCGTGGCCTCCGGGGTGGGCTCGCCCACGGTGACGGGCTGGAACCGGCGCTCCAGGGCGGCGTCCTTCTCGATGTACTTGCGGTACTCATTCAGGGTGGTGGCGCCCACCACACGTATCTCGCCGCGGCTCAGCGCGGGCTTCAGGATGTTGGCGGCGTCTACGGCACCCTCGGCGGAGCCGGCGCCCACGATGGTGTGCAGCTCGTCGATGAACAGGATGACGTTGCCGTCCTTCTTCACCTCGTTCAGGGTGTTCTTGATGCGCTCCTCGAACTCGCCCCGGTACTTGGTGCCGGCCACCATGCCGCTCAGGTCCAGGGACAGGATGCGCTTATCCAGCAGCTCCTCCGGCACGTCGCCTGCGGCGATGCGCTCGGCCAGACCCTCGGCGATGGCGGTCTTGCCCACGCCGGGCTCGCCGATGAGCACGGGGTTGTTCTTGGTGCGGCGGGACAGTATCTGGATGACCCGCTGGATCTCCTTATCCCGCCCGATGACGGGGTCCAGCTTGCCGCTGCGGGCGGCCTCGGTCAGGTCGCGGGTGTACTCCGCCAGTGTCTTGTTCTTCTTGTCGGCCTCGCGGCTGGAGGCGGAGCCGGTGGTGGCGGCCTTGGGCGCCGCCTCGGCCTTCTTCAGGATGGCACTGTACATCCGGTTGGGGTCGACGCCCACGGTGCGCAGGATGCGCAGGCCCATGTTGCCGCCCTCCCGCAGGATGCCCATCAGCAGGTGGCCGGTGCCGATAGCCGGGCTGCCCATGCGGGACGCCTCGGACACGGCCAGCTCCACCACGCTCTTGGCCCGGGGGGTCAGCCCCTGGCTGGGCGCTGCGCCGGACACGCCCTTGCCCACGCTGCGCTGCAGCACGGAGCAGATCATTTCATCGGTGACGCCGAACTCGGCCAGCACCCGGTGTGCCACGCCGTCCTCCTCGCGGATAAGGCCCAGCAGCAGGTGCTCGGAGCCCACGTAGCCGTGGCCCAGCTCCTCGGCGGCCTCCTGGCTCAGACGCAGAGCTTCCTCTGCACGGGGGGTGAATTTATTCTCAGACATAAAGGAACACTTCCTTTCGAATCGTTATTTTGCTTAGTGGGATATGCCTCAGGAGGCCTTGCTGTTCAGCGCCTTCAACTCGTCGCGCAGACGTGCGGCGTCCTCGTAGCGTTCCTCCGCCACGGCGTTGTGCAGCTGGGTCTCCAGCGCGTTGCGCTTGCGCTCCAGTGCCAGGGACATGGCTTCGTCGTGGGGCAGCAGATCGTCCCTTGCGCCGCTGTCGGGGTCGGCGGTCTGCGCCTGCTCCAGCACGTTCACCGGGCTGGGGAACTCGGTCAGCATCCGGTCGCCGAACCCGCCGAAAAACGGCTCCAGCATCCGGAACGGCCGGTCGAACCAGTCGTCGTCGAACCAGCTGCCCATGCGGCTCTGTACAGACCCGGTATAGCCCATAGCGCGGGCACAGCTGTCGCAGAGGTGGGTCTCGGTCACTCTGCCGTTGATATTGCTCTTATAGTAGAACGTCGCGTCGTTCTTACCACAGCGATCACACTTCATAATCATAACCTCCTTACACCGCCGTCAGACGGAATGGATAAGAATTTGCTTGAATATATCGGCCCGCAGCGCGTCCCGACATTCGGGCGCCGCTGCCTGCAGCGCCCGCGCCCCGGTGGCGGACAGCAGCGCCTGCCCCAGCTGGGGACTGACGGCCTCGGCCTGCACCAGGTTCTGCGCCATGGCCCGCGCGCTGGCGGCGTCCAGCCGGTCGCCGATGCTGTTGATGACGTGCATCACCAGCGTCTGGCGGTCTACCTGCACCCGCGTGATGCGGATGTAGCCGCCGCCGCCCCGCCGGGACTCCACGATGTAGCCCCGCTCCGGCGAGAACCGGGTGGACATGACGTAGTTGATCTGGCTGGGCACACAGTTGAACCGCTGTGCCAGGTCGCAGCGCTGCAGCTCCAGCGCGCCGCCCGCCTCGTCTAACTCCTGCTGGATGAACCCAGCGATAATATCGGTAATACCCAAATCCTCGCCGCCTTTCTTATGCATCAAAAGGCCACATCGGGGCAATTTGACTTTGCCTTTCTTTGACCTTTGACTGTATAATACACCTGCCTTCCTACTTTGTCAATAGGCAGATTTGACTTTATTTGACTTTTACTGTAAACAATTTGTGAACGCCCCGTCGGCGCAAAAAAGGGAGCACCCGTCCGGGTGCTCCCTGCGTGTATGGAGGGTCTGCGGCTTACAGCGTGTCCAGCGCCTGCTTCAGATCGGCGATGATGTCCTCGGCGTTCTCCAGGCCCACGGACAGGCGGATAAGACCGGCGGCGATGCCGGAGGCGGCCAGCTCCTCCTCGGTGTAGGTGGAGTGGGTCATGGAGGCGGGGTGCTCGATCAGGGTCTCGGCGTCGCCCAGGGACACCGCCACGGTCACCAGGTGCAGCGCGTTCACCAGCTTCACGCCGGCGGCGCGGCCGCCCTTGACCTCGAAGGACAGCATCCCGCCGAAGTCGCTCATCTGGCGGCGGGCGATGTCGTGGCCGGGATGGTCGATCAGGCCGGGGTAGTAGACCTTCTCCACGGCGGGGTGGTCATACAGGAACTCCGCTACGGCCTTGGCGTTGGCGCAGTGCTTCTGCATGCGGATCTCCAGGGTCTTGAGACCTCGCAGGATTAGGAAGGACGTGAAGGGATCCATGACCGCGCCGGTCATGTCCTTCAGGCCGAACATGCGCACCTCGGTGCAGAAGTCGGCGGAGCCCACCACGAAGCCCGCGATCACGTCGCCGTGGCCGTTCAGGTATTTGGTGGCGGAGTGTACCACCACGTCCGCGCCCAGCTCCAGCGGCCGCTGCAGGTAGGGGGAGGCGAAGGTGTTGTCGCAGATGACCTTGATGTCCTTGTTGTAGCCGTGGGCCAGCGCGGCCACGGCGGAGATGTCCGCGATCTTCAGGTTGGGGTTGGCCGGAGTCTCCAGATACACGGCGCAGGTGTTGGGCTTCAGCGCCTTGCGCACCTCCTCCAGGTCGGAGGTGTCCACAAAGCTGACCTCCACGCCGTAGCGGGTCATGCCGTGGTTCAGCAGGGCAAAGGTGCAGCCGTACAGGGTGCCGTCGGCCACGATGTGCTTCCCGGCGCCGGCCACCGTCCACAGGGCAGAGGAGATGGCGCCCATGCCGGACGCCGCGGCCACGCAGGCCTCGCCGTTTTCCAGCGCGGCGATCTTGGCCTCCAGAACGGAGGTGGTGGGATTGCCCAGGCGGGTGTAGATGTAGCCGCCCTCCTGCCCGGCAAAGCGACGGCCGCCCTGCTCACAGCTGTCAAAAACGAAGGTGGACGTCTGGAAAATGGGGGTGGTCAGTGCGCCGTACTGGCTGTCCTTTACGTTCCCTGCGTGGATGGCTTTGGTTCCGAAACCGCAATTTTCGTGCAACATGGGGTCATCCTCCTTATATTCTCCCTTACTTTGTGTCGTTCGCCTGAACATACGCCCGGGGCGTACACTTACAGCTCAAGGGTACCACAGGTGGGGCGCAGGGTGGTAGCGGCGAAATGTGGAAACTTGCTATCAGCTGAACAGATAACAAAATTAAGCAAGCAAAGGCGCGCCTCAGCCGCGCGGCGACCTATATGGAAGAAAATACCAGCTTTACGTAGGCGTATTGTGACGATTTGCCCTATAAAGCGGGTAAAAGCGGCGGTAATTTGTCAAAATATGCGATAATAAAAACAGATAGCGGAAAAGGCGGCGGAAAACTGTTGCCATTTGCGGGAAAACATGGTATAAGTGGTAGCAGAAGAACGCCCGGTGCGCCGGGCGCAGCGATCGAATGTTTCAGGAGGTAATTTGCCATGAAGAAGATCATTGCCACTACCAACGCGCCCGCCGCCATCGGCCCCTATTCCCAGGCCATCGACTGCGGAAGCTTCCTGGTCACATCCGGGCAGGTGCCCTTTGACCCCGCCACCGGCGAGTTCGTCCCCGGCGGCATCACCGAGCAGACCCGTCAGGTGCTGACCAATATCAAGGCTATTCTGGAGGCCGCCGGCCTGACCATGGACAACGTGGTCAAGACCACCGTCTTCCTGCAGAACATGGGCGATTTCGCCGCCATGAACGCGGTGTACGCCGAGTTCTTCACCGAGGGCCAGTACCCCGCCCGCTCCGCCGTGGAGGTGGGAGCCCTGCCCCGCGGCGCGCTGGTGGAGATCGAGACCATCTGCGTGAAGTAAGCGAAGTAAGCAGCGATATAAAACGGCAAAAAATAAAGCGAGGGAGTCCGTCAGGGCTTCCTCGCTTTATTTTTCGTAGCGTATCAGGTCGGCGGCGGTGCAGTCCAGGGCGGAGCATATCTTTTCCAGCACGTAGCTGTCGTAACGGACGACCTTGTTCTTGTAGTAGTTGTCGATGATAGGGTAGCGGATGCCGGTGCGTTTGGCCAGCTCATAGCGGCTGATATCGCGCCGGGCCAGCAGCTCGTCCAGCGTCAGGTAGACCTTGCCCATGATACACCTCCTGAGAGCTTCTGTTATACATTTTATAAAGTGTATATGGGCTTGACAATCTATTCATTGGAGTATATATTTATATAAGGATATAACGAAGTATCCAAAAAATGCCAAAATAATAGGAGGGTATTTATGAAAAAGTTGTTGGCGACTATTTTGGCGCTGGTCATGGCACTCAGCGTCACCACCGCCGCCTGGGCGGACGGTGAGGGAACTACTGCGAATGTCGCAAAAATCGGCGAGAACGGGTATGCGACCCTGGCGGATGCTATCACGGCGGCACAGGCGGGCGAGACCATCGTGCTGCAGGCGGATGCTGCGATAAATTCCAACACTCAGATCACGAAGGATGTGGCCATTGATTTGAACGGCAATACCGTGACCGTGACGACTGTTGGAAGTCAGAACGCTTTTGAAGTCCAGAATGGGGCTACGTTTACCATTAAGGACAGCGGGACTGGCGGAAAGCTCGACTTGGGCAAGTTTGGCATTATGCTGATGAACTCGAACCTCAGGATCGAGGGCGGAGAGATCGAAGTACGTCCGGCCCACCCCGGCGCAGGTGTTGTTGTGGCAGCTATCGGAACCTCTGATGTTACCATGACTGGCGGTAAGGTAGTTGCGACGAACACGGCCTGCTTCAATGCCGGCTATGTTGGTACGCAGACCTTCAATATTTCTGGCGGTACGCTGGAGAGCAAGGGCGCTTCTACCGCGTTGATGGGTATTAGCAACAATTTCAGCGGCCATACGGAAATGACCATCAGCGGCGATACGCAGGTGGTGATGAAGGATGCTGCGGGCAACGCCGGCGGTTTGGTTTCTGATGCGACGGACAGCGATGTGATCAAAGTTGTTGGAGGTACCTCTGATAGCGATATTACGGACTACACAGAAGCGACTGCGCCTGTTGTTTTGACTGGTGATGGTACGTATCACATTGGAACTACTGCGGCGAACGCGGCTGTGCGTAATGCAGCAAGCGGTGAGACCGTTACCGTAGTCAAGGGCAATGCGGCTTTGACTGAAGTTCCAGTGGGTGTGGTGGTCGTTCCTGGCCAGGGCACTACCGTGACGGTCAATGGCGTGCCCGTGACCGGTGATTCCTACACCGTCCCCGCCCGCTACTACTACAACTCCACTACTACCACCACCGACACCAAGGCCGACGGCACCAAGGGCAGCCCCAAGACCTTCGACGCCGGTGTGGGCATCTACGCCGTCAGCGCTCTGCTGAGCGTCACCGGTATGGCTTACGTGGGCAAGAAAAAATTCTAAACTCTGATCTCGACGGCGGTGTGATACCCCAGGCCGCCGGGGGGATATATAAGGAGAGACCGGCGGGGGCCGGTCTCTCTGCTTTTTCATTTACTCCTCCCCCGTCAGATCCGACAGCGTGCGCTGCAGAATATCCACGAACTGCTGCCCGTGAGGTGACAGCGGCACATCCTTGGGACAGATAACGCCCAGGCGCATGTCGTGTACCTCCCCGGTGAGGGGCAGGGTCGTCAGCCGGTCGTCGCCGTATCCGTCGGGCAGGACGCCGCTGCCGGTGGACACGCAGTCCGTGTGGGCTATGACGTTGTAGGCGGTGGCCCGGTCGCTGACGGACACCACCCGGTCGAACTCGGCACCGGTGCCCACTACGGCCTCCTCGGCGTAGTGGTAGTTGCTGTCGGACTGTGTGAACACCACATAGGGATAGGCGTACAGCTGCTCCAGGCGGACGGAGCTCTCCCCGGACAGGGGATGCCCCTTGCGGAGAAAGACCCGCGGCCGCAGCGTTACCAGAGGGCGGAAGGACAGGTTCTTCTCCTGCAGGATGCGGGTGATAAAGTGTTCGGTCATATCGGTGACGAAGATGATGCCCAGCGCGCTGCGCCGCTGGAAGACCTCGTCAATGACCGCGGCCATCTCCATCTCCCGGAAGCTGACCTGTATATGCGGCTGGTCCAGCAGGTGCAGGAACTCCACAAAGGCCATGGCGCAGAAGGGATAGCGCTGGGAGGCCACGGACAGCGTAACGCGGTCGTCGGCCCGGCGTTCACTGTAATAGCGGGTGAGCTTGCGGCTGCGCTCCACCAGCGGGGCGATCTGCGCCACCAGTTCGCGGCCCTCCTCCGTGAGGGTGACGCCCCGGTTGGTGCGCAGGAAGATGGTGACGCCCAGCTCGCGCTCCACGTCCGCGATGGCGGCGGACAGTGCGGACTGTGATAGGAACAGGTTCCGCGCTGCGCGGTTCATGGAGCCGCAGCGGTCCACCTCCAGTATGTAGCTCATTTGCAGCAGTGTCATGGCGGGCACTCCTTTACGTCTGTATATGCCCACTATACCAAAAAACGGACGAACTGTAAACACTTTGTAACCGTTCTTTTATTGACAGTGCAGGCGCCGCGGCGTATAATCTGAGGACGGCGCGCTGCGCCGAAAATGCCCGGCAAGGGCGGAATGGAAAGGAAATCTACAGATATGAAGAAGTTTACGGCACTGATGCTGGCGGTGGTCATGATGTTCAGCCTGGCCGCCTGCGGCAGCAAGGACGAGACCAAGAAGCTGGTGGGCACTTGGCAGTACAGCATGGACATCTCCGAGGAGATGAACCAGCAGATGGCCACGGCGCTGGAGATGGACGACCTGCAGCTGGATGCATCGTTCGCCATCTACATGAGCCTGACCGTGGCGGAGGACGGCGCCTACACCATGGCGGTGGACATGGATGCCACCGGCGCTGAGCTGAACGAGTACATGCAGGCGCTGGCGCCTGTGATGGCGGAGGCCATGTATGCCGCCGCCGAGGCCGAGGGCATGAGCCGCGAGGACTTTGACGCGGCGCTGGTGGAGCTGGGCATGACCGCCGAGGAATATGTGGCGGCCATTCTGGGCGCCTTCGACATGAGCGCGCTGCTGGGCGCCATGGTGGGTACGGAGGATACCATGGTCTCCACCGGCTACTGCAAAGCCGAGGAGGGCAAGCTGTACCTGGCGGAGACCGCCGCGGGCCTGACCGCGGACGCGGGCTACGTCAATTACACCCTCAGCGGCGACACCATGACCTGGACCGACGAGGAGGGCGAGCTCAGCAGCCAGCTGACCGAGCAGGAGCAGGAGCTGATGCAGTTCCCCATGGTGTGGACGAAGCAGGCCGCCGAATAAAAAACGGCAGCCGTCCCCGGCCGCAGGCCGGGGTGTGTGAAGAACAAAAAAAGAACCGCCATCGGCGGTTCTTTTTTGTGCCTGTTACTCGCCCATGGGGGCGCCGCAGTGGGGGCAGAACTTGCTGTCGCTGGCGGCACCGCAGACGGGGCAGACCTTGAAGGTCACGTCGGACTCCTCCACGACGGGCTCGTCCTTCTGGGGCTTGCTGGCCTCCAGCTGGGCGATGCGCTCCTTGGAGGCGTTGATGGCGTCCACCACGTCTTTCACGGCGTCAGGGATGTCGCCCTGGTGCTCGGACACGAACCACTCGCCGATGGCGCGGTAGTTCTTCTCCAGCTCACGCTGCTCGTTCATGATGGCCATGTTGGTCTTTGCGGTATCGGTGAGGGTCTGCGCCTTGTCGGCGGCCACTTCGGCCAGATCCTTGGCCTTATCCACGGCGATGCCGGCGTACTCCTGCGCCTTTTTGCTGATGTCATTGAGAATACCCATAATAAAATACTCCTTTCCTTATTTGCCTGTTGGGGACAGTATAGCGCGTTTTTCCCGCGGTTGCAAGCGGTACAGGGCGAAATTTACACACTGTTTACCACTTTCTCAGTGCTCTATCCAGTCGGAGGCGCGGCCCACGGCCCGCTTCCACAGGCGGTAGTAGGCGTCGCAGTCCGCCTGGGGCCGCTCCGGCAGGAACACCCGCTGGCTGCGCCGCAGGGCGGACAGCTCGTCCATGTCCTTCCAGAAGCCGCAGCTCAGGCCCGCCAGCGCCGCCGCGCCGAAGGCGGTGGTCTCCACCATCTCCGGCCGGTCCACGGGGATGCGCAGCAGGTCGGCCTGCATCTGCAGCAGCACGTCGGACACGCTGGCGCCGCCGTCGGCGCGCAGCAGTGCGATGTCGCAGCCCGCGTCCTGCCGCATGGCCAGCATCAGGTCGGTGACCTGCGCCGCGATGCAGGACAGAACAGCGCGGGCGATGTGGGCCCGGCCCGTGCCCCGGGTGACGCCCAGTATGGCTCCCCGTGCGTACATGTCCCAGTAGGGCGCACCCAGCCCGGTGAAGGCCGGTACCACCACCACGCCGCCGCTGTCGGGCACAGTGGCGGCCAGCACGTCGATCTCCGGCGCGGAGCCTATGATGCCCAGCTCGTCCCGCAGCCACTGAATGGTGCTGCCCGCGTTGAACACGCTGCCCTCCAGGGCGTAGGTGGTCTGTCCCGCCACCTGCCAGGCCACGGAGGTCAGCAGCCCGGCCCGGGAGCGGACGGGCTTCCCGCCCACGTTCATCAGGGTAAAGCAGCCGGTGCCGTAGGTATTCTTGGCCTCGCCGGGGGCGAAGCAGGTCTGCCCGAACAGGGCGGACTGCTGGTCGCCCGCCGCGCCGCATACCGGCACCCCCGCAAGACTCTCCAGCCCCTCTATGCCCGGCAGCACCGTGCCGTAGACTGCGCTGTTGGGCACGGGGGTGGGCAGCATGGCGGTGGGCACGCCCAGTATGCCGCACAGCTCCTCATCCCAGCACAGGCGGTGTATGTCGAACAGCATGGTGCGGCTGGCGTTGGCGTAGTCGGTGACGTGTTGGCCGGTGAGCCGCCAGATGAGCCAGCTCTCCACCGTGCCGAACAGCACCTCCCCCCGCTCGGCCCGGCGGCGCACGCCGGGCACGTTGTCCAGTATCCAACGTATCTTGCTGCCGGAGAAATACGCGTCGATCAGCAGCCCGGTGGCGGAGCGTATGCGCTCCTCCAGCCCCCGCCGCTTCAGGTCCTCACACAGCTCCGCCGTGCGGCGGCACTGCCACACGATGGCGTTGTACACCGGCTCTCCGGTGGCCTTATCCCACAGGATGGTGGTCTCCCGCTGGTTGGTGACGCCTATGCCCGCCACGCTGCCGGTGGGCAGCCCGGCCACCGCGTCCGCCGCGGCACGGCGCTGCGTGTCCCATATCTCCATGGGGTCGTGCTCCACCCAGCCGGACTGGGGGAAGTGCTGGGGCAGGGGATGCTGGCCGAGGGCCGCGATATGGCCCTGCCGGTCAAAAACGATGGCGCGGGAGCTCGTGGTGCCCTGATCCAAGGCCAATATGTACTGGGACATGGCTCTGCCTCTTTTCTTTTTCGAATTTTTGTGGTACACTACATCATGATAATGATTATACCATGGAAGGAGCGGATACACCATGACAAATTTGTCCGAGTTCACCTTTCTGTCCAGCGACGGGCGGACCCAGCTCCACGGCATGCTGTGGGAACCGCAGGAGGTGCCCGTCCGCGCGGTGCTGCAGGTGTGCCACGGCGTGGCGGAGCATATCGCCCGGTACGACGGCTTTGCCCGCGCACTGAATGAACAGGGCATCGTGGTGGCGGGCCACGA
Organism: uncultured Oscillospiraceae bacterium; assembly: GCA_934590325.1. Classification (GTDB taxonomy): domain Bacteria; phylum Bacillota; class Clostridia; order Oscillospirales; family Oscillospiraceae; genus Vescimonas. Next base: position 50,736 of record CAKTOW010000008.1, read on the forward strand.
CCACCTGGGCCACGGCAAGTCCCTGCCGGAGGGCGGCACGCCGGTGTATTTCGGCCAGGGCAACACCTGGGACACGGTGGTGGACGACATCTACGTGCTGCACCAGCGGCTGAAGCAGCGCTACCCCAATGTGCCTCTGTGCATCATGGGGCACAGCATGGGCTCCTTCCTGACCCGGACGTACCTGATACGCTACCCCGGCACCGTGAAGGCTGCGGTCATCATGGGCACCGGTTGGCAGCCCCGGGCGGCCATCACCGGCGGCCTGGCGCTGGCCAACGCCATCGCCGCCGTCAGCGGCGAACAGGCCACCAGCGATGTGGTGACGGAGCTGGCCTTCGGCAGCTACAACAAGCTCTTCGCCCCCAACCGCACCAAGGTGGACTGGCTGTCCGCCGACGAGAGCAACGTGGACGACTATCTGGCCGACCCCATGTGCGGCGCGGACGCCACGGTGGGCCTGTTCCGCCAGATGCTGCACGGCCTGCGGTTCAACCAGCGCATGGGCCACCTGCGCCGCATGGACAAGGATATGCCGGTGCTGTTCGTGGCCGGAGACAAGGACCCTGTGGGCAGCTGCGGCAAGGGCGTACAGCAGAGCTATGACGCCTTCCGTGCCGCCGGTATGCGGGACTGTACCATAAAGCTGTATCCGGGTCTCCGGCACGAGATACTCAACGAGAAGGCATACACCGCGGCCATCACCGAGGACATCGAAACGTGGCTGCTGAGCAAAATAGAGAGATAAAGGAGAACGCGCATGAGTGAGTGGGAAGCGCTGCGGCAGGAATGTCTGAACTGCCGTGCCTGTACCCTGGCCGAGACCCGGCAGAACGTGGTGTTCGGCGTGGGCCGCGAGGATGCGGAGGTCATGTTCATCGGCGAAGCGCCCGGCGCCAATGAGGACATCCAGGGCGAGCCTTTTGTGGGGCGCGGCGGCAAGCTGCTGGACGATATGCTTAAGATGATCGGCCTGGACCGCAGCCGCGTCTATATCACCAACTCCGTAAAATGCCGTCCCCCGGAGAACCGGGACCCGCTGAACACGGAGAAGGACGCCTGCAAGGGCTTCCTGCAGCGGCAGCGAGCGATGATGAAGCCCAAGATCATCGTCTGTCTGGGGCGTGTCAGCGCCATGGAGATCATCCGCGAGGACTTCAAGATAAGCCAGGAGCACGGCAAGTTCTTCGAGAAGGACGGCTGCCTGATGATGGCCCTGTACCACCCGGCGGCGCTGCTCCGCAGCCCCAGCCGCAAGCCGGAGACCTTCGAGGATCTGAAAAAGCTCCAGGCGAAGATACGGGAAATTTGCGTGAGGACCCCGTTGGATTTTTAAAGGGCGGCAAAACACAAGAGCAGAAAAAGAGAGCACCTCGTCAGAGGCGCTCTCTTTTTCTCATTTGTTCATTTCTCGCTGGGCATCTTCCACGCCGTGTGGTCGGTGTGCAGCAGACGGTGGGAGCGCTCGCCCAGGGGGTGCTTCAGGTACTCCCGGTACAGGGCCTGCACGTCGGCGTTCTCGTGGGAGAAACGAACCTTGGCGCTCTTGTCCAGGCCCCACAGGATGTCGCCGCGGTAGGCCGCCAGCTCCTGCCCGTCGCGGATGGGCTGTCCGCCGCCGCCGGCGCAGCCGCCGGGACAGGCCATGACCTCCACGAAGTCGTAGTTGACGGTGCCCTCGTCGATGGCATGCATCAGCTTGCGGGTGTTGCCCAGACCGCTGACCACCGCCACATGCACATCCCCGGCACCGGGGATGTTGAAGGTGGCTTCCTTCCAGCCGTCCATACCGCGGACAGCGGAGAAGGCGTCGGCGTCCGGGTTCTCCCCGGTGAACAGATAGTAGGCGCTGCGCAGGGCGGCGTCCATAACGCCGCCGGTGGCGCCGAACACCACGGCCGCGCCGGTGCCGGTGCCCAGCGGGCTGTCGAAGGGTGTCTCCGGCAGGGCGGCGGGGTTGATGGGCTCGCCCCGCAGCATGCGGACGATCTCGCGTGTGGTCAGCACCACATCCACGTCCGGGTCGCCGCAGGCGTCCTTCATGGTGGGCAGCGCGCGCTCCGCCTTCTTGGCGGTGCAGGGCATGATGGACACCACGAACAGCTTGTGGGGGTCCACCCCCAGCTTCTCGGCGAAGTAGCTCTTGACCACGGCGCCGAACATCTGCTGGGGGCTCTTGGCGGTGGACAGATTCTCCGCGTAGGAGGGGAACTGTCCCTTTACGAACCGCACCCATCCGGGGCAGCAGCTGGTGAACATGGGCCACAGGTACTTGTTGCGGTGGGTGAACCGCTCCAGGAACTCGCTGCCCTCCTCCATGATGGTCAGGTCGGCGGCGAAGTCGGTATCGAACACGTAGTCAAAGCCCATGGTCTTCAGGGCGGTGACGAAGCGCTCCGCCGTGGCGAACTTGGGGTCCAGGTGGTAGTATTCCGCCCATGCGGTGCGCACGGCCGGCGCGATCTGCACCACGGTGATGCGCTCCGGGTCCGCCAGTGCGTCAAAGACCTTGCCGGTGTCGTCGTGTTCCTGGAGACCGCCCACGGGACAGTGAGTGATGCACTGCCCGCAGAAGGTGCAGTCGCTCTCGCCCAACGTGCGGGTGTGGGCCACGCCCACGGTGGTGTGGGTGCCGGTGCCCATCAGATCCCAGATGCCCATGGTCTGCACCTTCTCACAGACCTGTATGCACCGCATGCACTTGACGCAGCGGTTCTCGATGCGCACCACGGGGTTGGTGTAGTCGGTGGGGATGTTGCGCAGGTCGTCGATGTAGTGGTCGCCCAGCAGGTTATAGTCGTTGGTCAGCTGCTGCAGCTTACAGTTGCCGCTGCGTGTACACTTGGTGCACTTGGTCTCGTGCTGGCTCAGCAGCAGGCGCAGGTTCACGCGCCGCGCCTCGCGGACCCGGGGCGAGCTGGTGTAGACCACCATTCCCTCGGCCACGGCGCTGTCGCAGGAGGGCACCAGCCGCGCGTGCCCCTCTACCTCCACCATGCACAGGCGGCAGGCGGCGATCTCGTTGATGCCCTTCAGATAGCACAGGGTGGGGATGTCGATCTTGGCGGCGCGCGCCGCCTCTAAGATGGTGGTGCCGTCGGGGACGGTGACGGTCTTCTTGTCGATGGTCAGCGTTACCATTTTTCGTTCCTCCCTCCCCGGAATATGCCATAGCCGTAGTGGTCGCACCGCAGACAGCGGGACGCCTCGGTCCGGGCGCCCTCCTCGGTCAGGCCGCACTCGATGTCCTCGAAGTCGCAGCGCCGCTCACAGGCCTCCCGCTCGGTGGTGTTGATGCGCCCGTGTGGCGCGCGGTTATTCAGCCGCGGGCCGGGTATGTCGATGTCCACCGTGATCTCATGGCGGAAGCCCAGGTGCTCGTCGATATTGGCCGCCGCCACCTTGCCGGCGGCGATGGCGCGTATGGCGCTGGCGGGACCGGTGACACAGTCGCCGCCGGCGAACACGTTGTCCATGTTGCCCACCTGGCCGGACAGCCCCGCCACGAAGGTGCCCCGCTGGATGGGCACGCCGGCCTGCTCGAAGCCCTGTATCTCTATGCCCTGGCCGATGGCCACCACGATGATGTCCGCCGGGATGCGCACCTCTGGCAGGTCGGCCTTGTTGGGCCGGGGCCGCCCGGTCTTGTCGGCCTCGCCAATGATCTGGGGCTGCACCCACAGGGCCACGGCGCAGTCGTTCTCGTCCGCCTCGATGTGGGAGGGCGCCATCAGCGCGGCGATCTCCGCACCCTCGGCCATGGCGCCGGTGACCTCATCGGGCAGGGCGGTCATGTCCTCGATGCGGCGGCGGTACACGCAGGTGACCTTCTCCGCCCCCAGGCGGATGGAGCTGCGGGTGACGTCCATAGCCACGTTGCCGCCGCCGATGACCACCACCTGCTTGCCGGTGAAGTCGGGCATCACGTCGTCGCCGATAGAGCGCAGCATCTCCACGGCGGACATGACATTTTTGCTGTCCTCACCGGGGATGCCCACCTTCTTGTCCTGGTGCGCACCGATGGCGATGTACAGGCAGTCGAACTCCTTCTGCAGGTCCTGCACCCACACATCCGTACCCACTGTGACGTTGGTGTGGGCCTCGATGCCCAGGGACAGGATGGACTCGATCTCCGCGTCCAGCAGGTGCCGGGGGAAGCGGTAGTTGGGTATGCCGTAGCGCAGCATACCGCCCAGCTTGCTGCGCTCCTCGTACACGGTGACCTTGTGGCCCATCAGCGCCAGATAGTACGCGCAGCTCAGGCCGCTGGGCCCACCGCCCACGATGGCCACCTTCTTTCCGGTAGGGGGCGCGCAGGGAGGCTGGGGCACATCGCCGGCGTTGTCCACGGCGTAGCGCTTCAGCCCGCGGATGTTGATGGCGTCGTCGATCATATTGCGGCGGCACCGCGCCTCGCAGGGGTGCTCGCAGATATAGGCGCAGGAGGTGGGGAAGGGGTTGTCCTTGCGTATCAGGCGCACGGCGTCGGCGCAGCGTCCCTCGCCCACCAGCGCCATGTAGCCGGGCACGTCCACGCCCGCGGGACAGAGCGCCACGCAGGGCACGGGCAGCTGCAGACCGGCCAGACAGCGGTGGTGCAGGATGTGCTCTTCATAGTCGTCGCGGAACCCCTCCAGGCCGTCCAGCACCAGCCGGGCGGCGTCACGTCCGATGGCGCAGTCGGCGGTGTTCTCCACGGTGCGCGCGGTCTTTTCGATGATGGCCAGCGTGGCCATGTCGGCGGTGCCGTCCAGTACCGTGGCGATGAGCTTGCTCAGCTGCCCCAGCCCGATGCGGCAGGGCACGCACTTACCACAGGACTGCGCATGGCACAGCTGCAGGAAGGACAGCGACATATCCACGGGACAGAGACCGGGAGGGCTGGCGGCGATGCGGCGTTCCACGTCGCGGTATAGGTTATCCACCACGGTCTGGGCGCGGCTGGCGGTTTTGATGTCAAGTCTGCTCAAAGGGGAGTCACTCCTTTCGTCCGCGCCGTGCGGAGGGCCTCCGGCGGTGCGGGACAGGTTCTGTGTTACCCAAAAGAATGACACAAAATTCCCCAAAAGTCAACAAAGGAAAAAAGATTGTTTTCATAAGGGGAAATTATTGGAAATTGCCGTATTTTTAACGTTATTTCTTGTGCAAAGCCCGTTTTTAGACAGAAAAAGTTTCTTGAAAAGAAAAAGCCTCCCCGGCACGCAGGTACCGGGGAGGGAGGTGTCACGCGCGGCTGTGCCGCAGATAGCGGTAGTCGCATTTCATGATGTTGCGGAAGAACGGGACGCACAGCACCACATCGGCGGCCATCCAGGCCATGGGATCGGCGGCGCTGAGGGCGTAGAAGGCCAGTGCGGGCGCGTCGATGCTGACCGCACCCCCTGCAATGGCCGGGGGCAGCAGCAGGCACACGGCGATGCGCGCCAGCAGCTCCGCGCTGCCCGCGCCCAGCACGAAGGCGCTGCGCCCGATGCCCTGCACGCAGTTGCGCACCACGAAGATGAACCCCAGGAACAGATACATGGCAAAGTCCACCCGCAGCAGGGTGTTGCCGTAGCGGACGGCCTCGGGGGTGACCTTGTCGGCGCTCAGGAAGATGTGATAGAAGAAGTCGTTCCGCATGACCAGCAGGCCCAGCCCCACCGCCACGGCGGCCAGCAGCGATACGATGACCAGCGCCTGCAGCGTGCCGCGCTTGATGCGGTCGTACTTCCCCGCGCCCAGATTCTGCGCGGTAAAGCTGGTCATGGCGCCGCCCAGGGCGTTCATGGGCGTCATCACCAGGTTGTTGAGCTTGTTGGCCGCGCCGAAGCCGTTCTGCGCCGCGTTGGACACCATGACCCCGTCCCGCATGTCGAACTGCACCACGCCGCCCTGCATGACGATGATGCCGATGGCCAGCACGGAGAACTGCAGCCCCAGCGGCACGCCCCGCACCAGGTGGCGCTTCACGTCCATCAGAGTGATGTGCCAGTCGGCCTTGTGCAGCCGCAGGACGGGATAGCGGGCAAAGGCGTAGATGAAGCACCCTACGGTGCTGATGAGCTGCGCCAGCACCGTGGCGCCTGCGGCACCCGCCACGCCCCAGCGGAAGGCCAGGATGAACAGCAGGTCCAGCCCCACGTTCAGCACCGTGGAGAACAGCAGGAACAGCAGCGGCGTCACCGAGTCGCCCATGGCCCGCAGGAATGAGCAGATGAAGTTATAGAACAGCTGCGCGCCGATACCGGCGAAGATGATGGCGCAGTAGGTATAGGCGGCGGTATAGACCTCGTGGTTGTCGGGCGTCACGTTGATCCACGCCAGCATGGGGTCCAGCAGCACCAGCGCCAGTGCGGTCAGCACCACCGTCAGCGCGGCGGACAGAATGATCTGCGTGGCCAGCGACCGGCGTATGCCCCGCTCGTCGTGCATCCCCACGTAGTAGGAGGTGATGACGCAGAAGCCCGCGCTGACGCCGAAGGCGAACTGCAGGAAAATGAATATCAGCGAGTTGGTGTCGTTGACACCGGCCACCTCCGCGGCGGTCAGGGTCTGGCCGACGATGGCGGCGTCGCTGATGGTATAGACCTGCTGCAGCAGGTAGGACAGGATCACCGGCAGGGAAAACAGCAGGATCACCCGCCAGCACGTGCCCTGTGTCAGGTCCATGGGCTCCCGCTTTGTATGTGCTGTTTTCACAGAAAACGCCCCCTTGTTTTGTATAGTATAAACAACAACTTCTCTCAGAGCGCAGATTATAACGCCCCGGACCGGCATTGTCAAGGGGTGCGGCGCAAAATTTGTGTAAACCGGCGCCTAATTGCGCGCTTTATGGCTTTTTCTGTTGAATCGGCGGGGGAAATGTGCTAAAATCAGAATATATGACACATAAGGGGGAGAGACCTGTATGAGAAACGGCGAGAATAAAAAGTCGCCCAAGCGCATGATCGTCTATCTGCTGCTGTTGGCGGCGGTGGCGGCGCTGGGCTATTTCAGCGGCCTGGTGGACTTCAGCGAGTATAAGGACGTAATGTCCATGAACCTGAACGCGCTGCTGCGTCTGGTGGTCATGGTGCTGGTGGTGCTGCTGGCGTCCAGCATCATCGCCTTCATCCTGGGGATGATCAAGCCCCGCACCCACCGGGGCGGCTCCGTGCTGTCCCTGCTGAGCAGCTTGGTGAAGTACGTGGCGGGCATCATCATCGTCTGCCAGGGCCTGTCCCTGTTGGGCGTCAACGTGGGCACCATCATCGCCAGCGTCGGCGTACTGGCCCTGGTGGTCGGCTTCAGCGCCGAGAGTCTCATCGCCGACGTGGTCATCGGTGCCTTCATGCTGCTGGAGAACCAGTACAACGTGGGCGACATCGTGGAGGTCAACGGCTTCCGGGGCGTGGTCACCAAGATAGGCATCCGCACCACCTCCATCACTGACGGCGGCGGTAACGTGAAGATCATCAACAACTCCGAGATGAAGAATATCCTCAACCGCTCCGACAACAACTCCTGGTCGGTCAGCGACATCGCCATTCCCTACGAGACCGACCTGGAGCAGTTGGAGGCGCAACTGCCCGCGCTGATGGAGGACATCCACCGCGCCCGCGGCGATGTGATGCTGGAGGCGCCCCAGTACCTGGGCGTGCAGGCCCTGGACGAGTCCGGCGTGGTGCTGCGCTTCTGGGTCAAGGTGGCGGAGAAGAACATCTACTCCGGCACCCGCGCCCTGAACCGCGAGCTGCTGCTGGGCTTCCGCCGTCTGGGCGTGGAGTGCCCCTATCCCCAGATGGACGTACACATGAAGTAAGCCATGCAGGATAGGGATAAGGAATTTACCCCGGCACCGGAGCACACCGTGCCGGAGATGGCGGCGCCGCTGCCGCCGGAAGTGATGCCGCCGGAGACCCCGCTGCCGGGGGAGAGCGCCGACAGCGCCGCGGCGCTGAAAAAGCGCGCCGCCAAGTGGAAGAAGGCCGCGCTGATGCTGGTGGGCCTGTCTGCCATGACGGCGGCGGCCGTCACCGGCGTCACCGATGGTACCGGCGGTACTGCCGGTCCCGCTGTGCCCTCCGAGCCTGCGGTGCCTGTGCAGCAGGAGGAGCGGTACCAGCTCACCGGGACGCTGCTCTATATCTATTATAACGACACCTTCGACCTCAGCGGCGGCCAGCCGCTGGTGCTGGCGGAGGGTCAGGTGGACGCGTCGTCGCTGACGGAGACCGGTGTGACGCCCCCGCAGCCGGAGCAGCCCGCCTACGGCGGCACATATACCTTCTGCGGCTGGGCCGCCCGGTATAAGACCGAAACAGGCTGGGTCTGGGCGGAGAGCGACGGCCGCGTGACATCCTCGCTGGCGTCCCGCATCCGGCCGGAGGGTGGTCAGAGGGATCTGCGGTTCCACGCCATGTGGCGGCGGACGGAAACGGGCGACCACCCGTGGCCGCTGCGGCTGGACGACGGCACCGCAGTCACGGAGTACGATGCGGCGGTGCCCATGGGCTCCGGCGGCAATGTGTTCCTGTGGGCGTACCCCCAGCCGGCGCGCCCCGGCTATCGCTTTGCCGGCTGGCTGGACGCCGATGACCAACAGGTGGACGTGCTCTCTGCCGCGGATTTCTTCCCACCGGACGCCAACGGTCAGCAGGACTGGAGCCGCCCCGTAACGGTGACCCTCACCGCCCACTGGGTGGAAACCTCCACATAGCACACAAAAAAGACCGCCCCCGGCGGTCTTTTTTCTATTCACAGGGGATGTCCGCCGGGCTGCTGTCTGCCCGCAGGTACAGGCGTCCGCCTTCTGCGTAGTAGGTGGGGTTCAGCGGGTCGCAGGTGACCTGCCACACCTGATGCACCACGTAGTTCTCCGCGGCGCCGTAGTAGGCGGTGGGAACCGGCAGTCCGATGCTTTCGATGTGTGACACATACCGCCCGATGTGCAGACGGACGGTGAGGGTGATCTCCGCGGCGTGTTCCGGTACGGTGTACTGCGCCCGCTCCGCGCCGTGTAGTGTCTCCGGCAGTGTCACGCCCCAGGCATAGGGCAGCTGCTTGAAGGCCGTGCCGTACACCAGCCCGCCCAGGGCCGTGACCGGCGCGCCCCGCACCGTGTCGGGGACGGTGTACTCCACCACGCCGCTCTCGCCGTCCCATGCGCAGCATCCGGCGAAGGCGGCCTGCCCGTCTGCGCGGAGGTAGAACGTAACGCCGCCCTCCGTGACGGCGTCCTCCCGGTGGTAGTATCTGCCGCTGATGCACAGCGCCAGAAGCGCCAGCCACAGCAGCAGCGTCAGGGGGATAGCGATGCTTCGTTTCATGGTGCTGCCTCCGTTCTTGTGAGTCTCCGTCATTCTACCATGCCCTCTGCTGCGGACACAAGAACATTCCGGACACAAATAGTTACAGAGATCGCCGTAAACAGTTACAAAAAGTGACAATAACGCCGGAAAAGCGCGAAGAAAGGCCGCCCTTTCGGACGGCCTTTCTTAACTCTCTTAGTACGCCACGCCCCAGTAGATGTCGGTGGTGCACTCCTTGCCGCACACCACGCACTTGCCGGTGGTGCCGGACTGCTGCAGGGGCATGCAGCGGCTGGACACGCCGGCCTTCTCCTTCATGGCCAGCTCGCACTCCAGGCTGCCGCACCACTTGGTACGGGCAAAGCCGCCCTTGCCCTGCGCCATCTCCTTGACCTCCTCCCAGGAGGTCATGTCGAAGGTGTTGTCCTCCAAATTCTTGGATGCCATGGCGTACAGGTTGTCGTGAACATCCTGCAGCAGCTTCTGCACGGCACTCTCCAGCTCCGTCAGAGGCACGAAGGTCTTTTCGCCGGTGTCGCGGCGGGCGATGCAGCACTGTCCCTTTTCCATGTCCTTGGGGCCGATCTCCACGCGGAGGGGCACGCCCTTCATCTCGTACTGGGCGAACTTCCAGCCGGCGGACTGGTCACTGTCGTCCATGCTGACGCGGATGCCGGCGGCGGTCAGGCGGTCGCGCAGGGACGCGGCGGCCTCCAGCACGCCCTCCTTATGCTGGGCGATGGGGATGACCACCACCTGGGTGGGGGCGATGACCGGGGGCAGCACCAGACCGTGGTTGTCGCTGTGGGTCATAATGATCGCGCCGATGAGACGGGTGGACGCGCCCCAGCTGGTCTGGAAGGGGTATTGCAGGGTGTTGTCCCGGCCGGTGAACGTCACGTCGTAGGCCCGGGAGAACTTGTCGCCGAAGAAGTGGCTGGTGCCGGACTGCAGGGCCTTGTGGTCCTTCATCATGCACTCGATGGTGTAGGTAGCCTCGGCGCCGGCGAACTTCTCCTTGTCGGTCTTGCGGCCCTTCACCACGGGCATGGCCAGCGCGTTCTTGCACACGTCGGCGTAGCAGTTCAGCTGCTGCTCGGTCTCGGCCTCGGCCTCGGCGGCAGTCTCGTGGATAGTGTGGCCCTCCTGCCACCAGAACTCACGGCTGCGCAGGAAGGGGCGGGTGGTCTTTTCCCAGCGGATAACGGAGCACCACTGGTTATACAGCATGGGCAGCTCCCGGTAGCTGTGCAGCACGTGGCTCCAGTGGTCGCAGAACATGGTCTCGGAGGTGGGGCGGAACGCCAGACGCTCCTCCAGAGGCTCGCTGCCGCCGTGGGTGATCCATGCCACCTCCGGAGCAAAGCCCGCCACCAGCTCGCCCTCCTTCTTCAGAAGGCTCTCGGGGATGAGGACGGGCATCGCCACGTTGACGTGGCCGGTCTTTTTGAACTCCGCGTCCATGTACTTCTGGATATTCTCCCAAATGGCGTAGCCATAAGGTCGCAGGATCAGGAAGCCCTTAACGGAGGCGTAGTCCACCAGCTCCGCTTTCAGGCAGATGTCCGTATACCACTTGGCGAAGTCCTCCTCCATGGGAGTGATCGCTTCCACATTTCTCTGATCCTTAGCCATTGTCTTGTACCATTCCTTTATAATATATAGGCTGTGTGCCAACTTCACATTTTACCCGCCGCGGTGTAACTTGTCAAGTTACCCGGGAAAAAAGCCGCAGAAAGACCGCCGGGAGGCGGTCTTTCTGCAGTATATCATTCGTTCCCCGGGAAGCTGGGTATGGTGGCGAAGCCCCTCTGCAGATCCTCGTCGGTGGGGATGGTGTCGCTCATGGTGCCGTCGTTGAACTTGCCGTAGGCCACCATGTCGAAGTAGCCGGTGCCGGTCAGGCCGATGACGATGTTCTTGGCCTCGCCGCTCTCTCTGCACTTCACCGCCTCGTCGATGGCCACCCGGATGGCGTGGCTGCTCTCCGGCGCGGGCAGGATGCCCTCGCAGCGGGCGAACAGCTCCGCTGCCTCGAATACGGCGGTCTGCTCCACGCTGCGCGCCTCCAGCATGCCGTCGTGGTACAGCTGGCTGACGATGCTGCTCATGCCGTGGTACCGCAGGCCGCCGGCATGGTTGGCGGAGGGGATGAAGCCGTTGCCCAGCGTGTACATCTTGGCCATGGGGCATATCTTGCCGGTGTCGCAGAAGTCGTAGCGGAACACGCCGCGGGTCAGGCTGGGGCAGGACGCCGGCTCCACGGCGATGATGCGGTAGTCCGCCTCGCCCCGCAGCATCTCGCCCACAAAGGGGGAGATCAGTCCGCCCAGGTTGGAGCCGCCTCCGGCGCAGCCGATGATGACGTCCGCCTTGACGCCGTACTTGTCCAGCGCCGCCTTGGTCTCCAGGCCGATGACGGACTGGTGCAGCAGCACCTGGTTCAGCACGCTGCCCAGCACATAGCGGGTGTTGGGCGTGGCGGCGGCGCACTCCACCGCCTCACTGATGGCGCAGCCCAGGGAACCGGTGGTCTCCGGGAACTCCGCCAGTATCTTCCGTCCCACCTCCGTGGTCAGGGAGGGCGAGGGCGTCACGTCCGCGCCGTAGGTGCGCATGACCTCCCGGCGGAAGGGCTTCTGTTCATAGGAGCACTTCACCATGAACACGCGGCAGTCCAGCCCCAGATAGGCGCAGGCCATGCTGAGAGCCGTGCCCCACTGACCGGCGCCGGTCTCCGTGGTCACGCCGGTCAGCCCCTGCTCCTTGGCGTAGTAGGCCTGGGCGATGGCGGAGTTCAGCTTGTGGCTGCCGGAGGTGTTGTTGCCCTCGAATTTGTAGTAGATGTGCGCCGGGGTGCCCAGCTTTTCCTCCAGGCAATAGGCCCGCACCAGCGGGGAGGGCCGGTACATCTTATAGAAGTTCCGCACGTCCTCCGGGATAGGGATGTAGGCGGTGTCGTCGTCCAGCTCCTGCTTCACCAGCTCGTCGCAGAACACGTGTCCCATCTCCTCGGCGGTCATGGGCTGCAGGGTGCCGGGGTTCAGCAGGGGAGCGGGCTTGTTCTTCATATCGGCGCGGACATTGTACCAATACCGGGGCATCTCGTCCTCGGAGAGATAGATCTTGTAGGGAATGTCGCGGTTCTTCAGTTCTTTCATGGTGGTTTCTCCTTTCGGTATTGGTCAGCGCGGCGCGCTGTGTTATGCGAAATAGTCGATCTGCATGGCGTGCTTGACCTTGGCCAGGGTGTCCGCCGCCGCGGCCTGTGCCGCCTCGGTGCCCTGCCGCAGCACGTCCATCACATAGGCGGGATCCTTCGCCAGCTCCTCCCGGCGGGTGCGGATAGGCTCCAGGGTCTCCTGCAGGACGTTGTTCAGGAACTTCTTCACCTTCACGTCGCCCAGGCCGCCCCGCTGGTAGTGGGCCTTCAGCTCGTCCAGGTTGGCGTACTCGGGCAGGTAGCGGGCAAAGTGCTCGTCGCTGCAGAAGGCGTCCAGATACATGAACACCGGGTTGCCCTCGGTCTGGCCGGGGTCGCTGACCTGCAGGTGGTTGGGGTCGGTGAACATGCCCATGACCTTGGTGCGGATGTCGTCGGGCTGGTCGGCCAGATAGATGCAGTTGCCCAGGGACTTGCTCATCTTGGCCTTGCCGTCGGTGCCGGGCAGACGCAGACAGGCCTCGTTGTCCGGCAGCAGGGCGGTGGGCTCCACCAGCGTTTCGCCGTACAGCTCGTTGAAGCGGCGCACGATCTCGCGGGCCTGCTCCAGCATGGGCAGCTGGTCCTCGCCCACGGGCACGGTGTCGGCCATGAAGGCGGTGATGTCCGCCGTCTGGCTCACGGGATAGGTCAGGAAGCCCATGGGGATGCTGTGGTTAAAGCCCCGCAGCTGTATCTCTGCCTTGACGGTGGGGTTGCGCTCCAGCCGGGCCAGCGTCACCAGGTTCATGTAGTAGAAGGTCAGCTCCGTCAGCTCGCACACCACGGACTGGATGAACATGTGGCACTTCTTGGGGTCCAGCCCGCAGGCCATATAGTCCAGCGCCACCTGCATGATGTTCTCCCGCACCTTGCCGGGGTTGTCGAAGTTATCGGTGAGGGCCTGTGCGTCGGCGATCATGAAGAACAGCTTTTCGAACTTGCCGCTGTTCTGCAGAATGACGCGGTTGCGGAGGGAACCCACATAGTGGCCTACGTGCAGGCGTCCGGTGGGACGGTCGCCGGTGAGGATGATCTTGCCCATGATGATATTTCCTTTCTTTTTCGATGTTTGTATTCGAATGTATCCGCTGCTTTATAAAGTTTTTTCAAACAAATTCCAACCAAAAAAAGTCTGTCCCACGGAATTTCTTCCATGGGACAGACTGTAAAATACATATCTGCGGTACCACCCACATTGGCGCATAGCGCCCACTCTGCACGCACTGTCATGCGTTCCGCCGGGATAACGGCCGCGGCTGCCGTCGGGTATTACTCGCCATAAGGCTTTCTCCCCGCCCTCGTAAGTCCATTCACCGCACGTTCCGCTGCCGCGCTCCCACCGATACGCCGCTCTCTGAAAGTTTCCTGTGCGCCTACTCCTCTTACTCAACGGTTTTTGGAATATGGTCGCATTATAGCACCTTTTCCGCGGATGTCAAGAAAAATTTTCTCACAGCGCCCTTAAAAATTCCGGCTTCAGGTCCCGGCGCCCCTCCAGCGCGGCGGCGATCTGGCCCAGCAGCGCCTCCCGGTCGCCGTTCAGGGTGCCCTTCAGCGTCAGGTAGTTGCTGGCGTGGTTGGCCCGGAACACCGTGCCCTCGCTGTCCACGTGCTGTAGGAACAGCTCTGTCTCCTTCAGCACCTCCAACGGGCTCAGCAGAGTGAAGCTGCCCTCCCGCACCCACTTCTCCAGCGGGGTGCCCGGTTCCACCATCAGCGTCAGCAGCCCCAGATAGTCCGGCCTCATCTCGCTGACGGCGCGGGCGGTGTCCACGGCGTGCTCCCGCCAGTTTTCCACGCTGCCCAGCCCGGAGATGGCCGTCACCGACAGCGCCAGCCCACAGCGCCGGGCCTTCTGTCCGGCGGCCACGATGTCCGCCGCCGTGTGGCCCTTCTGCATCCGTGCCAGCACCGCGTCGCACCCGGATTCCAGCCCCATGTAGACCATCTGCAGCCCTTTCTGCCGCAGCAGGCGCAGGTCGTCCTCGCTCTTTATCTGCAGGCTGGTGGGGGAGGCGTAGCATGTGACCCGTTCACACTCCGGGAACAGCCCGTACACCAGACCGAGAATGGACACAAGGTCATCGGTTTTCCGCATGAGGGCGTCGCCGTCGGCCAGGAACACCCGCTCCACCCGGCGATAGACCCGCCGCGCCAGCTCAAAGTCCTCCCGTATCTCCTCCATGGGCCGCATGGCGAAGTGCTTGTCGTCGTACATATCGCAGAAGGCACATTTGTTGTGGCTGCACCCGTAGGTCACCTGTACGATAAGGCTGTACGCCTCGCTGGGCGGCCGGTATACCTTTCCCTTGTAACGCATAGTATCAACTCCTTTTGGCCTATTATGCCATATTTCCCGGCGTTTGAAAAGGGGCATATTCCGCCGCCGCGGCGCATAGGCTGTGACATCTCAACAAACGAGGTGTGCTATGGAACTGAACTATAACCGTGTGGAGCTGCGGGGCGCGGCCGAGGACGCGCCGGTGCTGTCCCACGTGAACCACGGCTGCGCGTTCTACCGCTTTACCCTGTCGGTGCTGCGCCTTTCGGGACAGGCGGACAAGCTGCCGGTCATCGTCCCCCGGTCCCTTCTGCTGCTGACGCCTGTCCAGCCGGGGGACACGGTACATATCACCGGCCAGCTGCGCTCCTTCAACAACAAGAGCGGGCAGGGCAGCCGCCTGGTCATCTCCGTCTTTGCCCAGACGCTGGTACACGACGTAGGCGAGCCGCTGAACCGCATCCTGCTCAGCGGCATTCTGTGCAAGCAGCCCATCCTGCGGCGGACGCCCCTGGGGCGGGAGATATGCGACATGATCCTGGCGGTGAACCGCCGGTACGGCCGGGCGGACTATCTGCCCTGCATCGCCTGGGGCGCAGTGGCGCAGCAGGCGGCGCTGCTGCGCACCGGGGCGCGGCTCACGGCGGAGGGCCGCGTGCAGAGCCGCATCTACGCCAAGACGGAGAACGGGGTCACCAGCGACCGCACTGCCTACGAGGTGTCCATCATGCGCCCGGCGGAGCGGGAGGAGTTCCCGGAATAGGCACAGCTCTTGTATATTCTGCCTGTTGCGCGCCGGGCGGCGGTATGGTAAAATCCCTGTAAAGAGAAGTTTTACAAGGAGAAGTCGACGCCATGCGCCATTCCGGACACCTGCACCTGCCCTTCCACACCCACCACCGCCCGGTGCGGTATGATGTGGACATGACCCAGGGCAGCATCACGAAGCATCTGATCAATTTCGCCCTGCCGCTGATGGTGGGCAACCTGTTCCAGCAGCTGTACAACATGGTGGACACCTGGGTGGTGGGCAACTATGTCAGCAACGAGGCGTTTTCCGCCGTGGGCACCGTCACGCCCATCATTAACACTTTGATCGGTTTTTTTCTAGGTTTGTCCAGCGGCGCGGGCGTGGTCATCAGCCAATATTACGGCGCCCAGCGCCACGATAAGGTGAAGCAGGCCGTCCATACCTCCCTGGTGCTGACGCTGCTGATGGGCGTGGTGTTCACCGCCGTGGGCATACTGATGACGCCGCTTATGCTCCGGCTGATGAAGACCCCGGCGGAGGTGGCGCCGGAGCAGACGGCGTATCTGACCATCTATTTTGCCGGCGTTATGGGGCTGCTGGTGTACAACATGGGCTCCGGCATCCTGCGCGCGGTGGGCGATTCCCGCCGGCCCTTCTATTTCCTGCTGGTGTCGGCGGTGCTGAACACGGGGTTGGACCTGCTGTTCGTGCTGCGCTTCGGCATGGGCGTGGAGGGCGTGGCCTACGCCACCATCATCGCCCAGGGCGTGTCGGCGGTACTGACGCTGTGGGTGCTGGTGTGCGCCGAGGGCAGCATAAAGCTGGAGTTCCGCGCCCTGCGCATGACCTGGAGCGTTCTGCGGCAGATCGTCGCCGTGGGCATCCCCGCCGCGCTGCAGATGGCCATCACGGCCTTCTCCAACGTGTTCGTGCAGGGCTATATCAACCACTTCGGCCCGGACTGCATGTCCGGATGGACCGCCTATACCAAGGTGGACCAGCTGGTGATACTGCCGGTGCAGTCCATCTCCATGGCGGGCACCACCTTCGTGGGGCAGAACCTGGGCGTGGGCGATACGCCGCGGGCCAAGAAGGGCGTGCGCACATCCCTGTGGCTGTCGGTGGCGGTGACGGCTGTACTGCTGGTGCCGGTGCTGCTTCTGGCGCCCGACCTGACGGCCTTCTTCAACAGCAAGGCGGAGGTGGTCTCCTACGGCGCGCTGCTGCTGCGGCTGCTGTCGCCCTTCTATTTCTTCTTCTGCATCAACCAGATCTACTCTGCCGCCCTGCGGGGAGCGGGCAACAGCCAGGTGCCCATGTGGATCATGCTGGGCTCCTTTGTGGTGTTCCGGCAGATATACCTGTTCATCGTGGCCAACTATATCTCCAACGAGATCATCCCCATCGCCATGAGCTATCCCGCCGGTTGGTTCGTGTGCAGCGTGGCCACGCTGGTGTACTACCGGCACTGCAAGTTCGATAAGCACCGGCTGGTGGAGGATGTGTGATGGATAAGTGTGAGACCTGCGTGTGGTACGTGTACGACGAGGAGTACGACGACTACCTGTGCGACATGGACCTGGACGAGGACGAACTGGCGCGTTTCCTGGCCAGCGACACCCGCAGCTGCCCCTACTGGCGGCCTGGCGACGAGTACCTGACCGCCCGGAAGCAATAAAGCAAAACCTCCGGCTTAGCCGGAGGTTTTGTTTTCCGCCGTCTCGAAGGAGCGGGCGCGCAAATGATCACCCATGGATGCACATATCGCAGCGCGCCTGTACATCAAAGGCGTTGAAATACTTTTCCTCAAGGGGTATCCAACGGTCGCGGAACTGCTGCGCCTTTTCCGGGCCGCTGCGGCGCAGGATGCGCTGCATCTGCGTTTCCGGGTCAACGGTCAGGAACACCCGCAGGTCGTAATACGCCCACAGGTCTGGATGGCAGGCATAGGCGCCCTCCACGATGGTCAGCTGTCCGGGCTCTGTCGTCACCGGGCTGCCCAGCTGCTGCTGCGCGCACGAGAATGGCCGGTAGGTGACGGATCGTCCGCTCCGCAGCGGCAGCAGCACCTCCTCCAGGAACCGCTCGTGGTCCACGTTCTCGCCGGGGGCTGCGAGCCGCTCCTCTGTCCGCTGCTCCGGGCGGAGGAAGAAGTCGTCCATGTGGAACACGCTGCAGGGCAGCTGTCGCTGCAGCTCTGCCGCCAGGGTGGTCTTGCCGGAGCCGCACCGCCCGTCGATGGCCACGATCACCCGCTCCTTTTGCGACAGCAGCCGGCGGATGGCGAATATCAGATGGGGATGATCCTGCATAGCCTATGGCTCCTTCGTATAGTATGACGGACAGATTTTACCACGCCCCGCGGCGAAAAGCAATAACCCCGCGGGAAGCCCGTGCCGTACAAGTCCCGTGAAAAAAGGAACGACACGCATCGCGTGTCGTTCCTTTTTCTGTCATGCGTGACCAATTTAGATACACGCTGAAAATAGGAAAAATCGAGAGCTGAAGCGGCTTTGGGCTGTTTCAGCCATTTTTTTTGCTTTCAATTTCCCATGATAGCGGAGAATTGGGTATTTTTAAGAGTGACCGAAATAGATACAGCCTCGCATCTCCGATTTCCGTCTTTGCGCTTATTTCCGCTTGCTGTGTTTTTGAGAATTATTTTCCCGCTCTTTCAGCCATGCCTCAAATGCTTGAACATTTTCTTCGTGCGTATAGAACTCTCGAATGACGGGGAGCAGTGATGCAGCCAGCCCTTTGATTGCCCACAAATCAGGTTCGACTTTATCGAGGTTGTAATCTTCCACATCTATGACTGTGCCATCCTTGTCAAGATGGATGACGCTGACGGGTATTCTGTTAAACTTCTCATCCATCTTTTCTCGGCTCCTCAGAGGTGGAATCTATCCGGATTTGTAATCGGCGCTTCTTAGGTCGTCAGGCACTTCATCCGGAAAGTTCTCGGCAAACCAGCGGAATGGTATTAGGACCATATCCGGCAGACCGTTTTCTGTTATTACGAATCCGATGTCTTCGTTGTCAATGCGTTCCAGGATTTCATCCAGTTTTTCGACGAGCAGGGTTTGCTCGATGCGTTCCATTTCGGATAGTGGCGGCAGTCTTTTCATTTTGACATCCCCTTATTCCTGCTGTGATGTGCTTTCTCCCGAAGATACAGGGACAGGCTTTAGCGTACCGGTTATAAAATCATACAGTGCTTCAGGCTCTTTCAGGCAATACTTCATGGTGCAATCTGCTTCCCATACCGTATAGTCATCGGTCGCTTCATACAGCCACCAATCGATGTAGTCGTATTGGTCATTGACCGCTTCTTTCAAAACATCTCTAAGAGCCAGAAGATACTTGTTTTCGGTACCGAATACAAAGTGGCCATTGCCAACCAGGTCGAGTGCTTTGCTGAACTGTTCGTTGATGGACTCTTGCTCCTTTATCATTTGGAGTGCTTTGCAGAATCCTTCTTTACTTAGCATTGGTGCTATTCCTCTCTTGAGCTTCCTGTTCCTCTTTCCACCTTTTGAGAAGTGAAATCGCATGATCCTGTGTCTTTGGGTCGGCACAGTATTCGAAGAACTGCACCGCGGCTTCTTCCGGCGTGAGGCCATAAGGCTTTAGCACCTCGGTTACCTGCGCCAGCAGTTCTGCATCGATTTCTATGGTAATCGTAACTTTGCCATCATCCATAATGCTGTTCCTCCGATTCTTTAAGATTGTCGTATTGAGGTTCCTCGGAGTAAAAGACCTGCATATCATCCAATCGGAGACACGACAGTCTTCCAAGTGCTCCTGACCAAGGGTCACCCTTTTCAGGGAGCATACAGCCGCAGTCGATTCCGATCCAGCTCTTTGCATCCCATATTGCCATTGGGTTATCATACTGGAAACGGATAGTTGGCGTGTGTCCGAAGATGACTGTACAGTCCTCCAGAACAGGGAAACTGTCAAATCGCATCCAGACGGCAAAGTCTCGCTCACACTCATATTTACGGCCGTAGGTCTCATACAGCTCGGCAGGAGCCGCGTGGGTCAGAATGAATTGCCTGCCATTCACCGTGATTTCCATGTTTACAGGCAGCTTCTCCAAATACTCGAATATCTCCTGACGAACGGTTTTCTTTATGTGCTTCAGATAATTATGTGTTATCTCGCCTCCATTTCTATACCACAGAGACTGCTTGCGCTCATAGTAGTATTCAGGCCACTCCTCATCCTCTGGGGGTGGGTAGTAGAGAGCATTCATCATCATTAATTCGTGGTTACCCAGAAGCATTTTGGCATTTGACATCGCCATGATCTGACGAAGGATTTTGATGCCATCCGGGTTTCTGTCTATCACATCTCCAAGGATATAAAGAGTGTCATCCGGCTGCAGTTTGATTTGCTTCATGACGGAATCAAAGCGTCGCTTTTGTCCATGAATATCGGACATTACATAAATCATGGTGTTCCACCTCCTTTTCTGTAACACGAACAATTACCATATTTCAGAGCGAATAGCTATCAAAAAATCACAACTCACAGATAATGATCCTGATTGGCATTTCCGATGACCTATCAGTCACGAAGTACGGGATGGTCTGTCGAAAAATCTGGATTTGGTCTTGAATCCTGACAAGCAGCCCTTTGAGTAAATCCTTTGAAATGTATCCATCGTTTTCATTCTCAACAGGCTTTTGAAGTAGCATCTCCAAGTCAGAGAGGTTGCCCCAAATGAAAAAATCCCATGAGTCGAATGTACTGCGTTCGAATGCTGGATTTTCTGCGCAGATGATATCCTGAGTTTCTGCTGCCAGGTCAGAAAAGCAGATTCTCTCTTTACTAAGAGCCAGCTCATCATGTGCGCTGGAGAAGATATCTCGTTCGGGCGCAGTATACAGATAGCGGTGTCTGAGTTCTCCATTTGCGTGTCGATGCCACTGATCGATGTTGAACCATTGACCATTGGAGAATAGCTCTACTGTGTAGCCGAGCCATTTACTCATGTGGTGCGCCTCCTATCGCCAAGTGCTTTGCCGTACCTCTAATGGAGTCTTCCAATTTAAGCAATCATCTTCCCCACGGGAACCCGAAATCCTTGCGCTTGATCTTGCACCGAGGGTGTCCATCTTTCCAGAAGACGATTCCCTCGATCACATGGGTTTCCAGATAAGTGCGAATGCCTTCGAAGCTCCGCTCCAGTTCGATGATGTCTTTCCCGTGGGGTTTTAGAATGTCGGCTTCGAGGCTGTATGGGTTAGCCCTGAAATGCGGACCGATGGCCTCGTATGTTCCATCGGGTACGGTTCCCATTCTGTCATACGCATCCCAGAACCATTTGTCGCCGGTTGCAGTTCGGTCACAAGGTACCCAACAAGGCAAGTGGCCAGTGACAGGGTCTGCGTTCTCCTGACACTTGATTGCGTTAGGCGGGACAGGCTTTCCATGTTTTGCATCGTATCTTTTGTAGAAAACACCACTGATGACCGCACAGCAGGCACCGTCCCATTTGATGGTAGCAACGCCTTCGCCGGCCATGACCCAAGCAAGGTCAGGGCTGATATTTGGCAGTATCCGGACAATTCGATGGTTTTCAAATTCTCGTTCAAAGAGAGTGGGTATCTTTTTCATTCACAATCCTTTCTGATGCAACCTCATCTCCGCTTCCATCGAGCCATTCCTCAATGGAAATAAATCTCTCGGCATGACTGATTTTGCCAGCACAAGTGTCACAGTAGGGACTGATCCAACCAGTAGAAACCTTTGTTGCAGGATTCCCACATCTGATGCAAGTTCTCGCAGATAAGTGCTCATATTTCGGGATGATCTCACGAAGCATCCGTTCTGTACAGCCAAAGTCGTACCAACGGAGCGATCCATATTTTTCTTTGATCTGAGTGATGCGGTATTGGTCGAGATAATTGGCATGCACCAGTTCCTCGCGGATCTCCTCACACATTTGCTCACCGAAAGCCTTTCGCCATCC
Organism: uncultured Oscillospiraceae bacterium; assembly: GCA_934590325.1. Taxonomy (GTDB): domain Bacteria; phylum Bacillota; class Clostridia; order Oscillospirales; family Oscillospiraceae; genus Vescimonas. The sequence goes on from CAKTOW010000008.1 coordinate 72,225, forward strand.
GTCAGGCATGGAATCCAGCTCCGTATAGGAATAGTCGAAATCCTCTGGCACCTTGTCCGTCCAGCGGTTACGGGGCAAAAGAAACGGAAATCTCTCAATCAGTTTTTGGTTTGCTTCTTGATTCGATTGCATCTGAAACCCTCCTGTGTGTTTTCCTTTAGGTTGAAAAAAGCATTATTCGGACAGAGGTGATTTCTGCCCGAGGGTTTATCGCTTTCCAATCCTTGACCTGTGTGGCGACCTTCTTTTGGATCTCCTCATAATAGCGATACGCACCGGAGCGGTCATTCCATTCGAAATATTGATAAGCCTTCTTGAGTTCATCCTCCATCTTCCGATATTCGTCTACTGAGACGAATTCCAAAATATTATCGGATTCATCATTCTGAAAGGCAGCTACTTCAGATCGAAGAGCAAATGCAGAATGTTCTTTGCCGGAAGTGTTCAGTAGCTTCAAGATGTCATCGTAGCAAACGGCAATTCGGACACTGTCCTCTGGGGTAAGCCAGTCGTTCACCGATGCCTGTAGATTTCTTGACATTTCGTCTACTGTGAACGGGTGTCCATCGCACTCAAGCTGTCGGTATGCTTTTTCAAACTGATACCTGCTGTCCGAACGAAGCGTTGGAACAAGAATGAGATGTTCGATAGGCAGCAACTTCATCACTTGGGGGTTGATACAATGCCACTGATCATTTGCCAGAACCTCCGTAAAAATGAAATATGATGTGCTCATCTTACTCACTCCTTTCTGCGCTTCGACCGCTTTGTGATGTGGCCAACTCTCTTGCATTAGCTTCCACATCTCAAGTCTTCCGTCCAGACATAATAAGGAATTGGCGAATGTGTCCCACGTTGGTGGGGTGGGAGATGCGTCATAAGTGATTGCAATGGAATACCCATCTTTCCCCTTTGAGGCAAGATCGGCTTTGATCTTTGCAATCCTATCTGGAGACTTGCTTTCTTCATATGTGAGGCGGTAGCAGGCAAACTTGTATCTGCCACCTTCACTGAAGGTTACCTCCATACATCTTCTCTCAAATCATTTCTCATCGGGTCCCTCAAACAGCGCACGGAAAAGAGCCACATGCTCTCCTACGAGCTGCGGATATTGGTAATAGATGTGTCGGCAAAGGCTTCGATAAAGATCGATGAAGCGAATCTCATCGCAGAAATCGCAGAGGCCATCCATGATTTGTTCTAACTGCTGCTCGTCGGTGATTTGATCCTTCAGCACCTGCTCGACCAATAAAGAGTAGTGCGCGTATGCTGTGTCGCGCAGCTTGCGGATCCCCTCGACGATACCGTGGAGTTCTTCCATTGCGTTTTGGCATTCATCCATTTGTCTGTCCTCTTTTGTCATATAGTTCTCGCAGCTCTGCTTCTCTCTTTTCTGTGATGGCTTTGCTGTAATAGGTTGGGCGGCCTGAGTGGTACTCTTCTGCCATCCATTTGTTGAGATCAAAACTCCACTTGTGGGGTCCGAACTCGTCTGGGTAGTTCTCAATGAGAATACGCTGCTTCTCTCGAATCTGCTCCACGATAGAGCCTATATCGTACCCCGAGAACTTCTCAGCGCCTTTCAGAACATTGAGGATCTCGTTGCCCCACACACGCTCATCAATGCCACTGTACTTCTCGAAGCCACTACTGTCTGGCTGTTCCTCAATCTTTCCGCCATAGGAGATCAGGAGGCAGTCATCCTTTAGGAAATGGTTGATCCACAGGTTCGGGATGTACCGCAAGTCGGTAATCCCCTTTGTGGAGAGAAAGCCCCACATCTTATAGTACCGGCCAAAGACATACCATTCCGGGAGATCCTCCTCGACGATCTTCGTCTTGTGGTGCCCTGAAAAGAGAGTAAAGTCATCATTTTGAATCAGGCACATTTCGTGGTTTTTCCAAGTTCGGCGCTCGACTGTGTAGAGATTGCTCTTGAAACGGCTCATTTGAAACCTCGCTTTATCATTTCCAACGACACAACATCGTGAAACAGGAAGCGTAGCTTGTCGATCCGCTTCTCTATGTGCCAGTGACCGCAAAGCCATGCCTTGTAATCTGCTTTATCTTCTATCTCATCGAGCCATCGCTCCGTACTGTCATCAACCGTGCGTTGGTCGATCATGGGTAAAAACGCATCCCGTGGTTCATACTTATAGGGACAGGTGTGGGAGAGAACGATATCAATGTGATGCTTAGCGATTTGCTCCTCCACATAGGCTTTGATTTCTGCCGAGGGCTGCTCGTCCGCGAACCACAGCAGGTTGTTTTCCAATCGGTAGTATTTGTCTACGCTATATGCACCGCCGATGACTAAGTGCTTGATCCCATCCATAATGAAGATGTCGCCGTCCTTGGCGAACAGCAAGTTTGGATAATCATCCTCGTACCAAACGCGACCACCATTCCACTCTTTCTGCTTATAGCCGGAAAGTGTGGCCGGACGCCGTTCATGGTTTCCATGAATACAGAACACGGTAGGCTTCATTCTGGCAAGGTCATCTTTACAATACCTGTCTCGTCTGTTTCCATAGTAGTTCGCTCCGACATCACCAAGGATGACGATTATGTCCGATTCTGTGAGCTCATAGTGTTGGGCAAAAGCGGCGATTCCTTTCGCACTGCCGTGAATATCGCCGGTGTAATAGATCATTCATCCTCATCCTTTCTGGCTTGACCGGATTATAGCATCAATAGAATGGAAAATCTCGCAAAAGCCCAAATCATAATCGTTTTGGGTGAAAACATAATCGTTTTTTGCACGCAACAGACCACAGGTCAATCTCTTAACCTGTGGTCTGTTGCTATTTGGTATTCAGTTGATAAAATGATTACCATTCATCTTTGAGGAGATGGTGATGCGAGCGAAGTGCGTTTTTGGTTGTTTTCAGCACATCCAACAGGACATAGGTTTCATACGGGGTGCAGTTGGCAAAGATTTTCTGCGCCTCGGCATTAGACATCGCAGTCGCACCCGTGAGCTGCCTGTTCAGGAGCGTATCAGTCGACACCTCCAGCGCATTGGCGATGCCAACAAAAGTTTCGAGACTCATAACCTTTGTACCGCACTCGAGATAGCTGATGTATCCAGCGGATTTGTCGATCATGGTGGATAGCACCGCCTGGGAGATACGCTTGTTCTTCCTGATCTTCTGGATTCTTTGGCCAAGGACATAGTAATTGAGTTGCATAGAGAAACCTCCTTAAAAATTTTGGCAACTCAATTATATTTGAACCGCTATTTTATAGCGGGACGGTTATATAAACTCGACCTTTGCATGATATATACTAACTTAAAATATATTCAATAGCTTATATCCGGCAAAGGAGAGGTGAGCTGGTCATGTATGAACAATTGGACTTGAAGCTGATCGGCTCACGCATCAAAGCTGTTCGAACCAGCAGAGGCATGAGCCAGGCGGATTTGGCAGTCAAGGCTTCTGTTTCGCTGCCGCTGATCAGCAACATTGAACGCGGAAAAACGAGTATGCAGCTTGAGACCTTCGTCAAGGTGGCGGAAGCCCTTCAGGTGTCTGCAGATCATCTGCTCCGTGCAGATGTGCCGGAAGTCAAGACGATTTATCAAGGCGAGTTTGCGGAGATTCTCGAAGGCTGCTCGGCCAGTGAGATGGAAGCCATCCTGAATATCGTCCGAGAAGTCAAAGCCTCCATGCATAAGAAGCAGAATAATGATTAATTATCGGATTGGGTGACCAATCCGATAATTTTTTTGCCATTTCCATACCATAGGTCAAGATGCTGACCTATGGTATCTTCTTATTTTTAAGCATTTTCCCTATAATTCACCCAAAAGGGCTTGCCCAAATACGGGAGGAAAACATGGAAAACACGAAACTGCTGCCTTTAGGTACTGAACAAGGACTCGAAGAGACTGAATATCCCTCCTTTGACCTGTGCCTGGGAGAAAACATGGTATCTCCTCTTGTGGCACAACACCGGCAGTGGTTGAAAACAATCCGTCATGAAACACCTAACCCTAAGATCCCGTTCAAGGTTGCGGTGTACATCCGCTTTTTTAACCAGACAAAATATGGAGACGAGGAATATCTCGAGCGCAACAAAGAGGTTTTTCGGGCTACGCTGGCTCAGTATCCTATGTGGGAGTTTGTGGGCTTCTATATTGACAATGGATCGACCGCTCCGTATATGGAGAATTCTACGGCATGGTCTGAACTCCTGTCTGACTGTGATGATGGAAAAGTCGATCTCATAATCACACAGAAGGTCAGCAATGTGTCCAGAGATGCCCAAGAAATGACGATTTGCGCAAGAATGCTCGCGGCTCGCAAGCCTCCTGTTGGCATCTACTTCATATCAGAAGATCTATACACTTTAGCCTCGTATTATCGTGATGACCTTCGGGAGCCCTGTTTCCTCCCAACACCCGACTGGAAGATCTTGCCCGATGATGAACTGGATGTGAGAGGTGCTCTCCATGAGTAATTCCGCCAAGAAAGCAGCTGACCAAGCAGAACGCGAGAAAGTAAAAAAGCGATACTCAAATCGAAGAGAGCCGGATGTCATCTATCCGGCAAAGAAGCAGGTCGACTTTTACGATGCCGATATCCATCAGCGTGTTGCGGTCTATGTCCGTGTTTCAACGGATAATCTCGGTCAGGAAACTTCCTATGAACTCCAGAAGAACTATTATGAGGAGTTCGTCTTGAAGCATCCCAATTGGAAGCTTGTAAAGATCTACGCCGACAAAGGCATCTCCGGAACCTCAACAAAACACCGCGTCGAGCTGAACCAAATGCTCGCTGACAGCAGAGATGGAAAAATCGACTTGATTATCACTAAATCGGTCTCGCGTCTTGCCAGAAATACCGTCGACTGTATTACCATGGTGCGTAATCTTGCGGAGCTCCGCAATCCAGTGGGCGTTTTCTTTGAGAGCGAATGCATCTTCTCCCTGAATGAGGACACAAACATGCCGCTGTCCTTTCTGGCTTCCATTGCGGAAAACGAGTCCCGCATCCGAAGCCGCAGTATGGAAGTTTCGCTTGCTCAGCGGTTAAATGGAGGCCTCCCTCTGACGCCCAAGCTGTTGGGTTATTCTCATGATGCTGATGGGAAGCTGGTGATCAACCCGGACGAGGCTCCAACCGTGAAGCTCATATTCTATATGTATCTGTCTGGATACTCTTCATCTCATATTGCAAAGGCCCTCGAGACGCTTGGTAAGAGGACATTCCTTGGTAATTCCAAGTGGACTTCCGGCACCGTTATTCAGGTCTTGAGGAATGAGCGGCATTGTGGTGACGTTCTCACAAGAAAGACATTCACGCCTGATGTGATCAGTCATAAGTCTAAGAAAAACAGAGGAGAAAGGCAGCAGAGCCTGTATAAAGGAGAACACGAGGCAATCGTGTCGAGGGATGACTATATAGCCGTCCAGCACATGATCAACAATGCAAAGTATGGGGGAAAATCTATTCTGCCGGAGCTTCGTGTGATCGATTCTGGTATTCTAAAAGGCTTTGTCACGATCATCCCCAAATGGGCGGGATTCAAGGCGGCTGATTATTTGCGGGCTTCTATGAGCGTCTACACAGACGATACATATTACGGTCAGCCTACGGAGGACAACTCCACTTTCGAGGTGGAGGCAGGAGATTTCGACTTGCGCGGTTTTGAAGTTACGAATGCCTCTCTCTTTGATGCGAATAAAAGGCCGTATGTACTATTCCAAAGTAAGACAATCAAGTTCAACACGGACTGTGTCAGGCAGTTTGGAAAGGACAGTAAAGTTGAGCTGCTGATCCATCCGGGTTTGCGGAAGTTTGCTGTCCGCCGTGCCTCTAAGGACTCGCGCCAATTCGTACAGTGGTCAAGACCTACCGATGGAAAATACTACGCCAAGGAGATACCGTGTTCCGCGTTTGGGGAAACCCTGTTTGAACTGCTCGATTGGGAAACTGCTTATAAGTTTAGGGCTTATGGTAAGCTCCTCCAAAACGAAGGGGATTCGGTATTCCTATTTGATCTGAGTGAACCTGAGATATTTATCCAGTCCTATCTTATGACGGGAACAGATTCTCCCGCCAATGGAAGTGGCAGCCTTTCACCTCTTTCCGTATCAGGAAAGCGCATCCGAGCAGTTCCTGAGAAACTGGTTGACAAATTTGGCAGCGACTTCTATTCCCACCGGCTTACCTCATCTTCGTTGGAGTCACAAAGTGAAGATGCCTGGAAGCTTTGGCTGGAAGGTCAACTCTTTGAAACCGGCGAAAAACTTCAAGTCACCAAGTACGATGAGATGCAGCGTTTTATCGCCGAACAATTAGCGCCCATAAAGCAGTTGGAAGGGGTGAACTTCGATGCCTGAAAAATCCGTTATCCCGGTCTCTCGGAATCTTGATGGCGTGTATTACCGCGTAGTCCGTGATGGCAAGCATGTCAACAGATGCTTTTCTGATCTGTCGGAAGCCGAGCAGGATGGGATCATGGCAGAGTATAACGCGGAACAACTCAGACGGCTTTGTCGCTATCTCAGCATGAGCCTACGCCAGATTGGAGATGCGCTGGATCTTGTCAGAGACGAATGAAAGGAGAGCAGAATGGAAGTAGAAAACCAGGTTTCTTTCATCTCACCGATACTGCAGAAGACTCAATTCGGCAATATCGATGATGAAACTACCATTACCTTTAAGGAGGATGCGGACACGCCGATGACAATCGACGCATCGGCACCAGGCGATGTGATCGAACTTAGTGACGACTTCGATTTTGATGGGTATCAGGTGGTTCGTAGAGAATTCTTCGCTCATACTTTCGAGCCGTCTATCACCTTCAACAATTACAAAGTATATGTCAATACTGCTTGCTTGAATAAGTTTCCCCATGCAGACTGTGCTCAGCTCTTGATCAATCGAGAGTCGCACATTCTTGCGCTACGCCCTTGCGCTGAGTCAGAACGAGACGCATTCGCATGGTGCAACATATCTGGCGGGAAGAGGAAGCCCCGCCAGGTGACGGGCAAGTTCTTCTTTGCAAAGCTCTTTGAGCTGATGGACTGGAATATTGATTACAGGTACAAGCTGCTAGGCAAGGTCATCCATGCCAATGGTGAGTATCTGATCGTATTCGACTTGAATGCCTCTGAGATCTATCAGCGTATTGCAAAAGACGGAGGCAAGCCCAAGACTGCGCGTACACCTGTATTCCCTGCCGGTTGGAAGGATCAGTTCGGCTTGCCTTATCGTGAGCACCAGAAGTCCCTGCAGATCAACATTTTTGATGGATACGCAATCTATGGAATCAAGGATAGCACTGTATCCTCCACGGCATCCGTGGAAAATGTCACATCAGCCCATAACGCATATCAACCAGAGGTACCTGTGCAGGAGGGGAGTGTAAATGGGTAGTACGGATAACAGCGCGATCATGACCATTGACTTAAAGTGGAATCGCTTTCGCATACATAAGTCCACCCTGAGCAAAATGGGGAATCCGCAATATGTTCAATTTCTGGTCAATCCAGAAGAAATGTTCATTGCTGTACTTGGCTCAGATCGGCCCCTCACTGGTGGCACCTCCAACCGAGTGAAGTTGGTTCAAACATCACGCCATTATTCTGTTGAGTTCTACAGCAATACACTCCTGTGCGCTTTGGTCAATATGATCGGTACTCTCGACTTCCAATACAGTTATCGTATGAGCGGAGAGGTGGATGTTGCAAACAGAGTAGCCTATTTCTCCATGAAAACCTTAAAGAAAAATGAGAGGAGACCTCCCAGCGATGGATAAAGGATTTGCGGTGTTGGAGATCGACCCGGAATTCAAGACACTCATTCGACCTTTACGGAAAGATGAGTATCTTCAACTCGAAGTAAATCTTACAGTAGATGGCTGCAGAGAGCCGATCATCACATGGAATAACATCATCATTGATGGCCATAACCGCTACGAGATATGTAACCGGCTGCACATCCCCTATGCTGTACGGAAGATGCCATTTGAGAACCGTGAGCAAGCGATTGTCTGGATCTGCAGCAATCAGCTCGGTCGCCGAAATATCACGGAGGAAACCAGACGATATCTCATTGGAAAGCAGTATGAACTTGAGAAAGTAGCGCGTAAGCATCCGCCCAACATCAATGGGTTCAACCAGTATAAGCGGAGAAACAAGGGTGAGCGAGGCGAGACTTTTCGGCGCACAGCCCAGAAGTTCAGCGCTCAATATAATGTATCTACTGGATCTGTGCAGAAGTATGCGATCTTCAGTAAGGCATTAGACGTTGTTGGACAGGCAGATCCTGAACTTCCTGGCAAAGTGCTTTCTGGCACTTTCAAAATTTCTCACGAGAACCTTGTGGCCCTTTCGAAAATGCCGCCGGAAGAGATTAGGCGAATTGGGACAAGGCCCGAAGACCTACAGCACCCGTTCACCAGTTACAGTGACACACGAAAAGAATTTGCTGATACAGATGAGGAGCCAGTCGAATCTATGCAGGAAACTTTACCTCTTATCAAAATTCCCCCTATGCACGACCCTGACGCCGAAATCGCCGGTTTGACTCTGACCGTTCCGTCATGGGTCAGTTCCATCGAGCGAGCCAGAAACAATGCGGATATGAACGCTGCTTCAACGAGTGCAAAAAGCAAACTTGAGGAGGCGCTGTTGTCGCTACAGAAGAAGGTGTCCGAGATGCTCTCAGAAATCAGGGAGGTAGACTAATGCAAGACTTCAGCAGATTTGTTCCGAATGTCCACTTCGAGCAGATCCCGATCAAAAATCTCGTGTCTAATCAGGAATACCAGCGGCCATTGTCTCATGCTCAGGTTGAAAAAGCCATCGAGGATTTCGACCTGAACCAAATCAACCCGGTAAAGGTGAGCCGCCGTGATGGTGTCAACTATGTCTTTAATGGTCAGCACACCATAGAGATCGTTGCTACTGTATCCGGTTCGCGGGAGACTCCTGTTTGGTGCATGATTTATGACAGCTTAGATTACAAGAACGAAGCAGACATTTTTGCAAATCAGATGAAGCATGTGCGCCCGTTGAAGCCTTATGAGATATTCATGGCTAATATCGAAGCAGGAAATGAGCAGCAGCTTGTTATTAAGCGGCTCGTTGAATCCTATTCTCTTTCTATCGGGCCGACCAAAGCATATGGCGTGATCTGTGCGGTTGCCACGCTGGAGCGGATCTACACCAAATATGGTTACCATGTGCTTGACCGAACTTTGCGGCTCTGCGTTGGTACATGGGAGGGGGATATCGACTCTCTGGGGGCAAATGTATTAGCTGGTGTTGCGAGAATGGTCGTAGCATTTGGTGACCAGCTTCGTGATGAAACCTTTAAGGAGAGGGTTGGCTTCATGTCTGTTCGGCAGTTGTCTCGCATCGCTAAAGAGCGTGGAGCAGGGTCTCTTTGCTACGCCGAAGCTATGCTCGTTGCTTATAACCGAAAATGCAAATACACCTTGCGAATGACGAAGCTGCATTCTGGAAAGGTTGCTGCGGAAGATGACTTTGTAGAGGAAAACGAAGAACCCCTTGCAGACGATCCTGTCCTTGAGGAATAGCGCATGCGGAATGTTCTTTGGCTTGTGACTGGCAAAAAAAGATCCCCCTTGCTCGAAGGGAGATCTGATGGTGAATCAAGCTGTGTTATTCAAGAGCCAGCGAGAAGGCCGGCCGCATATATTCCTGTGCGCTCCGGCTTAATCCGCATTCTGTTGCCAGACGATTCCAGTTTTCTCGGACGGTTTTCAGGATATCCGACGCCATAGACGTTGCGTCCTTGGTGCTGACCTCACAATACGGTGCGATCTCCAGTGCAAGGTCGAGGGAGATCGCCGCATCGTCCTCGTTTACGCAGAGGGACAGCTCGTCACCTTCCGGGACGGGGTTTACATCGTACAGGGGAGAGAGGTGCCAACCATCCGCCTTGAGGATAAAGCCGTGGTTTCTCATGTGGTCATCCGTATTGGAAACAGCCATATTGAACACGATCCGCTTCCATAGCTCTGTCAAATCTTTCTTGGGAGCAGCGCCGTTAGCCTTGATAAAGGATACCAGTTCAAGATAACTGGAGCCGTCCGCTGCCGATGCCCCATCGGTCTTGCCGAGCATTGTCATGGCGGATGCGAAATGAATCCGCGCAGCACCATTCCGGTCAAACCTTCGTACAAGGAAGGTGCTTCCGTATTTGGAGAAGTCGATCAGCATGGACTCGGGAACATCCAAGCCGCAAAGTCTTGCAAGGTCATGGGTAACCTTTTCCCATGCGCCCACGTTAACATCATCGTGCTTGGACGGAAACTTGGCGATCCACAGATTTCCGCTTGTGTCCAGAACGGTGGCCTTCGGACGAGCGCCACCCAGCGAGGAACCGGGCTTGATGAGCTGATTGATCCATTTCTGTTCGAGACCGGACTCATCGTTTTCAAATTGACGGGAAGCCTCCTCCAGTGTTCGCAGGCTGGTCCATGGAGGTGTTGGGGTTTCCGAATCATCCGAGAGAAACGGCCCGTCTTTGTCCAGCTTGAAGCGGATCGCGCCCATCCGCGTCTCGTCGTAGACGCCCATCAGGAAGTCGCTGTCTAAGAGCTTTCGAGGCTTTCGGCCTTCCTGTTCCGCCAGTATTCTTTCTCTGCGCGTCATCAGCAGGCGGCCCCAGCGGTCGGGGGAAGAGTCAGCGAAAAGACCGAACACATTTTTTGTGCCGGTGGGATACTGACGTCCGGCGTACAGTTGAAGATCCGGGTCGAGATACATGTAGTTTGCGCTGCTTTTTAACCAGTCAGCGTCATACTCAAAGGAGTAGCTCTCACGGCCGCGGACATTCTCCACGAAGAGCGTCCCCAGGAAGTTTGGCGTTGTAGATCTGAAGCTCTCATAGACATAAATTACTTTTTGGTTTGACGCCACGGTTAATCACCTCCGTTTCGTGGTGCTCTCTTGCGCGTGGTAAGTTCAAGGTCTTGGAGTTTACGCCCCAGCTCATCATCCTTTGCAACGAGCAGAAGGTCTTTATCCATATTGTTCAGTGCGTGCAGAACTGCGGCATAGATCCCAATCGCGACAGAGGGGTTTCCCTTTTCAACATTCCACACTGTGGCTCGGCTCACACCGGCTCTTTCCGCGACCAATTCGGCAGACAGATGCCGCCGTAATCTGGCAAGTTTGATCTGTTCTCCCAGCTGTTCTAAAATCGCCTGCGTCTGCGGCAGCACAGCAACACTCTTTCGTCCCATTCTGCACACCACCTCTACATCATCTTTGTGCTTGTTATTATAGACGATACATTTATAATTGTCAATAAATAAAGATATTATAAGGCGGAGCGTCTGCGATTATCCCATACTTCATTGTGTGCTGACTACCTTACCGATATGCATCCGGCCTTATGCCTGATTGGGGGGGAATTCTATGGAAGTAATCATTCATTTGCCGCGCTCAAAGGAAGGTCAGGAGGAACTTGCCAAGCGCGTTGCAACTGTCCATGCACAGTTGATTTATAATTACATCTCAAGGTTGGAGTGTTCAACAGAGCAAAAAGTCGCCCTTCTCGATGCGATTCAGGAGAACATCCACGATGAAATAAAGAAAGAGAAAGAGGGATGATCCCTCAATCTCCTACGCTTAGACGGATTCTTCGACAAGGTATCCGCCACCGAAGATGATTTCCAGCTTGCCGCCAGGATAAACCTTAATGCATTCTACCATCTGACGGACGATGGAGTCATCGTACTCCATGCATTTGCTTTCTCTTTCTGAGATGATGGCTTGGATCTGCTCGAGGCGGCTCTGCTCACCGTTATCCTTGGCGGTGCTTTCCTGAATGGCTGCTATACGCTGCTTGAGAAGTTCTGTTTCTTGTGACAGTGTCATGAACTCGCTTTCATGGGCTTCGATGCCATCGCCGGAACTGACACTCTCATTGACAAGCGCCAGCATCTTATTGTTTAGGGCTTCGACCTTTCTCTCCAACATATCTACTTCTTCCGGATCTCCATTAAGGCCGAGGGCTTCGCTGATGGTCGCTCTCATGAGTGCCTTATAGGTGGCGTTATCTTGCTCGTTAAACTTGTTGACCGCTCGAACGATGGCCTCCTGTAGCTTGTCCTCCATAATGGTGGGGGAATCGCTGCAGTATTTCTTGCCGTAGTCCAGTCGGCTGATGCAGCGCCACACGATGCGCTTGACACCGTTCCTTGACCATGTCACACGGCGATAGCGAGTACCGCAGTTGCCGCAGATGAGGACGTCGGTCAGGGCGTAGCGGGAATATTTTCCGGTGGATGTGATGGAACTCTTTGCGGAGCCTGGCGTTTTCGTTTTTCGCCTTGCCAGTTCTTCCTGAACTTTGTTGAAGGTCACTCTGTCGATGATAGCTGGATGGTTATTCTGAACATAGTACATTGGAGCTTCGCCGGTGTTCTTTTTTCGCTTCTTTTCGATGCAGTCAATTGTGACGGATTTTTGCAGGATTGCATCTCCGCAATATCGCTCGTTGGAGAGCATATTCATGATCATGCCCTTGCTAAAGCTGATGGTTTTGTCGGGGATATCATAGTTCTCAGCCTGCATCATCTTGGAGATCTTGTCCACAGTCTCTCCGGCCAGGTAGAGATTGAAGATGCGTTCTACGATAGCCGCTTCGCTCGGTACGATCTCCGGCTCACCGTCAGCGCCCTTTTTATAGCCGAGGAACCGCTTGTACATAAACACTGGAGTTCCTTCCTCGAACTTCTTGCGGACGCTCCATGTGATATTCTTGCTGATGCTTTCGGATTCGGACTGTGCGAAGCCAGCATAGATGACCAGATACAGTTCACTATCTGTCTTGAGTGTATCGATCTGCTGCTCCTCAAAGTAGACGCCGATGCCTTTGGACTTGAGCATTCGGACATAGTCGAGGCAATCCACCGTATTTCTCGCAAAGCGGGATACGGATTTAGTGATGATGTAATCGATCTTTCCAGCCAGACAGTCGTTGATCATTTTGTTGAACTCAGGCCGCTTGTCGGCTCTTGTGCCGGACTTGCCCTCATCAGCGAACAGGCCTGCGAAGCACCAGTCTTTACGACTGGCGATCATCTCGGTGTACACCTTCTTTTGGTTGGCATAGGAGACGAGCTGTTCTTCGCTATCTGTCGAGACTCGGCAGTATGCTGCCACTCTTTTCTGTCTGTATTTTTCTTTGTCTACCGTCATGGAGCGTTTCGGCTCTATGACAGTGATTATTTTCTTAGGGACTTTCGTTACTTCCATCGTCCAGCGTGACCTCCGTTTCTGTCTTAGTATGAAGCACCACTCTGCCTTGTTCACCGAGTGTGATGTATGAGGCGAGGGCGGTAAAGTAATCTCGATTGAATTCATCCTGCGTGACCATCGTATGTGCCAGTTTCCTTGCGAGCGATACTGTGAGGTTCAACTTGGCATTGCTTTGCTCGTACATGAGCGCTGCCATCTCGATGGTCTTTTCAATGATGTACTCCTCGTTTGGAGCGTCACGCTCCAGCTCCAGGGCGATATCGTTTCCTACCTTGGTGACCTTCGCGTCTGGTTCATACCGTTTCCTGGGCTTCGGCTGGAGCAGATGGTCATTGAGGATGACCCGATTGATGAGGACGGTAATGGTTTCGATGAGTTGGGTATCGCTGATGCGAACTCTGATGCCGCAGTCATCGTTAGTGCAGTTCCAGCTCTCTCGAATGCGATGCTTCATACTGACACGACGCTTCATTGGCTGACCGCAGTTGTCGCACCGAACGAAGTCACGGAGCAGGTCGATGGCATCGTTTTCCTTTTCGCAGGTATTGCGCTGCCGCGCCGTTTTCAGGCTGACTGCCGCTTCATACATATCTTCATCTATGATGGGGTCGTATTCTTCAGTCCCAATATATTTGGCGTTGTCGATGATTCTTGCGATACGGGCTTTATCCCATGTGGTGGTTCTTTGTGTATATGGGATCTGGCGACCGGTCAGTTCTTCCGCAATTGCTTTGAGAGAAGCGCCATCCAGATATGCCTTAAAGATCTCTCGGATGATCTCTGCTTCCTCAGTTGAGATGACCGTTCTGCCATTTCGCATCGTGTATCCGTATGGGATGTACCGTATCTTTTTCATGAGTGCCTCCTATATGCGTTCTCTGAATCGAAGCCCGCCAAGGAGTTCCACGGACATTTCGTCCTCTTTATTGATTTGGATGGACTTCACAATTTCCAGAAAGAGCTTCTCATCGAATGCTTCGAGGGGTTCTTCCAGTTCGAAGATGAGCATTTTTAGTTTCTTGACTTCCTCAAGCATGATGGCGGCTTTTGAATTGAACTTCTCCTGTCTGACGTCCTTAAGTTTTGCCAGCTCTGCGCCGATCTCGTTGGCTTGCGCCTGATAGACTTCAGGGGCGAGGTATCCCTTGGACCGGAGTTGTTCAAGCATGAGCAGTTTCGCATTCAACTCAGCGATGCTCTTGCTTAAATCACGCGCAGCCAGATTGTTTCGCTTCATAGCTGCCAGTGTCATCTCCAGCCGGCTGATGACCTGTCCGAGAATGTTATCTTCAGAGAACCGCAGTTTGTTCACCATGGAGATGAAGCCGTCGTAGATTCTTTCTTCGCTGTAGTAGTTGGAGTCGCAGGCCGTGCTGTCATCTTTGTGAAGGGAGCATACCCACTTCACAGTCCCCGACACGATTCTTCGCCTATAGAAAGAGCCACACTCAGAACACTGAATGCGGCTCGTAAGCGGATAGATATTTTGTGTTGTTGCTTTGGCGAAGACATCCTTGCGCTTTTCAATAAGGGTCTGAGCGGCATCGAATACATCCTTTTCGACGATGCCGGGGTGGGTACCCTTTGCGTAGAAGCGATCTTCCTGTCCACGATTGGGGTGTTGGTTGAAGGGAACGGTGGTTTCTCGGTAGGTCTTTTGATAAAAGCTGTCGCCGATGTACCTTTCGTTCTTCAGAATATATGCCACGCGACTTGGTCGCCAGATTTCCTTTCCGGCCTTAGTAGGGATGTTGAGTTTGTTCAGCTCTCTTGCGATCTCACTTGTGGAGAAGCCCTGCAAGTACAGAGCGAAGATATTCCGCACAATGCCTGCTTCCGGCTCGTACACGGTCAGCATCTTATCGACCAGCCGGTATCCGTAAGGGGCGTTGCTATCCACATACTCGCCAAGTTCCATGCGTTTGACGATTGAGAGGCGCTGGTTCATAGAGATAGACTGCGATTCCTCCTGCGCCAGAGCAGAGAAGGTATTAAGAAGCATCTCGTCGCCCATAGAGAGTGTCGAGATGCCTTCCTTTTCAAACTGTACGCCCACACCCAGCAACTTGAGCTTTCTTACATAGGCCAGAGCGTCTTTTGTGTTCCGTGCGAAGCGGGAGATGGACTTCGTTATGATGAGGTCAATTTGCTTGAGCTCACACATGCGAATCATCCGCTGAAATTCATCACGGGTTTCGCTTTTCATGCCAGTAAGCCCTTCATCGGCGAAGATGTCCACCAGTTCCCAATCGTCGCGTGCTCCGATGCATTTTTTGTATGCTCGGATCTGTGCGGCATAAGAGTTGAGCTGATCAGCGGAGTTGGAAGACACTCGGCAGTAAGCTGCAACCTGCATCTTCTTCGTGCTCTGCCTTGTGATAGGGGTAATGAGCCGTACTTCAGGCATTTCGGTGTCCTCCTCTCTCATTTTTTGGTTGGTATCATATTATGATACCAACCACTTTTGGCAAACCACATTATACTGATAACTATTCTGAATAGCTACCAAAATAATTGGAACAGCGCAGAATTGACCTTATGCACAATTTTCAGTGTGCTAATACGATATCTGCGCCGGTGAGCTTCATGTAATACTTCTTCGCCCTGGTATATTCCTTTTCTGTGATCAACTCCTGCGCAAGGAGATCCTTCAGCATATCAACAATAAAGAGAAAATTGGCGTTCT
>CAKTOW010000009.1 GCA_934590325.1 uncultured Oscillospiraceae bacterium
AACACGGAAGTTAAGCTCGCTTCTGCTGACAATACTTGGCTGGAGACGGCCCGGGAAGATAGGTAGCGCCAACACAACACCCCACGACATTGTCGTGGGGTGTTGCTTTTTAGGCGGCACCTCCGGTAGAACCGGGAGTGGCTTCGTGTTCTCGTTCGGGATGCCTGCGGCACCATCCCGTGACAGGTCAGTTAAGCTGGCCTCTGCGGGCAAGACTTGGACGGAAACGGCAGGGGAGAAAGGCAGCGTCAACACAAAGCCCTACGACGTATGTCGTGGGGTGTTGCTTTTTGCATGTATATTGCTTAGGGAGAAAAGCACCCGGTAGGGTGCTTTTCTCATGGTCGTTTTGATTTGTTAAAGTTCCATCCTTTTGGCTTTTTCGGTCAATGGTCAGTTATAACTTCTCCCAACTCTCCTCCGCCAGCGAGCCATACACCACTGGGCAGGGGAGGGTATTCGCAATAGGCTGCAGCGCACCGGCAGGATCCTCCAGCACATCGGCCTGGTTGATGAACAGCACGTCGAAGCCGCCCTCCTTCGCCAGCACTCGTGCGGCGATGGCCGGGGTGATGACCGCATTCGGGGAGACCTCCGCCAGCGGCGCGTATAACTCCGGGCGATGGGCAGCGTCCTGGATGGCCTTGCCCAGCGCGGAGGCGCCGAATACGCAGACGGTGCGGTTCCGCTCAGGGGGAAGCACCGGTTCCCAGACCGTGTGGGCCTTGGCGGGCAGGCGCTTGGAGCCGTCGGCTTCTACAAGCACAAAGTCCGCGGCACGCTGCCAGCCGGGGAAGTCCGGGGCGGTCAGCTTGCCCTCCGGGGTATAGGCCCCGGCACAGACGATAGGGCTGTGGGTAAAGTTCTCCCGCAGCTCCGCGCCCGTGGCGGCGAAGGGACACCAGTCCGGGCGCATGATATGGGTGGTGGTGGCCAGCAGCACTGTGCCGCGCCGGGACAGCTCCCGCGCCAGTACGCGCAGCAGGGAGGTCTTGCCGCCGCTGCCGATCACCGCTGTCAGGCCGGGACGAATGCCCAGCAGTTCCCATAATTCCATGTCTGCCACCACCTTTCACGCCCATTGTACCACAGAAATTTCCCGCCGTAAACCTCTTGACAGGGATGACTTGTGGTGCTAAGCTATGAAAAGTAAGAAAAGTAATACCAATCTGACCGAAAGGAATGAGAATATGAGCAGAGAGGATCGCTATTTTATGAGCAGCGTGAAGATCGGTCCTAAGGGGCAGATCGTCATCCCCAAGGAGGCGCGGGACATGTTCGGCCTGCAGCCGGGGGACACGCTGGTGCTGATGGCGGACAGGAAAAAGGGCCTGGCGCTGCAGACTGTGGACAAGCTGAACCCGCTGATGAAGTCTGTGTTCAACAGTCTGCCCAGCGAGAGGGAGGAGGCGGAGGACGAATGAACGTGCTGGAAGTACAGGGGCTGACGAAGCACTACCCGGCATTCACGCTGCAGGACGTGTCCTTCAGCGTACCGGAGGGTGCGGTGATGGGCTTCATCGGCCGCAACGGTGCGGGCAAGTCCACCACGCTGAAGTCCATACTGGGCATGGTGCACCCGGATGCAGGCGATGTCAGGGTGTTCGGCATGGACTACGCCGCCAATGAGCGCACCATCCGCCGGGAACTGGGCGTGGTGCTGGGCGGCATCGACTTCTACCCCAAGAAAAAGGTGGGCGTCATCACCGACGTGACCCGCCGGTTCTACGACAACTGGGACGAGAGCAAATACCGCCACTATCTGCAGCTGTTCAAGATCGACGAGAGCAAGCGGGTGGACCAGCTGTCCAGCGGCATGAAGGTCAAGTACATGATCGCCCTGGCGCTGAGCCACAACGCCCGGCTGCTGATACTGGATGAGCCCACCAGCGGCCTTGACCCGGTGAGCCGCGACGAACTGACGGAGCTGCTGCGCCGGGTGGTGGCGGACGGAAAGCGCAGTGTGCTGTTCTCCACCCACATCACCTCCGACCTGGAAAAATGCGCCAGCCATATCGCCTTCATCAAGGACGGTGAGCTACAGTATACCGGCGCGCTGGAGGATTTCCGCGCCCACTACCGCGATGTGGGCGACACGCTGGAGGACGTCATCGTGCACGTGGAAAGGAGGCCCCTGGATGAAGACGCTATTATATAAGCAGCTGCGGCTGGTGTGCCACCCCATGACGCCCATTTTCTGCCTGTTCGGCATTATGGTCATTATCCCCAACTATCCGTACACCGTTATTTTCTTCTATGTGATGCTGGGGCTGTTTTTCACGTTCCTGAATATGCGGGAGCAGAAGGACCTGTATTACACGGCGCTGCTGCCGGTGCCCAAGCGGGACGCGGTGAAGGCCGGGTGCCTGTTCACGATGCTGATCGAGCTGCTGTCCTTGGCGGTGCTGGTGCCCTGCGCCCTGCTGGCGGTCCGTTTGCAGCCGGGCAAGGACAACCTGGTGGGCCTCGACCCCAATCTGGCGCTGCTCGCCGCAGGGTTCCTGCTGTACGCGGTGTTCAACGCCGTGTTCCTACCGTCCTTCTATGCAAATGGCTACAAGGTGGGGATAGCCTTCCTCAAGGCCGTCATCCCCACCACACTGGTGATGATGGTGCTGGAGGCGCTGCCCCATTTCCCGGCGCTGACGTGGCTGGACGACATGGACGCGGCCACACAGGTGCGGCTGCTGCCGTATTTCGTCGCCGCCGTGCTGTTCTACGGCATCGGCACGGTGCTTACGTTCCGGAGGGCGGCGGCGCAGTATGAAAAAGTTGATCTGTGACAGCAACGACCGGCGTGAGCCGGTCGTTGCTTTATTAGATCATCCAGTAGGGAGGCTGAGGAGTTTGCCCCTCGGGTAGGGGAATGACCACGTCTGTCCGCACGTCGCCGTACAGCGTCTTGTGCTGCGCCATGATATTTTCCAACGGTTCGACAGTGCCACACAGCAGCGCCTGCCAGACCATGCCGCAGGTGGACATGATATAGGCGGGAGTGAACCCATTGCGAATATAAAACTGGATACGCCGCAGACGCAGTGCGTTTTCCGCGTCACTGCCTCCTGGCACAGGAAACTCCGCCTCCGCTACCAGAGGCCGTCCCTGCTGCTCCAGCCGCAAAAGCATATCACTGCCAAGCCCTTCATTACGACGAGCGCGTGTGGTTCCCAGATAGTCTAGCAGTACCAGTGGTATTGTCGCATTTTTCCACAGGGCGGCGTAACTCAGCAGCTCATCTTCGTCAAACAGTCCCCATACCTCGTAACGTCCTTCCTCCAGCAGACGGAGAATATCGGGCAGAGGCTTGCGTTCCTGCGGGACAAAAGCCTCGGATAGCTGGTCGTGATACCAGCGGGGGTATTCCTTTGCGGTTAACAGGCGAAAATTCATAGGCGTTCCTCCTTCAACAGCCGCTGTATATCCTCCGGCAGCGGCGCGGTCACGTCGATGACCTCCCCGGACAGGGGATGCACCATCCGCAGATGATAGCTGTGCAGCGCCGGGCGGGCGATCAGCGCGCGGTCCTCCGTGCCGTAGAGCCAGTCCCCCGTCAACGGGTGGCCAATGGCGGCCAGATGCACTCGCAGCTGGTGGGTGCGCCCGGTGGTGGGGGTCAGACGCAGCAGCGCGCGGCCCTGGAGGGCCTCCAGCACCTCGTAGTGGGTGTGGGCGGGTACTCCCTGCGGGTCAGGCTGCCGCTGCAGCAGCGAGCCCTCAGCGCGCCCCAGAGGCAGGTCAATGTCGCCCTCCGCCGGGGTGGGGATACCCTCACACACGGCGCGGTAGTCCCGCTGAAAGCTCTCCGTGTGCAGCAGCGTCATGCATCGGGCGTGGATGAACCCGGTCTTGGCCGCGGCCATGACGCCGGTGGTGCCCCGGTCCAGTCGGTTGACGGCGTGGAAGCTGTCGCTGCCCAGATAGTGCGCCACGGCCCCGGCGATGGTGGCGGTCTCCTCTGTCAGGGCGGCGGGGTGCATAGCGATGCCCGCGGGCTTGTTGATCAGCAGCAGGTCCTCGTCCTCGTACAGGATGTCCAGCGGAAAGTCCACCGGCAGGATGTGGGGGTTCTCCCCCGACAGGTCGGACACGTCCGCCGCCAGCACGTCGCCGGGCCGCACCGTGTACCGCACGGTGACGACAGTGCCGTTGACGGTGATACCGCCCCGGAACTTCAGCCGGCTGAGAAAGCCACCGGAGATGCCCCACAGGCCACGCAGCAGCTGCTTCACGGTCTGTCCGTTTTCGACGGCGGTGACGGTATGGGTCAAAATGCGCACGGCGGCACCTCCTTTCGATAAAAACAGTATAGCACATCCCCGCGGAATGTGCTATACTATCACTACCGAAACTACGAAAGCGAGGGCATTTTATGGCATCCAAGGTTTATTTTGCCGACCTGCGGGCGGACGTGCATGAGAATCTGCAGCAGAAGCTGACCCGCCTGATGAAGACCGCCGGTATGGGCGACATCGACTTCCAGGATAAATTTGTGGCCATCAAGCTGCACTTTGGTGAGCCGGGCAACCTGGCGTTCCTGCGCCCCAACTGGGCAAAGACCGTAGCGGACTTCGTGAAGGAGCGGGGCGGCAAGCCCTTTTTGACCGACTGCAACACCCTGTACGTGGGCGGGCGGAAAAACGCACTGGATCACATGGACAGTGCCATGCTCAACGGCTTCAATCCCATGACCACCGGCTGTCAGATCATCATTGCCGACGGTCTGAAGGGCAGCGACGAGGTGGAGGTGCCGGTGGCCGGCGGCGAGTATGTGAAGAACGCCAAGATCGGGCGCGCCGTCATGGACGCGGATGTGTTCATCTCCCTGACCCACTTCAAGGGACACGAGACAGCGGGCTTCGGCGGCTGCCTGAAGAATATCGGCATGGGCTGCGGCAGCCGCGCCGGTAAGATGGAGCAGCACAACGCCGGAAAGCCCCACGTGGCGCAGAAGCATTGCATCGGCTGCGGCCAGTGCCGCAAGATATGTGCCCACGGCGCACCCATTATCGAGGACCGCAAGGCGCACATCGACCACGACAGGTGCGTGGGCTGCGGCCGTTGTATCGCCGTCTGTCCCAAGGACGCCGTGCAGATCAACTGGGACGAGAGCACTACCAACCTGAACTACAAAATCGCCGAGTACACCAAGGCGGTGGTGGATGGCCGCCCCTGCTTCCACATCTCCCTGGTGGTGGATGTGTCCCCCAACTGCGACTGCCACTCCGAGAACGACATGGCCATCGTGCCCAACGTAGGTATGTTCGCCTCCTTCGACCCGGTGGCACTGGACATGGCGTGCGTGGACGCGGTGAACGCCCAGACGCCCCTGCGGGGCTCCGCAGCGGACGGCGCCCACGGCCACGAGCATGAGCACGACCACTTCCAGCGCATCCACCCGGACACCAACTGGCGCAGCTGCCTGGAGCACGGAGAGAAGATCGGCATCGGCTCCCGCCAGTACGAGCTCATTAAGATATAAGCAAAAAAGAAGCACCCTGCGGTGCTTCTTTTTTGCTTTATTTCTCGCTGGCCTGTGCATCTTCGGAGGGGGTGTCCTCTTCATCGTCCTCCGGGTCGTCGATGTGGGCGAACCACTCGCGGTAGCGGCGCATATCCTTGGCGAACAGCTGGCCGTTGCTGGGAGGCGTGTATGTAATGGCGTTGGCACCGGCCTCGATGGTGGCCAAAATAGACTCCTCCGTGGGGCCGCCGGTGGCGATGATGGGCAGCTCAGGGTACCGGGCGCGTATCTCCGACACGATGGCGGGTGTCCTGTCGGCGCCGGATACATTGACAAAGTCGATGCCCGCGGCCAGCTTGCTGTCCAGGTCCACCTTCTCCGACACCACGGTGTACACCACCGGGATTTCCACGGTGCCCTTGATGGCGCGGATGGTGTCGTCGTCGATGAATGTGTTGCACACCACGCCAAAGGCGCCCTGGTGCTCCGCAAAGGCGGCAATATGCGCCGAGCGTTGGCCCTTCGTCAGCCCGCCGCCCACGCCCACGAACACGGGCACGTCGGACACGCCGATGATGGCTTGGGTAATGCCTGCCTGGGGCGTAAAGGGATA
The DNA here is from genome assembly GCA_934590325.1 of uncultured Oscillospiraceae bacterium. GTDB lineage: Bacteria > Bacillota > Clostridia > Oscillospirales > Oscillospiraceae > Vescimonas. The sequence goes on from CAKTOW010000009.1 coordinate 6,075, forward strand.
TACGGCGATGACCGCGTCGGCGTTGATGTTCTTGATGATGGCTACGTCGGTGCTGAACACCAGGGACTTGATACGCCGGCCGAACACGCGAATGCCGCTGCACTTACTGATACAGTGGGGCACGGTCAGCGCATGCTTGCGCAGAGTGCCCTCGTAGGTGGGAACGTACTTCTTCACATTGCCTTCCTTTCCAGTTGGGTACTGATTACTATTTGAGAACATTATAGCAGAAAAAGCGGACAATGTAAATAAAAGTGAGTTGTTTTTTAACAGAACGTTTACACTGACTATCACAACGAAAAGTGCAGGGAACTGTCGTTTCCGGACGAAAAAGAGGGGCATCCGCCGGATGTCCCTCTTTTCTTAGCAGTCACATATTCAGGTATGCGCGGCACTTGGCGTTGGCATCCCGGGCCAGCTTTTCCTCGTCCACGGTCACGATGCGGCCATCCCGGACGGTGACGCGGCCGTGTACCACGGTATAGTCCACCGGTCCGCGGACGCCCACGGTACCAAGCACTGAGCCTGCGTCCTGGTCGCAGCCCACCAGTTCCAGGCGGCGGCTGTCGATCATGAACAGGTCGGCGCACTTGCCCGGGGCTAGTTGGCCGATGTCATCCCGCCCCAGCAGCCGGGCGCTGCCGCGGGTGGCCACCTTCAGGATGTCGTACCCGGTGGGTGCCTTACGGCTGGAGTTCAGCCGGTGCAGCAGGAACGCCACCCGCAGCTCCTCCAGCAGGCTGGAGCCATCGTTGCTGGCGCTGCCGTCCACCGCCAGGCCCACCGGCACACCCAGCTCCAGCATCTCCGGGATGCGGGCGATGCCACTGGAGAGCTTCATGTTGCTGATGGGGCAGTGTGCCACGCCGGTGCCGGTCTGTGCCAGCAGGCACAGCTCCTGGTCGTTGAAGTGGATGCCGTGGGCGAACCACACGTCGTCGCCCAGCCAGCCCAGCCGCGCCATGTACTCCAGCGGACGGACGCCCTCCCGCTGCAGCATGAAGTTTTCTTCGTCCTTGGTCTCGCACAAGTGGGTGTGCAGCCGCACGTGGTACTGTCGTGCCAGGATGGCGCTCTGCCGCAGAAGTTCCGCCGACACGGAGAAGGGGGAGCAGGGTGCCAGCGCCACGCGGTGCATGGCACCGTAGCTGGCGTCGTGGTACTTCTCGATGCAGCGCACTGAGTCGGCCATGATCTCATCCACGGTCTGCACCACGCTGTCCGGGGGCAGGCCGCCGTCCTTGACGCTGAGGTCCATGCTGCCGCGGCTGGCGTACATGCGGATGCCCAGCTCATCGGCTGCGGCGAACTGACTGGCCAGCAGGTCGCCGCTGTGGGCGGGGAACACGTAGTGGTGGTCGAAGCAGGTGGTGCAGCCGTGCTTCATCAGCTCGCCCATGCCGGTGAGAGAGGATAGGCGGATCACGTCGGCGTCCAGGTTCTTCCAGATCTCATACAGGGTCTTGAGCCAGTCAAAAAGTTCCATATTTTGCACTTTTGGCAGATTTCTGGAGAAAATCTGGTACAAATGGTGATGAGTATTCACAAGGCCGGGGTAGCAGAACATGTGGCGGGCGTCGATGGTCTCGTCGGCGGCGACGTCCAGGTTTTGGCCGATGGCCTGGATAAAGCCGTTCCGGCAGTAGAGGTCCACATCCCGCAGAATACGGTCGTTTTCGTCGCAGGTGACCAGCTGGGAGATGCTGCGGATCAGCAGAGATGACATGGAAAAGGCCCTCCTTGGATCGGAATTTAGTAAGAATTTAGTAGGAGTTTAGTGGAAGAAAGCAGAAAAAAGTGGAAAGAGTGAGAAAAGGGTAGGAAAAAAGAGCAGGCCGCAAAGCGGCCTACTCTTTTTGTGCGTACATCAACGTTCCTCGCGGAAGTAGGAGAGACCGAGGGACGCAGGGGGCTGATCCTCCCGCTTCTTACGCAGGGACACGATGATCAGCACCACCAGGGTGATGACATAGGGCAGCATCTTGTACAGCTCCTTCACGGCCATCTGACCGCCGGTGGGCAGGTAGATGTTCAGGATGTACAGGCCGCCGAACAGGATGGAGGCCAGGATGCTGACATTGGGACGCCAGATGGTGAAGATGACCAGCGCGATGGCCAGCCAGCCGCGGTCACCGAAGGCGTTGTTGGACCACACGCCGTTGGCGTAGTCCATAACGTAGTACAGACCGCCCAGGCCCGCGATCATGGAGCCGATGCAGGTAGCCAGGTACTTGTACTTGGTGACGTTGATGCCGGCGGCATCGGCGGTGGAGGCGCTTTCGCCCACGGCGCGCAGGTGCAGGCCGGGACGGGTGTGGTTCAGGAAGTAGGAGGCGCCCAGAGCCAGGATGATGGCCACATACGCCAGGAAGCCGTAGGACAGGAACAGCTGGCCGAACCAGCCGGTGCTGTTGGCGCCGGGCAGGGTGGTCTTGAAGAACACACTGGTGTTGGACAGGGCGATGGAGGGCACCTCGCTGTTGGTCAGCTTGATGAGGGAGCCGCCGAAGAAGTTGCCCACGCCCACGCCGAAGGTGGTCATAGCCAGACCGGTGACGTTCTGATTGGCGCGGAGGGTAACGGTCAGGAAGCAGTACAGCAGGCCCATCAGCAGGGAGCCCAGCAGGGAGCAGAGGATGGGGATGATGACGGCCAGAAAGCCGTTCATGTTGCTGCCGGCGGACATCTCGTAGAAGAATGAGCCGATAACGCCGCTGATGCCGCCCACGTACATGATGCCGGGGATACCCAGGTTCAGGTTACCGGACTTTTCCGTCAGGATCTCGCCGGTGCTGCCGAACAGCAGGGGGATGCCCTGCATGACCGCACGGGGGAAGAAGGATACAAAATCAAAACCCATACGTTACGCCTCCTTCTTGCTGCTCTTGCGCAGAGTAACCTTGTAGGTGATGAAGAACTCGGTAGCAATGATGAAGAACAGGATGATACCGGTCAGAATGTCGGCGAAGGAGTGGTTCAGGCTCAGAGCGCTGGCCACCTCGCTGGCGCCGCGGTCCATGGTCACCAGCAGCAGGGAAGCGGCGATCATGATGAAGGGGTTGAACTTGGACATCCAGGACACCATGACGGCGGTGAAGCCGCGGCTGTCCACGATGGTGGTGGTCAGGGTGTGGTCGATGCCGGCGGTCATCATAAAGCCCATCAGGGCGCACAGGGCGCCGGAGAGCACCATGGTGCGGATGATGACCCGGTCCACCTTGATGCCGGCATAGCTGGCGGTACGCTGGCTCTCGCCCACCACGGCGATCTCGTAGCCGTGCTTGCTGTAGCGCAGGTACACGAACATGAAGGCGGTCATGATGGCCACGATGATGATGGGCAGCAGATAGGGGTTGCCCAGCTCGGGCAGCCAGCCGCTGCGGGTGGCCTGGTTGATGATACCGATCTTACCGGCGCCCTTGGGCACCTCCCATACGATGATGAAGTAGGAGGCCAACTGCATGGCGATGTAGTTCATCATCAGGGTGAACAGAGTCTCATTGGTGTCCCAGCGGGCTTTGAAGAAGGCGGGCAGGAAGCCCCACAGGGCACCGGCCAGCAGGGAGGCCGCCAGGGAGATGATGATCAGCACGGGGGTGGAGACCTTGTCGCCCAGCAGGATCATGCAGGTGGTGGTGGCCAGACAGCCGATCAGGGTCTGACCCTCGGCGCCGATGTTCCAGAAGCGCATCTTGAACGCGGGGGTCACGGCCAGGGAGATACCCAGCAGCACGGCCACGTTGCGGAAGGTGACGCCGATACGGCGGGAAGAGCCGAACGCACCGTCCAGGATGGTGCCGTAGACGGCGATGGGGTCCTGGCCGGTCAGCAGGGTGGTGATCAGTCCGCAGAACACCAGGGCCAGCAGCAGGATGCCGCCGCGGATCAGCAGTGCCTTGGACAGAGGCAGCGTATCACGCTTGGAGATATGAAACAGGGATTGCTTACGCATCTGCTTTGCCTCCTTCCACGCGGGTCATCAGAGCGCCCACTTCGAGTTTATTGGTCTTGCGGCCGTCCACAACGCCGGAGACCTGACCGCCGCAGAGCACCACGATGCGGTCGCACAGCTCCAGAAGAACGTCCAGGTCCTCGCCCACGTAGACGACGGCGACGCCCTTCATCTTCTGCTCGGTCAGCAGGTTGTAGATGGTGTAGGAAGTGTTGATGTCCAGGCCGCGGACGGCGTAGGCGGTCATCAGCACGGCAGGCTGCTGGGCGATCTCGCGGCCGACCAGCACCTTCTGCACGTTACCGCCGGACATACGGCGGACGGGGAAGGCGGTGCTGGGGGTGACCACCTCAAGCTCCTGCCAGATGCGCTGTGCCAGCGCCTCGGGGTCCTTGCGGTCCAGGAAGATGCTCTTGCCCTTGCGCCAGGAGCGGAGCATCATGTTGCCGGTCATACCCATGGAGCCCACCAGGCCCATGCCCAGACGGTCCTCCGGGACGAAGCTCATGGCAATGCCGCTTTTGCGGATGTCCATGGGGTCCTTGCCGGCCAGTTCCTCGGGGGCGCCGCCCTCGGGGGGATAGAAAGTGACGGAGCCGGAGGAGATGGGGTACAGACCCGCGATGGACTCCAGCAGCTCGCGCTGGCCGGAGCCGGCTACGCCGGCCACGCCCAGCACCTCGCCGGCGTTGATGGTAAAGCTCACGTTGTCCAGACGCTTGACGCCCAGCTCGTCGAACACGGTCAGGCCCTCCAGCTTCAGCCGGGGCTCCACATTGACGGGCTCGGGACGGTTGATGTTCAGGGCCACGCTGCGGCCCACCATCATGTCGGTCAGGGACTGCTGGTCGGCGTCCTTAGTCATGACATCGCCTATGTACTCGCCCTTGCGCAGGACGGCCACACGGTCGGACACGTCCAGCACCTCATGAAGCTTGTGGGTGATGATGATCAGGGACTTGCCGTCGGCCTTCATGTTGCGCATGACGGTGAACAGCTTGTCGGTCTCCTGCGGCGTCAGCACGGCGGTGGGCTCGTCCAGAATAAGAATGTCGGCGCCGCGGTACAGCACCTTGACGATCTCAACGGTCTGCTTCTGGGACACGGACATGTCGTATATCTTCATGTCGGGGTCGATGTCGAAGCCGTATTTGTCGCAAATTTCCTTGACCTTCTGGCGTGCGTTGTTCAGGTCCAGCTTACCCTCCAGGCCGAGGATGATATTCTCGGTGGCGGTGAACAGATCGACCAGCTTGAAGTGCTGGTGGATCATGCCGATACCCAGGTCAAAGGCATCCTTGGGAGATGCGATGGTAACGGGCTGGTCGTGGATGTAGATCTGTCCCTCGTCGGGGAAATAGATGCCGGAGAGCATGTTCATCAGAGTGGTCTTGCCGCTGCCGTTTTCGCCCAGCAGGGACAGGATCTCACCCTCATGCAGTTCCAGGTTGATGGCGTTGTTGGCCACCACGGAGCCGAACCGCTTGGTGATGTTCTCCATTTTGATCGCGCATTTGTTTTCCAAGGCTGTCATCCTTTCTTTCGGCGCAGATGGCTGCAACACCTCGTAGCACGCCGGGGATAAATTCCATACGGCTTATTTTACCATACATGTTGAGCGTTGTAAATCAAAATCAGCAAAAAATTTGTCAGGTATATACAAAGAATGTGAGGTTACACAAGAAAGAGTCATCCTCTTTGTGTAAATCGTCAAAACCGCGTGTGTGAGGGAAAAAGCAAGAGGTGGGCTGCCTGTGCAGCCCACCTCGTTGTGGTTCAATATGCAGTTCTTTGAGGGAACTTCAATTAGAACTTAACGTCCAGACGGGTGATGCCGTCGATCTCCAGATCGAAGTAAGGAGCGGAACGGAACTCGGACTCGGAGAAGTAACCGTCGTGCACGACCTCGGTGTCGGGAGTGTAATCAGCATCGGTGTCGACATCGGCCATGTAGGAGGTCAGGGTCTCGCCCTTGACGGTGAAGGTGGCGGTGTCAAACACGTGCAACTCACCGCTCTCCAGCTTGGCCTTGGCAGCCTCGATAGCCTCGGCAGTGCCGGCGGCAGCCACGTCGGTGTTCAGCTCTTCCAGGACCACGGAACCGGTAGCCAGGGTGCCGGTCCAGTCAGCATCGATGGCGGTGCCGTCCATGACAGCCTTGATGGCATACTCATAGTAGGGAGCCCAGTCGATACGGGAGGAGATGATGTAGGTGTCGGGACCGGCAGCCTTGGTGGAACCGTTGTAGGACACGTTGGGAACGCCAGCGTTCTGGCAGGCGGTAGGAGCACCGAAGGAGTCGGCGTGCTGGCTGATCAGCTTGCAGCCGCCATCGATCAGCTTCTGAGCGCCTTCCTTCTCCAGAGCCTCGTCATACCAGCTGCCGGTGAAGGTCACATCCATGGTGACGGTGGGGCAGACGGACTTGGCGCCCAGATAGAAGGAGGTGTAGCCGGAGACCACTTCAGCGTAGGTGAAGGCGCCGACATAGCCCATCTTGGCTTCCTCGGCAGTGAACTTACCGGCCTCGATCATCTCGTTCAGCTTCATACCGGCAGCGATACCGGCCAGGTAACGACCCTCATAGATGGAAGCGAAAGCGTTGTGATAGTTGGCCAGACCCTCGGTGTGAGCGCGGGTACCGGTGCTGTGGCAGAACTGGACGTCGGGATTCTCCTTGGCGGCGTCGATCATGTAAGGCTCATGACCGAAGCTGTCGGCGAAGATGATGTTGCAGCCCTTGTCCACCATGTCCATGGCAGTCTCGTAGCACTCCTGACCCTCGGGGACGTTGGTCTTCAGGATGTAGTCATCCTCGGTCAGACCCAGGTCGGCGATGGCCTTCTTGGCAGCGTTGATGAAGTTGAGGTCGTAGGTGGAGTTCTCATCATGCAGGGTGATGAAACCAACCTTGACCTTGGCAGCGGTGGCATCACCGTCGCCGTCACCCTGGGTGTCGTCCTTCTTCTCACCGCAGGCCACCAGGCTCAGAGCCATGACCAGGGCGAGGAGCATTGCAAGGAACTTTTTCATTCTTGTTTTCCTCCTTAAAATATGTGACGCACGCCTAAAAGTAAGGCAAATTTTGACGCGCGTCTGAACAACGGGCGTTCGGCCCGGTATTCACGCAACTCACAATGACGTGGGTATTATACAGGATTCCACCGCTGATTTCAACAGAAAATGTGAATTACAGCAAAATTTCTTTGTGACGCACAAAAAATCTTTGTAAATCTTGTGCAGTATGCGGCAATTGATAGAAATTTCACGGTCGGGATAGCGGTTTCGGATACCTGTGAGAAGCAGGCGTTCTGCTTCGGAGACAGGGAAAGTCCTGCCCGCGGCGCACCGCGGGCAGGACGGGAAAACTTACTGATGGATGCGGGTGCCGGTCTTGCCCTCGATGCCGTCCTTAGCCTTCTCCAGCAGGGTGATCAGGGCGGTGCGGCCAGCCTTGGACTCGGCGAACTTCACCGCGGCCTGCACCTTGGGCAGCATGGAGCCCTTGGCGAACTGGCCTTCTTCCATGTACTTGTAGGCCTCGGCGGGGGTCAGGTCGTCCAGACCCTTCTGATCGGGCTTGTTGAAATTGATGGCCACCTTCTCCACGGCGGTGAGGATGATGAGCATATCGGCGTCCAGCAGCTCGGCCAGCAGCTCGCTGCCGAAGTCCTTGTCGATAACGGCGGGGGTGCCGGTGAGCTTGCTGCCCTCACGGACGACGGGGATGCCGCCGCCGCCCACGGCGATGACCACGTGGCCGGCATCCACCAGCGCCTTGATGCTGGCCTTCTCCACGATGTCAAAGGGCTTGGGGGAGGGGACTACCTGGCGATAGCCGCGGCCGGCATCCTCCACCATGGTATAGCCCTTCTCGGCGGCGATGCGGTCGGCGGTCTCCTTGTCATAGAAGGCGCCCACGGGCTTGGTGGGGTTCTGGAAGGCGGGGTCGTCCTTGGAGACCACGGTCTGGGTCACGATGGTGGCCACGGGCTTGTCCATGCCGCGGCTGGCCAGCTCGTTGCCGATGGCCTGCTGCAGGTGGTAGCCGATGTAGCCCTCGGACATGGCGCCGCACTCGGGGAAGGGCATATCGGCCTTGATGGCCTTGGCCTCGGCGGCGGTGCTCAGGCCCAGGTTGATCATGCCCACCTGGGGGCCGTTGCCGTGGGCGACCACGACCTCGTTGCCGGCGGCGATCAGGTCCACGATGGACTTGGCGGTCTCGGTGACCAGCTGCAGCTGCTCGGCGGCGGTGTTGCCCAGCGCGTTGCCGCCCAGGGCGATGACGATTCTCTTAGACATAGTTCTTTACCTCTGTATATAGTGTCGTTGTCATAGAAAAGCAACAGCGGCGGCGCTGCCGCCGCTGTTGCGGAAAGGGGGGCTATTTTAGAACTTCTTGCGGGTGTCCTTGGTCTCGTCCAGTTCCATCAGGGCCTTGACGGGATCCTTCACCTGGGCCATGAAGATCATGGCGGCGATGATATAGGGCTTGTAGGAGGCCTGCTTGTACAGGGGCACGATGTAGCGGTCGAACACGGAGTTGTCCACTTCGCCCTCGGCGCAGCTCAGACCGGTGATGTCGGCGGGCAGGCAGTGCAGATACAGGGCCTTGCCGTCCTTGGTCAGCTTCATCATCTCTTCGGTGCAGGCCCAATCCTTGTGCTGGGCGTTCTGGGCCAGCAGGCGCTTCTCCAGAGCGTCGATGCCCTCCTTGTCGCCGGCGGCGTACAGCTTGGTGCGCTCTTCCATGGCGGCGTAGGAAGCCCAGGACTTGGGATACACGATGTCGGCATCCTTGAAGGCCTCGGCCATGCTGTTGGTCTTGTGGAACTTGGAGCCGTACTTCTCGCAGTTCTTGCGGGCGACTTCCTCCACCTCGGGCATCACGTCGTAGCCTTCGGGATGGGCCAGGGTCACGTCCATGCCGAAGCGGGTGAACAGACCGATGACGCCCTGGGGCACGGACAGGGGCTTGCCGTAGGAGGGGGAATAGGCCCAGGTCATGGCGACCTTCTTGCCCTTCAGGTTCTCCACGCCGCCGAAGTAGTGGATGACGTGCAGCATATCGGCCATGCACTGGGTGGGGTGATCCACGTCGCACTGCAGGTTGACCAGGGTGGGCTGCTGCTCCAGGATGCCGTCACGGTAGCCTTCCTTCACGGCGTCCATGAAGGTCTTCTGATACTTGTGGCCCTCACCGATGAACATATCATCGCGGATACCGATGACGTCGGCCATGAAGGACACCATGTTCGCGGTCTCGCGGACGGTCTCGCCGTGGGCGATCTGGGACTTCTTCTCGTCCAGATCCTGCACCTCCAGGCCCAGCAGGTTGCAGGCGGAGGCGAAGGAGAAGCGGGTACGGGTGGAGTTGTCGCGGAAGATGGAGATGCCCAGGCCGGAATCGAACACGCGGGTGCTCTTGTTGCGCTCACGCAGGTCGCGCAGGGCGTCGGCCACGGTAAAGATGGCGTCGATCTCGTCGTCGGTCTTGTCCCAAGTCCAATAGAAATCGGTCTTGTACATGTTGTTGATGTTCAGGGTGGACAGATGGCGTGCCAGCTCAACAGTCTTGCTCATTTTCGTTCTTTCTCCTTGTATAGTTAGTGTGGCGGATAATTACTTGATGTCGTTGCCGGTCAGCTCCTGACGGAAGCTGGTGGCGGAGCCGTCCTTGTTCTCGGGATGATACAGGCCGGGAACGGCGGCGTACAGAGCGGCGCAGGTCACCAGGTCCTGCTTGAAGGTGACCTCGTTGGGGGCGTGGGCCTGGGACTCGGCACCGGGGCCGAAGCCAACGCAGGGGATGCCGTAGCGGCCCTGGATGGACACGCCGTTGGTGGAGAAGGTCCACTTGTCGGTCAGAGGACGGCCCTCGCGCTTGGAGGCGGCCAGCTCGGTGGGCATCAGGCGCTTGTCACCCCACAGGTTGTGGTGGGCGTCCACCAGGGCCTGGACGTGGGGAGCAGTCTCCTTGTTGATCCAGGTGGGGAAGAAGCACTCGGTCTCGTAGACGTGGCCGGTCCATGCGGGACGGTCGTACATGTACATGGAGACCTTGACATCCTTGGCATACTTCTTGCAGGCGGGCAGGTCCTCGATCTCCTTCAGGCAGGACTGATAGGTCTCGCCCGCGGTCATGCGGCGGTCAATGGAGATGGAGCAGCTGTCGGCCACAGCGCAGCGGGAGGGAGAGGTATAGAAGATCTGGCTGGTGGTGCAGGTGCCGCGGCCCAGGAAACGGGCGTCCTCGTAGTGCTCGGGGTTGAACTTGGGATCCAGCATCTTCACCAGGCCGTTGATCTCGGTGGAGCCGTCGGCGGGGTTCTCGTTCAGGTCGCGGACGTTCAGGATGACCTCGGCCATCTTGTGGATGGCGTTGTCGCCGCGCTCGGGAGCGGAGCCGTGGCAGCTGACGCCGTGCATGTCCACGCGGATCTCCATACGGCCGCGGTGACCGCGGTAGATGCCGCCGTCGGTGGGCTCGGTGGAGATGACGAACTCGATCTTCTCACGGGCGTCCTCGGGACCGTTGAAGTACTCGTTGACGATGGACTGCCAGCACATACCGTCGCAGTCCTCCTCCTGCACGGAGCCGACCACCATCATCTTGTAGCCCTTGGGCAGCAGATCCAGATCCTTCATGATCTTCACGCCGTAAGCGGCGGCGGCCATGCCGCCCTCCTGGTCGGAACCGCCGCGGCCGTAGATGATGTCATCCGTCTCGTAGCCCTTGTAGGGGTCGGCTTCCCAGTTCTCGATGTTGCCGATGCCCACGGTGTCGATGTGGCTGTCGATGGCGATGATCTTGTCGCCCTCGCCCATCCAACCGATGACGTTGCCCAGCTTGTCGAACTCTACCTTGTCATAACCCAGGGACTTCAGCTCCTCGGCGATGCGCTTGACGACGCCCTCTTCCTCGCAGGACTCGGAAGGGATGGCAATCATGTCACGCAGGAACTTGACCATGGCGGGCTTATAGCCCTCGGCTGCTTTTCTAATGGCTTCGAAATCCATAACGTACCTCCGCATAATTTCTCTGTTGCATACGTAAAAATAAGGCTTCTCTTTTTTTGCCATCCTTATCATATCACACGGGCGCAGGATGTCAAACAAAAATTTAGGAAATCTAAAATTTTTTTAGAAAAAAGCGTTGCTTTTTGTGAGAGGTGTGGTATTATGTATAAGGAGAAAAGCGGAAAGGGAGGGCGTTATGGAGGCAAGACGATTGGAATCGCTGAAGCAGATTGCCGCGGGCATCGCGGCGCAGTTCGGCGATAAGTGCGAAGTGGTCATCCACGACGTGTCCAGCAGCCATCCGGAGCACACCATCGTGCACATCGAGAACGGACACGTGTCCGGGCGGAAGGTGGGCGACGGCGCGTCCAGGGTGGTCATGGAGCAGCTGGAGCATCAGAACGAGCAGCCGCAGGACCACCTGTGCTATCTGACGCGGACCCCGGACGGGAAGATACTCAAGTCCTCGTCCCTGTATATCCGCAACAGCCGCGGCGCGGTGACCGCCATATTTTCCATCAACTATGACATCACCAACATCATGGTGATGCACCAGGAGCTGGGCGAGTTCATGCTGACCCGCGACAGGGAGCAGGAGGAGCCGGAGAAGATCATCAACGTCAACGATGTGCTGGACGATCTCATCCGCCAGTCCGTGGCCCTGGTGGGAAAGCCGGCGGCCCTGATGAACAAGGACGACAAGGTGCGCGCCATACGGTTCCTCAGCGACGCGGGCGCGTTCCTGGTGACAAAGTCCGGCGACAAAGTGGCAAAATACTTCGGTATTTCCAAATACACTCTATATTCCTACATTGATGCGAACAAACAACAGGAGGAAAAGAAACATGGGTAAAATCGATCTGTCCATCAACAAAGTGGGTCTGGAGCATAACATCCAGAAGGCCAAGGAGAACAACGTCATCATCCCCACCATCGCTCAGATGCAGGATCCCGACCTGATCCCCGAGAAGATCAAGGCCAAGCTGAGCCACACCGGCCTGTGGGACGTGGATCCCGTCAACCTGTTCCGTATTTCCTGGCACAACGAGGCCAAGGAGAGCGGCGGTCTGTTCCAGGCTGTCCCCAACTATGTGGAGATCCCCAGCGAGCTGTCCGGCGTGCCCTGCCGCATCGTGGCCATGTCCGGCAAGTGGTTCCCCACCGGCTGCCACAAGGTGGGTGCTTCCTTCGGCTGCCTAGCTCCCCGCCTGGTGACCGGCCAGTTCGACGCCACCTATCACCACGCCGTGTGGCCCTCCACCGGCAACTACTGCCGCGGCGGCGCCTTCAACTCCAAGCTGCTGGCCTGCGAGTCCGTGGCCATCCTGCCCCAGGATATGTCCAAGGAGCGCTTTGACTGGCTGAAGTCCATCGCCGGTCAGATCATCGCCACCCCCGGCTGCGAGTCCAACGTCAAGGAGATCTTCGACAAGACCTGGGAGCTGAAGCAGGATCCCACCATGATGATCTTCAACCAGTTCGCCGAGATGGGCAACCCCCTGTGGCACTACAACGTCACCGGCTACGCCCTGGCCGACCTGTTCGAGGCCGTGAAGAAGCCCGGCCAGAACTTTGCCGGCGCCTGCTTTACCTCCGGTTCCGCCGGCACCATGTCCGCCGGTGACCTGCTGAAGGAGCGTTATCCCCACCTGAAGCTGGCCGTGGGCGAGGCTCTGCAGTGCCCCACCATCCTCAACAACGGCTTCGGCGGCCACCGCATCGAGGGTATCGGCGACAAGCACATCCCCTGGATCCACAACGTGAAGAACACCGACATGGCTATCGCCATCGACGACGAGGACAGCCAGCGCCTGCTGCGCCTGTTCAACACCCCCGAGGGCCAGAAGTACATGAAGGACGAGCTGGGTATGTCCGACGAGCAGATCGAGAAGATGACCTGGCTGGGCATCTCCGGCATCGCCAACGTGCTGTGCTGCATCAAGATGGCCAAGTACTATGAGCTGACCGAGAACGACGTGGTCGCCACCGTGCTGACCGACTCCGCCGTGATGTACAAGTCCCGCGTGGACGAGCTGAACGAGATGCACGGTGCCTACAACGCACATGAGGCCTCTCTGGACCACAACCTGCACATGCTGGGCCTGCGTACCGACAACATGATGGAGATGGGCTATGCCGAGCGCAAGCGCGTCCACAACCTGAAGTACTACACCTGGGTCGAGCAGCAGCAAATGGCCGTTGAGGACCTGAACGCCCAGTGGTACGACACCAAGAACACCTGGGATGCCGTGCACACCCAGGCCAAGGAGCTGGATGAGCTGATCAACGAGTTCAACGAGGCCACCGGCCTGCTGAAGGCGCTGTAAGCAAAGCGTTTATATCGGACCCTATCAGGGCGGGGCGGTCGCCCCGCCCTGATTTCCTATTTATTATTAAGGAGAACCACCATGAAAAATGTGAAATACGGCAAGTGTGTCCGCTGCGGCAAGACCTATGACGCGGTGCCCGACCTGACCAACTGCCAGTGCGGCGGTATTCTGGATATCGTGTACGACTACGACTACATCAAGTCCGTGCTGACCAAGGAGAAGCTGGCCAAGCGCGAGAACCGCTCCATGTGGCGCTACCGCGAGCTGCTGCCCGTGGAGGAGACCACCCCCGACACCCCCCTGCGCGTGGGCTGGAGCCCCCTGTACGAGGAGCCCAAGCTGGCCGAGATGCTGGGCATTAAGAAGCTGTGGGTGAAGGACGACGGACAGAACCCCACCGCCTCCCTGAAGGACCGCGCCAGCGCTATGGCCGTGGCCAAGGCCATGGAGGCCGGTGCCAAGACCATCGCCTGCTCCTCCACCGGCAACGCCGCCAGCTCCCTGGCCGGCAACGCTGCCGCCGCGGGCATCAAGACCTACATCTTCGTCCCCGAGCGCGCCCCCAAGGGTAAGGTGGCCCAGCTGATGATCTTCGGTGCCAACGTCATCTCCGTCAAGGGCAACTATGAGGAGACCTTCAAGATGTCCGCCGCCGCCATCGACAAGTACGGCTGGTACAACCGCAACGCGGCCATCAACCCCTACCTCAGCGAGGGCAAGAAGACCGTGGCGCTGGAGATCGCCGAGCAGCTGAACTGGGAGATGCCTGACTATCTGGCTATCTCCGTGGGCGACGGCTGCACCATCGCAGGTGTGTGGAAGGGCTTCAAGGACCTGTACGCCATCGGCTTTATCGACAAGCTGCCCCGCCTGATCTCCGCCCAGTCCCTGGGCTGCTACCCCATCAACCGTGCCATCCAGGAGAACAAGCCATGGGAGCCCATGGAGGAGAACACCATCGCCGACTCCATCAGCGTGGGCGTGCCCCGCAACGCCGACAAGGCGTTGATGGCGATTCGGGAATCCAACGGCATCGCCGTGAATGTGTCCGACGAGGAGATCCTGGCGGCGCAGCGGCTGCTGGGCCGCACCTGCGGCGTGTTCGGTGAGCCCGCCGGTGTCACCGGCGCTGCGGCGCTGAAGAAGGCCTGTGAGCAGGGCCTCATTCCCCACGATGCCACCGTGGTCAGTGTTGTCACCGGCAACGGTCTGAAGGACGTGGCCAACGCCATCAAGTCCGCCGGAGAGCCCATCCACATCGAGCCGGACCTGGACCTGATGGTCAGCGAGTTCAAAAAGCGCGGCGTGACCGTGGAATAAAAGAAAGGTTCTCCCCCGCCCTGCGGCGGGGGAGAATTTTTGCATATTGCAAGGACGGGAAAAGGGTGGTATACTAAAGACAGAGATAGAACTCATATAGCCCTGCGGGAATGGCGCGGGGCGTTTCTACGGGGCCGCCGACGGCTCTGCTATGGGTGTTTCGATGCAATGCGTATCGGAGCATCCTTTTTGTTTTGCCGTGAAGGGGAAACAGGGAGGATGCGGAAGCAAATTTTGCGGGAGGGACACAGAATGAAACAGGTTTTGCGAGGAAACATCGTCCACGCGCCCCGGATGGGGCAGCTGGACATTCTGGAGCACGGCTGCATGGTGCTGGAGGACGGCGTTATCACCGGGCTGTACAACGAGCTGCCACAGGGGGCGGAGGACGCGGAGGTGCGGGACTTCGGCGACCGCATCATTATGCAGTCCTTCGCGGATATGCATCTCCATGCGCCCCAGTACCCCATGCTGGGCATGGGCATGGACCTGCCGCTGCTGGACTGGCTGAACACCTACACGTTCCCCACCGAGGCGCGGTTTGCCGACGGGGACTACGCCCGCCGCGTCTACCGCCGCCTGGCCAGCGACCTCATCACCAGCGGCACCACACGGGTGTGCATGTTTTCTTCCATGCACACGGACGCCACGCTGATCCTCATGGACGAGCTGGAGCGCGCCGGTGTCACCGGCTACGTGGGCAAGGTGAACATGGACCGCAACGGCCTGCCCGGCAAGCTGCAGGAGACCACGGAGGAGTCCGTGGCCGAGACTCTGCGCTGGCTGGAGAACTGCCATTTTGAGCATGTGAAGCCCATCATCACGCCGCGCTTCACCCCCAGCTGCACCGACGAGCTCATGGCGGCGCTGGGCGGCATCGCCCGGGAGAAGGGGCTGTACGTGCAGTCGCACCTGTCGGAGAACACCAACGAGATCGCGTGGGTGAAGGAGCTGCACCCGGACTGCAGCCAGTATTGGGAGACCTATAACAAGTACGGCCTGTGGAAGGACCACACCCTGATGGCGCACTGCGTCCACTCCGACGAGCGGGAGCGCCGGGCCATGAAGGACGCGGGCGTGGTGGTGGTCCACTGTGCCGACTCCAACGTGAATATCTGCTCCGGCATCTGCCCCGTGCGCCAGATGGTGCGTGAGGGACTGTGGGTGACGCTGGGCAGCGACATCGCCGGCGGCGCGCAGCTGCCCATGTACAAGGTCATCACCATGTCCATCCGCACCTCCAAGGCGCGGCGCGTGACCGACGAGTGGCATCCGGACTTCCTGACCGTGCCGGAGGGGTACTATCTGGGCACCACCTCCGGCCACAAGTACTTCGGCGCAGGGGACGGCTTCGCCGTGGGCGACAAGCTGCACGCGGTGGTCATCGATGACGGAGATTTCCCGGAGGCTGCCCACGCCCTGTCCGTGCAGGAGCGCTTCGAGCGTGCCATTTATATGCCCCACCGCCACAATATCGTATCGGTGTGGTCCGACGGCCGCGAGGTCGTAAGAAGATAAATTTCTCCGTCAAATCAGCCAAAACCGGAAGCGCTGATTTGTTTAAAACGGAGAAATCTGGAAAATATTCCGAAAAACCGTGCACGCGCCCGTTTTTGGTGCTATAATCGACCCATCTATTAGGCAGGGCATGCCCTGCTCGCGCGTTTTAATTGGAGATTAAAACGACCCTGCCGTGTGGAAATTTCACCTGAAAAAGGGGTAGAGAAAATGAAGAAGTTATTGGCAATGGCACTGGCGTTGGTCATGGCGTTGAGCGTCACCACGACGGCGTGGGCGGACGGCGGCGATGGCACGGCCGCGAACCCGTACTCCCTGGACAAGTTCAACGCTCTGACCGAGATTCCTGCGGGTATCACGGATGTGTACGTCAACATTGGTGATGTTTCCATCACCGGTGAAAGTAAGTGCGCCACGGTCGGCAATTACAACATCTCCGACCAGTATGCGTGGGTGAACGATGGTGCGACCGCACCGGAGGGTTATACCGCAACTACCCGCAGGAATGCGCAGGACAACGCTATGGCTTACAGAACCAACAAAGCCGGGTACACGGTTCATGTTCTCGGCACGCTGACCGCGGAGAACTACAGTAACGGCAATTTCAGCGGTTTCCAGACGTTGTGCTTCCAGCTGCCTGAAAAGTGCACTGTGGTTTTGGAGGGGATGACGCTGAACGGCTCTTTCAACATCAGCGGCAGCTATACCTACATGTACAATCTGTATGATGGTTCTATTGGCCATCTGCAGAGTCCGATACCCGAAGGTTATACCAATATATGGTACGGCTTCCCCTTTATGATCGAAAGCATCAAGCTCTCTGGCTGCACGGTCAATGGCCAGTGGCTCGGCAATGGTGACATTGCAAAGAGTGTGGAGATCAATGGCTGCACATTTAATGATTACAATAATACCGGCAATGCCAACTGGGCGAACCCCATTTGGTGGAAGAATGCATCCAACACGGATCTGACGATTACTGACTGCAAGGTGACCTCTACCCGTCCGATGAAGGTTGGTGAGGGCGGCGTTGGCAATGTGACTGTTGCTGATAATACCTTTACCATGCTTCCCGGCGACAAGTACACGCGTGATGCTGACGACAAGGTGAAGAACACAGCGCTGTCCTTCGGGCCTATGGTCAAGGGTGATGTTAACATTAGTAACAACATTGTGGAGGGGAGCGCAACAGCGTTGGTTTCGCTCCTTAATACCAATATGACCATGCCCGAGGGCAAGACCTTCCAGGTGATAAGCAACAAGCTGCCCGATGGAGCAAAGACCACTGTCAAGTGGAAAGAGGCTACTGAGGCAACGATAGATTTCGTTGAGGTCACACCCTATACCCCGGAGCCCACTCCGCCGCGGTACTATTACAACTCCACCACCACGACTACCAAGGATGATACCAAGACCAGCAGCCCCAAGACCTTTGACGCGGGGGTGGGTATCTACGCGGTGAGCGCCATTCTGAGCGTCACCGGTATGGCCTACGTAGGCAAGAAGAAGTTCTGATAGCGCATCCCACGGGTGCTGTGCGCCACGGATGAAAAAGATATACGGCGCCGGTTTTCCCCAGGCCGGCGGATCATAGAAAAAGAGACCGCCTCGGCGGTCTCTTTTTTGCACGCAGGGGGACACATCCCTTGTCACCTACCGGCGAATCTGATATAATAAACAAATACTACTATCCGGGGGAGGGGAGAGGGCTATGCGCGTTTTGGCCACCATTGGCTTCTCCTTCTCCACCGGTATCTTTCTGGCGGCACTGCTGCCCTGGGACGGCTGGCAGCTGTACGCCGCCGCGGGCACGGTGCTGCTGGCGCTGGTGTGGGTATTTGCTGCCCGCGGCCGCCCGTATTTTCGCCGCGGTCTGCTGATACTGTTGCCGCTGGCGGTGTCGCTGGCCTACTTTGCCGGGTACCGGCAGCTGGTGCAGCAGCCGGTGGAGCAGCGCTGCGGCGCGGTGCCGGAGTTCTCCGCCACCGTCTGCGGCTGGCCGGAGGAGACAGAGCGCGGCTGTAAGGTCACCGTGTATCTGGACGGCTTTCACGGCGCCAAAGCCGTGTTCTACGGCGACCCGGAATTCCGCACCCTGCGCCCCGGCAACACCCTTACCGGCACGGCACAGTGGCAGTCTGCCGCCCGCATCCACGACAACGAGGTAACACACTTCACCGCCCGGGGTGTGTACGCTCTGCTGTATGCCCGCGACGGCGTACAGGCCGCCGAGGGCACCGAGGGGGCTCTCCGCTGGCTGCCCCAGCGGGCGTCGCTGGCCTTCCGGCAGAGGATAGCCGCGGTCTGGGACGACCCACGGGTCAGCGGCTTCCTGACGGCGGAGCTCACCGGAGACAAGACCGCCATGGACGACGGCGACTACCTCGCCATGCAGGAGACCGGTCTGGCGCACCTGTTTGCGGTTTCCGGCCTGCACTGCGTCTTCCTGGTGACGCTGCTGTCGCTGCTGGTCTCGCGCCGGCAGCGGCTGCTGTGCGCCGTCACCATCCCCGTGCTGGTGTTCTACATGGTCATGGTGGGGCTGTCCCCCTCCGTGGTGCGGGCCTGCATCATGCAGATATTCCTGCTGATCGCGCCCCTGTTCCGCCGGGGCAGCGACCCGCTGACCAGTCTGGCCGCCGCGCTGCTGGTGATCCTGCTGGCGAACCCCTTCGCCGCAGCCAGCGTCAGCCTGCAGCTGAGCTTTTCCGCCACGCTGGGCATGGTGCTGCTGTCACCCCGGCTCTATAAGCTCCTGACCGGCTGGTACAAAGGCAGGGACCGCCGTCTGCGCGGCGTCCTGTGCTTCGTGGCCGCGAACCTGGCGGCGACACTCAGTGCCACCGTGTTCACCGCGCCCCTGACGGCGTATTACTTCCGCATTTTCGTTCTGGCCGCGCCGCTGACCAGCCTGCTGGCGGTACCGGCGGCAGGCTGGAGCTTTATGGCCGCTTTTGTGACCGCGCTGCTGGGCTTCGTATGTCTGCCCCTGGCGCGGGTGCTGGGCTGGCTGGCCTGGCTGCTGGTGCGCTATATCCTGTGGGTGGCACACACCGTCATGGGCTGGCGCTACCACGCGGTGTACTTCACCGACCCCTATCTGCTCTACTGGCTGTTGTTCCTGTACGCGGCCTTCATCGGCTGCGCCGTCACACCGGACGGCAAGCGGAAGTACCTTCTGGCCGCCGGGCTGTCGGCGGTGACGCTGGTGTGCGCCGTATGGGTGAACCAGCAGGACTACCGCTACGGGCAGTTGTCCGCCCTGGCGCTGGACGTGGGACAGGGCGAGAGCGTCGTACTGTGGTCCGGCGACGATACCGTACTGGTGGACTGCGGCAGCAGCAACAGCTATAAGGACCCCGGCGGCCTGACCGCCGATACGCTGCACAGCATGGGCGTGAAGCGGCTGACCGCCGTGGTGGTCACCCACTACCACGCCGACCACACCAACGGCCTGTATGAGGTGCTGCGCCGCGTCCCGGCGGAGACCATCTATCTGCCGGACATCGAGGACGAGTACGGCGTCCGCGAGCGCTTGGTGTCCCTGGCGCAGGAGCAGGGCACGGAGGTGGTCTACGTCACCGAGACCGCACTGCTGCGCCTGGGCAGCAGCACCCTGACCGTCTATCCGCCGGTGCAGTCCGGCGGAGACCTGAACGAACTGGGCCTTACGGCCCTGGCCAGTGCAGGGGACTTCGACCTGCTGATCACCGGAGATATGTCCGGCGGCACCGAGCGCAAGCTGGCGGAGACCTACCCCCTCCCGGACGTGGAGGTGCTGGTGGTCAGCCACCACGGCTCACGCTACAGCTCCGACAGCCGCTTCCTGCAGGCCATCACCCCGGAGGCTGCCGTCATCAGCGTGGGCGACAACAACTACGGACATCCGTCGGAGGAAACGCTGCAGCGCATGTATGCCGCGGGCGCGGAGGTCTGGCGTACCGACCTGCAGGGCAGCATCCGCATCACCGTGAACGGAGGATAACTATGGCAAAGGAAAAGAAGGATCAGCTTCCCGGCTATGACCAGCTGCATGCCGCCGTGAAGAGCGGCGCCGTGGGGAATGTCTATATCTTCTTCGGCGAGGAGACCTATCTGATGCAGCAGGCTGTCCGCGAGCTGCAGGAGCTGCTGGTGCCCGCCGGCTTTGAGGAATTCAACTACCACCGGCTCACCGGCAAGGGCCTTACCGCCCAGGAACTGGTGGAGGCGGCGGAGGCCATGCCCATGATGGCGGAGCACACCTTCGTCACGGTCACGGATATGGACATCTTCAAGCTGGACGAGGTGCAGCGCAGCGCCCTTACGGCACTGCTGAACGACTTCCCACCCTACTGCACGCTGGTGTTCCTCTACCGGCAGATACCCTACAAGAAGGACGGCAAGCTGAAAAAGCTCACCGCAGCACTGAACGAGCATGCGCAGGAGATAGAGTTCACCCAGCAGGGACAGCAGAAGCTGTGCCGCTGGGTGCGCAAGCGCTTTGCCGCCGCCGGGAAGGACATCGACGATGGCACCATTGACCACCTGCTGTTCACCTGCGGCAGCCTTATGGCCGGGCTCGTGCCGGAGATCGCCAAGATCGCCGCCTATACCAAGGGCGCGAAGGTCAACCGGGCCGACATCGATGCCGTGGCCGACCCGGTGCTGGACGCCCGCATTTTTGACATGACCAACGCCGTCACCGCCCGGGACTACGACCGGGCGGCGGAGGTGCTGTCGGAGCTTCTGCGCATGCAGGAGGAGCCTATCGTCATCCTGGGGGCCCTGGGCAAGGAGCTGCGGCGGCTGTACACCGCCCGGCTGGCCATCGACGGAGGCAAAGACAGGATATGGCTGAAGGACCTGTGGCGCATGAGCAGCGACTATCCCGCAAAACTGCTGCTGCAGGCGGCGAAGAACGTCCGCCGCAGCTGGTGCCGCGACGCCATCAAACGCTGCCAGACGCTGGATCGCCGCATGAAGAGCGAGCGCAACATGGACAGTGAGGGGGAGCTGAAGCTGTTCCTCATGGAACTGGCAGGTGTGAAATGAAGCCCCGCATCCGCGAGGTCATCGTGGTGGAGGGGCGCTACGACAGGAACGCCCTTCTGCAGGCGGTGGACGCCACGGTGGTGGAGGTGGGCGGCTTTGCCTTGTTCAACGACCGCGAGAAGGCGGCGTACCTCCGCCGTCTGGCGGACAGCCGCGGGGTCATCCTGCTGACGGACCCGGACGGCGCGGGCTTCGTCATACGGGGGCATCTCAAGGGGCTGCTGCCCCCGGACAAGGTCAGGCAGGCCTACATCCCCGACGTGTACGGCAAGGAACGGCGCAAGAAAAAGCCCGGCAAGGAGGGCAAGCTGGGCGTGGAGGGCATGCCGCCCCAGGTGCTGGTGGACGCCCTGCGCCGTGCCGGTGCCACCTTCGAGGGGGAGGACGCGCCCCGCCGCTCCTCCGGTATCACGAAGGCAGATCTTCTGGACAAGGGGCTGATCGGCCCCGGCAGCGCGGAAAAGCGCGCCCGCCTGCAGGAGCAGCTGGGGCTGCCTGCCCGGCTCACCGCCAACGGCCTTCTGGAGGCGTTGGATCTCCTGCTGACCCGGGAGGAATTTGACGCCCTGTGAGTTTTTTGCAGGAGGGAGGGCAAACCTCTTGCAATTCCCCTCATGGGCGGTTATAATTAAAAATTGCTTTTGCACAATATTACGACATACAAGGAGTGTGAGAAAGATCATGGCCGAGGAAATCAAGACCCCCGAAACGGAGGAGTCCGGCAAAAACTTCATTATCAATTTCATCGACGAGGACATCGCAGAGGGTGGTCAGTTCCAGGGAATGACCGTCCACACCCGTTTCCCGCCGGAGCCCAACGGCTATCTGCACATCGGCCACTGCAAGGCGCTGACCATCGACTTCGGCACCGCCGAGCGCTACAACGGCCTGTGCAACCTGCGTATGGACGACACCAACCCCACCAAGGAGGATGAGGAGTTCGTGGAGGCCATTAAGCAGGACATCCACTGGCTGGGTTTTGATTGGGGCGACCGGTTCTTCTACGGCAGCGACTACTTTGAGGAGGATTACCGTCAGGCGGTGCTGCTGATCAAAAAGGGCCTGGCCTACGTGTGCCAGCTGACGCCGGAGGAGTTCAAGCAGAACCGCGGCGACATCGGCATCCCCGCCGTGTCCCCCTACCGCGACCGCCCCATGGAGGAGAGCCTGGACCTGTTTGCCCGTATGCGGGCGGGCGAGTTCCCCAACGGCGCCATGACCCTCCGCGCCAAGATCGACCTGGCCAGCGGCAACTTCAATATGCGCGACCCGGTCATCTACCGCATCAACCACATGAGCCACCACCGCCAGGGCAATAAGTGGTGCATCTATCCCATGTACGACTTCGCCCATCCCATCCAGGACGCGCTGGAGGGCATCACCCACAGCCTGTGCTCCCTGGAGTTTGAGGCGCACCGTCCCCTGTACAACTGGGTCATCGAGCACTGTGATCTGCCTGCCCATCCCCGGCAGATCGAGTTCGCCCGTCTGGGCATCGACCACACGGTCATGTCCAAGCGGAAGCTGCGCAAGCTGGTGGAGGAGAACTATGTCTCCGGCTGGGACGATCCCCGTATGCCCACACTGTGCGGCCTGCGCCGTCGCGGCTATACCGCCGCCGCCATCCGCAGCTTCTGCGAGCGTATCGGCGTGGCGAAGTCCCCCAACGTCATCGAGTACGGCTTTCTGGAGCACTGTCTGCGGGAGGATCTGAACGCCAATGCCGAGCGCACCATGGCGGTGCTGCACCCCGTGAAGCTGACCGTCACCAACTACCCCGAGGGCAAGAGCGAGACGTTCACCGTGGAGAATAACCCCACCGACCCGGCGCAGGGTACCCATGAGATCACCTTCTCCCGCCACCTGTGGATCGAGGAGGACGACTTCATGGAGGTGCCCGTGCCCAAGTATAAGCGTCTGACCCCCGACGGCTTCGAGTGCCGGCTGAAGGGCGCGTATCTGGTGAAGTGCACCGGCTGCGTTAAGGACGAGAGCGGCAGAGTGACGGAGGTTCTCTGCGAGTACGACCCCCAGTCCAGCGGCGGCGACCCCGCCGACGGGCGGAAGGTCAAGGGTGCCACGCTCCACTGGGTGGACGCCGCCAACTGCATCGACGCGGAGGTGCGGCTGTACGACAACCTGTTTGCCGACGAGCAGCCCGACGGCCCCGACAAGGACTTTTTGGACTGCCTGAACCCGGAGAGCCTGACGGTGCTCACCGGCTGCAAGGTGGAGCCGGAGATGCGCAAGGTGGCGGCGGAGTTCGATAAGCAGACCGACCGCACCGGCGTCAACGCGCCGACCTTCCAGTTCATGCGGGTGGGCTACTTCTGCCTGGACAACCGTGACTGCACGGCGGACCACCTGGTGTTCAACCGCAGCGTGTCCCTGAAGGACAGCTTCAAAAAGTGAATAAAAAAAGAAGTGCGCAGCGCGCACTTCTTTTTTATCCCGCCCCGGCCATCGGCCGGGGCGCTTTTCTATTGTCCGTTGTTGACACGCTTGACCTCGAAGGTGTTCTCCGCCAGCGTGTCCCCGGTTTTGTCGCCTATGCGGAGCGCCACGGTGAAGATGTCTGTGCCTGCGTCGTATTGCAGCGATACCTCCTGCACCCGCAGCCCGCGGGGATAGGCGGAGGCGCCCAGCAGCTTGCTGTCGCCCAGCATGACCTGTCCGTCCTCGCTGAGTTGGAAGGCTTCGCCTTCGCCCTCCACATTGCCCACGTTCTGGATGAATATCTGGGTCAGGCCGCCGTCCTCGCTCTGGGTCACGGTGCCGCAGAACCGCAGCTTGTCGCTGATGATGCTGGTGAGGGTGGAGCACAGCTCCTGCGCTTCTGACAGCTTCATGGAGCTGTTGTAGGTGCGCCCGGCGAAGCGTATGCCCACCACCAGCAGCGCGCTGATGAGTACCACGATCAGCACCGCGCACAGCATCTCCGTCAGGGTGGCGCCCCTTTGGCTGCGGAGTTTTTTCATGGCGTGCCCTCCTGTGCAGCGGTGTAGTAGAGGAAGCCGTTTTCCTCGTAAAGCTGCACCCGCGCCGTGCCGGAGAGGCCGTCACCCCGCAGCGACAGCGTCTGCTGTTCGCCGGGTTTGGCTTCGCTGTACCGGAAGGACACGTCCGTGTCCCGGACCTTGTCGTTGATCCGGGCGGAGGTGAGGGAGGCGGTGGTGAGGAAGGCGATGGTAAGCGAAATGGTCAATATGGAGACCAGGGTCTCCACCAGGGTCTCGCCCTTTTGATTTTCCAGTTTTTTGGTCAGGGTATTGCCTTTTAGATTTCCTGATCTTTCCATCAGCCTGCCCCCTTTCCGATGTGCGGATTGCTCCATGTGATGGTGGTAGTGGTCACAGTGTCCTGGCCCGCCTCGGTCTCGCTGCCGGTGACGGTCTTGGTCTCCACGTTCTTGTCGCCGCTGAGGGTAAGGGTCAGGCGGCAATCGTCTTCGCCGCCGTCGGACAGGGAAAAGGTGACCTTGATATGCCAGTCTGTGTCCATGGTAAAGGTCATCTGCACATCGGCAAGACCGCTGTCAGTACCCACCGACAGGACGGCGGAACTGGAAAATGGGAGGTTCTGCTCCACGGAGGTCCTGGCCTTCTCCAGCCAGTCCGCCATCAGCCCGGACGGGGCCTGCAGCTGCTTGGTGGAAACGATGGGAGCGCTTGTGGCAGAAGGCCTTCGCGTGGTGGTCTCTTCCTGGAATTGGGAGGAGAGGATGTCGTCGCGGATGAGCTCGGCGGCGGAGCTGACGGTCAGATATGACTGTTGGAGGGCGCGGTCGTTTTCCAGATGGCGGGCGGCGGTGGCGGCAGCGGAGAGAATGACGGTGCTGACCACTGTGGCTGCCAGCAGAAGGAGGAGCGCCATCAGGATGGTGACGCCGTTTTCGTTCTTCAGCTTGTTCATCGGGAGGGGCTCCTTTCTGCGAGGTTATTGCTCCGGGGTGGGGGAAACGGTGCTGTTTTCGGCGATCTCTGCGGTGTTTTCGTTACTTTCGGCGGGGGAGAGGACGGCGGTGAAAACCGTGTCTTCACACACCGGGAGGGAGAGATCGGGGGACCAGGAGAGGTCCTCTTTTTTCCAGTCGGTGCCCTCCAAAAGCGCCGTCAGTTCCTCATCGGAAAGGGTACCGTCGCCGCCAAAGGTGACCGTTTTGGTAAAGGTATTGGCCAAGGTATCTTCGCCCAATTTGTACGTAACGGTGACCTTTGTGTCCGCCTCCGTGAGAGTGTAGGGCAGGGAGAGAGTGAAATTCCGTCCGGAGGTGTCCGTCAGCTTCACGGTCAGGGTCACCTCTCCCGTCTGCTTGCCCCTGAGGGTCAGGGGGACGACGGTGAAGCCGCTGCCCGGGAGGGCGGTGTCCTGGCCCAGGGTGACGCGGTACTCCGTGGCTGTGGGGGACAGGGCGTCGTAGTCCATGGTGCCTGTGGCCACAGGGGCAGTGACGGTGACGCCGGTGACGGTGAAGCCGTTGAGGTCCGCCGCGGCACCCTGACTGTACAGGTACAGGCCGGGGGTGCCGGGGGCGGGAAGGTCGGTGTAGGGCGTCTTGCTGAGGATGGGGTCGACGGCCACGGTGTCAGCGGGCTCGAAGGCGGCGCCGTCACGGGTCAGGATGCCCTGGGTGTATGCCGGTGCATCGGGGTCGGTGGTGTCGGCAAGACCCAGCACGCCCTGCATGTGGACGGTGACGGTGAGGCGCAGCTCACCGGTGAAGGACATGGTGCCCACGCGGACGGTACCGCGGACGATGGGGACGTCCTCACCCTCGCCGATGCCGGTGACGGTGAACTGCTGCCGCTGCACGGCGGATATTTTCACCACGCTGTTGCCGGAGGGCATCACGTCCCAGGCGACATTGGTGAGCGGGGCGCCGTTCTTGTCGCTGGCGGAGAGGGTCAGGGTGGCGCTGTCGCCCACGTACTGCTCCACAGTGGTCTTGTCCACGGAGATGTTCAGCTGGGCGGTGACGTTCACCAGGAGCCGGGCGGTGTAGATGCCCAGGGCGGCGGTGATCTCGGTGGAGCCGGTGGTGAGGCCGGTAACGCGGACGGTGTACTTACCCTTGCCGTCGGTGGAGAGTATTTGGGTGCTGACGATGCCGTCCACGGCGTGGGTGAGTACGGGCTCGTCCGTGGCTTGGCCGGTGCCGGAGAAGGTCAGGGTCAGGTCCACGTAGGAGGCGTTGTCCGCCTGCTTGTAGTCGGTGATCATGTCCAGGGACAGCATACCGCTGCTCCAGTACAGGCCGCCGGTGGGCCAGGTGCCGTAGTGCAGGTAAGCGGTGCCGAAGCGGTTGGCCTGGGTCAGCACGGTAGGGAAGGGGTAGTCCTGGCCCAGCAGGGCCGTGTCGTTGCCGGGGAAGCTGTACTTGCCGTGCACCGGGGCGCCGTTCTCCACGGTGGTGATCCAGTGGAAGCTGCCGCCCAGGGCGGCGGTGAAGCTGTCGTAAGTCTGGGCGAGGTTGGTGTTCTGGGTGGTGATATTGGCGCCGGTCATGACGGACATCTGCTCGTAGGACAGAGCCGTCAGGCCGTTGATGGAATAGGTGTTGCTGCCGCCGTTCCAGGTGTAGCCCTTAAGGTAGCTCAGGTCGCCGGAGAGCATCTTGCGGCGGGCGGCGTCGGTGCTGAGTATCCTGGCCAGGGAATTGCCCTGGTCACCCTTTACGTAGTAGGTGGGCAGGCCGCTGAAATCCACATTGGCGTTGGTGTCCAGATAGTAGCAGTTGGTGATGTACAGCTTGGCGGCAGCATCTGCGCCGGCACGGTCGGCGATACTGCCCATCAGGGA
This sequence comes from uncultured Oscillospiraceae bacterium, assembly GCA_934590325.1. Lineage (GTDB taxonomy): Bacteria > Bacillota > Clostridia > Oscillospirales > Oscillospiraceae > Vescimonas. The sequence continues at coordinate 33,051 of CAKTOW010000009.1, forward strand.
GATGCCGGAGATGGTGCCCTTCATGGCCGGGAATTTCACATAGGTATAGCAGTTGATGAAGGTGGGGGTGCCGTCTTTGCTGGACGAGAAGTTGGCAAAGGTGGCGGAGAAGCCGCTGCCGGCAATGCCGCCGATGTACACATAGGTGTCGTAGCCGGTCTTGCCGCCTTGGTTGAGTTTGATCTCCTGGGGGGTGGAGGGGTTCGTCAAGGAGATAAAGGACTTGTTGCTGCCGTCGGCCAGCAGACGCTCCTTCAGCAGGGCATCGCTGACGGTGATGGTACCGCCGGTGTAGCAGTCGGTGGCGGTGAACCGCAGACCGCCCACCAGGCCGCCCACGCGGACGTAGTTGCCCCAGGTGGCGCAGTTCATATCGCCGCTGGTGTCCAGGTGGGTGCAGTTGATATTCAGCGTCACCACGGCGGAGCACTTGTTCAGGTTGACGCTGGACACGCCGATAAGGCCGCCGATGGCGGCTTCGCCCAGACCTTGCCGGTTTTTGCTGTTGTCGGCCACGGTATACCCGGCGATGGCGCAGTTGGTGATGGTACTCTGTCCCATCTGACCGTCATAGTCATAGGCGATGCCCACCAAGCCGCCCAGGGCGTAGGAGGTGTAGTACTCGTCCACATACCTTATGCCGTCGGAGGGGGTGGGGCTGGTGCTGCGCTGGATAACGGCACCGTTGTCGCTGTAGAGCACGATGTTCTTTATCTCCGCGCCGGCGGTGGTGCCGAACAGGCCCACGTTGTAGCAGTAGGACGTGATGTTGATGTTCTTGATGTAGTAGTTCTGGCCGTCGTACTTGCTGCCGAACCAGTTGAACAGCTTCAGGTCATAGCTGTCGCCGTTGTCGTTCAGCGCCCCGGCGATGGGATGGAATTTATAGTTCTGCTTGCCATCCGTGGGGGCAGAGAGGCTGCGGCCGTTCAGGTCGTGGGTCTGTTTCCAGGTGCGGACGGGCCGCTGGCCGTAGGCGCTCTCGCCAGCAATGGCGGAGGCGGCGGTCTGCCTGGTGTCCATGGTCTTGTACTGCAGGTAGGGATAGTACTTATAATTGGTGTTCTGACTGCCGTTGACATCGAGAGTGGTGCTGCCTACATAGCCGGTGACCTGGTTCCAGTAGTTGTACTGCGGTATGTAGCTCCAGTTGATGTACTGCAGCTGCTCCACGGAGCGCACCTGGTAGGGACGGTCGTCGGTGCCGGGGGTGAGACCCGTGATGCCGCCGGTGGTACCGGAACCCACGGAGGTGATGGCGTAGGCGTCGGCGAAGAAGGGGCTGACGGTGTAGGTGAACCGGGTGGTGCCTACGGTCAGGTACCAGGAGCCGTTGCCGGTGGTGCCGGAGGTAAGGCGCAGACCCGTATCGGAGGTGTGGTAGGTGACGAAGGTCAGGCCGGACATCTGCTTTTCCAGCGCGTCGGAGGCCGCGGTGTAGGGCTCGCCCAGGGTGATATTGCCGTCGGGGGTCAGCGAGGGCACACTGCCGCCGGTGGAGTAGTAATAGCCGTAGCCGTAGTCGGTGATCTTGCCGCCGTCGTCGTGGGCGGTGCACAGGCTGCTGCCGTCCTTGCGGACGCCGTTTTCAAAGCCGATGTAGGAGAAGTGGTAGCCGGGGTTGCTGCCGCCCACCTCGCGCTCCCAGTACACCACGCCGAAGGTGCCCAGGTCGGCGGGGACGACCCAATCGCCGTAGTGGACGCGGCTGCCGCCGCGGCCGGCGACGATGCCGGGGTAGGGATAGGCCGACGCGGCGGTGTCGGTGTTGTAGTGGTGGTAGGTGCGGGTGGCGGCGACGGAGCCGAAGCCGGTGAGGGAGAGGGCCTTCAGGCCGCTCTCGCCCACGGCGCGGGCGCCGGAGGTGTCCTGATAGTCGTAGAGGTGTACCTCACCCACAAAGCGGAACGTACCGCCGCTGAGGTAATAGCAGGAGGTGACGCTGCCGGTGGAGGGGGCGAAGCCGTAGGTGTCCGCGCCGGGGGACATCAGCGCCGTGGCGCAGTAGCTGCTGCGGATGGCGCCGGTGTTCTCGCCGGTGAAGCCGCCCAGGGCCACACCGCCGCCGCGGAGCTGGTGGACCTCGATGTCCGCCATGGCGTAGCTTCGGGAGATCAGGCCGCTGGTGCCGCCGGACAGGCCGCCCAGGTACATACGGGCGTAGTTGCTGCTGCCGGAGAGCTCCGGTGTGCTGACGGAGCAGGCGCGGACGGTGCCGCTGTTGTAGCCGACCAGGCCGCCCAGGTAGAGGATACTGCCCTGGTAGGCGTCGCCGCTGACGGTGTAGCCCGCGGCGGCGCAGTTGTAGACAGTGCCCTCGCTGCGGCCAGCCAGCGCGCCGGTGTAGGCGGTGCGCAGGGTGACGGTACCCCGGAGGGAGACCGTGCGGGTGGTCTGGCCGGAGAGGAGGACGATATTGCGCAGGGTGCCGCGGTTCAGACCGAAGAGACCGGCGTAGGCACCGTCCTCGGGACTGGCGAAGGACACGGCGGTGATGGGGTATTCGCCGCCGTCGTAGATGTGGGTGAAGGGAGCGGCATCGGAGGCGCCGATGGGCTGCTGGACGGTGACGGCGGTACGATCAAGGCCGTAGTACCAGTTATAGGCGGCGTAGTCGATGGGGCGCTCCTGCTGGAACACGGTGCTGCGGGTCAGGGACGTGCGGTACTGGGGGTAGTAGAGGCTGAGCGCGTGCAGCTGCCGGGCGGTGCGGACGGGGATCTCCGCGGGGGGATCCGGGCGGTCGGCACCCTCGGTGACGCGGCAGGCGAAGTGGGGGGAGAACCAGTAGGTGACGTCATCCGCCTGCAGCTTCAGGTAGAGGTTGGGGGAGACCTGGGTGGTGTTCACCAGATCGACGGGCAGAGGGAGGAGGTAGTAGTTGTCTGCCTTGTCAATGAGGATGGCATTGGCGGCGTAGAGGATGTAGGTCTGCTCGGTGCCGTCGTTCAGGGTGAAGCGGAGGGTGACGTTGGCAGTGGGGCGGCCGTGGAAGACCATGCCGTAGCCGTCGCCCAGGACGGTGAGACTGTCGGACAGAGTGGAGAGGTTGGCGCCGCGGAAGCCGTAGGAGCCGTCGGTGTAGACCTCGTAGTAGGCCAGGGCACCGGACTCGAACTGCGCCTGCCAGTCGCCGTAGTGGGTCAGGCCGGTGAGGCGGGGGTAGGAGTAGGCACCGAGGCCCATGCCGGACATCAGGTCGTAGGCCACGGTGCCGCCGGTCTCGGCGGTGAAGGCGGTGTTCAGGCAGTCCGCCACGGCGGAGGCGCGGTTGGTGCCGCTCCAGGACTTGTAGGCGGTGTAGGTGGTGCCGGAAAGGTCCTGGGTGCCATGGGACATATAGTAGGTGTGGTCAGGCTTGAAGGTACCGGCGGCGGAAGAAGAGGGCCGGGCGGTGGAGTAGGTGAGCCTGCCGGCGGCATCCAGGGGGGCGCAGGCGGTGTAGCAATAGGAGAGGGTGTCACCGCCGGAGAGTTCGCCGCAGACGAGACCGGCGGTGGCGGGGGCGGACAGGAAGCCCGCGGCGTAGCACTCCCGCAGGGAGATGTCTGCCGTGCCGGTGCAGCCGCCGATAAGGCCGCCGGCGGCACCATCGAAGGCGGAGGCGTACAGGTAGCAGTCGGCGTAGGAGTGCCGCACATGGACGGCGGGGGAGCCGCTGACATAGCCCACAAGGCCGCCGGTGTATTGGGTGCCCTGCAGCACGGAGGCAGCAAAGCTGTTGGTGACGGTCAGGTCAAAGGCGCACTCACCCACCAGGCCGCCCACAGCGGCGCCCCGGAGCCAGATGTCCTTTTCGGTTTTGGTGCTGAGCTTGTCCCGGGAAGGGCTGAGGTACACCTGGCAGCCGTCGATGACGGTGGGGCCGCTGAGGGCGCCCACAAGGCCGCCGGCGGCGCCGGAGGCGGTGATGTTCGCGCCGCAGAGGCGGATGCTGCGCAGGGTGCCGCTGAAGCTGTCGAACAGGCCGCCGCGGCCGGTGGTGCTCACCGGAAGGCCGTAGATGACCGGGTGGTACTCCTGGCCGTCCACCAGGACGGCGCTGGTGTAGCTGGTCAGGTTTCCATTGCGGATGGGACGGAACTTCAGACCGCCGTACAGGGTGGACCAGTCGTCATCGGCACCGTCGTTGACGAACTGGATGTCCTGCTGCTGCAGGGCAGCAGTGACGGTACCGGGCAGGCCGGAGTCCCTGTCCAGATTCTGCAGGTGGCGGGCGTAGTTGACCACGGCAGTGGCGCCGCCGTCCTGCAGGGAGGCGAAGAGACTGTTGGTGGTGAGCTTTCCGGTGACGGAGTCCACCAGCTTGCTGTCGCTGACCACCTCGACCTTGATGGTCAGGTCGGAGCCGGGGGTCAGGGCATTGAACCGCCGCTGCTGGCCGAAGCGCATGCCGTTGGTGAGCTCGTCCAGCACCATGGTGGCGGTATAGGTGCGGTAGGACACGCTGAGCTCCGTGCCGGTGATCTCCATACGGGAGGTGGAGTGGCCGAAGCTGTCGGTGATGGTCACGTAGAAGTGCAGGGGGTCGCGGGGGGATCCGCAGGTGACCTTCAGCAGCAGGCGCTCCTTGTTCTCGATCTCGAACTTGGGGGAGAGGGTGCCGGTGTCCTCGGTCTGGGTGCTGTCGCCGCCGTAATAGCCCACAACGGCGCCGTTCTGCAGACGCCGGTCCCGGGAACGCAGGTCGTTGAAGCCGTCGAAGGAGTAGGTCATGGGCTTCTCGCTGTAGAACACGGCGTAGACGCTGCCGCTGGCCGGGTCATACTCAATGACCCAGTTGGCGTCCCACAGCTCCTTTTCCAGCTGGTCCTGGGGCAGGATGGCGTTGGCGGCGGAGGAGGCGTTCTCCTTGGTGTCGGAGGTGGTGTAGTACAGGGTGGTGGGGGCGTACTTGTCCTGCTCCGCGTCCCAGGGGATATTGTTCAGGGGCAGAGCGCGGTCGGCGGCGTAGTCCGCGCCGCGCCCGCTGGACTGCAGCTGGGCGAGGCGGTTCTGCGCCGCCATGTAGACGGTCTCCGCCTTGCCGTCCAGCTCTGTCTGACGCAGACTGCGCTGGTGACGGGTAATGGGGATCATGGCCAGCCCCATCAGCACGATGAGGATGGCCACGGCCAGCAGTACCTCCGTCAGGGTGAAGCCCCGTGTATTCCGTTTTGCGTTTCTTTGCCTCATGGTGAAAGTACTCCCACCCTGACGGCTGGTCAGGGCATGATCTCGAAGTAGGTGATGGCTAAGGTGGTCTCCACCGTGCTGCCCTTGGTGCGGTCGGAGCGGGCGTTGATGTTCACGTCGGAGATCTGACAGACATTCTCGCCGGTGCACAGCTGGTCCACGATCTGCCGCGCCTGGTCATAGGTGGAGGTGCGGAAGGTCAGCACCACCGGACGCAGGACGATGTAGCCCTCCTGGGTGACGCCGGCGGAGCAGTCCAGGGAATAGTCCAGGGTGGTGCTCATGATGCGGTGGAGCTCCACCATCAGGTTTTCGCTGTTGTCGTATTGGGGGATGGAGCGCACGTCGCCGGAGGCCTTTATCTCCTCGATGGCCTGGCGCATCTGCTGCAGGCGGGCGGCTTTTATGAGGTCGGTCTGCAGCTCCGCCTGCTCCATATCGGCGGCGGCGCGGAGGGAGGAGACCTGGTCGTTGATGGGCTCAAGGATGAGCTTGAAGTAGCCCAGAGCCAGCACCATGACCACCAGCACCAGCAGCAGCAGCTTCTCGCGCTTTGTCAGTTCACGGCTCATTGTGCCACCTCCTCTGCCTGGCGCAGGGTGATGCGCACGGTAAAGTCCAGAATGGCGGCCACGTTGCCGTCCTCGGTGGAGGCCAGGTCCAGCGCTACGTCACTGACGATGGGGGAACGGCGCAGGATGGCGAACATATCGGAGATCTGATCAAGGCTCATGCCGGACATGCTGACGTTCATCTTGTTGTCGATGATCTGCACGGAGGTGAGCCGGCCGCGGGAGAGCATCTCGGTCTCCAGCAGGTCCAGGATCTGCTGGCGGTCCACGATGGCGGTGAGGTCCTCGCTGCCGTCGCCGGTGCCGCTCATCCAGTCCATAGAGTAGGTGCGGTACTCCAGCAGCACGCGGTCGTAGTCCTGCAGGGCCTCCTGGGTCTGGGTGTACTGGCTGTGCACCTGGTTGTACTCCGCCTGGGCCTTGTCCAGGCGCTTGTACTGGGCGATGACGCCGAAGTTGACCACCACGGCTACCAGCGCGGCGATGGCCACGACGCCGATCAGCAGGGTCAGGCGGTCACGCTCGCGGTTTTCCTCGATATTCAGGTTGATGCCCGTTTTCTGGGGGCAGCGTATCATTTTGCGGGCGGAGTGGGCGCCGGGCGCCGTCCGCTTTTCCTTTGCACTCATTGTAAGCCTCCTTTGAGACCCTCATCCACGCCGCCGATGGCGCGGAGGTACAGCTCCGGCCGGTCGAGGTGCGCGCCGTTGGCACCGCCCAGCAGCTCCGCGGCGGGGCGGAGGGTCATGCCGGTGGCGTCGGCGATGGTGCGGCACAGGGGTTCGATGGCGCTGCCGCCGCCGAAGAGGCACAGCTCTGTCAGCTCCTGTTGGCGGTTGTTGTAGTTGAAGAAGTTCACGGCCTTCTTGACCTCCACGGCGATGCGGCTGTAGAGGGACATGGCGTAGTCGCTGTGGAGGACGCCGTTGTAGTTCTGCAGCACGTAGCCGTGGGCCACGTGGATGTCCACGCCGCAGTGCTCGGCCACCTGGCGCTCCAGCTCGGCCATGCCCAGGTCGATCTCGCGGCGGCTGTCGAAGTAATGGCCGCGGTAGATGTACAGGTAGGTGGCGCTGTGGCCCAGGTTCACCATGCCCAGGTCGCGCTTTTCGGCACCGGATCGGCGGTACCAGGCGGTGAGGATGCCGCCGTAGGCGCACTCGCTGGGGGTGAGCACGCGAAGGCGGAAGCCGGCACGGCGCAGCATGGCGCGGTAGCGCTCCACGGTGTCCTTCAGGGCGGCGCAGGCAAGCAGCGTCATCTCGGTGGGATAGCCCTCCTCGTCCCGGCGGATGTCGCGCATGGAGTAGTCGAAGTAGTATTTGCTCTTCTCGGCGGTGAGGTAGTCGCGGAACTCGTAGGGCAGGTTGTAGCGCAGCTGCTGCTCCGTCATGGCGGGCATGGTCAGCTCGCGGGTAAAGACCTCCGTGGAGGGCAGGGCCACCACGGCATTGGTCAGGGGGATGCCGTTCTCCCTGGCGGTCTGGCGCAGGAAGTCCGCAAGGGCGTCCATGGAGAGGATGCGGGTGCCGGAGACCATGTTGTCGGGCAGCTCCGCCGTGACGGCCTTTTTCAGTTCGTTTCCGGCGAAGAAGGCCAGCTTGACGCTGCTCCCGCCTATATCAAAGCCAACGATCTTGTTCAAGTCGATAGTCCTCACTTTCCAGAGTTCACAGGAGGGATGCGTACCAGTCGACGACCGGCCGGCCCCAGAGGGCGGCCAGCCAGGCGCCCACGGCGATACCGGGGCCCCAGGGGAGGCCCTCCTTGCCGCGGCGGGCGCGGACGAGGCCCCAGACGATGCCCACAAGGCAGGCGGCCAGCAGGCACAGTAAATTGAGCTGCCAGCCCAGGAACAGGCCGGTCAGGCCCAGCAGCTTGATGTCGCCGCCGCCCACGGCGTCGCGGTGCAGGAGCTTCTCCATCAGGAGGGAGAGCAGGAGCACGGCGCCGCCCACGGTCAGGCAGCCGAGAAGGCCGTCCAGCAGGCGTTGGAGGGGGTCGGGGGCGAAAAACAGAGTGACGATAAAAAGCACAACGCCGACCGCCAGAAAACGGTCGGGAATGATGTACCCCTCCAGATCCGCGAAGGAGCAGGCCAGCAGGACGCAGGCCAGGCACCAGGCTTCAAGGGTCCGGAGCGAGATATCATATTGGAGCAGCAGGGAAACGAACACGGCGGCGCTGAGGGCCTCGCCCACGGCGTGGCGGGGGGAGAGCTTTGCGCCGCACCAGCGGCAGCGGCCGCGGCTGAGGAGATAGCTGACCACGGGGATCAGGTCCCGGGCGGCGAGGACATGGCCGCAGACGTCGCAGTGGGAGCGGCCGCGGGCGATGCTTTCGCCGTGTACCACCCGCCAGGCGGCGCAGTTGAGGAAGCTGCCCATGCAGGCGCCCAGGAGGGCGGCAATCAGGCAGCTGTACAGGGTGATGGCGGGGGAGAGGTACAGCATGGGAAGGCTCCTTTGTGTTCGGTGTGGGGTGTCCCCGCCCCGGCGGGAGCCGGGGCGGGGGGAAAAGTTAAATAGAATTAGTCAATGGTGGCGGTGCCTAATTTCCAGGTATAAGTGCCATCATTAGTAGCAGGATTGGTAAGCTTCGTTGCCTTATATACAATGGTAGCAGACTTATTGTCCTGAGCAGCTGTATATGTCAATTTGTCATTGTAGTTGAGCTTTGTCTCAGTACCATCGCTGGTCATAAGGGCAGCGGCAGTAGCGGGGACTTTTTCGTTTTCGGTCAGCATTTTAACCTGCCACTCGGCGTAGGCGGCGCGGAGGTTGGCCACGTCGGCGGCCTCCTTGGACTTGGTCAGAGCGCCGTTGAACACGGGGATAGCGATGGCCACCAGGACGGCGATGATCGCCACGACGATCAGCATTTCCATCAGGGTGAAGCCCTTCTTGTTGTTGAGTTTCTTCAGCATTTGAGTTTCTCCTTTTCTGTTTGTAGTTATATATCGTCCCGCAGCGTTGCGCGCGGAAATGATACCGGGTTTATATGCCGCCGTACAGGCTGAACATGGGCAGGTAGACCGCCAGCAGCAATATGACCACCAGCACCGCCAGGGCGATGGTGATGAGGGGCTCCAGCACGGAGAGCAGGCGAGTGGTGGTGATCTCCACCTCGTTGTCGAAGTAGCCGCCGATGACGTCCAGGGTCTCCTCCAGGGAGCCGGAGCGTTCGCCCACGCCCACCATCTCGGTGAGCATCTGGGGGAAGCAGGGGATGGCGGCCATGCTGTCGGCGATGGTGCGGCCGCGCTCCACGTTCTGCTTGACCTCCTGCACCGCAAGGGAGAAGGTGTAGTTGGACATGACGTGGCCGGTGACCTCCAGAGCGCGGGGGACAGGAAGGCCCGCGGCCAGCATGGTGGCCATGCTGTGGGCGAACTGGCCCGCGGCGCTCATGGTGTGCAGGCGGCGGAGGGGGGCCTTCGTCAGGCTCCAGGACGCCAGCGCGGCGCGGCCGCGGTCGGTGCGGCGGGCGGCCAGGTAGGCGATGAGCAGCAGGGCGAGGACGGCCAGCACCAGCCACCACCACCTGGTGAAGAAGCTGCTGACGGCCATAAGGCCCAGGGTGATGCCGGGGAGCTGCCCGGCGCCGATGTCGGTGAAGGCGTCGGTAAAGGCGGGGACGGCCACGGCGATGATGATGACGAACACGACGATGGCCACCACGACCACCATGGCGGGGTAGGTGAGGGTGCTGACCACCTTGGCCTTGGTCTTGGCCGAGCGGTCATAATAGCTGTGGAGGCGGCGGAAGCAGTCCTCCAGCGTGCCGGACTGTTCGCCGGCGCGGACGGTCTCCACAAAGGTCTTGGGCAGGTAGGGGGCGTTGTTCTCGAAGCTCTGGGCCAGAGAGTAGCCCGCGCCCACCTCCTCCGCCACTTTTTCCAGCATGCGGCGGGTCTGTTTGTTCTTGGTCTGGCCGGCGACCATCTCCACGCAGCGTTCCACCGACAGGCCGGAGGTGAGGATGATGGAGAACTGCGAGCACAGGAGCGCCAGCTCCTTTTCCTTTATCCGCTGGCCGATGGGGCGGTTCAGGAGGTTCTCCTGCTTTTCGGGGACCTCCTCCAGCCGGGTGATGACGGCCACGGTGCCGCGGAGCTTACCGGCGGCTTCAAATTCATCGTAGGCGCGGATGACGCCGGTGACTTTCGTGCCGTCGGCTGTCCGGCCCTTATATCGGAATGTGGTCACGGCGTGCGCTCCGCTCCTTTCGTCGGTCTATAGGTAAGGGCTCAGTCCACGGTGCTGTTGATGGTGCGGGCGGCCTCCTCCGCGGAGGTGACACCGGAGAGCACCAGCTGGCGGCAGCTGTCCCGCATGGTGATGAAGCCGCTCCCGCACGCGGCGTCCGCCAGGGCGGCGCTGTCGGCGCCGCCGCTGATCAGGCGGCGGAGTTTGCGGTCGATCATCAGTATCTCGAACACGGCGCGGCGGCCGCTGTACCCGGAGTGGCGGCACTCCGGACAGCCGGTGCCCTTGTAGAAGGTCACGTCGCTGCCGATGTCCATGCCCAGCACGGCCAGCTCCTCATCGGAGGGGCGGTAGGCGGTCTTGCAGTGGGGGCATATCTTACGCACCAGGCGCTGGCTGACCACGCCGCGCAGGGCGCTGGAGATGAGCCAGGGCTCCACGCCGATGTCCGCAAGGCGGCTGACGGCGGAGGGGGCGTCGTTGGTGTGGAGGGTGGAGAATACCAAATGGCCGGTGATGGCCGCCCGCATGGCGATGGAGGCGGTCTCGCCGTCGCGTATCTCGCCCACGGAGATGATGTCCGGGTCCTGCCGCAGGATGGCCCGCAGGCCGCTGGCGAAGGTCATGCCGGTCTTTTCGTTGATCTGGCACTGGCTGACGCCGGGGATGTGGTACTCCACGGGGTCCTCCAGGGTGACGATGTTTATCTCCTCGCGGGCCAGGTCGCGGAGCATGTTGCACATGGTGGTGGACTTACCGGAGCCGGTGGGGCCCACCAGGAGGATAACGCCGCTGGTATTCTTCAGCAGGGCGTTGTAGTTGTCCAGGTCGCGGCCCTCCAGGCCGAGGGCGGACTTGTCCAGCGCCTGGGCGGACTTGTCCAGCAGGCGGAGGACGATCTTCTCGCCGTACACCGTGGGCATGGAGGAGATACGCAGGTCGAGGCTGTGGCCCCGGACAGAGACCATGGCGTGGCCGTCCTGGGGTATCTTGTGCTCGGCGATATTCATGCCGCCCATGATCTTCAGACGGGAGATAACGGTGTTCTGCAGGTCGGAGGGCACCGTCAGGATGCGGTGGAGCATACCGTCGATGCGCATACGCACCACCAGCTCGCCCTCCTGGGGCTCCAGATGGATGTCACTGGCCCGTTCGGTGAAGGCGCGCTCGATGAGGGAATTCACGAAGCGGATGGTGGGGGCGGATCCCTCCGGGTCGGCGGTATCGTGGGGCAGCTGGGCAGGGACGATGTCCCCGCCGCTGCCGGCCTCGCGCTTCATCTCCTCGATGACGCGGGCGGTGCCCTCACTGCCGTACAGGAGGGCGATGGCCTGCTCCACGGCGCGGCGGGTGGCTATCATGGGCACCACGCGCTTGCGGGAGGCGGTCTTGACCTCGTCCTGGGCCACGAAGTCCAGGGGGTCATGCATGGCCAGGTACAGGCGGTCCTGCACCAGCTTTACCGGTACGACGCCGTATTTTTTCGCGATATTGCGGGGGACGTACTGGGCAAGCTCCACGGGGATGGAAACGGCGGTGAGGTCGATGAAGTCCACGCCCAGCTGTACCCGCAGGGCGTCGATGAGCTGGGCCTCGGTGATAAAGCCGTGCTGTATCAGCACGTCGCCCAGACGCTGGCCGTCCTCGCGGGGCATGGCCAGAGCCTGCTCCAGCTGTGCTTCGGTGATGATACCGGAGGCCACCAAAAGGTCGCCTAATCGCATATATGCCATGCCCGTTCACCTCCTGTGGTCAAAAAAGGGCGTAAAAAATGTAGGGGCGAAAACGCGGTGTGCAGCGCGGCACATCGCGGTAACGTTTTCAACCCCTACAGTACTATTTACTGTATGCAGTACGGACACTATACCGCAGTTGTGGGAAAATGTCAACTGCGAATTTGAGGTTTTTGCGATATTTGCGGCATAGATTTTGGCTTTTCTGCCAAGAAGCTTGGGAAATAGCTGCATAAATCTGCACTTTTGCGTAGTAGTGCGGTGCGTTAAGAACCCGGTAAAAGCTTTGCCCGGTCAGGAAAACCAGCCTTTTTTGCGACGGGGCGGGGGCGGCGGTTCGCGCCGCAGGGGTTTATCCACCAGGATGATGTCGTCGCCGAACTTCTGGACGCACTCCCAGGGGATGTAGTAGTCCTCGCCCCGGCCGAACAGGCCGAAAAAGCGGCAGGGGCCGAACACGATCAGCGCCTTGACGGTGCCCTCCGGCAGGGCGACCTCCACGTCGCCCACGCAGCCAAGACGGCAGCCGTCACATAAATTGATGACCTCCTTGCGCCGCAGAAGGGTGAATCTGCACAGCATCTGCCTCGCCTCCCGATGGAGGATATGCGCGGCGCGGCAAGTCCCATACCGTCGAATTTCAGGGCTTTGCGCCGTGGGGGAATAACCGCCGCGCGGGCGGGAAATACTGGCTCTATCACGAATGAGGCAGGTGGCGGTATGCGGAGCAGGGTGGAGATCAGCGGCATCAATACGGCGAAGCTGCCCGTGCTGAAAAACGACGAGACAACGGCGCTGCTGCGCCGCGCACACGACGGGGACGATGCGGCCAGGGAGCAGCTCATCTGCGGGAATCTGCGGCTGGTGCTGTCGGTGCTGCAGCGGTTCGCCGGGCGGGGCGAGAGCGCGGACGACCTGTTCCAGGTGGGGTGTATCGGGCTGATGAAGGCCATCGATAATTTTGATACCAGCCAGCCGGTGCGGTTCTCCACCTACGGGGTGCCGATGATCGTGGGGGAGATACGGAGGTATCTGCGGGACAACAGTGCCCTGCGGGTGAGCCGGAGCATGCGGGACACGGCGTACAGGGTGCTGCGGGCGCGGGAGGCGCTGCTGGCGGAGAGCCAGAGGGAGCCCACCGTGGAGCAGATAGCGAAGTACCTGGACATACCGCGGGAGGACGTGGTGTTCGCCATGGACGCGCTCAGCGACCCGGTGAGCCTGTACGAGCCGCTGTATGCCGACAGCGGGGACACGGTGTGCGTGATGGACCAGGTGCGGGACGAGAAGAACACCGACGAGGGGTGGCTGGACCGTATCGCACTGAAGGACGCCATCGCGCGGCTGGAGCCGCGGCAGCGGAGCATACTGGCGCTGCGGTTCTGCCAGGGCAAGACGCAGATGGAGGTGTCCACGGAGATCGGGATCTCCCAGGCGCAGGTGTCACGGCTGGAGAAAACGGCGCTGGGCAGCATAAAGAAGAATATGTGAGCGGAGCATCCCCCGGCAGGGCCGGGGGATGCTTTTGTACGAAAACTGTTTACAAAGGACCTCTTTTCTTTTGGGAAAAATCGGTGTATACTATACGCTGAATTTGTGTTTGCACCGGGAGGTACTGTTTATGTTTGAGAACAGACGGGAGATCATGCAGGACGTGTTCCTGACGTATCTGCCCGCACAGCGCTTCAAGACCAGCCGCCTGACGCTGCAGCTCATCACGCCGCTGCGGAGGGATACGGCCGCCGCCAACGCCCTGCTGCCCGCCGTGCTGCGGCGGGGCACCGTCCGCTGCCCGGATATGGAGAGCCTGTCCGCCGCGCTGGACACCCTGTACGGCGCCAGTATCGACTATACCGTGCGCAAGAAGGGTGAGCGGCAGTGCGTGGGCTTTGCCGCGGGGTTTATCGACGATGGCTTTACCCCCCACGGGGAGAAGCTGCTGGAGCCGGTGGCCCAGCTGCTGGGCGAGCTGCTGCTGGAGCCTGTCACCCACGGGGGGCGGTTCCTGCGGGAGTATGTGGACAGCGAGAAGGCGAACCTGATCGACGCCATCCGGGCGCTGAAGAACGATAAGCGGGACTGGGCGGACATTCGGCTGATGCAGGAGATGTGCGCCGGAGAGCCGTACAGCGTGCTGCGGCTGGGCGATGAGGAGTCGGCCGGGCGCATCAACAACCTGTCCCTGTACACGCACGGGCGGGAGCTGATGGCCTCCAGCCGGGTGGAGCTTATCTACTGCGGCGGCGCGGAGGAAAAGCGGGTGGAGGACGCGGTGCTGTCCGCACTGGCGGAGCTGCCCCGGGGCGCGCAGGCGGAGCTGCCGCCCGTGCAGCGGGTGGCGGCGCCGGCGGAGACACGGCGGATCGTGGAGACCATGGACGTGACCCAGGGCAAGCTGGCCATGGGCTACCGCTGCACCAGCGACGACTATCCGGCCATGGTGCTGGCGAACCTGATATTCGGCGGCACCAGCAACTCGAAGCTGTTCATGAACGTGCGGGAAAAGCTGAGCCTGTGCTACTACGCTTCCAGCAGCTACGCCCGCAGCAAGGGGATACTGACCGTATCCAGCGGCGTGGAGGCAAAGGACTTTGAGCGGGCGGAGGAGGAGATCGGCCGCCAGCTGTACGCCGTGCAGCAGGGAGACTGGGACGAATGGGAGCAGGAGGGCGCGCTGCAGGCCATACGGGCGTCGCTGCTGTCGCTGTCGGACTCCCAGGGGGCGCTGGAGAACTTCTATCTGGGGCAGATCGCCGCCGGAGCGGAGGAGACACCGGAGGAGCTGGCCGCGGCGCTGCAGGAAGTGACCAAGGAGCGTATCGTGGCGGCGGTACGGACGGTGACGCCGGACACGGTGTACTTCCTGCGGGGAAAGGAGGAGGCGTAACATGGAGAAGAAGCTGTATCCCCGCATAGGCGAGGAAGTGATATGGGTGACGCTGGACAACGGGCTGCCGGTCTGCATCGTGCCCAAGAAGGGATTTTCCCGCAAGTACGCGCTGTTCGCCACGCGGTACGGCGGTATGGACATGCGCTTTCAGCTGAACGGAGAGTGGCTGGACACCCCGGCGGGTATCGCCCACTATCTGGAGCACAAGATGTTCGACACGGAGGACGGCAACGCCCTGCAGGAGCTGGCCAAGAACGGCGCGGAGCCCAACGCGTTCACCTCCAATGCCATCACGTGCTACTACTTTGACTCCACAGAGAAGTTTTATGAGAATCTGGAGATACTGCTGTCCTTTGTGTCCATCCCCTACTTCACCGACGAGAGCGTGGAGAAGGAGCAGGGTATCATCGGGCAGGAGATTGGCATGATAGAGGACAACCCGGAGTGGCAGGTGTACAAGCAGCTGATGCAGTCCCTGTACCACACCAGTCCTGCCCGGACGCCGGTGGCCGGCAGCGTGGAGAGCATCAGCCACATCACGGCGAAGACGCTGTACGACTGCCACAAGGCCTTCTACACCCCGGCCAACATGTGCCTGGTGGTGGTGGGCGACGTGGAGTCGGAGCAGGTGCTGTCCATCGCCCGCAGGGTGCTGCCCGCGGAGAGCGGCGAGGTCATCGCCCGGGACTACGGCGCGGAGGAGAGCACCGACGCCGCGCAGCCCTACGCCGAGAGCCTCATGGAGGTGTCCATGCCCACGTTCCTGGTGGGCTTCAAGTGCCCGCCCCAGCACGGCGGCGAGGCACAGCACCGGTTCGCCGCCATTGGCGAGCTGGCCTGCGACGTGCTTATGGGTGAGTCCAGCCCGCTATATGCGCGGCTGTACAGCCAGGGGCTGATCAACGGCGCCTTCGGCGCGGCCTTTGATCTGCTGCCCGGCGCGGCCTACGCCTACGCCGGCGGCGACAGCAAGGACCCCAAGGCGGTGGCGGAGGCCATTCTGGCCGAGGCACAGCGGCTGGCGACCGAGGGCGTGGACGGCGACTATTACAAGCGCATCGTCAACGCCAACTTCGGCGCGGCGCTGCGGGAACTGAACTCCTTCGAGTCCATCGCCGTGTCCATGGCGGAGGGAGAGTTCCAGGGGTACGACCCCTACCGTTTCCCGGAGATATACGACAGCATCACCGCGGAGGACGTGATCGCTTTCCTGCGGGAGAACTTCACCCGGCAGCACATGGCGCTGTCGGTGATCGCACCCAAGGAGGGATAACGTGAGCATCATGACGGACAGCCCCATCCGCTTTCCGGGGCTTTTCGGGGACTGGGCGTTTACCGCCTCGTCCACGGCGTTCCACATCGGCGGCAAGGCCATCTACTGGTACGGCATCATCATAGCCCTTGGCGTGCTGGCGGCGCTGTGGTTCTGCATGCACCAAAAGGAGAAGTACGGCATCAGCGAGGATAATTTGATGGACGGGGTGCTGTGGGGCATTCCCCTGGCCATCGTGGGCGCGCGGCTGTACTATGTGATATTCTATCTGGACAGGTTCAGAAATACCGACGGCAGCATCAACTGGGGCAAGACCGTGGCGATCTGGGACGGCGGGCTGGCCATCTACGGCGGCGTGATCGCGGCGGTGCTGGTGTGCCTTGTGCTCAGCAAAAAGCGGGGCTTCAAGCTGGGGGCGCTGACCGACCTGGTGGTGATGGGGCTGCTGATCGGGCAGGCTGTCGGGCGCTGGGGCAACTTCATGAACCGGGAGGCCTTCGGCGCGGAGACGGCGCTGCCGTGGCGGATGCAGCTGACCACCACCGCGGGGACGCTGGTGGAGGTGCATCCTACGTTCCTGTACGAGAGCCTGTGGAACGTAGTGGGGCTGCTGCTGATCGTCTTTATCGTGGCGAAGGGACGCCGCTTTGACGGCGAAAACACGTGGTTCTACTTCCTGTGGTACGGCATCGGCCGGTTCTGGATCGAGGGACTGCGGACGGACAGCCTGTACCTGTTCGACTGGACCATCGGCGGGGCGCCCATCCGGGTCAGCCAGGCGCTGAGCCTGGTGATGGTGCTGGTGTCGGCATTCATGCTGCTGTACAACATCCGGCTGCACCCCCACGAGCCGGAGGAGCTGTACGTGAATATCGCGGCGGCGAAAAAGGCCGCGGAGAGCGCGGAGGAAAAGGAGGACGGCGGAGAATGACCGAGGAACAGCGGATATTCAACGGCGGACTTTTTGCCTCCGAGGTGCCGGAGCTGGTGGAAAAGAAGGCCAAGGCGCACCGGCTGAGCCAGGAGTTCAATGCCTTGTTTGAGGACGACGAGGCGGCGCGGCAGGCCATTCTGGACGAGCTGCTGGACGCTGTGGGACAGGGTACCCGGATGCTGGGGCCCATCCGGTTCCACTACGGCTGCCACACCCGGGTGGGTGAGGGCTGCTTCATGAATTTCAACTTCACCGTGCAGGACGACGCCAGAGTGACCATCGGCGACCACTGCAATTTCGGTCCCAACGTGACCATCGTCACGCCCATGCACCCCATGCTGCCCGATGAGCGGCGTGGCATCGTGTGCAGCGACGGGCAGGAGCGGTCCCTGTGCTACGCAAAGCCGGTGACCATCGGGAATGACTGCTGGTTCGGTGCCAACGTGGTGGTGTGCCCCGGCGTGAGCATCGGGGACAACTGCGTTATCGGCGCGGGCAGCGTGGTGACGCGCAGCGTGCCGGCGGGCTCCTTCGCCGCCGGGAATCCGGCGCGGGTCATACGGCCTATCACGGAGAAGGACGCCATACGGAATATCTTCCCGGAACTGCGATAAAAGACAAAAAAGGACACCTGCGGCAGCGCGCAGGTGTCCTTTTTTGCTCAGTCAAGGGGCTGCATATTCTCGTCCAGCAGGGTGGGGTGGTCGGCGTAAAGGTTCGAGGCAGAGGGGGCGACGAAGAACATATCCAGCACACGCCGGGAGGTGATGGGGCAGGTGTAGACGGTGCCGTCGTACCGGAAGGTGTACCAGCGGGCGGCTTCCGGCAGGTCCAGACCGTAGACCACCAGCAGGTGGGCGTCGGTGTCGGCGGCATCGACCAGGTATACGCCGCCGGCGGGGGCACCGGCACTGCAGGGGCCGCCGCGCCAACGGTCATGGAACAGGCTGTCCCGCTCCAGGACATCCATGCTGCTGCCGCCGTCCTCGGTGCGCAGCAGGACCGCGAGGTAGTCGCCGCGCTTTCTGGCCAGCACCAGCTCGCTGTTCTGGGTGTACAGGGCTTTTTCCGCCTGCGCCGTCATGCCGAGGATGCTGCCCTCCGCCGTGCTGTGCAGGCCGTGGTGCAGGCAGACGGCGGCGGCCGCCACGACCACGACGGCAAGGGTGATGAGGTAGGCCCTGCGCACGGCGCGGCGGACGCTCTTTTTCCAGGCAGCCGCCGCCTGCGCCGTGGTCTGCTGCTGGGTGTGGGCGGCGCCGGAAGGGACGGCGGCGCCCATGAGGCGGAAGGTCTCGCGGCAGGCGGGGCACTCCCGCAGGTGCTCGTCCACCAGGCGGCGGCTCTCCGCGCTGCAGGCGCCGTCGCAGTACAGCGGCAGCAGGTCCTGTACGATGTCACAGTTCGTCTTCATTGGCGCGCCTCCTTAGACGGGTCTTTGCCCGGTAGAATATCAGCCGTGCCCAGCTGTCGGATCTGCCGAACAGCTGGCCGATCTGAGAAAATGACAGTTCGCCGAACACGCGGAGGGAGAATACCTCCTTGTAGGGCTCCTCCAGCGCGTGGAGCAGCTGGTGCAGCTCCCAGGTGCGCTCCTGCTCCAGCAGGGAGGCCTCCGGGCCGGGGGCTTCGTCCGGGAGAACGTCCGGCGGGGCGGCGTGGAGCTTGCGGCGCCGGGCGTAGGTGAAGTAGGTGTTCTTGGCGATCTGGCACAGCCAGACGTACAGGCGGCACCGGCCGTCGAAGCGGTCGATGTGGGTCAGGGCCTTGCAGAAGGCCTCCTGCGTGATCTCCTCGGCGGTGTGCGCGTCCCGGCAGAGGGACAGCACGTACTGGTACACGCTGTCGAAATAGGTGGTGTAGATCACCTCGAAGTCCGTCACTTTCTCACCTCCTTGCATATAAGACCGCGGAAAGGGCGAAACGTTTCATGGCGGGGCAAAAAAATTTCCCGGTCGGTGGGCCGGGAAATTTTTATGTACGTCAGTGCCGACGGGCGGTCAGGTAGTGGTTGGCGTAGTAGGTCTCCGTCAGGGAGGAGATGGTCACGCAGCGGCTGTTGCCGGAGGAGGACGAGGCGTGGATGAACTGGTCCCCGCCGATGTAGATGCCCACGTGGGAGGCCACGGCGCCGTAGTCCTGGAAGAACACCAGGTCGCCGGGCTGCAGATCGCTGCGGGAGACCTCGGTGCCGTAGCTGAGCTGGCTGGTGGCGCCGTGGGGCAGCTTGATGCCCACCTGGGCGAACACGTACATGGTGAAGCCGGAGCAGTCAAAGCCGCTGGGGGACGAGCCGCCGTACACGTAGGGGGTGCCCAGGTACTGCTGGGCGATGGACACGATCTCGCTGGAGGAGACCGTGGGGGTGACGGGGGTCTCGGCCGGGGTCTCGGCAGGAGTCTCTGCGGGGGTCTCTGCGGGGGTGTCCGCAGGGGCGGAGATGGACGAGGGGGAGCAGATCAGCACGTACTGAGAGGCCACGTAGCCGCTGACGCCGTTGTAGGTGACGGCGAACCAGCCGCCGGTCTCGATACCGGTGACGGCGATAACGGTGCCGTAGGTGACGGTGCCCAGGGAGGTGCTGCCGGATCTGGCGGCGGCACGGATATTCAGGACGTCCGCGGTGACCTTGCCGGCGGCGTTAAGGCCGCTGGCGGTGTCATAGCGGGTGATGTACTGGGAGGAGACATAGCCCCGCTGGCCCTCGTAGGAGATGCGGTACCAGTCGCCATCCACGGCGGTGAGCTCCACGATGGTGCCCTTGTCCAGGGTCTTGAGGATGTCGTAATTGGTGCCCGCGCCGCTGCGCATACGCACACCAGTGCCGGACACGGCGCCCAGCGCCTGGATGGATACGGAGACGGGGGCGGCAGCGGTATCGTCGGGCTTGTCCCCGGCGGTTTCTTCGGACTTGGTGTCGGCCGCGGCCGGGGTCTCGTCCGTCTTGGCGGCGGACTGGGCGGCGGTCTTGACGGGCAGGTCGCTGTTGTTCACGGCGGCGTCCTCCGCGGTCTCGGCGTTCTCCTGGGTGGCGAGGACGGCGGCGCCGGCCAGAGCGGACAGGCGCGCCGCGTCGGGGGAGAACGCGGTGTCGGACAGCAGGGAGGGGGCGGCGGCCACGGTCAGGGGAATGGCCTGGGACACGTCCACGGTGTGGGCGCTGGCGCCGCCGGAGAGGACGGCGTCACCGCCGATGACCAGCAGGGAGGCCAGCGCAACGGCCAATGCGGAAAAGAGTCGTTTCATGGCGCGTTATCTTACAGCTTGCCGGCCAGCGCGCGCTCGAGCCAGATGCAGCCCACGTCCATGGCGGCGTAGAGGCTGTCCTTCTCGGACTTCTTGACCACGCGGTCGCGGGACTTGAGGTCGGGGTCGGTGAGCTGGAGCTGGACGGAGACCCGCTTGGCCACGTTCATGTCCTGCTCCTTGGCGGTGTCCAGGATCTGCAGGAGGACGATGTACTTATCCGCCATGCTGCCGTAGTAGATGAAGTTGTCCACCCGGCGCAGGGGGTGGTTCTTATAGACAAGCCCTTCGGGCTTCTTGTTGTCAGCCATTGTGTTACCTCCGGAAAATTTTTGTAACCAAATTGTAACACATTTGAGAGGGGCTGTCAACGCAGGGGAGAGGGGAAAAAGTTGGAAGTTTTTGGGCAAAGGAGCAAAAAATGTGAGAAATCACAAAAATGGGGGTGGACATAAGGAAAAAGTGTGTTATAATCAACCTATCCGCAGGAGTACTCCTGCTTGCGCGTTTTATTGTCAACAGAACAATAAAACGCAGGGGGGCTGCGGAAATACTTAAAACATGGGGAGTTTTACAATGAAGAAGTTATTGGCAATGGCGCTGGCGCTGGTGATGTGCCTGGGCGTTACCACGATGGCGTGGGCGGAGGAAAAATATGACGGATTCACAAAGGGAGAAACGGGTACCAACGGTATGGATACCTACTCTATCGATGTGACCGACCAGGCGGGGTTACAGAAAGCAATTACCGCGACAGATTCGTTCGGTGCGAATATGGTCATCAATATTAAGAACGATATTACTATTACCAGCGGGTGGACACCCGGCTATCTCAATGGGTATGGCACAAATGGAGCTGGTACAGGTGTCGTGACGGTGAATGGCAACGGCCATAAAATCGTTGGGCTGAGCAGCATGCTGTTTTCCGGCATATGGGCAGGAAAATGTGGGCTGCTCGTCAATGACCTTACCCTGGAGAACGCAAATGTTGTAGAGGCAAAAGATGATAGTGGTGAGGCGACCGGTGTTGGTGCATTTGTCGGCTCTGCACAGGCGGCAACGGAGATCACATTCAATAATTGCCATCTGGTAAAATCTCATGTTGAAGGCGGCCACTGGACCGGCGGCTTTGTCGGTTATGCGGCAGGGTATAGCGAGCAGGGCAATGGGCCGGTGTTCCAGACTGTGACGTTTTCTGGCTGTACGGTAAAAGAAAGTGAAATCACAGGAAAAGGCTCTGTGGGAGCGCTGATGGGTCACGCTACCGGTGACGCATGGACACAGATCGATGTAGGAGGTACGACTGTTTCCGGAAACACGGTGACGTCTACCGGTAATTCCACGAACAAGGCGGGAGCGCTGTTCGGCACGACCGGTGTGGCTGGTCAGGAGACCAATGGCAAGACCGGTGGTATTGCGGTCAGTGCAACGGTCAGTGGCAACACTGTGAAATCCAACGAAACGGAGATTACAACCATTTACGGTCGGCAGGGGAATGCTGTCGGCAGAATGGAACTGACGGGCGGCAGCTATGACAATGTGCCTATTGCGGAGAGTGATGCAAGTTGGGCGACACCTAGTGCAGACTTGGCAATGGCTGAGGTGACTGCTGCGGGTGGTACGACCTATAATTACGGGACAGGGTATATCCAGGCGGCAGCTACTGCCGAAGGCGTGAGTGCTGTCACGATCAAAAGCGGTGATGTGACGCTGACTGGCGTAGCGGCGAATGTTAGCGTAAAGAACGAGGGCGGTGGTACTGTGACCGTCAACAACAATACTGTGAACAGAGGTGATTCCTACACGGTGCCGCAGCCCGAGACTCCGCCGAGGTACTATTACAACTCCACCACGACGACCACTAAGGACGACACCAAGACCAGCAGCCCCAAGACATTTGACGCGGGGGTGGGGGTCTATGCCGTCAGCGCCATTCTGAGCGTTACCGGTATGGCGTATGTCGGTAAGAGGAAGTTCTGATCAAGGTAAAAAAGAAAGCCCGGGAGGGCTTTCTTTTTTTGGCTTTTTTGCCTTCGGCGAGTAACTTTCTTTCAACAGCGAAAGAAAGTTACCAAAGAACGCCGTTCAAGGGGGAAGGGATTCCGTATTTCCCTTCCCCCTTGAAGAACCCCCAACCTTGAAACGGCGAAAGAGGGGAGGCGTGCGCGCCTCCCCTCTTTCGAATCACCCCTCCGGGGAAGGGGGCGATCATCAAATCGCGCCTTTTGCGGCGGGGTGCGCCGCAAAAGGTAGGTGGCGGCTGGCGCCGCCGGGGGCGAAAGAAAAAATAAAAAATTTTTATTTTGTTGGCCGTTTGTGGGCAACAACTGTGGTTTTCCCGGGGGGAGATATAGGGCGAGAGGGCGGGCGAGGGCGAAACAAACAAATTTACAAGGGGGAAACGGGTATGAAGTACAGAAAGAACGGGTCGGACGCGGCATGCGGCGAGTGCGGGCTGTGCGGCCGGGAGCTGCGGCGCGGCGAGCGGTACTACCGGGTCAGCGGGGAGAACGTGTGCCGGGGGTGTCTGGCGGAGTTCGCCGCGCAGATACTGGCGGGGTATGAGGTGACGGGAGGTGAGGAGGATGCGTGAGAGAGCGCCGTGGAAGGAGGTGCGGGCCAAATACGAGAGCGGCGAAGGCTCGTACCGGCAGTTGGCGGAGGAGTACGGCGTTTCGCGTACCACTGTGCTGCGGCACGCGAGGCTGGAGCGTTGGATAAGCCGGAAGCGGAACAGCAAGGCACGGCAGAGAGACCGGATGGAACGCATGCGGGAGACCGCGGAGGTGCTGCTGGAGGCCACAAAGCTGAAGCTGAAGCAGGAGGGGTACGAAGGGCTGGAGATAAAGGAACTGAAGGAGCTGGCGGGGATACTGCACACGTTGGCGGGGCTGGAAAAGACGCTGAGCGACGGCGCGGCAGAGAGTGCGCCGCGGGAGACTACGGTGCGAGTAGTGATGGATAAGGAGGTCGAGGAACTCAGCCGCTGAGGGCGGCGGGAGCTTTTCCGCCCTGCCTGCGTCAAGCCTCCTCGACGTACACACAGTACGCCGTCGTCGGCTTGCCATCGGCAGGACGAAAAATCTCTCCGCCGCGGGCGGGAGCTTTTCCGCCAATACTTCGTTGCAGCGGCTTGACGTACAGGTGTACGCCTGCGCCGCTGCGCCTCGTCTTGGCGGAAAATCTCGCCGCCGGGGGAGGGAAACAGGGAAAGGAAAATAAGAACAGGGGGAAAGAGATGGAGCTGGATAAGGATATGCATATAGGGGAGCCCAATGGGAGACAGAGGGAGTTCCTGCAGTGTGAGAAGAAGTATATCGCCTTCGGCGGGGCCAGAGGCGGCGGAAAGAGCTGGGCGGTGCGGTGCAAGGCGAAGCTGCTGGCTATGCGGTACCCGGGGATACGGATGCTGCTGGTGCGGCGGACGATGCCGGAGATCGAGGCAAACCACCTGGCGTTCCTGCGGAGAGAGCTGGAGGGGGCAGCGGTGTACTGGGCCGGGGAGAAGCGGTTCGAGTTCGGGAACGGGAGCGTGCTGCAGTTCGGGTACTGCGCCAGCGACAGGGACGCGGACAGGTATCAGGGCGCGGAGTACGACGTGATATTCTTCGACGAGGCCACGCAGCTGCAGGAGAGGTGGATGCGGCAGCTGGCGGCGTGTGTGCGAGGGGTGAACGGGTTCCCCAAGCGCATTTACTACACGTGCAACCCGGGCGGGCCGGGGCACGGGTACATCAAGCGGCTGTTCATCGACAGGAGGTACGAGCCGGGGGAGAACGGGGAGGAGTACGCGTTCATCCCGGCGCGGGTGACGGACAACAGGGCGCTGCTGGCGCAGCAGCCGGAGTACGTGAAGCAGCTGGAGGCGCTGCCGCCGAAGCTGAAGGCGGCGTGGCTGGAGGGACGGTGGGACGTGCTGGCGGGACAGGTGTTCCAGGAGTTCACGGACGACCCGGAGCACTACGTGGACAGGCGGTGGACGCACGTGATCAAGCCCTTCGACATTCCGAGGGAGTGGAATGTGTACAGAAGCTACGACTTCGGGTACGCGAAGCCCTTCTCCTGCGGCTGGTGGGCGGTGGACTTCGACGGGTGCGTGTACCGCATCGCGGAGCTGTACGGCTGCACCGGAACGCCGGACGAGGGTGTGCTGTGGACGCCGGACCGGCAGTTCGCGGAGATACGGCGGATGGAGGAGGAGCACCCGTACCTCAGGGGGCGAACCATACACGGCGTGGCCGACCCGGCGATATGGGACGCCAGCCGGGGCGAGAGCATCTATGAAACGGCGCTGAAACACCGCATTTACTTCGTGAAGGGGGACAACCGGCGGATCCCTGGGTGGATGCAGATGCACTACCGGATGAGCTTCGACGGGGAGGGATACCCGATGCTGTACGTGTTCGAGAACTGCCGGGCGTTCATACGGACGGTGCCGGGGCTGTCGTACAGCACCACGGCACCGGAGGACGTGGAGACCAGCCAGGAGGACCATGTGGCGGACGAGAGCAGGTATTTCTGCATGATGCGGCCCATCGCGCCGCGAACGGGGGCGTGCGGGAGAAAAATATTTTGAAAAATAGAGAGGGTGTTGCACGTTTGTGGGCAACAGAAGGGGATTTTTGGGGGAGGGATAGAACGCGAAAGGGAGGTGCTCGGATGGAGCGGGATATGACCGCGGTGAAAATGAGAGCGGGCAGGGACGGTGCTGCGGCCGGCGGAACGGCGGGCGCGGGAACGGTCGGCAGCGCGGCGGAGAACGGCGCGGCGGGCGGGCCGGTGAGGATCGGCGCGGCGGAGGTACGGGCGGCGGCAGAGGTGCTGCGGCGATACCGGTTGGGAAAGCAGAATCTGGACAGGCGTATCATCGACAATGAGCAGTTCTGGAAGCTGCGGCACTGGGAGCAGATGGAGAAGGCCGGGGAGGGCGGCAATCCGGAGGACCCGAGACCGGCCAGCGGGTGGCTGGTGAACTGCGTGCTGAACAAGCACGCGGACGCCATGGACTGCTATCCGCAGCCCACGGTGCTGCCCAGGGAGCAGGGGGACAGGCAGGAGGCGGAGGAGCTGAGCCGTATCCTGCCGGTGATACTGAAGAACAACCGGTTCAAAAGGGCGTATTCACAGGCGTGGTGGAACAAGCTGAAGTCGGGGTGCGCCGTGTACGGGGTGTTCTGGGACGCGAGAAAGCTGCACGGGCTGGGGGATGTGAGCATCCGCAGCATGGATGTGCTGAACCTGTTCTGGGAGCCGGGGGTGACGGACATACAGGAGTCGGAGAACTTCTTCTGTACGGAGCTGGTGCCCAACAAGCGGCTGGAGCGGGAGTGGCCGGAGCTGGAGGGAAAGCTGGGCCGCACCGGCGCGCAGGTGAGCCGGTACCTGTACGACGACAAGGTGGACACGTCGGAGCAGTCGCTGGTGGTGGACTGGTACTACCACACGGCGGAGGACGGCAGGGAGGTGCTGCAGTACTGCAAATTCGTGGGGGAGAACGTTCTGTACGCCACGGAGAACGACCCGGAGATGGCGGCGAGGGGCTGGTACGACCACGGGAAGTACCCGTTCGTGTTCGACGCGCTGTTCCCGGAGGAGGGGACGCCATGCGGGTACGGGTACGTGGACCTGTGCAAGTCGGCGCAGAAGCAGATCGACCTGATGAACCAGGCCGTTTTGAAAAACACGCTGGCGGCGGCCACGCCGCGGTTCTTCATCCGTGCGGACGGGGCGGTGAACGAGAACGAGTACGCGGACTGGACGAGACCCTTTGTACACACCAACGGGAACCTGGGCGCGGACTCCATCGCGCCGATACGGGTGCCGGCGCTGGACAGCGTGTACGTGGCGGTGCTGCAGAACAAGATCGCGGAGCTGAAGGAGACCGCGGGCAACCGGGACGTGATGAGCGGCGGCACCGCCGGAGGCGTGACGGCGGCCACGGCCATCGCGGCGCTGCAGGAGGCGGGCGGAAAGCTGTCGCGGAACATGATCGACGACGGGTACGAGGCCTTTGCCCAGGTGCTGACGCTGTGCATCGAGCTGGTACGGCAGTTTTACGATGTGCCGCGGCAGTTCCGGCTGCTGGGGAAGAGCGGCATGGAGTTCAGGAGCTTCGACAACCGGGGGCTGCAGCCCAGGCCGCTGCTGACCGGGGGCTATCGGGTGCCGGAGTTCGACCTGGAGGTGACGGCACAGGATGAGACACCGTACCAGACCATGGAGTACAATCAGCTGGCGCTGCAGCTGTTCCAGATGGGGTTCTTCCGCAGCGATATGGCGGAGCAGGCGCTGCGGTGTTTGGAGCTGATGGACTTCCGCAACAAGGACACGCTGGTGGAAGTCATACGGCAGGGACAGCGGGACGGCGAGCAGAAGGCGTGGCTGACGGAGTCGCTGCGCAGGGCGGTGACGCTGCTGGATAAGAGCCAGGGGACGCATCTGGCGGGAATGCTGGAGGAGGAGCTGCGGAAGCATGAGAGCGGCGGAACGGCAGCGGCGCGAAGCAGCGGAGCCGATGCGGTGGTGCGGCAGCGGCAGGCCACGCGGCAGGTGGTGCGTCCCCGATGATACGGGCGGCGTGCGGTGAGCGGTATCTGGCGGTGCGGGGGCACGCCGGGTACGGCAGACAGGGACAGGACATCGTATGCGCGGGGGTATCCGCGCTGGTGTACGCGCTGGCGGGGACGCTGCAGGAGACAGAAAGGCTGGCGGAGGCGGTCATGGAGCCGGGATGGGCGGACGTACGGGGCGCAGGGGACTGCGCACGGGAGTTCGCGCTGGTGCGGCGGGGGCTGGAGATGCTGGCGGAGCGGTATCCGCAGTGCGTGGAGATGGGTCGTGGCCTACCACGGGAAGGAGATAAGGGATGGACGAGCGGGAAGTGACCGTGCAGGAGACTGCGGGGGAGATGACGGGCGGAACGGCTCCCGACGCCGGGGAGAAGGACGCGGCCGGGGAGGAGAGCTTCGAGGCGCTGATACGCGGCAGGTACAAGGGAGAGTTTGACGCCAGAGTGCGGAAGATACTGGACGGACGGCTGCGGGGCCTGCGGCAGGAGAACGAGAGACTGCGCGCGGCGGCGGCCGAGGCGGAGGTCGTGCGGAGGTATCAGCAGGAGGAGCAGCTGCGGCAGGCCATGGCCTTTGCCATCGACAGGGCGCGGCAGCAGATGGCGCGCTCCATCGCCAGCGGCGGCAGCCGCGTGGCGGAGAACGGCGGCCGGCGCAGGAGCGTCAGCCGTTGGGACCCCAGGGGATTGAGCAGCCAGGAGCTGGCGGCCATCCGAAAGAGGGTACAGAACGGGGAAAGAATAAAATTTTAGAAGGGGAGAAGAGAAATATGGAGATGAATTTGCAGATGTTTGCGGAGAACACGCAGACCACCAACGGCCTGAGCGCGGAGATGAAGACCTACTACGGTATGGAACTGCTGGAGAACGCCAAGCCCCAGCTGGTACACAACCAGTTCGCGGCCACCAAGGGCATTCCTGCCGGCGGCGGCAAGACCGTGGAGTGGCGTAAGTTCGGCGCCTTCGACAAGGCGCTGAAGCCTCTGACCGAGGGCGTGACCCCTGACGGCAGCGGTATCTCCGTCAGCTACATCACCAAGGAGCTGGCGCAGTACGGTGATTACACCACCGTGTCCGACATGCTGGACCTGACGGCTATCGACGACGTGGTGCTGGAGATCACCGACCGCCACGGCAGCAACATGGGCCTGACACTGGACACCGTCACCAGAAACGAGATCCAGCAGGGCAAGCAGGTCATCTATGCGCCCAAGCTGGGCAGCGACGGTACCAAGACCGAGGTCACCAGCCGGGCCGACCTGGACGGGAGCTGCAAGATGACCAGCGAGCTGGTGGCCAAGGCGGCCACCCAGCTGAAGAAGATGAACGCGCCCACCTTCGACGGCAAGTACGTGTGCATCATCCATCCCAGCGTGGCCTTCGACCTGCGGCAGGACGAGGCGTGGATCGCCGCGCACCAGTACGCGGGCGCCACGGAGATGTTCTCCGGCGAGATCGGCGAGCTGCACGGTGTGCGCTTTGTGGAGACCACGGAGGCGAAGATCTACCGCGGTGAGGACCTGGCCAGCGACAGCCGCACACTGAAGGTGAAGGCCAACGTGATGGAGAGCACCGATGTGACCGTGGAGGGTGGTACGGTGACCGCCGGTGCGCTGGCGGGCCGCTATGTGGTCATCGGCAGCGAGCGCCGCAAGGTGGTCAGCAATACCGCCGCCAAGCTGGTGCTGGATGCGGCGGTGACCGTCACCGCCGGTACGGTCATCAGCCCCGGTGAGGGCGGCAAGGGCGGCTGCGCCGTGTATGGCTGCCTGTTCCTGGGCAAGGGCGCATACGGCGTGGTGGACCTCAGCGAGGGTACGGAGGTCATCGTGAAGCCCCGCGGCAGCTCCGGCACCGCAGACCCCCTGGACCAGCGCTCCAGCGTGGGCTGGAAGGGCGTGCACGCCGCGGCCATCCTGTACGACGAGTACATGGTGCGCGTGGAGTGCGGCAGCAGCTACTCCAACGAGGACAAGGCAAACTGACGCGGCGCGTCAGCTTGCGGACAGGCCGTGGGGCGGCGGGAGAGACCGCCGCTCCGCGGCGGACGCGGTGTGCCGAGGGACGGCACGGGCGATAAGGTGATGAAGGCGGAAAGGAGAGGGCGATATGAAAGAGAAAATGGTGACGGTGATACTGCCCAGAGGCAGAAAGCAGGAGGAGAACTTCGTGATCGTGTCCGTCAACGGACGCAGCTGGAAGATCATGCGCGGCGTGGAGGTGCGGGTGCCCCGCTGTGTGGCGGAGGTGCTGGAGAACGCGGAGATGATGGCCGAGGAGGCGCGCCGCTACGTGGACGAGAGAGCGTCCTGAGGTGGCGGGCATGGCGAAAACGACGGCAAAGCAGGTGCTGGACCGGGTGGACGCGCTGCTGCCTAACGGGTATGAGCGGACGGAGAAGCTGCGGTGGCTGGCACAGGCGGAGGGATTCGTGCGGAGAGAGCTCTGCGGGGAGACCGGAGAGCTGGCGGAGGTGACGGAGGACACTGCACTGACGGCGGAGGCGCCCTTCGACGAGCTGTACCGGCACTACGTGGAATCGCAGATACACTACGCCAACGGGGAGACAGGGCGGTACAACAGTGCCGCCGGGCTGTGGAATAACGCCTTTCTCACCTACCGGGACTACCGGGCCCGCGCGGAGATGCCCCGGGGCGGCGCGCGGGCGCTGCGGCTGTGCTGAGAGGGGGCGGAAGGGAATGTATTTTCCGAAGCTGAAGGCGGAGACACAGCAGCGGCTGGCGGTGGCGGAGTTCGGCGGGCTGGAGCGCAGGCCGGGCGGCGGCGCGGGGTATCCGGCGGAGATGGAGAACCTGTGGAGCGGGGGATACCCGGCGCTGGAGACAAGGCCGCAGCGCAGCGTGGCGGCGCTGCTGACGGCGCCGCACGGCATCGTGGGCAAGGACGGGCTGTTCTGGGTGGACGGTACGGGGCTGTATGCCAACGGTATAAAGACGGGGCTGGTGCTGACGGAGGGGGACAAGCAGCTGGTGGGCATGGGGGCGTATCTGCTGGTGTTCCCGGACAAGAAATACATCAATACCCAGAAGCTGACGGAGTACGGCAGCATGGAGAACGTGCGGACCGGCACGGGCACGGCGACATTCACCCTGTGCGATGAGACAGGGCGGGCGCTGGGCAGCTATTCCGTGGGAACGGAGGCACCGGCGGAGGCCGCGGCGGGGGAGCTGTGGCTGGACACAGGACGGGCGGTGAGCGTCATGCGGCAGTACGATGGCAGCGCGTGGGAGGAGATGGCCGGCGTGTGTACGAAGATCGCCGCGGCGGGCATCGGCATGGGCTTTGCCGCCGGGGACGGCGTGACGGTGTCGTGCACCGGTGTGCGCAGAGGCGCGGGCAGGACCGTGGCCGTGGCGGACGGCGTGGTGTATTACCTGGGAAATGACGGGGTGTACGCCTTTGACGGCAGTATGCCGGTGTGCGTGTCCCGGACGCTGGGGGAGAACCGGTATGTGGGCGGCTCCGGCGGCGGGGAGAGCGGCCGGTACTGGCTGTCCGCCCTGGACGCGGCGGGGAACGCGGAGCTGCTGGTATACGACACGCGGCGAAAGATGTGGCACCGGCAGGACGGTACGGAGGCTGTGGGCTTCGCACGGAGGAACGGGAGCATGATGGTGCTGTGCCGGGACGGCAGGCTGCTGGATACCGGAGGCGACGTGGGACAGAAGGAGGGGGCCTTCGCCTGGAGCGCGGAGAGCGGTGAGCTGGGACTGTATACACCGGAACACAAGTATCTGGCGCGGCTGGAGCTGCGGCTGCGGCCGGAGACAGGCGCGGAGGTGAAGGCGTATATCCAGTACGACGGCAGCGGCGTGTGGGAGCAGGCGGGAAGCGTCACCGGCGCGGCGGGGCAGATACGGGGCGCGGTGCTGCACCTGCGGCCCAGGCGCTGCGGACAGCTGCGGCTGAAGCTGGCGGGCACCGGCGGGTGCCGGGTGTACAGCGCGGCGGCGGTGTATGAGAAGGGAAGTGACGGCCCGTGAGCACGCTTCCTATGCCTGCGGCACCGGCGGGGTCGGTGCAGGAGCAGGTGATGCAGCAGTATTCGTACCTGGTGCAGATGAGCCAGCAGCTGAATCTGGCGCTGGGGGCGCTGGAGGAGATGGGCGGGGGCGCGGGAGCGGCCTCCGCCCGGAGGCAGGCGGCGCGGTACACCGGGACGGAGGAGACCGCGGCGGCGCAGGAGCAGTACGAAACGCTGCGGAGCATGATCATAAAGACGGCGGAGCAGGTGAAAAAGACCACGGCGGAGCTGACGGCAAAGCTGGAGGAGGAGTACGTGGCCAGCTCGGAGTTCGGCGGGTATGTGGCGAAGCTCAGCGCGTATCTGGAGGCGAACCCGGAGGCGGTGACACAGTATTACAGCTTTTTCTCCGACCTGCAGGCCAACGTGGAGGCCGTGGACGCGGCCTTCGCGCACTACAAGGTGGACACGGAGGGGTACATCCGCACGGGCATCGTGTACTACGACAACGATGTGCCGGTGTACGGCGTGGCGGTGGGCCAGGACCTGACCAGCCGGGAGATCGACGGGCAGAGAGTGGTGGAGCAGAACAACTTCCGGGCGGTGTTCACCGCCACACGGCTGTCCTTCTGGCAGGACGCCACGGAGGTGGCCTATGTGTCCAACAACCGGCTGTACATCACCAACATCACGGTGCTGGGTGGTATCGGCATAGGACAGTGGAGCTTGGAAGCGGCGGAGGGCGGACTGGCCTTCCGGTGGATCGGAGGGTGAGAACATGAGCTATACGGCGCTGGACAGCATACAGTGGGGCGGTGTGCCGAAGATCGGCGTGCGGTTCGGCTGCGACAGCCGCCGCAGCGGCGGGGATATGCAGTACCGCATCTATGTGACGGTGGAGCCGCTGACGGGGGCGGCGTATTTCGGGTACCCTATCTATCTGTCGGTGTACGTGGACGGAGACTGCGCAGAGAGCGGGTACACGCTGAAGGCGGCGACACCCAACCGGTGGAGCAGCAGTATCGAATACGACAGCGGATGGGTGACGGCGGCGGGGGCCGTGGGCTCCGCACCGCTGACCATACGGCTGTACAGCGGGTCGGGCTCCACCCGTGACGACAGCTATGGCTATTCCCTGCCGGTGGAGCGGGCGGAGGACATCGGGGACTTCACCCTGACGGCGGGGGACGCGGTGATCGGCCAGACGGGAACGCTGACCATCACACGGCCGGGGTACGGGTACAGCTTCGTGTGTGGGTACCGGCTGGGCACGGCGTCGGGGAGCATCACGGGGCTGCGGACGGTGAACAGCAGCAGCGGGCGCGTGGTGTACCAGTGGACGGTGCCGGAGAGCCTGGCGCGGGAGCTGCCGGAGGCCACGTGGGGCACCGGAACCGTGACGGTGAAGGTGTACAGCGGCGGCACGCTGGTGGGAACGCTGAGCGCGCCGTTCACGGCCTACGTGCCGGAGAGTATGCGCCCCACGGCGGCGCTGACCGTGGAGGTGGTCAACGACGGGACGGCGGCGGAGGGCTGGGGCCTGTGCGTGCAGGGCGTCAGCAGGCTGCGGTACGCAGTGACGGCATCCGCCCAGGGCGGGGCGGCCGTGCGGTCGTATGTGTTCCGCTTTGCCGGGCAGGAGCTGGCCGGGAGCGGCGGCACCACGGGGGCCATAGGCGTCAGCGGGACGCTGACGCCTGCCACGACGGTGACGGACAGCCGCGGACGCTCCGTGACCGTGCAGGGCGCGGCGGTGACGGTGCAGGAATACCATCCGCCGGTGATCACGGCCTCGGCAGTGGCGCGCTGCGGCGCGGACGGCACGGCGGCAGACGACGGCGCGTACCTGAAGGTGAAGTGCGCGGCGGCCTGTGCGGAGGTGCAGGGGCACAACAGCGTGACGGTGCGGGCGCGGTTCCGGCCCATGGGCGGCGCGTGGAGCGGCTATACGGTACTGGAAAGCGGTGCGGAGCAGCTGCTGGGCGGCGGGTTGAGCGCCATGAGCTCCTACGAGGTGGAGCTGAGCGCCATGGACACGGTGGGCAACGTGCGGACGGTGCGGTATACGGCGGCCACCAGCCAGGTGACGCTGCATCTGCGCGGCGGCGGCAAGGGCGCGGCCTTCGGCAAATACAGCGAGACAGAGGGATTGGAGTGTGCGTGGCCGGCGGTGTTCTATGGCGACGTGGTGGTGGCGGGTGCGCTGACGGTGAACGGGCAGCCGCTGGAGGCGGCGGTGTTTCCGGTGGGTAGCGTGCGTCTGACGGACAGCGCGGAGGCACCGGAGACCGGAGGCGCCGCGTGGGAGAGCGTGGAGACAGGCATCGCCGGTGTGTACGGCTGGCGGCGCGTGACATGAGAGAAGGGGAGGACAAGAGATGGCATCGACATACACGATGGTGGCCTACGGCTCGCAGGGCAGCGCCGTGCGGCAGCTGCAGAGCGAGCTGAACAAGCGGGGCTACAGCCTGGACGAGGACGGTATCTTCGGCAAGAAGACGAGAGCCGCCGTAAGGGACTATCAGAAGAAGAACGGACTGACCATGGTGGACGGCATCGCCGGCGACGAGACATGGGGGAGCCTGCTGTCGGCACCCACGGCGGCGGAGCAGGCGGCGCAGGCCGCCGCCGCGGCGGAGGCGGCAGCGCCCAGGGCGGAGGTCACCGGCAGCACGGCCAAGCGGCTGCAGGAATTGGAGCGGGGGTATACGCCCTCGGACGATGTGACGGCGGCGCGCGCCTACCGCGACAGCGTGGCGGCGCTGGAGCCGGGGGCGTACCAGTCCCGGTTCGAGGACAGGCTGCAGGAGCTGTACGACCAGATCGCGGGGCGGGAGGCCTTCGACTACGACCCGGAGGAGGACGAGTCGTACCAACGGTACGCCAGACTGTACGCCGCGCGGGGCGCGGCGGCCATGGAGGACACCCTGGGCAAGGCGGCGGCACTGACCGGCGGGTATGGCTCCAGCTATGCCCAGGGTGCGGGGCAGCAGGCGTATAACGGATACCTGCAGGAGCTGGCGGCGCTGGTGCCGGAGCTGCGGCAGGCGGCGCTGGCGGAGTACCGGCAGGAGGGACAGGCGCTGACCGACCGGTACAGCATGCTGGCCCAGCAGGAGAAGAACGACTACGCCCGCTGGCAGGACGAGCGGTCCGACTGGCAGAAGCTGCTGGCGGCGGCACAGGAGGAGTACGAGAGCGCCGACAGCAGCGACAGAAAGCTGTACCAGGCGCTGCTGGATCATTTTTCCGACAAAGCGGAGCAGGAGAGGAAACTTTCCGCCTCCGGTATCCGTCTAACGGATAGTGGTGATACGGCCGGCAGCAGCGGCGAGAGCCTGAGCTCCACGGCGGCGGACAGTCTGCAGCGAGCGGTGCAGAACTATCTGAAGCGGGGCAACGGCGACCTGGCGCAGACGCTGGCGGCACAGTACGCGGCCCGGATGACACCCGCCCAGCGTCAGCGGTTCGACAAGCTGCTGGGACAGTACGGCATGATGTTGGCTTAAAGGCCAGACGGAGGGAAAAGGGGTTGCAATAAGGGGCGGCGTATGGTATCATTGGAAAGGTATTTCGTGAAGCGGCGGAAACGCCGCGGCGGTCCGGAGAGGAAGAGAGGACCGCATGAAAGGAGTTTCAATGGAGAAGATGAAGAAGCATTTTCTGCGCCGCCTGGCACTGGTGATGGCGCTGCTGACGTTGACTTCCGCACTGCTGGTGGGCTGCGGCGAGAAGCCGGAGCCGAAGCCGGACCCCAAGGACGACGAGGTCATCGTGCAGCCGGAGCCTGTGGAGACACCGGTGGACGTGGCGGCGGCACAGAAAAAGTGGGTGGATCTGATCGGATATATCCAGGTGCCCAACGCCGCACAGTGTGCCATCAGTGAGGGGCATTGGCTGGCGCAGAGCCCCAAGTCCACCCAGAGCAGCACAGGGTATGATGATGACTACTATCTGAATCATACGCTGGATGGTGTGATCAATAAGGCCGGTGAGCTGTATATCCAGGCGTACTACAACAAGGGAGACCTCAGTGACCCCGTGACGGTGATCTACGGTCACAACATGGCAAACCGTTCCCAGTTCGGCGGACTGCAGAGCTACGGCGAGACCATGAAGTTCAGCGATGAGGATGTGGTGAACATCTATCAGGCGGGACGGCAGCTGACCTACAAGTTCTTTGCCTGCATCCCCTACGATACCAGCCACATTCTGTACTACCACGACTTTAAGGACGAGAAGGTGTTCAATGCGTTCTTCGAGGCGCTGGGCAAGGCGGCCAACGACACCAAGTACAAGAGCGACACCAATCAGAACGCCTTTTACAGTGCGGCGGGCAGCGTGAATGTGGACAAGACCAACCTGCCCGTGGCGGGCGACAAGGTGCTGGTGCTGTCCGTGTGCAAAAACGGCGACGACAACCACCGCTATCTGCTGATGGCCAAGCTGGTGGAGGACTCCTCCACGCCCATCGTGATGACGAAGGAACAGGCTGAGGCCGAAGGCATCGCCGCCGACCGCATCATGACCAGGGAGGAAGCCGAGGCTGCCGGTATCACCATACCGGATACCGCAGCCGCCGGACAGACCGATGCAGCGGCCGCCAACGGCACCAACACCTCCGACAACAAGCAGAACTGAGCAGCGATATGTAAAAAACTCCCGGACCTGATGGTCCGGGAGTTTTCTGTTGTGAGATTCAGACCTGTCCGCCGTCGGTCTGCGCCAGCAGGTCGGCCAGGGAGACACTGTCCAGATAGTCGTTGATCAGGCTGTCCAGCTTTTCCCACATGGGGAGGGTGGTGCAGTGACCGGCCCGGGGGCAGGTGTTTTCGTCGCCCTCCAGGCAGGTGACGGGGGCCAGAGAGCCCTCGGTCAGCCGCAGGATCTGCCCCACGGAGTAGTCGGCAGTGGGGCGGTTCAGGCGGTAGCCGCCGCCCTTGCCCCGCAGGCCGTCCACCAAGCCGGCCCGGGACAGCACGGCGATGATGCTCTCGGAGTATTTTTCGGAGATGCCTTGCTTTTCGGCGATGACCGGCAGGGGCATATAGACGCCGGGCTCGCTCTGTGCCAGCTCCAGCATGACGCGGAGGGCGTAGCGGCCTTTGGTGGAAACCAGCATGGGAAGACCTCCCTTAAAAAGATAAACATAGTATATCACTATGCTTATCCAATTGCAAGGGGAAAACGGTCACATATAGTGGTACTTGTTCCGCTTGGCCAGCAGAAAGGTGCAGGAGATGATAAACGCGAAAATCTCGGCGGAGGTGATGGCGTACCAAATGCCGTCCACATCCAGCAGAAGGGGCAGAATGATGACGGAGCCCGCCTGGAACACCAGCGTCCGCAGGAAGGAGATAATGGCGGACACAGCGCCGTTGTTCAGCGCGGTGAAGAAGCCGGAGGCAAAGATGTTGAAGCCCGCCAGCAGGAACGACCAGGAGAACAGGCGGAAGGCGTGGGTGGTCAGGGCGTACAGGCCGGCGTCGTAGCCCACGAACAGTCTGGCCAGGGGGGAGGCCAGCAGCATGGCCGCCGCCGTCAGTGCCACGCCGCCCAGGCCCATCAGCAGGACGCTTTTGCGCAGGAGGCTTTTCAGCTCGTTCTGATTGCCGGCACCGTAGTGGAAGCTGACCACCGGCGCGCAGCCGATGGAGTAGCCGATGAAAATGGCCACGAAGATGAACTGGACGTACATCAGCACGCCGTAGGCAGACACGCCGTCTTCACCGATAAGGCGCAGCAGCTGGAAGTTGTACAGCATGCCGACCAGGGAGGAGGAGATGTTGCTCATGAGCTCGGAAGAGCCGTTGCCGCAGGCCTGGAGGATGGGACGCAGCCGCAGGGCGGTGGGGCGCAGGCGCAGCAGGCTGGAGTTGGGGTGCAGGAAGTAGATCAGGGGCAGCACGCCGCCCACGCACTGGCTCAGGCCGGTGGCGATGGCCGCGCCGGCCACGCCCCACTTGAATACCGCCATGAACAGCGCGTCCAGCACCATGTTGGTGACGCCGGCGGCCACGGTGACGAAAAGGCCCAGGCGGGGCTTCTCGGCGGCGATGAAGAAGCTCTGGAACACGTTCTGCAGCATGAAGGCGAAGGTGAAGCCGGTGACGATGCGGCCGTAGAGCACGCAGTCGGGCATCATGGCGTCCGTGGCGTGAAGCAGGCGGGCCACGGCGGGCATGGTGAGGACGCCCACGGCGGACAGCGCCAGACCCAGCAGCAGGGTGAACAGCACCATCATGGAGAAGGTGCGGTGGGCCTCGTCCTTCTTGCCCTCGCCCAGCAGCTTGGACACCAGCGCCGTGCCGCCGGTGCCGATCATGAAGCCCATGCCGCCCAGTATCATCACGAAGGGCATGACGAGATTGACGGCGGCAAAGGGCGTCTTGCCCACGAAGTTGGACACGAACAGACCGTCCACCACGCCGTAGATGGAAGTGAATACCATCATGCAGATGGACGGCAGTGTGAACCGCAGCAGCTTACTGTAGGAGAAGTGGTCGGAAAGACGGATGGATTCAGACATAAAACCTCCTGAAGATGTAGCGGCGAAAAAAGTAGCTCCATCGTGAAGATGGAGCTAAATCATCCCACCAACGGTGGAGTTTGAACTTGGTGACCCGTACCGGATTCGAACCGATGTTAAAGGCGTGAGAGGCCTCTGTCTTAACCACTTGA
>CAKTOW010000010.1 GCA_934590325.1 uncultured Oscillospiraceae bacterium
ATACTTACAACCGTGAAAGGCGAAGCCGAGTTGTTCAAGCCTGCGGTCTACAACATAATGATGTTTACGTTGTAAACGGCGGGCGGGGGCAAGGAGGTCGAGCCGGACACAAACAAAATTTTATGGAGGAAACAAACATGAAGAAGATCATTGCAACTGTGCTGGCCATGGTCATGGCTCTGGCACTGTGCACCACCGCTTTCGCGGCGAGCAAGTATGTCCTGTATGATGAGGACAAGAAGAGCACTGACATCATGGTCACTAAGACCGATGCAAGCTCCAAGAATAAGACTACCCTGTATTACACCTATGTCGACGAGGATGATGTGACTCACTATCTGGTTCCTGCCGACAAGAGCAACTATGACGGCTATGTCGAGGGTAACTATGTTAAGGAAGTCAACGCTGATGAGGATACCATTGATAACTTCATCTCTTATGCAGATGGTAAGCTGGTCAAGATGACTGCTAAATCTGGCGAGAAGGTTGAGCGCAACTGCACTACCAGCGTGTTTGACACCGATGTGTACTTCGATAAGGACAATGCTGCTTTTGTCAAGGTTGAGGACGGCACTGGCACTTATGATATGCTGTACAATGGCGTGATTCTGTCCGTTGATGACGTGACTGACGAGATTGCTGAGGGTTCCCACCTGTGGATCAAGGGCGATAAGGTTGATGATGGTATCTACAACGTCAAGTGCGCAAGCTGCGGCGCTACTGCTGTTGCTTACGAGACTCTGAAGCTGGCTGGCACTAAGACTGTCGTTAAGTACGATCAGGCCAAGGGTATTGCTACCGCTAATGACATGGAGAAGAATTGGGAAGGCGATCTGCTGGATAGCGGTTGGTATGTGACCACCTCTGCTTCCACCGATACCAAGACTGATGGTACTTCCAGCCCCAAGACCTTCGACGCCGGTATCGCTATGTATGTTGGCATGGCTCTGACCTCCGTCGCCGGTTCCGCTGTGGTCATCGGCAAGAAGAAGGAGTTCTAATTAACTCTCAAAAAAGAGAAGCACCCTCCGGGTGCTTCTTTTTTTGCGCTTAATTATCCCGCCCCCGGAGGGGGCGGGATAAGAGCTTATTATTGGGGCCTTTCTTTTTTTGCGCTTAATTATTCCTCCCGCTGGCGCGGGAGGAATGGGAGGTCTTCTTTTTTGCCTCCGGCGGGGTACTTTTGCCAATAGCGGCAAAAGTACCCAAAAACGCCATTCAAGGGGGAAGGGATGCCGTATTTCCCTTCCCCCTTGAAAATCCCCCATCCTTGAAACGGCGAAAAAGGGGAGGCGTGCGCGCCTCCCCTCTTTCGAATCACCCCTCCGGGGATGGGGCGATTATCAAATCGCGCCTTTTGCGGCGCACCGCGCCGCAAAAGGTAGGTGGCGGCTGGCGCCGCCGTTTCTTTGCGCCCTGCGGGCGCGGGCTTTGATAATAAATATCCCCGGCCTGCGGCCGGGGATGTAAGCTCCTTATTTTGGGTGCCTTTTTTATTGTCTACTGCTGGCTTGTGTGTTATAATACCGACAGGAATCAACACAAACGAGGAGGTCTTGTGATGAGATTGCTGTTCAAGGGCGGCTCCGTGGTCACCGGCAAGGGTCCGCGGCGGGCTGACATTTTGGTGGAGGGCGAGAAGATCGTGGACGTGTGCCGCGACATCCCGCCCATCAACGCACAGGTGGTGGACGTGTCCGGGATGCTGCTGTTCCCCGGCTTCATCGACGCCCACACCCACTTTGACCTGGACGTGTGCAACACCACTACGGCGGACGATTTCGCCAGCGGCTCCCGGGCGGCGCTGCGGGGCGGCACCACCACCATCATCGACTTCGCCTGCCCCAACAAGGGCGAAACGCTCCATGACGGTCTGCGGCTGTGGCACGAGAAGGCCGACGGCAAGTGCGCCTGCGACTACGGCTTCCACATGACCATCGACGACTGGAACGAGACCATCGAGCGCGAGATCGACGACATGTATGCCGAGGGCATTTCCTCCTTCAAGATGTACATGACCTACCCGGCCATGATGATCGGCGACGAGGCCATGTACAAAGCGCTGAAAAAGCTGAAGGAGAAGGGCGGCATCTGCGGCGTCCACTGCGAGAACGCCGGCGTCATCGACGCGCTGATCGCCGAGAAGAAGGCCAAGGGCGAGAACGGCGTCCACTGCCATCCGGAGACCCGCCCCGACATCATGGAGGCCGAGGCCGTGGGACGCCTGCTGCGCATCGCCGAGCAGGTGGACATCCCCGTGGTCATCGTCCACACCACCAACATCGAGGCGCTGGACGAGGTGGCCAACGCCCGCTGGCGCGGCCAGAAGGTGTTCGTGGAGACCTGCCCCCAGTACCTGGTACTGGACGACAGCGTGTACTACAACGAGGACTGGCTGCAGGCGGCCAAGTACGTCTGCTCACCCCCCATCCGCAAGAGCGCCGACCGCGAAGCGCTGTGGCGTGCCATCCGCCGCGGCGAGGTGCAGACGGTCTCCACCGACCACTGCAGCTTCACCACGCAGCAGAAGCTGGCCGGCCGCGACGATTTCACCGCCATCCCCGGCGGCATCCCCGGTGTGGAGACCCGCGGCGAGCTGATTTACACCTTCGGTGTGGCCAAGCGGAAGATCGGCCTGGGCGCCATGTGCCGCGTGCTGGCGGAGAACCCCGCCAAGCTGTACGGCCTGTACCCCCGCAAGGGCGTGCTGGCCCCCGGCTCCGACGCCGACATCGTGGTGTACGACCCCGAGGCCGACCACGTCATTCGCGCCGAGGACATGGTGGGCGCGGCGGACTACAACCCCTACGAGGGCGTGGTCACCAAGGGCTCCATCCGCCAGGTGTGGCTCCGCGGTAAGCCAGCGGTGTCCTCCGGCAAGGTGCTGGCCGGGCCGGACGGCGTGTATCTGCGGCGCGGCAAGTGCCAGCTGTAAGGAGGGCGCGCCATGCTGGACAAGACTTTGGGCTATATCCTCTGCTGCCAGTCCCCGGCGCTGTTTCTGGCGGCGCTGGCGCTGCTGGTGGCCTACCTGACCGGGCGCAAGCACAAGGTGCGGGCGTTCTTCCGCCTGCTGCTGTGCATCCTGTGCGCCGCCGGTGCCGTGGCGCTGTACTTCCTGGGCATCTATAAGGAGTATTTCACCATCCGGGACTTCTTCCAGATCCGCGCGGCGGGCTGGGTGGGTCTGGCCGTTGCGGCGTTCTTCGTGCTGCTGGCGCTGGTGCGGGCGTTCTTTGCCGCCGCCGACGCCCGGCGTGAGCAGAAGGCCGCCGCCCGCGCCGAGAACCAGCGCCTGAACGAGGAGGCCCAGGCGGCCGCCCTCGCGGAGCAGGAAGCCGCTAATGCCGCGGCGCAGGAGGTCGTCGAGCTCTCCGCCGTCCCCCAGGAGCCCGTCCCCGCGGAGGGGACTCCCGCTGCCGCCGCGCAGCCCCAGGAGCCCGCCGCCGTGGCCGCCGATACATCGGCCGACAGCGCGGCGCCGCAGGAATAAGTTGACGATAACAGTTATTATGGTAAACCAACACAGCCGCCCGGAGGGGCGGCTGTGGTTTTCTATTATCGCACATCGGTGCGGTGGTCCGTACCCCAAGCCTCCCTTGTGTAAAGGGAGGTGGCAACGCAAAGCGTTGCCGGAGGGATTGTCACTATGCACAATTTATCTGCCGGAATTTTGTAGGAATGACGGGGCAAAACTAGCCGAAAACGGCCGGAATTGGAAAATAATGTCAGCAAAATATTATTAACAAACTGTGAACGAAAATTGGACTTCACAAATGCGAAGTCCAACCGGTCACAAAAGCAAATTTCTCCGTAAAAGTTTACGGAAAACAGAGCGAACCCCCGCCCCGAAGGGGCGGGGGTTCGCTCTGTTTTCTTCCAATTGCTGGAAGAAACTCGCCGTAAAAAAGTTTACAACATAATGATGTTTACGTTGTAAACCGTGAGTGAAAACAAGGAGGTCGAGCCGGACACAAACAAAATTTTATGGAGGAAACAAACATGAAGAAGATCATTGCAACTGTGCTGGCCATGGTCATGGCTCTGGCACTGTGCACCGTGGCGTTCGCCGACACCCAGAAGTATGATGCATACGATGCTGAGACCGGTCACGCTGACTACGTCGCCAAGTACCTGAAGTACAACAAGGGCGATACCAACAGCACCCCCAAGAAGATTGCTTTCTATCAGTTCTATGAGGACGAGGCTCTGACCCAGCCCATCGCTAATGCCAAGTTTGTTGCTGTTACCAAGGCAGCTGATGCCGATTATGTTCTGAAGTATAATGGCAAGGACACTGTCGCTATGTATCTGGCTATCATTGCCGACGAGACCTATGATGGTGATGGTACTGCTTACACCAACATTGGCAAGAAGTGCGGTCAGTACAAGCTGGCTGCTGGTGAGACCTCTGACACCAAGTTCTACACTGCTGTGAACAATGATACCGACAAGACCGAGCTGTTCAAGGCAGTCACCGGCGGTAACACCAAGCTGTTGGTTGATGGCAAGGTTATTGCTTGCGCCAAGATTGGCGTTCTGAGCGAAGTTGTTGTCCAGCACGTTTGGGTTCTGGACCAGACCAAGATGGTTGCTAAGTGCTCCGAGTGCGGCGCTACTGCTAAGCTGTATGAGAAGTATGCCGAGGTTCCTGCTGGTGCCGACTATGTCCAGATTCAGGGCCTGTTCCTGGTTGCTGATGCCACCGCTACCAAGCCCGCTGATGGCAAGACCGATTCCCCCAAGACCTTCGACGCTGGTATCGCTATGTACGTTGGCATGGCTCTGACCTCCGTCGCCGGTTCCGCTGTGGTCATCGGCAAGAAGAAGGAGTTCTAATTAACCCCTAAAAAAAGAGAAAGGCCCTCCGGGCCTTTCTTTTTTTTAGGTTTAATTATCCCCGGCCTGCGGCCGGGGATATTGGCATATTCTGATTACTCCGCCTTCTTCCTTTTCTTGCGGCGGCGCTTTTTGCGGGCGCCCTTTTCGTGGCGGCAGAGGAACGGCTCGTTCTCCCGCGCGGCGGCAAAGGCGGAACGCTCCGGCTCCGTCAGGGGCGGCACCACCCGGCGGCCCTGCCACGCGCCGTCGGAGCGGCGGGTGACGGACATGCGCACCGGGAACCGCCCGTGCTCGTCACAGCGGAACGTGCCGTAATACACGCCGCTCTGGGGGTACCACTCCTCCACGGCGCCGGGGGCGCTGCACAGGGGGCAGGGCACGATGCGCGCCTCGCGGCTGTTGAGCACCTGGTCCCGCTCCGGGAGGGGGGACAGCTTCTGCCGGGGCTGCTTGGGGTACTCCACGCGGCTGAACTTCACGGCGCGGCGCCGGCACGGCTTGCCCACGGGCTTGGGCGCGGCGGAGACCAGGGACTCCTCCGTCAGCCAGGCTGTGACCAGCGCGGCGTACAGCGCGTCGTACAGGGCGTTGTGAAACTCGTATATCAGCGGCAGGCCACAGTATTCCGCCGCCTGCTCCAGCGCCACGCGCCGCCCCAGGCCGATGCCCAAGGTGCGGCCGAAGGCCGCCTGCAGGTCGACGCAGGCGGTGACGGGCGGCTCGGGCAGCTTCCAGTAGGCGGCGTTGGACGCCAGGACACCGTGGTCCTGCGCACCCCACTCCGCCCACAGGGTGTCGCCGCCGCACCAGTCCAGAAACGCCGCATACGCCGCCGGGAAATCCATGTCCGAGACCAGCGCCTGCGCGGACTCCGGCAGCTTTCGGGCCACCGGCGACAGCTTGCCGTAGATGGACGGCCTGACGTGCATGTTGAACCAGTCAACCACCGGGCCGCCGGGCTCCGCCAGCCGCACGGCGCCGATCTGGATGATCTCTTCCATGCGCCGCCCGCCGAAGGGCTGGTTCCACTCCAGGTCCAACACGATCATGCCGTTCCACCTCCTTGTGTCGAATAATAGTTTATTATAGCACTTTAACGTCCGGGGCGCAATGCCTGTAAAAGAAACACGCAGGAAAGCCGCCCTTGTGTAAAGGGAGGTGGCAGCCACCAGGCTGGCTGGAGTATCATCACTATGCACAATTTATCTGCCGGAATTTTGTAGGAATGACGAATCAAAACGGACCCAAAATAGTCGGAATTGGAAAATAATGTCATCAAAATATTGTTAACAAACTGTGAACGAAAATTGGACTTCGCAAATGCGAAGTCCAACCGGCCACAAAAGCAAATTTCTCCGTAAAAATTTACGGAAAACACGGCAAACCCCCGCCCCGGAGGGGCGGGGGTTTGCTCTGTTTTCTTCCAATTGCTGGCAGAAACACGCCGTAAAAAAGTTTACAACATAATGATGTTTACGTTGTAAACGCTGTCTCGGAGGATGAAGCCGAACCGGACACAAACAAAATTTTATGGAGGAAACAAACATGAAGAAGATCATTGCAACTGTGCTGGCCATGGTCATGGCTCTGGCACTGTGCACCACCGCTTTCGCGGCGAGCACTTATACCGATGCGTATAAGTGGAACGACACCGCTAAGAAGTGGGAGAAGGTCGACCTGGACGGCGCTTCCATTTCCTACACCAATCCCACCGAGACCAAGGTTGATGGCAAGTTCTCTTCCGGTACTCGCGGCTACTACACCGTGACCCTGAAGGGTGGCACTGCCGAGTACTTTGTCGAGGCTACTGGCAACACTGGCAACGCTAACTTCCGCATGACCGTGGATGGCACTGTTAAGTATCTGCGTCAGACCGGTTCTCCCACCACCGTTTACAAGCTGGTTGGTACTGAGGTTGATACCGGTGAGGGCAAGTGCGGTAACTATGTCATGATGGCTGGCTATGACAAGCTGTACAAGAGCGGCGACAAGTTCTA
Source organism: uncultured Oscillospiraceae bacterium (assembly GCA_934590325.1). GTDB lineage: Bacteria > Bacillota > Clostridia > Oscillospirales > Oscillospiraceae > Vescimonas. The sequence goes on from CAKTOW010000010.1 coordinate 6,840, forward strand.
TGTTGCTGGTACTTCTGACGTTTATATGCTGTTGGAGGATGGTTCCCTGCTGGCGGTCGTTGAGGCTACCGAGGGTACCCAGTATACCGTTCAGCCTCACGTCTTCGAAATCACCAGCACCGCCAAGGATTCCAAGGGTGTTGTGACCGGTACTGCTAAGTGCAAGTACTGCACTCAGACCGCTTCTGTTACCAACAAGTCCAGCGTTATTCCCAGCGGCGCTAAGACCATGGTTGATGAGGAGACTGGTTATATCCTGTTCTGGACTGAGGGCACCACCACTCCCACCACTGGTAACACCACTTCCCCCAAGACCTTCGACGCCGGTATCGCTATGTATGTTGGCATGGCTCTGACCTCCGTCGCCGGTTCCGCTGTGGTCATCGGCAAGAAGAAGGAGTTCTAATTAACCCCTAAAAAAGAGAAAGGCCCTCCGGGCCTTTCTTTTTTTAGGCTTAATTATTCCTCCCGCTGGCGCGGGAGGAATGGGAGGTCTTCTTTTTTGTCTCCGACGGGGTACTTTTGCCAGTAGCGGCAAAAGTACCCAAAAACGCCATTCAAGGGGGAAGGGATCCCGTATTTCCCTTCCCCCTTGAAAATCCCCCATCCTTAAAACGGCGAAAAAGGGGAGGCGTGCGCGCCTCCCCTCTTTCGTATCACCCCTCCTGGGGTGAGCGATTATCAAATCGCGCCAAAGCCCTGCTCCGCAGGGGCTTTGGTAGGTGGCGGCTGGCGCCGCGGACAGATAATACCCCACCCCGTTGGGGTGGGATAAGTAATTATCCCCGGCCTGCGGCCGGGGATATTGGCTTTTTCGGCGGTCCTTTTCCCTATCCACTTACTCCGTCAGCGTCTTGACCCAGGCGGAATACTTCTCGATATTGGCGTCGCGCTCGGCGGCGTCGGCACCCTTGGTGAGGATATACACCTTGATCTTCGGCTCGGTGCCGGAGGGGCGCACCAGGATGGTGGTGCCGTCCGCCAGTTCGAAGCGCAGCACGTTGCTGCCCGACAGCTCCATCTTGCTGACCTTGCCGGTGGCGCAGTCCACGGCGCTGCCGTCCTGATAGTCCTTCCGCACCGCCACGTCGACACCGGCGATGGCCACCGGGGGCGCGCTGCGCAGGGACTTCATCAGCGCGGCCATCTTCTCCAGGCCGTCCAGCCCCGGCATCACCAGGTTGTGCGTCTTTTCGCCGTACCAGCCGTACTTCTTATACAGCGCCTGGATGGCGTCATACAGCGTCATGCCCTGGGCGGCGTACCACGCGGCCATCTCCGTGATGAGCAGGGAGGCGGTGACGGCGTCCTTGTCCCGCACGTAGTCGCCCAGCATATAGCCGTAGCTCTCCTCGTAGGACATGATAACGTGGCCCTCGCCGGCGGCCTCCAGCGCGTTCTTTTTCTCGGCCATGAACTTGAAGCCGGTGAATGTGTCGCAGCAGGTGACGCCGTTGCTCTCGGCCACCTTGCGCGCCATCTCCGTGGTGACGATGGTCTTGAGGAAATACGGCTTCTCCGGCATCTTGCCCGCCCGGCGCATGGCGCCGATCAGGTAATCCAGCAGCAGCACGCCGGTCTGATTGCCGGTGACGGGGATGAACTTCCTGTCCGCACCGCGGACCATGATGCCCACCCGGTCACTGTCTGGGTCGGTGCCCAGAATGAAGTCCGCGCCCACCTTGTCCGCCAGCTCGATGGCCAGATAGAACCCCTCCGGGTTCTCCGGGTTAGGGGAGACCACCGTGGGGAACGTGCCGTCCAGCACCATCTGCTGCTCCACGCAGTACAGGTTCTTCACACCCAGGCCCCGCAGCGCCTCGGGCACCAGCTTCCAGCCGCAGCCGTGGAAGGGGGTGTACACCACCTTGAACGTGTTGGCCACCTGCGCCACGGAGGATCGGTCGTTGACCATGGCCATCACGTTGGTCATGAACATCTTGTCGGTCTCCTCGCCCAGCAGGGTGATCAGCCCGGCCTTCACCGCCTCGTCGAAGTCCATGCGCTTCACGCCGGTGAAGATGTCGATCTTCTCCAGCTGCGCGGCGATGGCTGCGGCGTGCTGGGGCGGCAGCTGCGCGCCGTCCGCCCAGTAGACCTTATAGCCGTTGTACTCCTTGGGGTTGTGGCTGGCGGTGACGTTGATGCCCGCCTGGCAGCCGTAGTACCGCACGGCGAAGCTCAGCTCCGGGGTGGGGCGCAGGGACTCGAAAATACGCACCCGGATGCCGTTGGCGGCGCAGACCTCCGCCGCGGCGCGGGCAAAGGCCATGCTGTTCACACGGCAGTCCATGCAGATGGCCACGCCCTTCTTTTTGGCCTCGTCGCCCTCGGCGGCGATGACATCGGCAAAGCCCTGGGTGGCCCAGCGGATGACGTGCACGTTCATCTGATGCAGGCCCACCTTCATGGTGCCCCGCAGCCCGGCGGTGCCGAACTCCAGCGGGCCGTAAAACCGACTCTCGATCTCCTTTTCGTCCCCGGCGATGGCCTGCAGCTCGGCCTTCTCGTCCGCGTTCAGCGCGTCGCTGGCCAGCCAGCGCTCGTATTCCTTCCTATAGTCCAGCATACTCAAAGCTCCTTTCAGGCGTGTTCTTCCGTTTCCTCGTCCTCCACCGGCCGGGAGTCCATCAGGTCTTTGGCCTCCTCCAGCCGGGACTGGGGCACATACAGGCTGGCGCCGTACCCGGAAAAGCCGTTGATGACCTTTCCCGCGCCGCCGTCCAGATCGTAATACTTGAAGCAGGGGACGCCGTAGGCCGCCAGCAGGGAGATGATCATGTCCGTGTCGGCGGGGGAGTCAAAGGTCTGCGTCAGCAGCACCGCCTTCTCGTCCTGCCCCTGCTCGTCCTTCGGCCAGGCCGGGATGTCCGGCTTGCCGCTGAAGCTCCAGTTGTCCATAGTCTGCCTCCTATTTGTGGTATTTTGTCCCCTCGGCGATCTGGCACGCGCGGTAGATCTGCTCCAGCAGCATCACCCGCGCCAGATGGTGGGGGAATGTCATGGAGGACATGCTCAGCCGCCAGTCGGCCTGCTTCTTCACGTCCTCGTCCAGTCCGAAGCTGCCGCCGATGATAAAGGTGACCTGCGTCCTGCCCTGTATGCCGAAGTCCGCCATCCGGCGGCTCAGCTCCTCGCTGGAGCAGGGCTTCCCCTCGATGCACAGCGCCACCACCGCGCCGCCCTTGGGCAGCTTCTCCCGTATGGCTGCGCCTTCGGCGCGCAGCGCCCGCTGTATCTCGGCAGGGGAGGGGGCCTCCGGCAGCCGCTGCTCCGGCAGCTCGATGATCTCCAGCTTGCAGTACCGCTGCAGCCGCTTTACGTACTCCGCCGCCGCGTCCGCGTAGAATCTCTCCTTCAGCTTGCCTACGCACAGCACCGTCACACGCTGCATACGCATACCTCCGCGGTGTACGGCCCGCTGACCTCCGCCCGGGGCGCCACGCATACCTCCGCCTCCAGGCCCTCCAGCGCGAATACCGCGGTCTGCAGCGCCTTTTCCGGCGTGTTGTTCTCCTTGCTCAGGTGTGCCAGTACGAACCGCCGTGTGCCCCGCATGGCCATCATCCGGGCGAAGCAGGCTGCCGTGTCGTTGGACAGGTGCCCCTTGGGCCCCAGGATGCGGTCCTTCAGGTGCGGGGGATACGGCCCCGACAGCAGCCACTCCTCGTCGTGATTGCTCTCCAGCACCAGCAGCCCCACGCCGCTGAGGGCCTCCCTGGCCTCCATGGTCACGAAGCCCGTGTCCGTCAGCACGCCAGCCGCCGCGCCGCCGCAGTCAAAGCGGTAGTCCACGCTCTCCGCCGCGTCGTGGCTGGTGGGGAACACCGTCACCACCATCTCGCCGAAGGACAGCGTCCCCTGCCGGGGGATGACCTTCACCACGTCCGCCGCGCCGGATATCCTGGCGCACAGGGCGTTGGCGGTGCCGCCGCTGGCGTACAGCGGCAGCTGGTATTGCTTTGTCAGCGTGGCCAGCCCCGCCGTGTGGTCGCTGTGCTCGTGGGTCACCAGCACGCCCTCCACATCCCGGGGCGACAGTCCCAGCTGCTCCAGCCCCGTCACGATGCGCTTGGTGGAGATGCCGGCATCCACCAGCAGGTGTACGCCGCCGCCGCTGACCAGCAGGCAGTTGCCCTCGGAGCCGCTGGCTAATATATGTACCGTCAACAATGTTATATGTCCTCTCTGTAATGGAAAGCGTCCGCAGCGAGAGGTCGCCGCAGCAGCTGCGGCCTCTCGCAGCGGACGCTGCTTTGCTGTTCTCTTATCCCGCGTGGGTCTCCGCGTCGGTCTCGTCCGGCACATCCACCATGGAGATGTCCGCACCCACCGCCCGGAGTTTGCCCACGAGGTCCTCGTAGCCACGCTCGATATACTGGATGTGGCTCAGCTCCGTGGTGCCCTGGGAGGCGAGTCCCGCGATGACCAGCGCCGCGCCGGCGCGGAGGTCGCAGGCCTGGATGGGTGCGCCCACCAGCTGCTTTACGCCCTCCACCACGGCCACCTTGCCGTCCACCTGGATGTGCGCGCCCAGTCGCTTCAGCTCGTCCACATATTTGAACCGGTTGGCGCCGTACACGCCCTCGGTCACCAGGCTTGTCCCCTCCGCCAGCGCCAGCACCGCGGTGATCTGGGGCTGCATATCCGTGGGGAAGCCGGGGTAGGGCAGCGTCTTGACGTTGGTCTTCTGCAGGGGGCCGCTGCGGCGCACCAGCAGAGAGTCGTCGTCCTCCACCACGGTGACGCCCATCTCCATCAGCTTGGCGCTGATGCACTCCATGTGCTTGGGGATGACGTTCTTCAGCAGCAGCTGTCCGCCGGTGGCGGCCACCGCCGCCATATAGGTGCCCGCCTCGATCTGATCGGGGATGATGCAGTAGCTTCCGCCGGTGAGCTTCTCCACGCCGCGGATCTTGATGGAGTCGGTGCCCGCGCCCTTGATGTCCGCACCCATGGAGTTCAGAAAGTTGGCCAGGTCCACGATGTGGGGCTCCTTGGCGGCGTTCTCGATGGTGGTGGTGCCCTTTGCCAGCACGGCGGCCATCATGATGTTCATGGTAGCGCCCACGCTCACCACGTCCAGGTATACCGGCGCGCCCACCAGGCGGCCGTTTTTGGCGGCGGTGTGGATGAAGCCGCCCTCCACGGACACGTCCGCGCCCATGGTGGTAAAGCCCTTGATGTGCTGGTCGATGGGCCGCACGCCGAAGTTGCAGCCGCCGGGCATGGCCACGGTGGCCTGTCCGAACCGTCCCAGCAGCGCGCCCAGCAGATAGTAGCTGGCGCGGATGCGCCGTGCCAGGTCATAGGACGGCCGGGTGGAGTGGATGGCGTGGCAGTCGATCTCGATGGCGTGCCGGTTCAGCACGCGCACCTTGGCGCCCAGCTCCTCCAGGATGGAGAAGAACAGCGTCACGTCGCTGATCTGGGGGATATTCTCAATGCGGCATACGCCGTCCACCAGCAGGGCGGCGGGGATGATGGCCACAGCGGCATTTTTCGCGCCGCTGACGGTCACTTCACCGAAAAGCTCCCGTCCGCCGCGGATCATGTATTTATTCAAGGCAGTTTCCCTCTTTTCAAATGGTCGGTGCTCCTGTTTCGGCAGCCGTCACGGTCACAACAGATGCGCCGTGTATAGCTTGCCCGCGCGGTGCACAGTTCATACGGCACACTACGAGACATTATGAGCACTAACAGTATACCATACTTTTTGGTAAAAGCAAGAAAACACTATCAAATTTTTAACATCCGTCCAAAATAGTATAGAGAATATAAAAGGGATATACAAAATAAATAAGGTATATATAAAATAAAAAGAGGGGCGCACAGCCATTTTCATGGCTGTGCGCCCCGTGTTTTTATCCTGTTTTTTACGCGCCCAGCAGCTTGTGCCAGGTGTCCCGGCCCACGATACCGTCCGCCGCCAGAGCGCTGCCCGCCTGAAAGCGCTTTACCGCCGCCGCCGTGTTCACGCCGAAAATACCGTCCGCCGCGCCCGCATCGTATCCCAGCCCGGACAGCGCCGCCTGCACCAGCCGCACCGTTTCGCCCCGGCTGCCCTGCAGCAGCAGCGGCAGCGTCACCTTCGTGCCGTCGGCGGAAGCCGTTGGTACGGAAGGTGTTGCGCTGTCTGCGCCTGCGGCCTCTGCCCCGGCGATCTCCGCGAAGGGGAAGTGCCCGCCGGGGCACCCCGTGGCGTTCACGTCACTGTGCTTCTGCACCTGCGTGATGCCGTACTTTCCCTTCAGATACGCCACCAGTTCCTGCCCGGCGCGCTTCTGGGTCTCGCCCATTTCCTCTTTGTCAAAGCTGCCCTCGAAGCACACGCCGATGCTGTCGTAGTTGTTGTTTCCCGCGTGTGCGCCCACCGTGTCCTCCGGCCTGCCGCGGTATACGCTGCCGTCCTTCCGGACGAAGAAGTGGTACCCGATGCCGCTCCACCCGTTGGCCAGGTGCCACTGGTGTATCTGCTGCGCCGTGCACGTCACTGCCGCCGCGTGGTGCAGGATGATGCGCCGCGTGGCGCCGCGCTTGGCCAGCGTCCCCGCCCAGGCATACGTCATGTCAATGATCTGCATTTTCGTCCTCCGTCTTTTTCTCTACCGCGTTTTTCAGCTTGCCCAGCAGCTTCTGTAAAAACCCGGGCACCGGGCTGCCCATGGCCGCCACGTTCTCCAGAATGGAGATCAGCTCATTGATGATCAGCCACACGATCACCATAGCGGCTATCAGGAACTGGAAGGATACCTCCACGCCCGCCTGTGCCAGGCCGTACCGCACCAGCCAGTCCACCACACCGGCTGCGCCCACCAGCACAAGATAGCCCAGCTTTTTCACAATGCCCCGCAGCCCGGTCCTGGAGCACAGCGTCCCCGTGCTCCAGGCCTTGGCCATGCCGCTGACGTAGTCCGCCAGCATCACCAGCAGCAGTACCGCCAGCGGCACCACCAGCTCCGCGAAATAGCTGCACAGTGCGCCCACCGCCGCCGCAAGAATAGCCGTTACCGAATTCCCGTTTTTCATCCTTAGTGTCCTCCCTTGTATGATCTCTCGGCACTTCATTGTATGCCGTTCTCTGCTTCCCGGTGTTTTTCCCGCTTTTGTTGCCCGCAAACGTGCAACAGAGTCAAAAAATTTTTGCCTTTTTTCCACCGCTGACGGATACTGACGCGAAATTTGTTGCTGAATTTCTTTGTGCAAAACGGCAAATGTTGCAAGGGAGTACGGTTTGAAAAAGCGGTGAATCGCCACAAAAAGTACGAAAAAAGATTTTTTGCATTTTTGCGGAATATTTTTCTGTTTTTGGTTGAAAAAGTAACGTAAAAAAATTTTTGCGCCGCAAAAACTGCGGTTTGCAACGCGGAAAAATACATACAGAATGTATGGTACATTTCGGCCCGCCGGGGAAAAACGTGCGGTAAATGCCAGAAAATGTAACATTTTTAGAGTAAAAAGTTGCGGTGAATTTGACGAATAAAGTCCTACATATTTTCAGCGTATACCAAAAAAAGTTTGAAAATTTGACGGGACGGGATTCCTTTTTTATAATATTCCGCGGAACAAAAAGCAATTCCCGGCCACGGGGCCGGGAGGAAAGAGGAAAACACATGGAAAAGTACCTGGTTTTGGCGACCTTTCTCGGGTCCGTCATCGCACTGCTCTTTGCCCTGTTCACAGGCAAGAAGGTGCTGCGCTTTGAGGAGGGCACCCTTCTGATGAGCAAGATCTCCCGCTCCATCCGCGAGGGCGCGAATGCGTACCTGAAGCGGCAGTACACCGTCGTGGGCATCTTCTTCGCCTGCATGATCGTGGTGCTGTGCATCATGGCCGCCTGCGGCCTGCTGACCTGGTTCGTGCCCTTCGCGTTCCTGACCGGCGGCTTCTTCTCCGGCCTCAGCGGCTTTGTGGGCATGCGTATCGCCACCAAGGCCAACTGCCGCACCGCTAACGCCTGCCGCGACGGCCTGAACAAGGGTCTGCGGGTGGCGTTCTCCGCCGGCAGCGTCATGGGCTTCACCGTGGTGGGCCTGGGCCTGTTCGACATCTCCGTCTGGTTCATGCTGCTGCGCTTCGTGTTCAAGCTGGAGGCCGCCGACATCACCAGCGCTATGCTGACCTTCGGCATGGGCGCCAGCTCCATGGCGCTGTTCGCCCGTGTGGGCGGCGGCATTTTCACCAAGGCTGCCGACGTGGGCGCCGACCTGGTGGGCAAGGTGGAAGCCGGTATCCCCGAGGACGATCCCCGCAACCCCGCCGTCATTGCCGACAACGTGGGCGACAACGTGGGCGACGTGGCTGGCATGGGCGCCGACCTGTACGAGAGCTATGTGGGCTCCATCATCTCCGCCTCCGCCCTGGGCGTGGCGGCGTTCAGCGACCAGGCCTTCAAGGCCATGGCTATCCCCATGGTCATGGCGGCCGTGGGCATCCTCTGCTCCATCATCGGCTCCTTCTTCGTCAAGACCGAGGAGAACGCCGACCAGCGCACTCTGCTGAAGGCGCTGTCCCGCGGCACCAACCTGTCCGCGGTCCTGATCGCCATCATCTCCTTCTTCCTGGTGTGGGCCCTGCTGGGCCTGGAGCACTGGGGCCTGTATGTGGCCATCCTGTCCGGCCTGGTGGCCGGCGTGCTGATCGGCAAGGCCACCGAGTACTATACCTCCGACACCTATAAGCCCACCCAGGAGCTGAGCGGCAAGAGCCAGACCGGTTCCGCCACCATCATCATCGGCGGCCTGGGTCTGGGCATGCTGTCCACCGCAGTGCCCATCGTCATCGTGGCGGTGTGCATCCTGCTGGCCTTCTTCCTCAGCGGCGGCGCGGCCAGCACCGGCATGGGCCTGTACGGTATCGCGCTGGCGGCCGTGGGTATGCTGTCCACCCTGGGCATCACCCTGGCCACCGACGCCTACGGCCCTGTGGCTGATAATGCCGGCGGCATCGCCGAGATGGCCGGCCTGGAGCCCGAGGTGCGCAAGCGCACAGACGCACTGGACTCCCTGGGCAACACCACTGCCGCCACCGGCAAGGGCTTCGCCATCGGCTCCGCCGCCCTGACCGCTCTGGCTCTGATGGCCTCCTACATCGAGAAGGTCAAGGAAGTGGGCGCGGATGTGACCTTCGAGGACTTCTCCCTGATGAACCCCGTGGTGCTGGTGGGTCTGTTCATCGGCGCCTGCCTGCCCTTCGTGTTCGCCGCCCTGACCATGAACTCTGTGGGCCGCGCGGCCCAGAGCGTGGTGCTGGAGGTGCGCCGTCAGTTCCGTGAGATCGCGGGCCTGATGGAGGGCAAGGCCGATCCCGATTATGCGCGCTGCGTGGACCTGTGCACCAAGGCCAGCCTGAAGGAGATGGTGTTGCCCACCGTTATCGCCGTGGTAACGCCCATCGTGGTGGGCATGGTGCTGGGCTTCAAGGGTGTGGTCGGTCTGCTGGCCGGCGCCACCGTCACCGGCTTCCTGATGGCCATCTACATGGCCAACGCCGGCGGCGCCTGGGACAACGCCAAGAAGTACATCGAGGCCGGCAACTTCGGCGGCAAGGGCAGCGAGTGCCACAAGGCCGGCGTGGTGGGCGACACCGTGGGAGACCCGTTCAAGGATACCGCGGGCCCGGCCATCAACATCCTCATTAAGCTGCTGAGCATGGTGTCCATCGTGTTCGCGGGCCTGATCGTGAATTACTCCATCCTGTAACAGGAAAAGGGAAGAAAGAAAAAGCAGCACCCCCGGCGAACACCGGGGGTGCTGCAGCAAAAAGAGGTGCCCGCCGGGCGCCTCTTTTTGCTGCTTTACTTGATAAGTCTGTCTTTCCAACAGGCAACAGCCCTTCCGGCAGATGCCGGAGGGGCTGTCACTGTGCATGGAGCGTTGCGCTCGCCCATGGCAAGGGGGATGAAGGAAGAGGAAAACACAGAGTTTATCAGGGGTGATCAGTCCGTCACCGCCAGCAGGCGCAGCGGCGAGCCGGTACCTTCTCTGATGCACAGCGGCACAGCGATAAGCTGGCAGCGCACGGAGCCGATCTCTGCAACATTGCAGATGTTTTCGATGATATAGATGTGGCTGCCCAAAAGAACACGGTGGGCGGGGCCTAACGGCTGATCCACATCGTCGATGTCGCCGGCCTCGGTGCAGATCATGCGGATGCCCTTGCCACGCAGATACACAGCGGCATCCTCGTCGATGTAGGGCCAAGTCTTCAGGTATTCGGGATCGTCTTCGTTGAGGTGCCATTTGGCGGAATGCTCCGTCCATAGGATGACGGCATCGCCTTTTTCAATAGTGGTACCGCTCTCCTGCTCCCAGCACTGTATATCCTGCCGGGTGATGCCGGCGTGGCCCTGCTTGGTACGCATATCCACCACCACGGCGGGGCCAAGCAGGCAGTCGACGGGCAGAATATCCACCGTATCGCCGTCTAGGAAGAAGTGGGCGGGAGCGTCCATGTGGGTGCCTGCGTGGAGCACGGTGGTCACGCGCTCCACGTTGACGTGGCTGCCCCTGTCGATGCGGTACATCCATGTTCGCTCGATGTCGGGGAAGCCGAAGGAACGGGGCATGCCGAACTCCAGGGTGTGGGACAGGTCCACGATGTGGCTGCCGCAGATATTGATATAGCTCATTGCTGTGCCTCCTTTGCATCCTCTTTGGCCAGTGCGGCGGCCAATTTTTTCTTATTACCTTCGATGCGGCGGCGGTTAGAGTACTGCTGCAGGCCAACGGCGATCAACAGCATCAGGCCATTGAACAGCGGTTCCACGAAGTAGCTGGCGCCCAACTGCTGCAGACCGGCCACAGCGACGCTCATCAACATCACGGCGCAGACGGTGCCCCACACGTTGGGACGGCCTACACGAATGCAGGTAGCACCCAACAGCGCACCGGCAAAGGAATTCATCAGATAATCGGGCCCCACGGAAATCTGGCCTACGCGGAGCTGCGCGCCCAGCATGATACCGGCCACAGCAGTCAGCACACCGGAGAAGGTAAACGCTACCAGCAGGTACTTCTTGGGATTAACGCCGGCCAGTTCGGAGGCTTTTACGTTGGAACCCAGCATATACATATATCTGCCTACGGGGGTATACTCAAGGAACAGCCAGATCAGCAGGGCGATGACCACGGTGCCGATGGCTAATTTGGGGATGCCGGCCACATTGCCGGCCAGATCGGTAAACGATTTGGCGAGTTTGCCCGTGCCCACGATCTGCGCGCCGTCGGTATACCAGAATGCGATGCCGTAGATGATCTGCCCAGTGCCCAGTGTGGCAATGAAGGAATCAATGCCTGCACGGGTGACTAGCAGTCCGTTGCACAGACCGATCAGGCAGCCCAGCAGAATGAGCAGCACACAGGCCAGCGGCCACGGGAGACCCTGCTTAACCTGCAGACCTACCGCCAGAATGTGCATCAGGCCTACGGAATAGCCCACCGACAGGTCGAAATGCCCCGCCGCAATGGGAACCAGGACAGCCAGCGCCAGCAGCACGATGGGCGCTTTGGTGTTGATGAGTGAGCGGATATTGAACAGGGTGGGGAAGGAGTTGGGCAGCAGTACGGAAAAGAACGCGAACATGATGACCAACAGGATTGGCAGGCTCAGCTTGGAAATTACATTAACGAACGTATTCTTGCTTTTCATTTTGTCCTCCAATTTTCCTCAGCAGGCGGCGTAACGTGTCAGCGTTTCAACGGAAATGTCGTCACCGCGGAGTTCCTGACATATCCTGCCACGGCTGAACACCAAAACGCGATGGCTGATACGGCTGACCTCTTCAATGTCCGAGGAGATCAATATGATCGTCTTGCCCATGGCAATGGCCTCATTCATCTTTTTATAGATGTCAGCTTTGGCACCGATATCCACACCGATGGTGGGTTCCTCCATGATGAACACCTGCGGGTCTGTCTCGAATATCCGGGCCAGCACAGCCTTTTGCTGGTTGCCGCCGGAGAGGGTGCCTACCAAATTTTCGGTGGTAGCAGGTTTTACGGTAAATCGCTCCACCACCTCCTGCGCCTGGAGGCGCTCTTCGTTGGCGCGGATAAAGCCCAGAGGCTTTTTGCCATTGGCAACCGGATTGAAAAAGATATTTTCCCGCACGGTAAACAGGGGGGCAAGACTCTCCTCCAGCCGCTTGCTGGACAGGAAACCGATGCCTTGCCTAAGGGCATCGTCGCAGTTGCGGATACGGATGGGGGCTCCGGCTAGCTTAACAGACATACTCTGGGGTCTTATGCAGCCGTACAGGGCGCGGCCTACCTCATGGTGACCGGCGCCGCGCAGGCCGAAAAGCGTAAGTATCTCGCCATTGTGCAGGTCGAAGTCTACATTTTGCACAAAGTCGCAGCACAGATTCCGGACCTCCAATGCCACCTCGCGGCCCTCGTCAGAGACAGGCGCGGCAAATACGTCCTCTGTCTTTTTGCCCACGATGTCGAAGATAAGCTGTTCCTTTGTTACCTCGGATATGGGTTTGGTGGAGATGTTCCGTCCGTTCCGCAGCACAGTCACCCGGTCCGCGATGCGGAACACCTCATCCAGCCTGTGGGACACATATATGATGGCCATGCCCTGTTTGCGCAGACGGTCCAGTATCTCGAACAGCTTCTCCACATCGTTCTGTGGCAGCGTGGCCGTAGGCTCGTCCAGTATCAGTATGTCAGACTTGACAGCCAGTGCGCGGGAAATGGCCACCATGGACCGCTCTGCCGAAGGCAGTTCTCCCACACGGCTGTCAAGTGAAATGTCGCAGCCCATGAATTCCAGTATTTTTGCAGCTTTCTCTCGTGTTGCCCGCCAGGAGATCAGCGGACCTTTTTTGACAAAACCGGAAACGACGGCGATGTTTTCGATAACCGTGAGATCGTCCACCACACCGAGATCCTGATGGATGACGGAGATCGGGAGCTTTCCGTCGGAGAAATGATAGGGTTTGCCCTTCAGTGTGAAGTCACCTGCCGTGCAGGTATACATACCGTCCAGTATTTTGATAAGTGTGGATTTTCCGGCACCATTTTCGCCCAGCAGTGCATGTATCTCCCCGGGCCAGATGTCCATGGAAACGTGGTCCAGCGCCAGCGTGCCGGAAAAATTCTTCGTAAGACGCCGGATCTGCAGTACCGGCTCCGCTGTTTGTGTATTGCCCATAGGAACCTCCTGTGATGCTCCCTGTGCGGCGGAGGACGTGCCCTCCGCCGCGCAGGGTATTAAGTGTGACTATGGTCAGGTATCACGGCTATGCTCAGCCTACGCCCCAGATCTTGGCATACTCAGCAGCGAAGTTGTTGCTGGGAACGAACAGGTTGTTCTCGCCGCCCTCGGCGTCCACATTTTCGGGAGTGACGAGGAAAATAGAGGGCATGTAGGGATCGGGCTCTTCACCGTTGAACAGGCGGTTCAGGGCATCTACGGCCATGTAGCCGAACATGGTGCCGGGCTCGGGAACGGTGACAACCTGATACTCGCCGGAGCGAATACGGGCATAGGCGGCCTCGGTGCCGTCAGCACCCACCAGTTTTACCTGGCTGGGATCCACACCGCCGGCGGCCAGCGCGGGAGCGGCATAGTCATAGTACACGTCGGCAATAGTCAGCACATACAGCGGGGTGCCGTAGGTGGCGACCCAGGAGTTGATCAGGGTGGGGACGTTGGTGGCCGCGTCGGACAGCGGGGAGTTTACCACGTCAAGGATCTCCATGGTGGAGATGGTCTCCAGGCGCTTCTGCATGGCCTCGGCCTTCTGGCGGGCGATAGCGTACTGGGCATCATACAGGATGATGGCGCGGCCGGTTCCGTTGGAGTCGGCAATGACGTAATCGGCCATAGCGTCGCCGATGTCATAACCGGAGGTGGTGATATTGAAGGACAGGTGGCGCTCGGGATCGGGGCCCTGAACGCTGGAAGCGTGCATGCCGATGACGAAGATGCCTTTCTCCTCGCAGGTGGTCAGGGGCTCGACCATGGCTTCGGCGTCCATCATGATGATCATGCCGTCCACGCCCAGCGCGATGGCCTGATTCATGCACTCCAGTTCACCAGAAACGGTGCCTTTACCGTCGAAGGAAACGGCTTCCCAGCCAATGGCTTCGATGGCTGCAATGGAGGTGTCGTTCCACAGCTTGGAGATGGAGTTCTCGGCGGTGTCCATGATGACGGCGATCTTCTTGCCGGTGACGGCCTTGGGGCCGGTGGTGGGGCCCTCCCACTGGGTCTGGGCGCCGGTGCGCTTGGCGGAGCGCTCGATAGCCTCCTGGATCAAGGCTTGAGTGGCCTCGTCCACCACGGTGTCGTTGCCATCGTCGGCGGTGCTATTGTCCTTGCTGCCGCAGGCGACGAGGCTCAGAGCCATGACCAAGGCCAAGAGCAAAGCTAGCAATTTCTTCATGTCTTTCTCCTTTTCGTTTCATTTGTTTTATATCGTCCTATCAATCGTGATAGGCAGCGATCTACTTCTTCAGGGGGCCTACGCCAAGCTTCACCGCGATGGCAGTAATCTCGTCGATGACTTCCACCGGATAGGTGATGCCTTCAGTCAGCTGCCGCTTCATGGCGATGTCCTCCAGCTCGCCGGGAACATACAGCGCATCTACACCTTCGGCCCGGCGGCCACTGTGGATGTAATCTACCGCATCGTCCATACGCTTCAGGAATCCATCCACATCGGTGATCTTGGACACATCGATGACCTGCAGCAGATGGCCGGTGCAGTTGGGAATATCGGGGTTCTCGGCAAGGTCGGTCATGTTTGCGCCGAAGTGGGAATTGCTCAGCACGGCGGAAATCACCGCGTTCACAAAGGTTAGACCCACACCCTTGTAGCCGCCGAAGGGCTGCACGGTGCCCCAATAGGCTTCTTCCGGGTCTGTGGTAGGCTTGCCGTTTTTATCCAGCGCCCAGGTGATAGGGATGGGGGTCCTTGTCTTGCGCGCCAGTTCGATTTTACCCTTGGCCACAACGCTGGTGGCCATATCCAGCACGATAGGCGCGTGCTTACCGCAGGGGACGGCGATGCCGAAGGGGTTGTTGCCCAGCATGGGATCCACGCCGCCGAAAGGTGCCATAACGTTGCCGCAGTTGATGGTCCAGGAAAATCCGATCATGTTTTGCTTGGCGGCCTGCATGGCGAAATAAGCACAGGCACCTTGGTGGTTGCTGCCGGTGACAGATACGGCGGAGGTGCCGTACTGACGGGCCTTTTCAATGGCGATGTCCATAGCATACTGACTGACCACCTGCCCCATGGCGTTGTGCCCGTCCACCAATGCTGTGGCGCCGAAGTCCCGGACTGTTTCGGGCTGTGCGGATACGGAGGTGCCTCCTTTGCAGAAACGCTCATAGTACACCGGCACCCGAACACAGCCGTGGGAGTAGACACTGCGGGCATCTGCCATCACGAGACTGTCGGCGCAGACAAAGGCGTCTTTTTCGTTCATGCCGCAGGCTATGAATACATCCTGCACCCACTTGCGCATAGCGTTGAAAGGTACCACGATCTTCTCGTTGAAAATGTAGTCGCTCATATTCGTTACCTCCTTACCGCACCACGCGGGCACCCTTGCCCTCTACAATGCTGCGGATCTCTTTTTCACTAGCCATGGATGTGTCGCCGGGGGTGGTCTGTACATGGGCGCCGTGGGCCACGCCGTAGTCCAGCGCCCGCTGCAGCTCAAAGCCCTGCAGCAGACCGTAGATAAGCCCGGTGGCGAAGCCGTCGCCGCCGCCAACACGGTCCAACACCTCCAGATCATCGAAAGACATGGAGCGGTACAGCGTTTTGCCGTCATAGCAGATGGCGCGCCAGCCGTTGACCGTAGCGGTCTTGACGGTACGCAGGGTGGTGGCGATGAGTTTCATGTTGGGGTAGTCTGCCATGACCTGCTGCACCATGTCACGATAGCCGTCCAGATTCAGAGCGAGGAACTTATCGTCGTTACCCTTAACCTCATATCCGAGGCAGGCGGTGAAGTCCTCCTCATTGCCAATCATCACGTCAATATACGGCGCGATGCGGCGGTTGACCTCACGGCATTTTTCCAGCCCGCCGTTGGCCTGCCACAGGGAGGCGCGGTAGTTCAGGTCGTAGGATACGGTTACGCCATATTCCTTGGCCTTCTGTACGGCAGTAATGACCGTTTCTGCCGTAGTGGGGGACAGAGCGGCGAACACGCCACCGGTGTGGAGCCATCGGGTACCCTGCCGACCGAAAATATCGTCCCAGTCAAATTCGCTGGGCTGTATCTGGGAAGCTGCTGTATTGCCCCGGTCAGAGAAGCTCAGCGCCCCGCGGATGCCGTAACCGCGCTCCGTCATTACAAAACCATTGCGGCAATTGCGGCCGATGCCGTCGTATTCCCGCCATAGAACATTGCTGATATCCACGCCGCCCTGCATCAAGCAGTCGCGTACCAGTGCGCCCATTTCACTGTCGGCCAGCGCTGTCAGAACGGCGGTGTTCATACTGAAGGCTTTTTTCAGTGCCCGGGCCACGTTGTACTCGCCGCCGCACTCCCATACATGGAAGTCGCGGCTGCACCGGATGCGGCCCTCGCCGGGGTCAAACCGCAGCAATACCTCACCGAGCGATATCTCGTCGAACAGGCACTCCTGTTTGTTGCGCAGTTTCAGTTCCATCAGCACAGCCCTTCTTTCAGCTTGGCCATCAGCAGAGATACGTCGGTTCCCCACTGTAAAAGCTGCGCGCCGCGGGATTCCCAGTATTTCAGCACCTTCATGTCCTTGCCGCTGATGCCCGCGATTTTGTTGTATTTTTTGCACAGAGCGAATACCCGTTCCACGTTAGCCAGATAGTCGGGGTGGTCAAGTTGATTGATGATGCCCATAGAACAGGTCAGATCATTGGGCCCTACCAGAACGCCGTCCACACCCTCGAGCTGCAGGATATCCTCCAGGCAGTCGATACCCTTAGGGGACTCCATCTGGCAGATGAGCATAGTGTCACGGTTGGCCTTTTCCATGTACTCCGGGGCGCTGACCCTCTGATAGCTGGTGTGAGGCCGGGTCAGGGAAACGCCGCGTTCGCCCAGCGGCGCGTATTTGGCCAGACGTACCAGCTCCTTGGCTTGCTCAACACTTTCTACGTTGGGGCAGACGATGCCGGCCGCGCCCATGTCCAGCGCACGGAAAATCTCTGTCTTGTTGACCTCGGGAATGCGTATCAGCGCGGGAATACCCACCATGGCGGCATAACCGAACATACCATACATGCGATCAATGTTGGCGTAGCCGTGTTCCGTGTCAAAGAAGAACCACTCGCAGCCGGAATTCTTCAGAATGCGGCTGATCTCCGGGTTGTCGAAGATGGACACCATGGTGCCATAGGCCGCGCCGCCGTTTTTTATCTTTTCTCTCAGTGCTTCTGTCATGTCATGTCCCTCCATTATTTGTACAATATGACTGCCAGATAAGACAGATCTTCACTACCTGTGTTGATGATCTCGTGGCCGCAGCCCACGTCCACAATGTTGGTATCGCCGGGATACACGTCGTACAGTACGCCGTCGTTGTCCCGCACCTGCCCCTTTCCTTTCAGAAAATAGCATATCTCCATATCGTTCTCGTGGACGTGCCAGCCCACTGTGTGTCCCGGAGCCAGTGAACCCCGGGCAAACAGTCGACCTTTGCCGTGCAGTTCCTCCGCTGCCAGCAGGTTTTCCACCACAAAGCGGCCCTCGCCGCCCATCATGTGCTCTTTGATGGTGATATTGTAGTCACCGGGTCTGCGTATCATAGCGTTTCCTCCATCAGTCCAGCCGGAACAGCATTTTGCCCGGCTTGCCTGCCTGAATGTCTGCGAAGGCCTGCTGGTAGTCCTCCAGCCGGTACACGCCGCCGATAACGTCATCCAGCGAGAATACGTCCTTTTTCAGCAGTGCTGTGCATTGGTACCATGTTTCGTACATCAGGCGGCCGGTGCAGCCGTTGATACGAGCTTCCTTATAAATGACTGCGTTGGTCAGATCCAACGAGAGCTTTTTGCTGGGAAGACCTACCATGGTAAAGCGCCCGCCCTTTTTCAGTGCGCCGAAGGCGCTTTCGATCAGGCCTACGTTGCCGGTATAGTCGATAATAACATCCGCGCCGCGCCCCTCGGTCTCGCGGAGAATGGCATCTACGGCATCCTCTTCCTTTGTGTTGATGCACACATCAGCACCCAACTTCTTGGCCATGTCCAGTTTGGCGGGAAAGATGTCGCAGGCGATGACCCGGTATGCACCAGCGGCCATGGCCGCACCCGCAGCCATGACGCCAATGGGACCGCAGCCCAGGATGGCCACGGTTTTGGCCTGCACCTCGCCGGACAATACGCCGTGTACCGCCACACCCATGGGTTCCAGCATGGCACCGTGTTCGTAGGAGATGGCGTCATCCAGCTTCCATGCGCAATCCTGCGGGATGACGGCATAGTCGGAGAATCCACCAGGAACATGCACGCCGATGATCTTCATATTCTCGCAGTTGTGCTGATTGCCGGTGCGGCACTGATAACAATGATTGCAGGGGATGTGGGTCTCTGCTGCTATACGGTCTCCCTCACGGAAGCCGGTGACGCTGCGGCCGACGGCCACCACATCGCCGGAGAACTCGTGGCCGAACACCATGGGCATCGGTACACGCTGAGAGGCCCAGTCATTCCAGCCGTAGATATGCTGGTCGGTACCGCAGATTGCCGCCATCCGCACTTTCACCAATATTTCATTGTCCTTGGGCACAGGTACCGGCAGTTCGCGGCATAATTCCGCGCCCGGTTCGGGGCGGCTCTTGACGAGGCCCTTCATATACAATGCGTTCATATCGATCCCTCGCTTTCCAAGTATTCGCAAATGGTCTCTATTACATTTTCATCGCCGAAGCCGCCGGATTTGGTCACAATGACGTGCTCCCGCCCCTGGCGGTCTACAGCCAGGGAAAGGGGTATGCCTGTTCGTATTTCCAGCAGCGGTTCAATTTCTCCGCAGAACAGCCGGTCGGTCACTGCCTGCAGCGTATCGCCGCCGAACACCACCAGACTGTAGTCCTCTTCATCCGCCAGTATATCCCGGGTGATGGAGCCTATAGCTGCAGCCGGAGCCTTGCAGTCCTCCGCTGTCCGCCGGCGGCGGCAGCTATCTTCATCCATAGCGGCCGTCGGCTCCAGCAGCAGTACACCATGCTGTGCCAGCATGTCCTTGGCTCTGCAGATCAGTGCATCGTAGTCCGGCGTTTCCTGAAATGCGGTCGTCAGTTCCGCCGTTTCCCGCAGGGAGATACAGGGACACCCTTTGCTCTTGGCCCAAGCCATCTGTGCCATCGATGTAGGGTTCAGACTCCCGGATACCAACAAGACTTTAGACGCTGTGGGGAGAGTGCGGTGTACCGTTTGCCCTGTGCCGATATGCTGTGCCAGATGTTCGGCAAGCCCTGCGCAGCCAGCCAACAGCACAGGACGCGCCTGCTGTGCCAGTGCTGCGCTACATACCGTGTCTAAATGCCGCTCATTCTCGGCGTCCCACAGCAGGATGAATTCTGCGAAATCCTCGGTGTCTGCCGGATGCCGCAAGACCGGCACGGTGCTCTGCTGCGCGACGATTTGGGCTATATCGCTGCAGGTCATCGGCTCGATGGGGTCATGGCCGTATTCTGTCTCGGAGATGGGCAGCTCACGGTAGTACTGCACACCATCCCGGGTGAACCGCTGGTTCTTGGGGTAAGCGGGTGCAAAATACAAAGCGCCGCCGCC
Organism: uncultured Oscillospiraceae bacterium; assembly: GCA_934590325.1. Taxonomy (GTDB): domain Bacteria; phylum Bacillota; class Clostridia; order Oscillospirales; family Oscillospiraceae; genus Vescimonas. The sequence goes on from CAKTOW010000010.1 coordinate 26,587, forward strand.
GGCTGCGTCCAGAACGGCCTCTAACTCCTTGCCCACGTTGCCCCGCAGGGCGGAATCTGTTTTTTTGTAAATGCAGCGCACACCGGAAGCACAGCTTGCTGCAGCGATGCTGTGCACCGCGGTGTAAGCGTCCGCTGAACGGCTGTGCCGCGTGTCTGTGTTTACCACGCAGACCTGCTCACTGCCGGCGCCCCGCTCCAAAAATGCCTTTCCGGAGGTATAGGCCACAGTTTCCAGCCCATACTTGGAAAATTGGATAGCCGTATCAAGAGCGCCGGTAAAGTCATCTGCGATCACTAAGACCTTTGCCATGTGTTCTCCTTTTTGCCGTTTGCGTTTTACCGAGCGGGTGTACTGTAACTAAAATGCTCTGCCATTGTGATGGCTGCTTCGATAGCCTCCGTCATGCTCTCCTCGTTGGCGCGGCCCTCGCCGGCCTTGCCGTAGGCGGTGCCGTGGTCCACCGAGGTGCGGATGATGGGCAGGCCGATGGTACAGTTGATGCCGCTCATGGCGGAGTAGGTGTTGGTGGCCGGGTCCATACGGAAACCGCACAGTTTCAGCGGGATATGCCCCTGATCATGGTACATGGCCACTACTACATCGAATACACCGGCTACGGCCTTGCAGAATACCGTGTCCGGCGGCACCGGACCTGTAACGTCCATCCCTTCGGCCTGCGCCTGGTGAATGGCGGGCTCAATGGCCTGGGCTTCCTGATCTCCGAAGAGCCCGTTTTCTGAGCAGTGGGCGTTGAAGCCAGCTACACCAATACGGGGATGGGACTTGCCCAGCAGCAGCATCCCTTCCTGCGCCAATCGTATGACCTCCAGTACCCGTTCCTTGGTGATGAGATGGCATGCCTGTTCCATAGACACGTGGGTGGTCACATGGATGACGCTGAGATCCTTGTTGGACAGCAGCATGGCGTATTTTTTTGTGTGGGTGTAGTCGGCAAAGATCTCTGTATGACCAGAGTAGTTGTGGCCGGCCAAGTGGATGGCCTCTTTGCTAATGGGTGCCGTTACCACGGCATCCACTTTGCGTTCCATAGCGTCGCGGATGGCGTGGACAATGTACCGAAACGATGCGTCGCCGGTCAGCGCCTGATTTTCCTTGTAGTGCCATTGGCCGGTGTGGACGATGTCGTGGTCGATCAGTTCGATGATGCCGGCCTCGCCCCGGGCCTCTTCGGGACGGGTGATGACCCGTAGGGTCAGCTTGCGGTGGCCGATGAAGCGCAGCGCGTCTTCCATGGGTGCCCGGTCGCCGTATACCACCGGGATACACTGATCATACAGCGCGCGGTCTGCCAAGGACTTTACAATAATTTCCGCACCGATGCCTGCTGCATCGCCCATGGTGATAGCCAATACCTTTCTCACGCCGATCCTCCTGTTTTTCAACAAACGTTTCAAAATAAAACAACCACATGACGTATTTCCCAAAAAATGGTGATTTCCAGTGGCAAAATATAGTGTTCCCTCGATTTTGCGCTGTTTGGTTTTGCTTATTCTACATCATACGCCGAATCAAGACTGCACACAATCTTCTGTGCGTACAAAAGCGTTTTAATTTGAAACGTTTTTGCGAAACCGACCATTGACCTTTGTACCAAATTGGATTAGAATAGAAACGTAGGTAGTTGATTGCATTTATCCAGAGTATCACTGTACCTCACCTGTACAGCGGAGTTCGACTGGAGTGGATTTGCTGCCGATTATTGATCTATCGGACCTAAGGGGGGAGAACCATGTCAAACCTTCGCATACTTACCGTGGCGCCCTATTCGGAGTTTCATGAACTGACCAGCCGTATCGCGGACGAGTTTCCGGATGTTTGCATCGATGTCTTTACCGGTGACCGCAGCAACGCCCTATCGTACCTTGAAACGCTGTCGCTGCAGAAGTACAGTGCGATTATCTCCCGCGGTGGCACGGCGGAATTCCTGCGCCGCAGCGTGGCCATCCCGGTCATCGAGGTGGAGGTATCCGTTTACGACATGCTCCGCACATTGAAGCAAGCCGAGTCCTTCAACACGCCCTTTGCTATAGCGGGCTACCCCAGCATTGTGCGGCTGGCCCGCAATCTGTGCGAGATACTGCGGTATCAGAACGTGGAGATACTGGAGGTCACCTCGGAAAATGTGGATGAGCAGATGCGCCTCCTGCGCCAGCAGGGCATCGACCTGATCGTGGGTGACGTAATGTCCACTGAAGCGGCGGCCAAGTACGGCATCCGCAGCATACTGATCACCTCGTCCACCGATTCCGTTCGCAAGGCGATCGTAGAGAGTGTGGAGTTGTGCCGCAATATGCAGGCGGTCCTTTCGGAGAATCAACTCATGCAGGCGGCAGCCAACACGCTGCCCATGGGGATCCTTTTGTTGGACAGCAAAGGCAATGCCGTCATGTCCAACGCTGCGGCGCGGACCATCGGCCTGACGCCGCTGCTCCGTATGCTGACGCCGCTGCTGCCGTTACTGCGGCAGCAGGATACGCTGTCCCGTCTACAGACGGTAGAAGAGAATACTTACAGTCTGCGTGGTATGCGCCTGATCTTCGGAGAACAGGAGTATTTCCTGTTTACCACGTCGGAAACGTCCCGCAGCCTTTCCGCTCCTACAGGCATCACGGTGGAGAACCTGTCGGATTTTCCCAAGGATATTCATTTTCTGTTTTCCAACAGTACCTATATACAGCCGGTGCTGAAGAATCTGGAGAGCTTCAAGGATTCTCACACGCCCATCCTTATTACCGGGCAGATTGGTACGGAGAAAATATCCGTGGCCCGGTATCTGCACTGGAATAGTGGGCATAAGAACCACCCCTTTGTCCGCATACGCTGTGACCTGCTGACTCCCGCCTGTTGGGACGCTTTTTGCTCCGCGCCCAACGGCCCTGTGGAACAGTCAGGCTGCACGCTGTTCTTTGAGAATGTCCATACGCTATCGCCTCGGATGCAGAGTGAGTTAGAGAGCTTCCTCGCCGGAACCTTTGTCCTGAAACGGCAGTATGTGGTGTCCTCCACCCCCGCCGATCTGCAGGGCATGGTGGTTGGCGGAATGTTTTCGCCGCACCTATATGAGCATCTAGCAGGGCTGAGCATTCACATGCCCTCCCTGAACGAACGGAGGGAGGACATCCCATCCCTCGCCAATCTGTTTATCGCCCGGCTCAATGGCGAGTACGGCAAGCAGGTCATAGGCTTTGAGGATGATGCCATCGACATCCTGAAGAATTATCGCTGGACACTGAATCTAGAGCAGCTTCGCCGTGTGCTGACGCAGTTGGTTTCTGGCTGCGATGATTACTACATTACCGCCGCAGAACTGCGCTCTGCGTTGGAGGCCACACAACCCATCGACTTAGGCAGCAGTCGGCTGCTGCCCATTGATCTGAGCCAACCGTTGGACCGTATTGAGCAGGATATCATCCGTCATATACTCGCGGAGGAAGGAATGAACCAGTCCGCCGCGGCCAAGCGTCTAGGCATCGGCCGCAGCACCATTTGGCGCAAGCTCCAGCATTGACAGGCAAAGAAATACCCCCGGCGAAGCCCAATGTCATTAAGTCAAGCGTTTTTGCCGAAGCTGTGTTGAAAAATGCAACATTATCAGCTGAAACGGGCTGCAAAATACAAGAATGTCATTAAATTAAGAACCAGGCCATTTGGCCTGGTTCTTAATTTAATGACATTGCGGCGAAGCCAGGGATATTTCTTATGTGTGTGGGTATCCTGACCCTGCCGGACACAAGGCAGACCGGCTGGCACACCTGAGCTCTTGCCGAAAATCATGTACGCCGATGTGACCTTGAGAGAAAAGAAAAGCCCAGTCATATGGGCAAAAGCCTTGATATGACTGGGTTTTTGGCGGAGAGTTAGGGATTCGAACCCTAGGTTCCTTTTGGGAACACGACATTTCGAGTGTCGCACCTTCGACCTCTCGGACAACTCTCCGTATATCTCAAGTGTAATCCCTGCTCCGGAAGAATGCAAGAAAAACACGCAAGAACGATATGAAATTGTGAAATCCGAACCCGCGCAAAGCCTTGTGCGGCGGACATTTTCAGCGGACGAAACGGCCGGAGCATCCAGAAATTTCGAGTCAGCCCCGTTATGACCACTTCGATACCGCTGCGTATTCACGGGGAGTATCATACCACACTTCCCGCTGCCGCGCAACTGATTTTTCGGCGGCATATCCCGCCGTTTGTCCGCATGTAATAGGGGAGAGGGGGGATGCCTGTGGACGGGCGTGTGCTGGTATGGGACGATGGGATGAATTATGTAAACTATATCCGGGCGCTGGAGGCGGTGGGACTGACGGCGGCGGTGGGGCGTGAGGTGGTCCCGGACTGTGCCGCGCTGCTGCTGCCCGGCGGCGGTGACATTACCGACAATGCGCTTCCGGAGGACGAATGGCAGGCTGTCGCGGCCTTTGCGGCGGCGGAGAAGCCGGTGCTGGGCATCTGCCGGGGGCTGCAGGCTTTGAATGTGTTCTTCGGCGGAATGCTGTACAACTACGTGCCTGGGCACCAAAGCGATGTTGACATAATACATTGCACCCGCGCTGTGGGAGAGCTGGCGGAACTGGTAGGCACGGAGCCCCGGGTCACCAGCAATCACCATCAGGCCATACGGCGGCTGGGGGAGGGACTGTCGGTGCGCCAGTGGGCGGCGGACGGCGTCATCGAGGGGATATGCCACAGCAGCTTGCCCATCCTGGCGGTGCAGTGGCACCCGGAGCGCCAAAGCTTCGCCCTGGGACGGCAGGACGCCGCGGACGGCGCACCGGTGTTCTGGTGGCTGCGGCGACAGATGGAAAAAGCCGCCGGATGTTGACAAGAGCCGTCCGGTGCGCCTATAATGGAGAAAATCGATAAGCGAGGTAACCTCAAATGGAAAAGCTCCGCGCCTTCCTGAAACGGAAGGACATCGTATTCTCCGCAAAACGCTACTTCATTGACGCCATGGGCGCCATGGCCCAGGGACTGTTCTGCACGCTGCTGGTGGGCACCATCCTCAACACCATCGGGCAGCAGTTCCACGTCGGCTTCCTGAACGCCATCGTCGTCACCCTTGGCACAGGCGAGGGAGCGGTGCACTACACCATCGGCGGGCTGTGCTCGGCCATGGTGGGGCCCGGCATGGCCGTGGCCATCGCCCGGGCGCTGAACGCGCCGCCGCTGGTGCTGTTCTCCCTGATCCCCGTGGGCTTCGCCACCAACTATATGGGCGGCGCAGGAGGCCCCTTGGCGGTGCTGTTCGTGGCGATCGTCGCTGCTGAGGTGGGCAAGGCCGTCAGCAAGGAGACGAAGATCGACATTCTGGTGACGCCCATCGTCACCATTCTGGTGGGTGTGGGCTTCGCCGCCCTGATCGCCGCGCCGGTGGGACAAGCCGCTTCCGCCGTGGGCAAAGCCATCATGTGGGCGACGGAATTGCAGCCCTTCTTTATGGGCATCATCGTGTCGGTGGTCATCGGCGTGGCACTGACGCTGCCCATCTCCTCCGCCGCCATCTGCGCGGCGTTGGGTCTGACGGGGCTGGCTGGCGGTGCCGCCGTGGCGGGCTGCTGCGCCCAGATGATCGGCTTCGCCGTTATGAGCTTCCCGGAGAACCGGTGGGGCGGTCTGGCGGCGCAGGGGCTGGGCACCAGTATGCTGCAGATGGGCAACATCGTCCGCAATCCCCGCGTGTGGATCCCGCCCACGGTGGCGTCCGCCATCACCGGCCCCATCGCCACGTGCATCTTCCGTTTGCAGATGAACGGCGCACCGGTGTCCAGCGGTATGGGCACCTGCGGTCTGGTGGGACAGATCGGCGTGTACACCGGCTGGGTCAACGACATCGCCGCCGGGACGAAGGCCGCCGTCACCGGCATGGACTGGCTGGGGTTGGTGCTGATCTCCTTCGTGCTGCCCGCCGTGCTGACGTGGCTCATCGCCATCCCCCTGCGGAAGTGCGGGTGGATCAAGGAAGGCGACCTGAAGCTGGACCTGTAAAACACAAAAAAGGCGGCGTCAGCCGCCTTTTTGCTTTGTTTACAACCCCTGGCCGATATGCTATAATAATCTATCAGCAATAGGAAAGGAACGACCACTATGGAATTACCGGCAAAGCTGGTGCGTTCACAACTGAATTTCTTCAAGCCCTTTGTGGCGGGCTGCTCGCTGGAAACCACCCGCAAGGGACAGGATAAGCTGGGCGAGCTGATGAGCGCCCTGCACCGCCGCGAGGTGATAGACCGCGACCATGATTTCGGTGCCTTTCAGGGCGCGTGGGTCATGCCCAAGGATGAGCGGCGCAGCGGCGTGGTGCTGTATCTCCACGGCGGCGGCTATACCTGCGGCAGCCTGGATTACGCCAAGGGCTTCGCCGCCACTCTGGCCAGCGAGTGCGGCGTCCGGGTGTTCTGCGCGGCCTACCGTCTGGCACCGGAATTTCCCTATCCCGCCGCGCTGGAGGATGCCCTCACCGCCTATGACTACCTGCTGGGCAAGGGCTATGCCCCCCGGCAGATCATGCTCTGCGGCGAGAGTGCCGGCGGCGGCCTGATCTACGCCCTGTGCCTGAAGTTGAAGCAGCTGGGCCGCGAGCTGCCCTGCGGCCTTATCGGTATATCCCCCTGGGCGGACCTTACCGGCTCCGGGGCGTCCTACGACTTCAACCGGGACAACGACCCGTCCCTGACCCAGGAGCTGCTGGAATTTTACGCCAAGTGCTATACCCAGGATCCTACCGACCCGCTGTGTTCGCCCCTGCTGGGCGACCTGACCGGCCTGCCGCCGTCCCTGCTGTTCGTGGGTGGGGACGAGATACTGCTGGACGATGCCCGCGGCCTCCACGACCGGCTGAAAAAGGCTGGCTGCCGCAGCAAGCTGGTCATCGCTCCGGAGCGCTGGCACGCCTACGTGCTCTACTGCCTGCAGGAGAACATGGAGCAGGACTTCAGAGAGATGAACCGCTTCATGACGCAGAACCTCTCCCCGGCGCGGAGCCTGCGGTGGATGCGGCTGGACAACGCCGCCAAGATATACCCCGCCGCCAAGCGGCGCAACTGGAACAACTTCTTCCGCATCTCCGCCACGCTGACGGAGCCTGTGGACGCCGTCGTGCTGGCGCAGGCGCTGGATGTGACGGTACGCCGGTTCCCCTCCATCGCCGTGCGGCTGCGCCGCGGCGTGTTCTGGTACTATCTGGAGGAAATACCCAAGACCCCACCCATCCAGGCGGAGAAAAGCTGCCCGCTGGCCCATGCACCGTTCAGCCAGGTGCGGCAGTGCGCCTTCCGCGTGCTGGTGTACAGGGAGCGCCTGGCGGTGGAGTTCTTCCACGCCCTCACCGACGGCACCGGCGCGCTGGTGTTCGTCAAGTCCCTGCTGGCGGAGTATCTCAGCCGCAAATACGGCATCTCCGTCCCGGCGGAAAAGGGCGTGCTGGGGCGGCTGGAGGAGCCCTCCGCAGAGGAGCTGGAGGACAGCTTCGCCCGTTACGCCGGGGATGTCACCGCCAGCCGGGCGGAGGCCACGGCCTGGCACCTGACCGGCACACCGGAGCGTGACGGCTACAAGGACCTGGTGACGCTGATGGTGCCCGCCGACAGACTGCGGCAGTGCGCTGGGGAGCATGGCGCCTCTGTGACGGAGCTGCTGTGCGCCGCCATGATGCAGGCCATCCTGGACCTGCAGGCGGAGAAGGTGCCCAACATCCGCCGCCGTAAGCCGGTGAAGGTGCTGCTGCCGGTGAATCTGCGGAACCTGTTCCCCAGCAGGACCCTGCGGAACTTCGCCTCCTATATCACCCCAGAGATCGACCCCCGTATGGGTGAGTGCGATTTTGACGAGCTGTGCGCGCTGGTGCACCACAAGATGGGGCTGGAGAACAACCGCCGCACCATGCGGGCGAAGTTCGCCGCCAACGTGGCCAGCGAGCGTTCGCCGGTGCTGCGTGTCATGCCGCTGTTCATCAAGAACATCGCCATGAAGGCGGTGTTCGATACCGTGGGCGAGTGCAAGTCCTGCCTGTGTCTGTCCAATCTGGGCAGGGTGGAACTGCCGGAGGTGATGGTGCCCTATGTGCGACGCATGGATTTCATCATCGGCGTGCAGGCCAGGGCGCCCCACAACTGCGGCGTGGTCACCTGGGGCAACACGGCGTATATCAACTGCATCCGCAGTATCCGGGAGCCGGAGCTGGAGTACCACTTCTACCGCGTCCTCCACGGTCTGGGACTGCCGGTGAAAGTGGAGAGCAACCAACGCTGACGCGGCGCTGCAGAAAGGAGCTTTTCTATGTATTGTGTCAAGTGCGGTGTGGAGCTGGCGGACAGCGAGCGCGTCTGTCCCCTGTGCGGCACCCGTGTGTTTCACCCTGATCTGCCCTGCGGGCAGGGCGAACCGCCCTATCCTCCGGATGAACATCCCCACCACGAGGAGGTCAGCCGCATCGGCGTGCTGTTCGTCATCTCCGTGTGTATGCTGCTGCCGGCGGTGATCACCGTCCTGTGCGACTGGCGCATCAATGGCCGCATCGTGTGGTCGGGCTTCGCCGTGGGTGGTCTGTTGCTGCTGTATATCCTGGCGGTACTGCCCATGTGGTTCAAGCATCCGAACCCGGTGATCTTCGTGCCGTTGGACTTTGTGGCCATTGGCGTGTTCCTGCTGTACGTCAATTTCGCCACCGGCGGCCACTGGTTCATGACCTTCGCCTTCCCGGTGACGGGCGCGGCGGCGCTGCTGGTGTGCGCCATGGTGACGCTGCTGCGGTATCTGCCCGGCGCCGCGCTGTATATCTGCGGCGGCGCGCTGATGCTCTCCGGCGGTATGGCCGTGCTGGTGGAGTTCCTGCTGAACCTGACCTTCGGCCTGCACGACACGTTCCTGTGGTCGTTCTATCCCCTGGCGGCGGGCGTGGTGCTGGGCGCCATGCTGCTGATCGTCGCCGTGTGCAAGCCCCTGCGCCGCAGTCTGCACCGCAAGTTCTTTATTTGAGAGGTACCCCATGCAAATGGTTTTCATCGACATCGACAACACCCTGCTGGACTTTGACGCCTACATCCGCCAGACCATGGCGGAGGGCTTCGCCCACTTCGGCCTGCGCCCCTATGAGCCGTACATGGAGGAAATCTTCCACCGGGAGAACGGCAAGCTGTGGCACCAGATCGAGGCAGGCACTCTGACGTTCCGCGAGCTGGAGCAAATTCGCTGGAACAACGTGTTCCGCGCCCTGCAAATAGACTTCGACGGCGTGGTATTCGAGAAGTACTTCCGCGACGCCCTGTACGACAGCGCCATCCCCGTGGACGGCGCCATGGAACTGCTGGAGGCCCTCCACGGCCGGTATCCTCTGGCGGTGGCCAGCAACGGCCCCTACGACCAGCAGCTCCACCGGCTGGAACTGGCGGGTATGCGCCGCTATTTCGACTGGTTCTTTGTCTCCGAGCGGCTGGGTGTGTCCAAGCCTGCCCCGGCCTTCTTCGACGGCGCCTTCGCGGAGCTGAACAAGGGGCGGGAGACGCCGGTGCGTCCCGCCGACTGCGTTATCATCGGCGACTCCCTGACCTCCGACATGGCCGGCGGCCGGCAGTACGGGATGCACACCTGCTACTTCCGCCGCCCCGGCGCGGCGGAAAGCGCGGACGTGGACTGGCAGGTCACCGACCTGCGGCAGATACCTGAATTGTTGGAGGGTGCGGCGCTATGACCATCAACGAATACCAGCAGCGTGCCATGGCCACGCTGAACCCGAACCTGAAGGACCGGGACGTGCTTATCAACAGCGTCATGGGCCTGTGCGGCGAATCCGGCGAGGCCATCGATATCGTGAAGAAATGGCTGGCGCAGGGCCATCTGCTGGACAAGGCGCACCTGGCCAGCGAGCTGGGCGACGTGGCCTGGTATCTGGCCGAGGCCGCCACGGCCCTGGGCCTTGACCTGGAGGACATCCTGCAGGCCAACCTGGATAAGCTGGAGCGCCGCTACCCGGAGGGCTTTTCCACGGAGAAGTCCGTCAGCCGGGAAAAGGGCGACATATAGACAAAAACGGAGGTCTTACGACTTCCGTTTTTCTCCTTCACGGAGACTTGACACCGCGCTTTTTTGTGATACACTGAGGCGGTGTTCATTTTACGTTTAGGAGGGATGCCCTGTGCTCCAATCGTTCCTCACCGTAGGCCAGCAGATCATCACCCTGTACCTGCTGTTGGTGGTGGGCTTTGTGCTGGGAAAGGTCAAAATGCTGGACGACCGCGCCTCGGCGGCCATGAGCAATCTTGTGATGTACGTGGTGTCCCCCTGCATGATGGTGGTGGCCTTCCAGCGCCCGTTGGAGCGTACCGCGCTGCACAACTTCGGCGTGGTGACCGGTGTCTCCGTCATACTGCACGCGGTGTTCATCCTGGCCGCCGTGCTGCTGATACGGGACAGGAACACCGAGCGGCAGAGCGCCCTGCGCTTCGCCGCCGTGTTCACCAACTGCGGCTTTATGGGCTATCCCCTGATGGCCGCCCTGCTGGGCAGCCTGGGCGTGTTCTACGGCTCCGCCTACGTCATCGTGTTCACGGTGCTCAGCTGGACCTGGGGCGTGTACGAGTTCACCGGCGACCGCCGCCAGCTGCGGCTGAAGCCCCTGCTGCTGAACCCCGGCGTCCTCAGCGTGGTGGTGGCCATGGCGCTGTATCTGACCGAGATCACTGTGCCGGAGTTCCTGATGGTGCCCATCAACTACCTGGCTGACCTGAATACGCCGCTGCCCATGCTGGTGGTGGGCTATCAGCTGAGCCACGCCGACTTCAAGGCCGCGCTGCGGGGTGTCAGCTCCTGGGTGGCGCTGGTGCTGCGGTTGGTGGTGCTGCCGCTTATCTCCCTGGGGCTCTGCCTGGTGCTGGGTGTATCCCACGACCTGACGCTGGTGCTGATCATCGCGGCCAGCGCCCCTCCGGCGGCGCTGCTGAGCATGTTCGCCGCCCGCTTCGGCAAGGACACCGCCCTGACGTCCTCCCTGGTCTCCGTCCAGACGGCTATCTCCGCCGCCACCATGCCCTTGCTGGTGGGTCTGGCGGAAGTGCTGGCATAACAGCAAAAAGACGCGCCCCGAACGCCTCCATCTCATAGGGAAACGAAGTGAACCCCCAGGGGCACTACCGGTACGGAATAAACGAAATACCCGCAAGTCATCTGTTTGGTGGCTTGCGGGTATTTTACTTTGCATTGGATTTCGATACAGCGTTGGTTTCGCAAATTTCTACCAGCGTCAGCACAAACTAAAGTTGTGCGATTTCGCACAACTTTATCCGCTCTTATAAAATTTATGACAGAAGTAATGTTGACAGGCGAATTGACATAGGATATAATGTAATTGCATTACTTCGTCCGCTCCAGAGATTAAAATGGCGAAAAGTCAGAAAGGTGTTGTACACATGAACGGTGTAGAGCATTACAAGGAAATATTCGAACGATACGGCGGCATGATGAGAACAAATCAACTTGAGAAAGAAAATGTTCTTTACCGCAAGATACAGCAGCTCATTCAAGAGGGGTATATTGAGAAGGTTCGTTATGGATATTACCAATGGGTTGACCAAGACGACTTCAGTGAGATAAGTACGATCAATCGTCTTTTCCCTGATGCAATTCTTTGTATGGAGACTGCCCTTCGTTATTACGGGTACAGCGACCGCACACCTGGAGATTGGCATCTGGCCGTTAGTAAAGACTCCGGCAAATCACGATTCAAAGTCGATTATCCGTTTGTAAAGCCTTACTATGTGGAGCCTGCTGTGCTGGAAATCGGCCTAACTACCGGAGAGATGGATGGGCATTGTGTTCGCATTTATGATAAAGACCGCGTGATTTGTGATTGTCTGCGTTATCGCAACAAAATGGACAAAGAGATTTTCAATAAAGCGATTCAGGGTTACATCAGCGATACCAGTAAAAGTATTCCCAGGCTTATGGAATATGCTGCACCTCTGCGAGTAAAGAAGATTGCCAAAGATTTGATAGGAGTGTGGCTGTGATGGCAAATGAAGAACTGAGAATCTGGGGTATTCACACAACGGATGATTCCTTGTTTTTGCACGATAATGTTGTCGCAATCGGTTGGAAGGAGTTCGGTGATTGCAGCAAACTTGAAGCTACCCGCGAAGCATATAAGAACCATTATATCAAATCCTATCCTGACGGCAAAAAAGGCGCAGTGGCCACCAGTGCGGGTATGCTGTATCGTTTTGTTCACGAGATGATGATTGGTGACTATGTTGTCTATCCGTCCAAATCAGACAGAAAGATAAACATCGGAGTTGTTGAAAGCGATTTCATCTATAATCCAACCGCAGCTTTGTATGTTCAGCAGCGAAAGGTCAAATGGCTGAAGCACCTTCCCCGCACTGCGTTCTCTCAAGGCGCATTGTATGAGCTTGGTTCGGCATTATCTTTCTTTTTGCTCAAGAATTATGCGGATGAGTATTTGCAGGCTCTGGATAAGGGGTTTAAACCGACCGCAGCAATGGCGGAACCTGATGAAACCGTTGCAGCCACCGCTGAAGACATTGTCGAGTCTACCAGAGATTTTGTTCTAAAAGAACTGAGTAAAAAACTGAAAGGTTATGCGCTCGAAGAATTTGTTGCTGATTTGCTTTGTGCGATGGGTTACCGTTGTGCGGTTTCTCCCCAAGGCGGTGACAGCGGCATTGATATTACTGCATACAAAGACGAACTTCCTCCCCGCATTCTTGTGCAGGTAAAAAGTCAGGACGGCGATATAAAAGAAACTACCATTCAATCTCTCAAGGGTGCTATGCGTGAAGGAGATTATGGCCTTTTTGTTACGCTTTCCAACTACACGAAGAATGCGCAAAAGTACTTAGAGAGCACCCCTATCATTCGTGGAATCAACGGAACAGAGTTGGTTGATTTGATTTTGAAATACTACGGTCAGCTGGGAGATAAGTACCGTAAGATGATCCCTCTAAAGATGGTCTATATCCCCATCCCGGAAGAAGAGTAAGGAGATAAACTATGGCTGATATTGCTGCTTCCGTTCTTGCAAAACTGAAAAATAAAGCTAAGGCTTCCGGGATTAGCTATCAACAATGTCTGCAGCTCTTCTTCCAAGAGGAGTTTCTACGCAAGCTGGCAGCATCTCAATATGCCGAAAACTTTGTGTTAAAGGGCGGCCTCTTCATTTACACCCTTACCAACTTTGAAAGCCGTGCAACTGTGGATGTAGACTTTCTTATGCGAGGACTGAGCAATGATCTTGCCCGGATGGATGAAATCATTGCAGAAGTTTTAGCTATTCCTACAGGAAATGACTTTGTGACTTTCAAAGCTTCTAAAGCTGAACCTATTGCGGTGCAGCGCAAATATCATGGCGTAAGCACTCAGATCACTGGCTACATAAAGAATGTGCGAGTTCCTTTCAATGTGGACATCGGTGTTGGTGATGTTATCGTTCCTCGACCGGAGCGACGCAATATCCAAACGCAGCTGGATGGATATGAAAAGCCGGAGATCCTTACCTATTCTCTGGAGAGCACTATCGCCGAGAAGTTTGACGCTATTCTGCAACGCTTTGAACTTACTGGTCGCATGAAGGATTTCTATGATATTTACTACCTGTCCCGTACCTTCGACTTTGATGGACTGAAACTACAGACCGCAATTCAGGAGACCCTCCAGAATCGTGGTACTGCTTATGAAAAGGACAGTTTTGAACGCATCATTGCATTGGCCGAAGATGAGGATATGCAAATCAAATGGAGATATTTTCTAAAAACATTAGGCAATCCGGAGATTCCTTTTAAAACGGCAATTACAGGGTTGCAATACTTTCTTGAGCCAGTTTGGAGATGTTTTTTAGCTGAAGAGGAGTTTCTAATGAGCTGGCAATCTATTAATGCAGTTTGGATAAAGGGGGATGCCTGATGTTCTATAAAATGATCGAAGCTAAGCGGAATGAATGGCTGGCATCCAACGATTGTACTGTCAAAGGTGACATCGCCTATATCGAAAGAACCGGCCAGATGCGCGATGCACAGATTGAGGCTATCAAAACATATCTGTTTCTGAAGATTGCGTGCGGCTGCAAACCGTTGGCTGATTTATTTCGTCAGGGCGCATTTAACACTCTTTCTTTGGACGAAATTGAACTCTCTTCCAAAGTTCGAGAGTATCTCTTCTCTAACCCAGCGGCAGCGGCACTATTCGAGTATGCCCGCCTTAAAAATGATGCCGGAGAGCAAGTTTCTGTAAAACTGGAACGGCAGATTCGCAAAGAACCGGAAAGCATTGATTGCCATGCGTTCTTCCACAAAGCCTTTTGTGGACTATCGTACACCGACTACCTGTTCAGCCTCCCCATGGGCGCAGGCAAGACCTATCTGATGGCGGCTTTTATCTATCTGGACTTATACTTTGCACGGAATGAGCCGAAAAATTCTGCCTTCGCACATAATTTTATTATCTTTGCGCCCTCCGGCCTGAAGTCCTCCGTTGTCCCCAGTCTGAAAACTATTCAAAACTTTGATCCTACATGGGTCATTCCCGAACCGGCCGCTTCGGAACTCAAGCGCATGATCTCCTTTGAGGTACTGGATCAGAGCAAAACGGCAAAGAAGTCCAACAAGACGAAAAACCCGAATGTGCAGAAAATTGCAAACCATCAGCCGCTGTCGGAGTTGTTCGGTCTGGTTGCCGTCACTAATGCGGAAAAAGTCATTCTCGACCGTATTCAGGAAAGTCAAGGTCAAATCAACCTATTTGAGGAAAGTGATGACGAAAAAGATCGTCAGGCGAATGAACTGCGCAACCTGATCGGCAAACTCCCCGCTCTGTCGATTTTCATTGACGAGGTGCACCACGCTGTCAGCGATGAGATCAAACTGCGCGCTGTTGTCACGCGTTGGGCGGAAAATGATACGGTCAATTCAGTCATCGGCTTTTCCGGCACGCCGTATCTGGAAAAAGCAGAGAAAATCACCGTGGTGGACAATCTGTCAGTCGCCACAGCGGAGATTACAAATATCGTGTATTACTATCCGCTCATTAACGGTGTTGGAAATTTTCTCAAGCGTCCGGTGGTGAAGATCGCGGAGTTTGCGGACAGCAGCCGTATCATTGAAGCCGGTGTGCGTGAATTTTTTGAAACCTACAAGGATACCGTCTATGCCAATGGCACAGTCGCAAAGCTGGGCATCTACTGCGGAACCATCGAAAAGCTGGAAGAACTTGTTTACCCGCTTGTCGCAAAAATCGCCGCGGAATGTGGCTTTGGCAGCGACACCATTCTCAAGTTCCACAAGGGCAATAAGCAGTATCCCCAGCCTGCCGACAGCCAGATGCAGTTTGATTCACTGGATAAAGCAATTTCTAAAATCCGCGTTGTTCTGCTGGTTCAAATCGGCAAGGAGGGCTGGGACTGCCGCAGCCTGACTGGGATCATCCTCTCGCAGGAGGGCGACTGCCCGAGGAATATGGTGCTGCAAACCTCTTGCCGATGCCTTCGTCAGGTGGATAAGAACGCGCCGGAAACGGCACTCATCTACCTCAATGACAGCAACGCGGACAAGCTCAATGCTCAACTCCAACAGCAGCACCGCATTTCTCTGAAAGAATTCACCGAGGCCAGCCACGGTAAAACTGAAATCAAGCGGTATGACCGCACCGCTTATTTGAAGTTGCCCAAAATTGATTTCTACCAGTTCAAAGTCAATTACGAAACCCAGACCGTGGAACCTGCCGCTCCGGAATCAAAGATCCCTGTTGCCGCAGACGAAGCGAAGGTGTCTGATGACATTATCAAGACCACCGACCTGACTATGGAGACTCAGAACATCAAGGTGGATGATACTGAGCGCGGCACAGAACAGGCGACCTTTGCCATGTGGCTGCTTCGTATTGTCAAGGGCAGCTTTGGTTCACTGACCATGCAGGAATTAAGCCGCTACAGCGATTTGCTGCGGGAGGTCTATTTGACCGTGACCTACGAGCGCGACGGCGTTCGTTACTACAGTTCCCGCTACGACCATGCTATGGTGGAAGCAAATATCCGAAAGGCATTCTGCGAAAAGCGCACCTTCATTACAAAGGAAGAACTTATTCCCGAGGAAGCCAGCCTGCTGAATATCGCAAATTT
Organism: uncultured Oscillospiraceae bacterium; assembly: GCA_934590325.1. Lineage (GTDB taxonomy): Bacteria > Bacillota > Clostridia > Oscillospirales > Oscillospiraceae > Vescimonas. The sequence goes on from CAKTOW010000010.1 coordinate 42,727, forward strand.
CACTCCCACAGTCCACACAGAGAAACCGGACGATTACTACCCCGCACGGGACTTGGTAGAACGCATCATTCTGGATGATAAAGGTAAGTTGAAAGTCAGCGCAAAAGAGCAGGCCATGATGGAGTTGGCAGAGGAAACCGGAAATACCGCCATTTTGGAGATGCTTCGCAAGCAAAATTCGTCCCATCCGCAAAAAGACCGCACCTTCCACTATCTGCCCTATCACACAGACAGCGGCTTTGAGCAGACTTTCCTCAAAGAAGTCCTGACCTTCGATGAGGTTGAGCGGCTTGGCTTGGAGGTCTACTACAACGGCGACCGTGCCATGACAGAATTTAAGATCAAGTGCTATCAGCGCCTGAACGGTGGCTGGCGATATATTGGAATGTACACGCCGGACTTCCTCGTTCTCCAGCGCAAGGATAGTAAAATTCACAAGGCCATTATCGTAGAAACTAAGGGCGGTATTTATGCCAATGACCCTGCTTTCAAGGATAAGCGGACTTTTATGGAAATGGAGTTCTCCCGCTATAACAATCAGGCGTTCGGCTATGAGCGGTTTGAGTATCTCTATTTGGAGGATACTCTGCCAGAGGCGGAACGTATCAGACAAACACATGAGAAAATCTGCGGATTTTTTGAAGGAGTATAGTATGAATTTTTTAGACTATAGAGAAAAATTAGGGATTGGATACTGTGATGAGGAGAAATTCACCTTTTTCCTCACAAAAATATTTAACTTCTTGAACGGCATTTCCGAATACCCATACTCAGGATGTGTTACAAGTAGTGAGTATTTTTCTTTCTGTAACTTAACAGGTTCTCGGTGTAATCCGCAGCTTTCTGCTGACTACCAAAATCGGGAGCGCTTCAACGAGTGTTTAACCATATTAGATCAAAACCACATCAGGTTAGAAGAGTTTTTGGCTTATTATATTGCCTTCACAAATTCAATAGAACCTCAAAAGTCTCTTCCCCAAAATTGGACAAGAGAACATTTTGCGAACTTATTAGTCCAAATGTTAACCGAATCGCACATTCCAATCGAGTTGATAAAGAGTGGTGATGAATACTTTGCTTTTCCCAAAGGCGCAAAAGAATTGGACGATGCTCTTGTTTCTGAGCCGTTAGAGTGGTTAGCTGATTATCCTGAGTCGCGCAAGGCATTTGTAAAAGCTCTAAGAGAATATTCAGAAACAACTCCGGATAACGCCAGCGATATAGCAGACAAATTTCGCAAAACCTTGGAAAACTTTTTCCAAGAGTTTTTTGGAGGCAACAAGTCACTCGAAAACTACAAAAATACATATGGGATATATTTAAAAAGCCAAGGAGTTCCTAAAGAAGTAAGTGGAAATTTTGAGACATTGCTTCAAGCATATACAAGCTTTATGAACAACTACGCAAAGCATCGAGATGCCACAAGCAACAGACTTCTGGAATACCTTATGTATCAAACAGGTAACATCATTCGTCTCCTGATCACATTAAAACAAGGGGAGGACAAACAATGAATATCAGACCTACAGTAGATTTTGATGACAAATATCTGAATGCAAAGTGTAAAGTGATTGAATGTATTAAAGCGCTGAATCAACTAACTCCGGAACAAAATCAGCAACTGGCTCGAGAATGTTTTGCCTCCATGGGGATGGCAATGTCACTTGAACAGTTCATACACCACATGGAGAATGGAGGGCAAGGATAATGCCCATTAAATATATTCCCTTCATTCCCGAACCTGTGGAGGGGCAGGCGGTGCTGGGCAATTTCAACCGCATTCTGCGCTACAAGGGCGCGGACGAGCTGTCCATGACGCTCCAGCGGGGAATGCCCCTGTACGAGATGGAGAAGCAGGAGACCGTGGGCGAGAACACCGATGGCAACATGGTCATTCGCGGCGAATGCGTGTCTGCCTGCGCCTATTTGAAAGAGCAGGGCATTCAGGTTGACTTGGTCTACATCGACCCGCCCTTTGCCAGCGGCGCGGACTACGCCAAAAAGGTTTATATCCGCCGCAATCCCAAGGTTGCCGAGGCCATTGCGCAGGCGGAGCGGGAGCTGGATGTCGACGAGCTGAAAGCCTTTGAAGAAAAGATGTACGGCGACGTGTGGGATAAGGAAAAGTACCTGAGCTGGATGTACGAAAACCTCATGGCAATCAAGGGCGTCATGAGTGAACCGGCATCGATCTATGTGCATCTGGACTATCACATCGGGCATTATGTGAAGATCCTGATGGACGAGATTTTTGGCGAAGACAATTTCCGAAACGAGATTATCTGGAAGCGCGCTACCGCCCACAGTGATGCGGAGTTTTACGGCAACAACTTTGACTGCATTTATTTCTACACGAAATCTCAGACGGATTATATTTTTAACACAGTCTATCAGCCCTATGATGATGCGTATGTTGCTCGCTTTAGCCGGACTGACCCCGATGGTCGCCGCTGGGACAGCGGAAATCTGACCGCGAAAGGACTTTCCGGCGGCGGTTACGACTACGAGTATAAAGGCTATCGTTCGCTTTGGAGAATGCCGCTTGAAACCCTGGAGCGCTTAGACCGTGAGGGCAGAATCCATATTACAAAGACTGGCGGCATCCGTTCCAAAGTCTATCTTGACGAACTGCCTGGTATGCCCGCACAATCCATGTGGCTGGATATTAACCCTGTAAATTCACAAGCTGTAGAGCGTTCAGACTACGCCACGCAAAAGCCGGAAGCGTTGATTGAACGCATCATCAACGCTTCCTCTGACAGAGGTATGCTCGTTGCCGACTTCTTCGGCGGCAGCGGCGTGACTGCCGCCGTTGCCAACAAGCTGGGGCGGCGCTTTATCCACTGCGACATCGGGCTCAACTCCATCCAGACCGCCCGCGACCGCCTCGTTACTGATGGCGCGGAATTTGATGTACTGGAGATCAAGGACGGCGTACAGCTTTACCGCAACCCCGTTCAGACGATGGATAAGATCAAGTCCCTCATTCCCGGTCTAAAAAACGAGGACGATTTGGACTCCTTCTGGGAGGGAGCCATCTCTGACAGCAAGCTGGGCATGATTCCTGTCTATGTGCCGAACCTGATGGACAGCAGCTCCAAGCTGCTGGATGTGGTGCTGATGAACCGCATTCTCCATCAGGCCATCCCTGACTTGGATAGTAGTGTAAAAAAGGTCATCGTGTATTACATCGACATCACCGACGAGAACGAAATTCGCCGCTTTATCGCCGCGGACGACAGTACCACCGTGGAGATTGAGCTGCGCGACCTGAAAACGGTGCTGGACGATGTGACCATTGGGGACGAGGTATCGTTCCATTGCACAGAAGTCCATGATGACCTCTTCGGCGGCTGGCAGGTGGTGATCGACAGCTTCGTCAGTGACCGCGTGCTGCAAAAGATCACGGAGTTCAACAACAAAGCCCGCATGAACGCCTCGCCTAAGAAGCCCTTCAAGCCCATTGAAATCAGCGAGGAGGGGCTGGAACTGATCGAGTATCTGAGCCTTGACTGCACTGCCGCTGACGGCGCGTGGCACTCCGACAGCGAGATCAAAATCGACAAGCTGGGCTATGTCGTCCGCAACGGCGAGAAAACCAAGGAGTTCTGGGACGGAGCTATCCGCAGCGAAAAGAAACCGCTTAGATTGAAGATTCGTAACATCTGCGGAGATGAGACTGTTTGGGAGGTGTAATAATGCCCTGCCCGTTTAATCCGATTAATCCGGCAACACGACTAAATGTGTTTATCAGTTCCGCGCAAAGGGACGAAAACGGGTTTCGATGGAGTGAAGTTCGTCGTAAGGTCAAAGAACAGCTTGAAGAATGTCCGTATATTGTTCCGTTCATAATTGATGTTGTTGCTTCAGAAATATCCTCAACTCAGCTTTTTCAGTATGAGGTTTTGAAGGCAGATATTGTTGTTATGCTGATCAAGGGCGAAGTGCGCCCCGGCACATCTACTGAATTTGCAACAGCCACAAAACAAAATAAGCCATTGTTGGTGTATTTCTTAAAAGACGAGAACCCCTCTCTGGAAGTTACCCAACTACGGAGAGCAGTGCAAGCGGTAGATTATTGCACTTACCGTGATATGGACACCTTCGATAACATCGAAAAAATCGTTCGAAATGACGTGATTACAAATGTAATACGGTATTATCAGTATGACCATTTCACAAAAAGTGGCGCAGGCACCGATACCGTCGAAATTTCGGCAGTTACAGAAGCACCTGTATCTTCAAAACACGGCACCCCGACCAAGACATCCATCGCCTTGTTTCGTAGCAGCTATGCACACATTTTTGACTTGTTAGAAATTGATTCCACAGATGATGCAGATGTTCCCGCTTCTCCCTTACACGCATTCGGTATAGCGGCCCTTGATTGGCTGATTGCTGGATCCCCCTTGGATTGTGATGCAGAAATTCTGAATCTTATTGGAAATCTGGGCGATTTGTACGACAGCACAGATTGGCTTCTCAAACGCTGGGACGCAATACGTTGTGAATTATGTGGGGAACTTGAAAAAGCTTTGGAAGCAGAGAAGAAGGCTTTGGCGTTAGCAAGAGAAGCAAATCTCCCGAATTGGATCATCAACGACATTCTCATAGATTGTCGAAATATCGAGAACGAGGTGCATAGCCAGAAGAGAGAGTGGGTTATTGACAGTGATGTCCAAAAAGAACTGAAAGATTTGGAAACCATTGTTTATTTGCCCGTTTTGGACAGATACCTGACCGATATTTACAGTGTTATTGCAAAAGAGGAATTTAAATATCAGACAGCATCCCCTAATACCATTTTCTTCGGCACAAATTTAGGTACGGTCATCAACAACGTAGAAAACTATTTCTTTTCTGCTATGCTGTACGGTTCCTATACGCATATGGTAATTACACGAGAAATTTTGGCTCGAGTTCTTTATAAATATGATGAACTTACCCAAAAACGCCCGCTATTACTGGACTGCATAAAAATTTTAGTTATCAATGGCGATGCAGAGCAATTCAATAAAACCATTGACTATAAATGGGATGACGCATATGCTGAGATCGTTTCTCATGCCGACGAAATATGGGACTTAACAGATGCTGCGGCTTCGTCACACAAAGAATCTATCAAACAAGCCGTTATCACAAAGCTTGGCTTGTATTTAACCGATTCTAAATTTGAAGAAGTTCATGTTTTTTTGGAGGAACTTGCGCCAACGGTATATTGGGGAACTTCACAAGATTATTTTGAAAGCATCAATCAGAATATGTGTCGCTTAAATTGCACAAGAGTAATGCTCATGCTTACCGGAATAATAAAGGAGCAGCGTTTCCACCTTGGAGGAAAGCTGGCAAATATTATTCTGCAAATGAAAATTGATGATGTGGATACCGAAGTGCAGAGTTCGTTTTGCGATGCCCTTAAGGAGAAAATATCTTTTATTGCAAAGAACGGCGGAACACCGCAAATCATCGCTGCATTGGCGAGTCAAAGTCCTGAAATATTCTCCGTACTATCTACAATTCCCGAAAACGGCCTTACCGGAGTAGAAAAGGTTTTTTACGACATAAACATGGGCGCAGGAAATTGGGGTGAAGTATTGACCCACGAAATTGAAATTGCAAGGAAACAGTTTGAGGTCAATAGGGATCCGGGTACCTACACGGGCTTTTTCGAATTGCCGTATGCAATGATAAAGAAAGTTATCCGAAAACACTATGCTTCATCCATGGACGGAGTGATTGAGCAAAAATTCTTTCCTTTGTGCGCAGAGGTATTAACCAGCCAAGCCGTAGCAAAAGTTAAAAATGATTGTCTCGACTGTCTTTGTGATGTTTTAGTTTTCAACACTGCATTGAAAACTAAGATGCCGCAAGAATTATCTGATGCTATTGCCGCAATTGGAGTTGCAAAAACAGGAACAATTCTAAGACATTCCAAAGGCGCTTTTGTTTGCAGGACCCTCATGGTCAAAATTATTTCTGGTGCTGCTGACAAAGAAGAGCTTTTGGAATGGTGCGTCGGATATGGTAAAAAGGAAATCAATGAGCGAATCGCGTTGGCGGAGTGTATTGAGCAATTTATAGTTCAAGAATTACCCGCCGGTCAAATTGACGCTACTATTTTGTCAATCGTTATGCAATGCTTTGATGACGAGCACTATATTGTTCGACGGAGGGCCTGCAACTGTTTCGCACTATTGCTTGATACAAAATACAGAGATTTAGCGGAGCGGAAACTTTGCGAAGCAGCAATCGATCCGTCCCACTACGTGCGAAGCCAAGTTCTGAATCTATGCAAAAGCAAGAAAATTAAGGCCCCTGAAATCTGCGATGAACTTTTTGGTATCTTAACAAATGATGCAAATTATGCAATCAGGGTAGGGTGCAAATAAAGTTTAAAAAGCAGTAGCTATTCTCGTTCTTCTGTGGTAATGTGTGTTGCTACCAGGAGGTGCAACACATGAACGAATTACTCAAAGACCTGTACGATTGCTTCTACACGCCGCTGGAACTTCCGGAGCAAAAGCAGGAAATCGAGGAATGCCATCAGGCACTCATTGAAGTGCTGGAAAAGCCAGAACGGCGGCTGGTACTGCAGATCATCGACATCAAAGGCCGCATCGTGGAGGACACATCCATCGACAGCTTCATTTCCGGATTTGAGCTGGCATGGCAGCTCTCCATGGAACTGAATCAATATGAAAAGGAGCACTCAGTCTCTCGCTGTATAGCGAAGAGATTGGGCGCTCTTTCCATATCCGGAAAGGAAGGTGCAAAATGAAGAAACGAATGATCACCGCCGCAGCATTCGCTGCCTGTCTGGTCCTGTGCGCCGCTGTGTGGCCGCAGAACGAGCCAGCCGTGGAAACACCCGAACCACCGAAACCGCCCGCCGTAATCGCCGCACAGCCCGAAGTTCCAAAGACACCGGAAATCAAAGAAATCATAATGCCAGAGGAAAAAAAGGCCGATGTAACGCAGTCGGAACCGATTCATGAAGTAGCCACTGATCCGGGACAAGCGCCTCCCCAGACACCGTTGGTGAGTGAAGCACAGACTACCCCCGAGCAGAATGCTACACCACCGCAGGAGCCAGAGCCAGCCCCGGCATTACCTGATGGTGTCCCCGATAACATGGTCTATGTCCCAGGCTTCGGTTGGCTGGAGAGCCAAGGGCCTAACCATTGCGAGTACGCCGAAGATATGTACGAGAATGGCAATAAAATCGGCAGCATGGGATAAGGAAAAACAGGCAGTACGGAAAATCCTCCGTACTGCCTGTTTTTGCGTTTATGGATAACCGCTCCCGCTTTTACTTCCGATATTTCTCCAATAGACTCTCGTTGCCGTGCTTGGAGTTGCTTTCCTGCTTCTGCACAGTAATGATTTCCCAGTGCGGATCTTCTGTGCTCAAGTCCAGAGTTTGTATTGTCTGGAAATGCTGCTTTGGGTCGAAGGACATATTTCCCTCCACAAGTTGCTCCCAGGGTGTAAACAGGATATCTTCCGCAGGAGTCTGGCACGGACTCTCCATATCCAGTCCTTCGCCATCCGGATTGATTCGTTGCAAAAACTCCTCGCCGGTGATCTTGCCTTCCAAATACTCGACGCGGGCAGCGCTGGCATCGTCGATCCAGTTGAAATAATTTCCGCCAGGAACACTCATCCCCGGAATCCCAGCGTAGAAGCGGTAATCTCGTTCGTAGAAACGGGCGCGCAGCTTCTTGAACGCAAGAAGGTAGATGTCTTCATTAGGGCCGTCTTTGCGCTTCAAATTAGGGCCGCGCTTCTTACAGGTGCTTCCGTCTTCCCAAGTGCGGTCGCAGTAGTCAGTTTTCTTTTTCGTCTTTGGCACAAAGTACTGCCAGCAATGCTGACAGCGAACAATGCGTTTTTCAGATCGCAGAGCCGCGCAGACTTCGAAGAAGTACAGCTCCAGTAGAGAATGCATCTCATATTCCCGTACCCACTCATCTCCCTCTGCTTTCCATCGTACAGAGAAAGCGTAGGTATAGAGTTGCGGATAAACAGTGGCTGTGCGTGTCCAACGTTTCTCCTGTGTCATGCTCTCAGTAGTGCCGAAGCAGATCTCCATGATATTCCGCATCCGCACACGAGTAAAATATAGGGCTCGTACTGCCTGGACCATCTTCGTCCCAGTGTTCAGCAGGAAGCTGGCACTGCCGTCATCCTCTTCTACAAGGATATCCTCCAGTGCAATCCGCATAAGGAAATAGGCTTCGGGAAAATCCGTCTTCAGGTCGTTCGCTACTGCAAAGCACTTCGCAACCAGGTCCTGAAAATCCAGAATGGAAATATCCAGAGATTCTTTAAACAGCGGATGATTTTCAAGTTCGGTCAACTGCTGGCTGTACTTTTTGAGCGGTCTGTGTATGAAGCAGATCAGGTCGTCATGGGGCAGAACCGTCTCATCTAACAGAACCGTACCATCATAATCCATCAACTGCTTCCGCAGCATACCGCCCGGCTCTTCCGTAACGGTGAATCCGGGTCTTTTTGTTTCCAGCATACTTTCACCCCTCTGCATTGAAAATCACGAAAACCGTCAAGATCCCTTCACTATGTAGGGAATCTCGAAAATATTTTACCATGAAAATACGGAAAAAGAAATCCGCAAATGTACCTTGACAATTGAATACCCACCACCGGAGTTCATACTCCCCCAGGGAAGTATCGCCAGGACCCTCGTAAGAGGAGAGCGTACCAAGGGAGAAGAAAACGCTGCAAGGCCAATTCAGACTTTGGAGCAGGAAGGTGTACGGTGCGTGGCCGCAAAGATTTTAAAAACTCAGAAAGATTCCCAGGGGGTAATCTAACCTTTTTAACTCTTTAGATGAATTTTGAAAGGAGGAACCGATGAAAAATGAACTGAAACTGATCTCCATGAGTGAGATCCAAATAGAGGAAGTGAAATGGCTGTGGCATCCCTACATCCCGCTCGGTAAGGTGACCATCGTGCAGGGTGACCCTGGCGAGGGAAAGACCACACTCATCCTGGCCGTCATCGCCGCACTGACAAAAGGCGAAGCCCTTCCGGAAAGTGACAAGGCGCTGGAACCGATGAATGTGATCTATCAGACTGCCGAGGATGGCCTGGCCGATACCATCAAGCCTCGTCTGGTGGCTGCAGAAGCCGACTGCTCCCGTGTGCTGGTCATCGACGAGCGCAAACAGGAACTGACCCTCTGCGATGAGCGGTTGGAGCAGGCTATCCTCGAAACAGGAGCGAAACTCATCGTCATTGATCCTATGCAGGCATATCTGGGCGGTGAAGTGGACATGCACCGTGCCAATGAGGTGCGTCCGGTGCTGAAGCGGGTAGCCTCCATGGCCGAGCGTACAGGATGTGCTGTCATCCTCATCGGTCACATGAATAAGGCGCAGGGGCTGAAAGCCAACTACCGTGGTCTCGGCTCCATCGACTTCCGTGCTGCAGCTCGGAGCGTTCTTCTGGTTGGCCGCCTAAAGGACGCACCAAACATTCGAGTGATGGCTCAGGATAAAAATAGTCTCGCACCGGAAGGCGCGTTCATCGCATTTGAGTTAGATGCCGAGCGCGGCTTTCAGTGGAAGGGATACTGCGACTCCACCGTGGACGATGTGCTCAGCGGCGTCGGAAAAGTGCAGACCAAGACCATGCTGATGGAGGACGAACTCAAGCGGATGCTCTCCGGCAGTGTCGCGGCAGAGGAAGTCTTGAAGCGTGCCGAGAGCCTGGGTGTATCGGAGCGCACTCTGATGATTGCGAAGAAGAATCTCGGTATCGTCTCTGAAAAACAGGGCGGACAGTGGTACTGGCTGTTACCGAATCAAGGGTGTAAGGATGTAAGCTGCTAAGAACTTTGCAGTCTTGCATTCTTCCTCTCTGAATTGAAACAAACGCGCCAGCAGGCGCGTTAAAAGCGATGTGTACTACTTTGCAGGCCGTATCGGGAATTTACACAAAAACAGATAAAGTACGGTCTTGGGCCGTTTTTGGCTGAAATATGAAATGCGGGTATTCGGCGCAAAAAACCTCTCTTCAGAGAGGGCAAGCAGAGCGCCTGTCCGACATTGTCGGTCGGCGCATTTCAATGGGCTAAGCCCACACCCTTATTTTTATGAAACGGAGGATTCAAATGAATAAAGATATTCGAATCACATTCCGGGTCACCCCGGAGGAATACGAAACCATCAAGGCCAAAGCAGATCAGGCTCACATGAGCGTCAGCGCCTATGTCCGGGCGGCAGCTCTGCGGCACAAGGTCGTGGTAGTGGACGGACTGAAAGAACACACCCACGAGCTCAAAGGCATTGGCCGCAGCCTCAATCAGCTGACCATCCTTGCACATGAGGGCCGTATCTCAGCCGTTGATTTGGACAGCGTATTCTCCGCACTGGAGAAAAACTATATTGGCCTGTGTAAACTCGCGGACCAAGAGCGGCGCTGATATGGCAACGGTCAATTTTGTTCACTACGATTCGCAGAGCGTTACTGTTCTCAAAAATGTGGTGGCCTATGTGAAGCAGGATGAGAAGACGCTGATGGATGATGGTCAGCACCTCATCAGCGGGATCAACTGCACGCCGCAGATGACTTTCCACGAATTCGTCGCCACACGGGAATCGCACCACAAGGAAAGTCCCGTCTGGTTTTATCACTACACGCAGGCCTTCCATCCGGATGAGAACATCACTCCACAGCAGGCACACGAACTGGCAAAGGAGTTCGCCGCCAGGGCCTGGTCGGACAGCGAGGTGCTGATCACAACGCATATCGATAAGCCGCACATCCATTCTCACTTTTTGGTCAACGCCGTCTGCCATCAGACTGGGCGGATGCTCCGGCAGGAGAAAGGAACCCTAAAGCGGCTCCGCAATCTTTCGGACGAACTCTGTGAGACTCATGGCTTCTCCGTTCTGAAACCCACACAAAAGGAGTCCGATGCCATGAACGCCAGAGAGTATCGCTCCGCTGCCAAGGGAGAAAGTTGGAAGATGCAGATCATCTGCGCAGTGGATGGCTGCATGAAGCGCAGTGGTGACAAAGATGAATTCATCCGACACATGAAAAAGCTGGGCTACCAAGTTCGGTGGGAGGATGCCCGGCGCAGTATCACCTACACCCATCCCAACGGCATGAAGGCCAGAGACATCAAATTGTTCGACAAAAGATATCAGAAGGAGGTCATGGAACGTGAATTCAGGATCAGGGCAGAAATTATCTCTGGAGGAGTTGAAGCAGCTCCATCAGCCGACAACTGCGCAGACTCCGGTACAGGAACAGGTAGCACCGCCCGAAACGCATCCCACGAAGGAGGAGTGGATGGAGATGATAGAGTATCTCGATACTCTGTGGTATCACACGGACCTGCAAACGAATCTGCTGAAAAAGGTCAGCGAACTGCTGGAACAGCTCCCGACCCGGACGCAGATGGACGAGCTGCTGAAAGCGGTGAAGCATCTGGAACAAATGAGCAAACAGGCTGGGAAGCCGAAAGAGAATTCTTTTTCTCTGCACAGAATCAGACTTCCCAGACTGCATCTGCCACACGTCAGTATTCCGGCATTGATCTCTCTGCTGATGGCGGCGGCAGCACTGCTTCTGCTCTGGTGGGGCTTGGGCACCGTCTGGAGCAGCTCCAGTCTGCTGCCCCTGTGATGCCCGTACAGCACCACACCGACAGAAAGGTACTGCAAAAAGAACGCGAAAAGAAGATTGCCCTCGGTCACAAGGCAGATGACCGCGAGGACGAGGTGAGTTATTGGGGTAGGTTCACAAATTGTCCCTATGAAACGCCGGAGAAGGGGCGCGTCTTTTGTTGTTACCCTCTGTGCAGTATGGCGTCCAGGTCCTGCTGGGGATGGGTGACAGGCTGCAGATGGTAGGCGTCCACCAGCGTTTTCACCACGGTCTCCGACAGGAAGGCCGGCAGCGTGGGGCCCAGATAGATGTCCTTGATGCCCAGTGCCAGCAGCGTCAGCAGGATGCACACCGCCTTCTGCTCGTACCAGGACAGCACCAGCGTCAGCGGCAGTTCGTTGACGGTGCAGCCGAAGGCCTCCGCCAGTGCCAGCGCGATCTGCACGGCACTGTAGGCATCGTTGCACTGGCCCACGTCCAGTATGCGGGGGATGCCGTTGATGTCGCCCAGGTCCAGGTCGTTGAACCGGAACTTGCCGCAGGCCAGCGTCAGTATCAGCGAGTCCATGGGTGCAGCCTTCACAAAGTCCGTGTAGTAGTTCCGTCCCGGGTGTGCGCCGTCGCAGCCGCCCACGAGGAAGATGTGCTTCACCGCGCCGCTTTTGATGGCGTCGATCACCGCCGGGGCGCTGTCGCCCAGGGCGTTGTGGGCGAAGCCCGTGGTCAGGATGTGCCCACCGTTGATGCCGCTCATGCTGCGGTCGGTGGAGTATCCGCCCAGCGCCAGCGCCTGGTCAATGACCGGCGTAAAGTCCTTCCGTCCCCGGTCGTCCTCCGTGATGTGCCGCAGCCCCGGATACCCCACCACGGAGGTGGTGTAGATGCGGTCGGCGTAGCTGGGCCGGGGCGGCATCAGGCAGTTGGTGGTCATCAGGATGGGCGCGGGGATATTGTCGAATTCGTTCTGCTGATTCTGCCACGCGGTGCCGAAGTTCCCGGCCAGCTGGGGGTATTTGTTCAGCCCCGGATACCCGTGGGCGGGCAGCATCTCACTGTGGGTGTACACATTGACGCCGGTGCCCCGGGTCTGCTCCAGCAGCTGGTGCAGGTCCTCCAGGTCGTGGCCGGACACCACGATGAACGGCCCCTGCCGCACATCCGTGTGTACCTTCGTGGGCACGGGGTCGCCGAAGGCCGCGGTGTTGGCCCTGTCCAGCAGCGCCATGCACTTGTAGTTCACCAGGCCGAACTCCGTGATGAGCGACAGCCACTCCTCCACGGTGTGCTCCTGCCGCAGCGCACGCAGCCCCTTGTAGAACCACCGGCTCACCTCTTCGTCCTCCTGCGCCAGGCGGAAGGCGTGGTGGGCGTAGGCGGCCATGCCCTTCATGCCGAACAGCAGGGTGCTGCGCAGGGACACTGTGTCCGTGTCACCCTTCCACAGCCATCCCGGTTCCTCCACTGGCAGGCGCTGGGGCGCCAGCTTTTCCGCCCTGCGGATATACCCCTGCAGCGCGGTGTTGTCGAAGTTCACGTTGGTCAGCGTGGCGAACAGCCCATCCGCCAGCAGGCGCGTCACCTCCGGCGGATACTCCTCCTTTTCGCCGTACACCTCCGCCAGGTGTATCAGCGAGCACACCAGATAGTCCTGCAGGTTGGCGGTCTTGGGCTGCTTACCGCACACGCCGGTGCGAACGCACCCGCTGTTGCCTGCCGTCTGCTGGCACTGGAAACAGAACATTTCAGACATAGTATGACCTCCCGAAAGCGTTGTCACCGGTAGTCTGACCCGCCGGGAAGAAGAATATGCAAAAACCGGGCGCCGCGGCACCCGGTTTTTCATATCATATTTTTCGCCAGACCATGCGGCAGGCCTCCGGCTCGGTGGTGACCTCGCCCTTGTCCATCAGATAGCTGAGGTAGGACCTGACCGTGCTGCCCATCAGGGCATACTGGGGCAGGGACATGGCCAGGCCGTAGGTCCGGAACACCCCCGCCAGCACTTCGTCGAAGGTCGCGCCGGTGCACAGTGCCGCGATGCGCTCCGCCGCCTCCTGCGTGCGGTCGATGTTGTACTGGGCCAGCGGCGTGATGTCCTCGGTGGCCGCCGCGTGGGAGGGCACGAACAGCGCGGCGGTCATGGCCTTGACCTGCTCCAGCGTGTCCAGATACGCGCCCACATCGTACAGGAACGCGATACCGTACTTGTCCAGAGTTTCCCGTGAGGCCAGACAGTCCGCCAAATACACCACGTCGTCCGCCGTGCGGAACCCCACCATGTCCAGGAAGTGTCCCGGCAGGGGGATGAGCGCCCAGCCCGCGGGCAGCACCTCCGCCGTCAAAAGCTGCGCTTGGCTCTCCTGCGCCATAAGGAATTTGTTCCGCAGAGCCTTGGGCGGGCAGCCGCCGTACAGCAGCGTGGGCTCCAGCACTGGGCGGCAGGTAATGTACTGCTCCATTCCCGGCGCGTAGATGGCGCAGCCGGTCTGCTTCTGAAGGTACTGGTTGCCGCCGATGTGGTCGGCGTTGGAATGGGTGTTGTAGATCGCCGTCAGACGCCAGCCATTGGCGTCCAGCTGCTGCCGCACCTTCCGCCCTGCGTCCTTGTCGCTGCCGCTGTCGATCAGGCACACCCGGTCGCCGCCCAGCTGCACCAGCCCCACCTTGGCGGGACTTTCGATATAATAGCTTCCGCCCTTGGCCTGTATCAGCTCGTACATAAACGCCGCCCTCCTTCATTTTTCCCCATTGTACCACGGTGCCCGCCCCGGCGCAACAAAAAAGGAAACGACCGCAGCCGTTTCCTTTTTCCTGTATGCTCAGAATTTCAGCATCACGCCGATCAGGGCGGAAATGCCGATGAATACGATGGGGTGCCATTTTTTCACCACAGGCACCCAGTTGGTGCACACCAGCAGCACCGCCGCCAGCGCAATGGCCGGCCAGTTCAGCAGGGCGAGGCCGGTCTCGCCGCTGTGCAGCAGAGCGATAGGCACCACGGAGATGCCCGCCGCCGCCACCAGCGCCGTGGATGCCGGCCGCAGGCCGTAGAAAGCCGCATTGACCCATTTGCTGTCGCGGAAGGCCTTCAGGAATGCCGCCACGATAAGGATGACGATGATGGACGGCATCACCAGGCCGATGGTGGCCACCAGCGCGCCGCCGATACCGCCGGTGGTGAAGCCCACGTAGGTGGCCATGTTCACGCCGATAGGGCCCGGTGTGGACTCGGACACCGCCAGCATGTCCGCCAGCTGCGCGGAGGTGAACCACCCGGTGCGCTCGGACATATCTTGCAGGAAGGGCAGGGTGGCCAGCCCGCCGCCCACGGCGAACAGGCCGGTCTTGAAGAATTCCCAGAAAAGCTGGAGGTACAGCATTATTTCGCCCTCCTTATAAAGTTCTGAATGATGATGCCCAGGCAGGCTGCCGCTGCCACGAAGATCACCGGTGACAGGTCGGTCAGCAGCGATGCCGCCAGAACGGCCAGGAAGATAAGTCCCGCCGCCCAGTCCTTCACCGAGCCCTTGAACAGCTTCACCACTGCGTTGAAGATTAGTACACACACGCACACGCGGATGCCCGCAAAGGCGTGCTGTACCCACTCCAAGTGGGAGAAGTTGTTGATGACACCGGCCAGCGCCGTGATAATGACCAGAGACGGGAACACGATGCCCAGCGTGGCCACGATGCCGCCGAGGATGCCCGCCTGCTTCTGTCCCACAAAGGTAGCAGTGTTCACGGCGATGATACCGGGGGTGCACTGGCCGATGGCGAAGTAGTCCACCAGCTCCTCATCGGTGGACCAGTGCTTGTCCTCCACTACTTCGCGCTGGAGGATGGGTAACATGGCCATACCGCCGCCAAAAGTCATGACGCCCACCTTGGCGAAGGTGAGGAACAATTGGCCTAAAAGTTTCATATTCATGAAAAAATTACCTCGATTTTGATATTTGATGATAAAAATGTGGCTCGTTTTGTAAAAAATGAGATGCTGGAAAATGAGCGCTTCAGCGCACTTTTTGCGGGAAAAAGTTGCAATTATTCCGCGTAGCCATAGGTACCGCGGACGGACACTTCGCCGCTGCGGACGGTCTCGATGCTTCCATCCTCATACCGCACCGTCAGGCCGAACTGGTCATCAACGGCCAAAGCTGTTGCGCGACAGGCGTTTCCGCCCTTCAGCACCTGCACCTGCTTTCCCAGATTATGGCAGAGTGAGCGGTATTCCGACAGCCATTCCACCGGGTCGGAGAGGGCGGCGCGGAGGGAGGTCAGCTGGGTGAGGATGGCGTCCGCCAGCGTGTCGGGGGATACGTGAAACCCTTGCAGCGCAAGGGATGTGGCCATATCTGCTATGTCGGGAGTGAAGGAGGTCTGCCCCACGTTGACGCCGATGCCCACCACCAGCCAGTCGGCAAAACGGTTACCCTTTTGGCTACCCTTTTGGCTAGTTGGACAAAGCGGTCGTACGCATGTTTCGGTCAATATCCCGGATAACTTACCGCTGCGGAGCAGCACATCGTTGCACCACTTGATGCCGCACCGGGCGCCGCAGACGGAGAACACGGCCCGGCACACCGCCACCGCCGCCATGGGGGTGACGGAGAACAGCTGGTCCGCCGGACAGTCCCGCCACAGAACGGACAGGTACAGCCCGCCGGGGGGAGATCGGAACGAACGGCCCAGGCGGCCCTTGCCGGCGGTCTGGGCGGCGGCGATGACGGCCACGTTGTCCGCGCCCTGGGCGGCCAGGGCCTTGCAGACCTCATTGGTGGAATCCACCTCATCATAGCGCAGTATCTGCCAGTCCACGGCCGTCGCCTCCCTTCGTCATACCATCGATAAACAAGGGCATGCCCTTGCCGGTCGGAGGT
This sequence comes from uncultured Oscillospiraceae bacterium, assembly GCA_934590325.1. Lineage (GTDB taxonomy): Bacteria > Bacillota > Clostridia > Oscillospirales > Oscillospiraceae > Vescimonas. The sequence continues at coordinate 59,245 of CAKTOW010000010.1, forward strand.
ATTGTAGCACCGCGGGCGGTATTTGTAAATAGTTGACAGCCGCTAAGAATTTTGCTACCATTAGGACAAATTTCCGGTGTTTTCCCGCCGTGGAGGTGCGTCCCGTGAACAATACGAAAAAGATGGTATATACGGCGCTGTTTGCCGCGCTGACGGCGGCGGGGGCGTTCATGCGGATACCCATGGGGTACAGCTCCGTGACGCTGCAATACCTGTTCACCGCCATGGCGGGGCTGCTGCTGGGGCGGAAGTGGGGCGCGCTGAGCCAGGCGGTGTATGTGTTCCTGGGGCTGGTGGGGCTGCCCATCTTCACCATGGGCGGCGGCTTCGGCTACGTGTTCCAGCCTACCTTCGGTTTTCTGCTGGGGCTGATCCCGGCGGCGTGGGTGGTGGGCGCCATCGCGGCGCAGCGGTTCGGCGACCAGAGGCGCATGGCGCTGGCGGCACTGGCGGGCCTGGCGGTGCTGTATGCCGTAGGGCTGCCCTACATGGCGGTCATACTGAACGTATATATGGGCAAGGGTATGGACTTCAGAGCCATCCTGTGGGCGGGGATGCTGCCCTATCTGCCCGGCGACGCGGTGAAGATCGTGGTGGCGGCGGGCGTGTGCCCGGTGCTGGGGCGCAGGTTGAAGCTGGCCGATGGCAGCCATAAGCGGGAGGAATGACCTTGTGCAATACCTCCAAACCGACTCCTGAAAATTTGGTGTGATATTGGCGCAGAAATGTATTGCATTTTTGCGCTTCGCCCCGTATAATAGGCAAGAAAAATGAGAGGAGGGACGAGCCATGACCTGCACGACTGTTGTGAAAAAGCGGATGGACGCTCCCTCTGTTTTCATTTCTGATATTGTTTCCTTTTGACCGGTGATCATTTCACCGGTCATTTTTTTGGACCTGTTTGTACGTAAGTGGAAATAAAGAGCGAATGAGAAAGAGAGGACAAGTCACATGAACAAGAAATTAGGACACGACGCCATCTACGACGCCCGGGAGCTGGGTGTGCCCCGGATGCTGCTGCTGGGCCTGCAGCACCTGTTCGCCATGTTCGGCGCCACGGTGCTGGTGCCCATCCTGGTGACCGGCTACGGCCTGCCCCTGTCTATCCAGACCACCCTGCTGTTTGCCGGTATCGGCACGCTGCTGTTCCACGTCTGCACCAAGTTCAAGGTGCCCGCCTTCCTGGGCTCCTCCTTCGCGTTCCTGGGCGGCTTCCAGGCGGTGGCCGCGCTGGACACCGGTAAGTTCGCGGCCATGACCGGTGAGGAGAAGCTGCCCTACGCCCTGGGCGGCGTGGTCATCGCGGGTCTGCTGTACCTGGTGCTGGCCCTGCTGTTCAAGCTGGTGGGCGCCAAGAAGGTCATGCGGTACTTCCCGCCCATCGTCACCGGCCCCATCATCATCCTCATCGGTCTGAACCTGTCCGGTACCGCCGTAGCCAACGCCTCCACCAACTGGTGGCTGGCCCTGTGTGCCATCGTCATCATCATCGTGGCCAACATCTGGGGCAAGGGCATGATCAAGATCATCCCCATCCTGCTGGGTGTGGTGGGCAGCTACATCGTGGCGCTTATCTTCAACCAGGTGGACTTCACCGAGGTGGCCGGCGCCAACATCGTGGGCCTGCAGAAGTTCGTTATCGCTAAGTTCGACATCACCTCCATCCTGGTAATGGCCCCCATCGCCATCGCCGCCATGATGGAGCACATCGGCGACATCTCCGCCATCTCCTCCACCACCGGCAAGAACTTCATCGAGGATCCCGGCCTGCACCGTACCCTGCTGGGCGACGGTCTTGCCACCGCCTTCGCCGGTATGTTCGGCGGCCCCGCCAACACCACCTACGGTGAGAACACCGGCGTGCTGGCCCTGAGCCGCGTCTACGACCCCCGGGTCATCCGCCTGGCCGCCCTGTACGCCATTATCCTGAGCTTCTCCCCCAAGTTCGACGCACTGGTGAACTCCATCCCCACCGCCATCGTAGGCGGCGTCAGCTTCGTCCTGTACGGTATGATCTCCGCCGTGGGCGTCCGCAACGTGGTGGAGAACCGCGTTGACCTGACCAAGTCCCGCAACCTCATCATCGCCGCGGTCATCTTCGTGTGCGGTCTGGGCTTCAGCTCCACCGGCGGCATCACCTTCACCGTGGGCAGCGCCGACATCACCCTGACCGGCCTGGCCATCGCTGCCCTGGCGGGCGTCATCCTGAACGCCATCCTGCCCGGCAACGACTACGAGTTCGGCAAGAGCGTCGAGGGCGACGCCAGCGCCGACCTGGGCAGCTATTAAGTCTGCGCCGGTCAAGCAGCGTTCATCTCCCCCACCGATACGCCCCGCGGCGGTATGTACCGCCGCGGGGCTTTCCGTTTCCCCTGCGGATAGTGGGATTTTGCGTGGAAAACCGTTGCAATATGCCGCCGCGATGCTATAATGTAGTTTGATATATTCTGATCAGTACACGGAAAGGACGGTGCATCTCCATGGAACGGGAAGGCTTCATTACCGCTCTGCTGCCCATCTGTGATTTTGTTTGTGAATACGACAGGCGGCGGGAGAAGCTCCGCGTCCGCCGCTCCGAGATCGTCCCGGAGCTGGAGGGCAGCCGGTGGTACACCGTGGACGCGCTCAGTGACGCGCTGCGGAGCAAGGGCAGCATCATCGCCGAGCGCGGCGCGTGGGTGCACTACCTCACCAACGACAACCTCCGCCGCTTCTTCACGGAGCAGCAGCAGGACAAGAGCTTCCGCCTGCGCTTCCGGCAGAGAGGCATGGGCTACCGGCAGTACGATGTCCGCATCGACCTTGTGGACAGCAACACGCTGGTCATCTCCGGGCGGGACACCCAGGCGCAGGAGATGGACGCCCTCACCGGCGCGCTGAACCGCAGCCACTACGAGCGGGATATGGCGGGCGAGATATTCAACGGCGGCGTCGCCATCATCGACATGGACGACCTGAAGATGTTCAACGACCTGTACGGCCACGGGGCGGGCGACGCCGCCCTGCGTACCATCGCCGAGGTGGTGCACTCCGTGGTGGGAGAGCGCGGCTCACTGGTGCGCTACGGCGGCGACGAGTTTTTGCTGCTGGTGCCCCAGATCACCGAGAGCGAGTTCAACGAGCAGCTCAGTAAGATCCAGCGGCAGCTCCACTCCGTCTGCATCCTTGCCTGCGGGCAGGAGCAGCACCCCACCGCCAGCATCGGCTGCGTTATCGCCGAGCAGGAGACGGTCTCCAGCGCGGTGCAGCGGGCGGATCGCCTCATGTATCGCGCCAAGCGGACGAAGGACGCCGTGGTGACGGAAAGCTCCCCCGTGGAGAACACGGAGAGCGGCAAGGAGAAGATCCTCGTGGTGGACGACTCCGCCCTGAACCGCCAGCTGCTCCGGGAAATGCTGGAGGAGGACTTCACCATTCTGGAAGCCGCCAACGGCAGCGAGTGCATGGAGCAGCTGTCCCTCCACGGCAGCGAGATCGCGCTGGTACTGCTGGACATGATCATGCCGGTGATGGACGGTCTGCAGGTGCTGGAGGAGATGAACTGTCAGGGTCTTATCGACCGCATCCCCGTTGTCGTCATCACGGCGGACGGCTCCGCGGATCGTGTGCGCCTGGCATACGATATGGGCGTCGTGGACTACATCGAGCGACCCTTCGACATAAAGGTGGTGCGCCAGCGCACCATGAACACCGTGAAGCTGTATGCACGGCAGCGGCGGCTGGCGTCGGTGATGGCGCAGCAGTTGCGGCGGCAGGAGCGGACGGTGGGCATCGTGGCCAACGTACTGTCCCGGGTGATGGGCTATCGCAACGGCGAGGGCGCGGACCACGGGCGGCATGTGCAGATGGTGACGGAGCTGCTGCTGGAGCGACTGCTGGAGCGGACGGATAAGTACGACCTGACGCGGCGGGACTGCCGGCGTATCGCGTCGGCGGGCATGTTCCACGACATCGGAAAGATGGGCGTGCCGGACACCATACTGCGCAAGCCCGGCGCACTGACGCCGGAGGAGTTCGAGATCGTGAAGAGGCATACGGTCATCGGCGAGGACCTGCTGCGGGGGATGAAGGACTACGCGGGGGAGCCGCTGGTGGAGATCGCGGCGGAAATTTGCCGCTGGCACCATGAGCGCGTGGACGGACGGGGGTATCCCGACGGGCTGAAGGGCGACGAGATACCCATTGCGGCCCAGGTGGTCAGTGTGGCGGACGTGTTCGACGCGCTGGTGTCGCGGCGGGCGTATAAGGAAGCGTATACCCCGGAGGAGGCCATGGCGATGATACGCCGGGGCGAGTGCGGAGCCTTTGACCCGCTGCTGGTGGAGTGCCTGCAGGACATCCAGGACGCCCTGCGCCACGAGGTCTATACCGCAGGAGGAACGGAATGAAAAACTACGCAAAACGCGCTGCGGCTGCGCTGCTGTCGCTGTGCTGCGCGGTGCTGTGCGCCTGCGGGCAGCCGGTGCCGGACACGGACGGCGAAGCCCTGCCGGTGCTGACCGTGGGCAGCGACAACTACGAGCCCTATTTCTATCTGGACGAAAACGGCGAGTACGCCGGTATCGACGTGGAGATCGCCACCGCCGCCTGCGAGAGACTGGGCTGGACGGTGAGCTTCCAAAAAATCAACTGGCAGGAGAAGGACGCACTTCTGGAGCGCGGCGACGTGGACTGCCTCTGGGGCAGCTTCTCCATGAACGGCAGAGAGGACCTCTACCGCTGGGCAGGACCGTATATGTACAGCCGTCAGGTGGTCGTAGTGCAGGCGTCCAGCGACATTTACGGTCTTGGCGACCTGAACGGCAAGCGCATCGCCGTGCAGAGCTCGTCCAAGCCGGAGGAGCTGTTTCTGAAGCATCAGGTGCCCGGCGTGGAGCAGGTGGACAGCGTGTACTGCTTCGCCGA